>NZ_CP107836.1:4222886-4826156 GCF_036346615.1 Streptomyces sp. NBC_00523 | reverse complement strand
GTACTGGGACGCGGCGGAGATGTCGATGCCCCAGGAGACGGCGGGCGGCTTCAGGCCCACGCCGAGGAACGACAGCGTCGCCTCCAGCGAGATGTACGTGCCCAGCGCGATGGTCGCGACGACGATGACCGGGGCGACGGCGTTCGGCGCGATGTGACGCAGCATCATCCGGCCGTTGGAGGCGCCGAGGGCCCGGGCGGCCTGCACGTAGTCGTTGTGCTTGGCGGTGATGACGGAGCCGCGGGCGATGCGGGCGATCTGCGGCCAGCCGAGCAGGACGATGAAGCCGATCACCGGCCAGACGGTGGAGCTGGTCACCACGGAGAGGAAGACCAGGCCGCCGAGGACGACGGGGATGCCGAAGAAGATGTCGGTGAGCCGGGACAGCAGCGCGTCCCACCAGCCGCCGAAGAACCCCGCGAGGCCGCCGAGGACGCTGCCGATCAGGGCGACGCCGACGGTGGAGCAGATGCCGACGGTGACGGAGTTGCGGGCACCGTAGACGACGCGGGTGTAGACGTCACAGCCCTGTCCGTCGTAGCCGAAGGGGTGGCCGGGCTGGGAGCCCTGCTGGGCCTTGCCGAGGTCGCAGTCGAGCGGGTCGCCGGAGGCGATGAGCTGCGGCCAGATCGAGATGACCACCAGGAACAGGATGATCAGCGCGGAGATGATGAAGACCGGGTTGCGGCGCAGGTCGCGCCAGGCGTCGGACCACAGGCTCTGCGGTTTGGTGTCGGGACCGGTGCCGTCCGGGCCGCCGGGGGTCTT
Source organism: Streptomyces sp. NBC_00523 (assembly GCF_036346615.1). Taxonomy (NCBI): domain Bacteria; kingdom Bacillati; phylum Actinomycetota; class Actinomycetes; order Kitasatosporales; family Streptomycetaceae; genus Streptomyces; species Streptomyces sp. NBC_00523. The sequence goes on along the minus strand of NZ_CP107836.1, from coordinate 4,825,388 downwards.
CTCCAGGCTGTCGCCCTCCGCGAGCGCGAGGTCCGTGGGCCCGCCGGCTCCGGCGGCCGAGATCGCCTCGTCCGGTGTCTGCTCAGGCATAGCGGATCCTCGGGTCGAGTACGGCGTAGAGGAGGTCGACGATCAGGTTGGCCGCCAGGAAGACCAGCACCAGGACGGTGACGAAGCCGACCACGGTCTGCGAGTTCTGGCGCAGGATGCCCTGGTAGAGCTGGTAGCCGACGCCGTGGATGTTGAAGATCCGCTCGGTGACGATCGCCCCGCCCATCAGGGCGCCCACGTCCGTACCGATGAAGGTGACGACGGGGATCAGCGAGTTGCGCAGCAGGTGGCGGATGACCACGCGGCGCCGGGGCAGACCCTTGGCGGTCGCGGTGCGGACGTAGTCGGCGCGGGTGTTCTCGGCGATCGAGGTCCGGGTGAGCCGGGTGACGTACGCCAGCGAGACGGAGGCGACCACCAGGCCCGGGATGATCAGCTCGTTCAGGGGGGCCTCGGGCGAGACGGACGGTTTGATGACGCCCCATTCGACGCCCAGGAGCAGCTGGAGCAGCAGACCGGTGACGAAGGTCGGGATGGAGATCACGACCAGCGTCAGGATGAGGACGGCGGTGTCGACGGGCCGGCCCCGGCGCAGCCCCGTGACCACGCCGAGGCTGATGCCGATCACGATCTCGAAGACGATCGCGACGAGGGTGAGGCGGATGGTGATGGGGAAGGCGGTGCCCATCAGCTCGGTGACCTTCTGCCCGTTGAACGCGGTGCCGAAGTCGCCGGTGAAGACGTTGCCCATGTAGGTGAGGTATTGCTGCCACACCGGCTTGTCGAGGCCGAATTCCGTGCGGAGTTGGGCGGCGGTCGCCGGGTCGCACTGGCGGTCGCCGCAGAGACCCGCGATGGGGTCACCCATCACGTTCACCATCAGGAAGATCAACAGCGTGGTGCCGAAGAAGACCGGGATCATCTGCAGCAGCCGCCGGATCACATAACGTCCCATGAAGGGCTCCGGGGGTCGCGGGGGACGGAGGCTGAGGAGTCGGGGGGACGGGGAAGCCGGGCGGCCGGTGCGTCACCGCACGGTCGCCCGGCTCCGTCCCTTACTTGACCTTGATCTGCTCGTACACCGGGACGCTGAACTGGTTCAGCGAGACGTTGGTGACGTTCTCCGAGTAGCCGGCGCTGCCGTTCTGGTACCAGAGCGGGATGACGGGCATCTGCTGGACCATGACCTTCTCGGCGTCCTGGAAGGTGGAGACGGCCTTGGCCTTGTCGGACTCGGCGTTGGCCTTGTCCACGAGGTCGTCGAACTGCTTGTTGTTCCACTTGCCGTCGTTGGACGAGGCGTTGGTGTAGTACACGGGCTGCAGGAAGTTCTGGATGAGCGGGTAGTCCATCTGCCAGCCCGCGCGCCAGGCGCCGTGCAGCTTCTGCTGGGAGACCTGGCTGCGGAAGTCGGCGAAGGTGCCGACGGGGGCGCCCACGCACGCCTTGTTGTTGCCCATGACCTTGTTGATGCTGTTGCAGACGGCGTCGACCCACTCCTTGTGGGAGCCGGTGTCACCGTTGTACGAGATCTTGAGCTGGCCGCCGGGGATGCCGCCGCCGTCCTCGATCATCTTCTTGGCCTCGGCGGCGTTGTACGTGCACTCCTTGCCGCAGAGCCCCTTCTTGAAGCCGCCGTCCGCGCCGAGGACCGGGGAGGTCCAGTCGGAGGCGGGGGTGCGGGTCTTCTGGAAGATCTGGTCGGTGATCTGCGGGCGGTTGATCGCCATCGAGAGGCCCTGGCGGACCTTGACCGCGCCGGCCGTGTTCCAGTTCTTGTCGTAGAACGGGAAGGCGAGGGTCTGGATGATGCCGGCCGGGGTGTTGATGTACCGGTCGCCGAGGTCCGCCTTGACGTTCTTGAGCTGCGAGGCGGGCACGTCGTCCACGAGGTCGAGGTTGCCGGCCGTCAGGTCGGTGTAGGCGGTGTTGTTGTCGGTGTAGACCTTGAGATCGATGCCGCCGTTCTGCGCCTTGTCGTCCCCGGGGTAGTCGTCCCACTTGCGCAGGCTCATCGAGGAGCCCTTGGTGTACTTGTCGATGGTGTACGGACCGTTGCCGATGGGCTTGGACAGCCAGGCGGCGTGGTCGGTGAAGAAGGTCTTGGGGAGCGGCGCGAAGGCCGGGTAGCCGAGGGTGTCGGGCCACAGCGAGAACTTCTGCGACAGCTTGACCGTGAAGGTCTTGTCGTCCACGACCTTGAGGCCGGACAGCTTGGTGGCGGTGGCCTTCCCGGTCTCCGGGTGCACCTTGTCGTAGCCGTCGATGTAGCCGAAGAAGTAGGCGTTCTTCTGGTTGTTCTTCAGGAGGGCGCCGTAGTTCCAGGCATTCACGAAGGAGTTGGCGGTGATCTTCTCGCCGTTGCTGAAGGTCCAGCCGTCCTTCACCGTGACGGTGAAGTTCTGGTTGTCCTTGGACTCGATCTTCTCGGCGAGCATGTTGGTGGCCTCGCCGGTCTTCGGGTCGTACTTCTTCAGACCTCGGAAGACCATGTCAAGGACCTTGCCGCCCTGCACCTCGTTGGTGTTGGCCGGCTCCAGCGGGTTCTGCGGGTCACCCCAGGACGAGCTGACGATCCCGTCGGCGCCACCTCCACCGCCACCGCTGTCGCCCCCGCCGCAGGCCGTCGCCGCCAGGGCGACGGCCGCCGCACATGCGGCCCACTTGACGTGTGTGGCTCCGCGCATGGAGTGCCTCCTCATTGTGCTCCGGCTTACGTGAGGTCAAATATCACCTCAGAACGGGGCGTACGCATATCTACTCCCCCCATTCGGGCAGCGCGGCGCCCGTCCGGGTCCCGGCGAACACGCCCGGACACCGGATTCCGGACGCGTACACGACACCCCACCGGGCGCCCCCACCCCCTCTGACGAGCGGCGAAGCGGTAACGACGGGGCAACGAACCGGCATCGGCCGCATAGCGCCACATCCGGATGTACGAATTCCGAGACAATGCCGCCCGGATATCGGACTCAATGCCCGGATTGCATTGAATTGCAGGCCAATATGCCTTGGAACGGGTAAACGCAAGGCAAAGGACTCGCCATGCAAAGGTCATGAATGAGTCAAGGGGCCAAAGAGCAGACCAAGGCGGCTCGACATTCATTGACCCTGCGTGAATTGCGTTGAAAAAGTCCGGGTAGCCCGTGGGTGTGCCCTGCGGAGTCCTTCGACCCTCCGGGCCAGGAGCACCATGACGATTCCAACCTCGAACGCAGCAGCCCCTCTTGAGGCGGCGGATGTGACGGCGGCCCTTCCGCCCGAGACCGCCTCCGGCAAGGGAGGCGACGGCCGGTCGCCCGGAAAGCTCGCCTGGCGCCGCTTCAAGCGCGACCGCACCGGCGTGATTTCCGCGTATGTGGTCATTTTCTTCTTCGTGGTGGGCATTGCCGCCCCGCTGATCGCGAAGCTGTACGGAAAGGACCCGTACACGACGTACGGGCAGAACGACACCAGCCTGCTGGACGACTTCGGCTCCCCGGTCCTTCCCAACGGCGGCATCAGCGGCGACTTCTGGTTCGGCATCGAGCCCGGCCTCGGCCGGGACGTCTTCACCTTCCTGCTCTACGGCATCCGCAACTCCCTGCTCATCGCCGCCGCCACCACGCTGCTCGTCACCGTGATCGGCATCGCGATCGGCATCACCGCGGGCTACCTCGGGGGCAAGACGGACTACCTGGTCGGCCGGGTCATCGACATCCTGCTGGCCTTCCCGTCCACGCTCTTCTTCATCGCCTTCTGGCCCGTACTGCTCTCGATCCTGGTCGACCCGGAGGAGAACACTCCGGTATGGCTGACCGTGGTCACCCTGATCTCGGTCATGACCGCCTTCGGCTGGGCCTCCATCGCCCGTCTGCTGCGCGGTGAGGTGCTGGCCCTGCGCGAACGCGAGTTCGTGGAGGCCGCCAAGGTCACCGGCGCGTCCCCGGCGCGGATCATCTTCAAGGAACTGCTGCCCAACCTCTGGACGCCGATCCTGATCCAGGCCACGCTCGCGCTGCCCGCGTACGTGACAGCGGAAGCGGGTCTCGCCTTCCTCGGCGTCGGGCTGACCTCACCGACCCCGGACTGGGGCGTGATGATCCAGCGCGGCTCGGACGTCTACCAGAGCGACATCACGTTCATGCTCTTCCCCGGCGCGTCGATGGTGATCTTCGTGATCGCCTTCAACCTCCTCGGCGACTCCGTGCGCGACGCACTGGACCCCAAGACCAAGCGCTGAATCCGCCGTACTCCGGACGGGCGACGGGGCCCACCCGGATCCATCGTTTCTCCACTCGACCAGAGCAGGAAGCCATGTCTCTCTCCCGCAGAAACTTCGTCATCGCCACGTCGGTCGCGGCCGGCGGCACGATGGCGCTCACCGCCTGCAGCAGCGGCAGCTCCACCGCCGGCAAGGGCGACAAGAGCAAGGGCCACGGCGGCGCCGACAAGTACACCGGCTCGGTGGTCGTCGGTACCAAGGAGGACTCCACGGGCGCCGCTCCGGAGATCCCGGGCGCCAAGAAGGGCGGGACGATCCGCGGCATCGCGCCGGACGACTTCTCGCACCTGGACCCGCAGCGCATCTACTTCTCGTGGAACTCCGCGGTCGGTGACCTCTTCATCCGCTGCCTGACCGGCTACAAGATCGCCTCCGACGGCTCGATGAAGCTCGTCGGCGACCTCGCCACCGATGCCGGCACCACCAAGGACGGCGGCAAGACCTGGGCGTTCACGCTCAAGGACGGCCTCAAGTGGGAGGACGGCAAGGAGCTCACCGTCGAGGACGTGCGCCACGGCATCGAGCGCGGCTTCGCCAGCTTCACCACCGAGGGCGCGGGCTACGCCCAGCAGGCGCTCACCGGCACCACCGACTTCCGCGGCAAGTACAAGGGCCCGTTCAGCGGCAAGCACCTCGACTCGGTCGTGGTCGACAAGGCCGCGAAGAGCATCACCTTCAAGCTCTCCGAGGCCCGCCCGGACTTCAACTTCACGCTGGCGATGAGCTCCTACGGCGCTGTCCCGGTCAAGGGCGACAGCAAGGAGAAGTACGACAAGGACCCGGTGTCCTGCGGCCCGTACCGCATCAAGTCGCACTCCGTCGACAAGTCGATGACCCTGGTCCGCAACGAGCACTGGGACCCGAACAACGACGCGATCCGCAACGCGTACCCGGACAGCATCGTCTACGAGTTCGGCCCCGAGTCGCTCCAGGCCACCGACCGTCTGATCGCCGACTCCGGCGACGACCAGTACGCCGTCATGGCGTACAGCGGTGTCCCGGCCGAGCGCATCCAGAAGGTCCTGACCGACCCCGAGCTGAAGAAGCGCACCTTCAACGGTCTGCTCACCGGCATCTACTACTACGCGATCAACACCAAGCGCATCACCGACCTGAAGGTGCGCCAGGCCCTGATCCACGCGTGGCCGCTGGAGCAGATCCGCAAGATCTACGGTGGTCCGTCGGCCGGTGACTACGCCACGTCCATCCTGAGCCCCGACATCATGGGCTACGCCAAGGACGACGTCTACGGCAAGCTGAAGAAGCCGCAGGGCGACCCGGAGAAGGCGAAGGCGCTGCTGAAGGAGGCGGGCAAGGAGGGTCAGAAGATCGTCTACGCCTTCCCGCAGAGCAACACCTACGACAAGACCAAGGTCGTCATCGAGAACGCCCTCAAGGCCGCCGGCTTCGAGCCCGTTCTCAAGCCGCTGGAGTCCACCAGCTACTACGACGGCATCCAGAAGATCGACAACAAGTTCGACGTGATGTGGTTCGGCTGGTCCCCGGACTGGCCGACCGGCTACACCCTGATACAGCCGCTGTTCGACGGCGGCACCATCGCGGACGGCGCGAACAACATCTCGCAGCTGAACGTCGACTGGGTCAACGAGGCCATCAAGAAGAACGTCACCATCGCCGACCCGGCCGAGGCCGGCAAGCAGTGGGCCGCGCTCGACAAGCGGATCATGACGGAGGAGGCGCCGATCATCCCCGAGACGTTCCAGCGCCGCTTCTACCTGTACGGCTCGAAGGTCGGCGGGGCCATGTTCCACCCGCAGTACTCCTCGGCCATCTTCTACAAGCTCTTCGTGAAGGCGTAGCCGACACCCCCCGAGGCGGGGCGCCCCCGCGGCGCCCCGCCCGCTCCCCTCCCCCTCGTCGGCGTCTGCCAGGGAAATCCATCGCCATGTTCCGCTTCCTCATCCGCCGGGCAATCGGCGCACTGGTCATCCTGCTGATCATCAGTGCCATCACCTTCGTCCTCTTCTACGTCGCGCCCCGCGACCCTGCTCGCGCGGCCTGCGGCAAGATCTGCACGCCGGAGACGCTGGCGCTGGTCAAGCAGAACCTCGGCATCGCCGACCCGCTGCCCGTGCAGTACTGGCACTGGCTGGAGGGCGTGTTCGTCGGACGCGACTACAGCTCGTTCGGCCACTGCCCCGCGCCGTGCCTGGGCTACTCGTTCCGCAACCGCGAGCCGGTCCTCGCCACCATCATGGACCGCCTCCCCACGACGCTCTCCCTCTCCGTCGGCAGCGCAGTCGTCTTCGTGCTCTTCGGTGTGGGCACCGGCATGCTGGCCGCCGTGAAGCAGGGCAAGGCGCTGGACAAGGTCGCCTCCTCGGCGTCCCTGATCGGCTCCTCGATGCAGATCTACATCGTCGGCGTAGTCGCCATGTACTACCTCAGCGACCAGTGGCACATCCTCAGCCGCCCCAAGGACGTCGCGTTCACCCAGGACCCGGCCGGCTGGTTCGCCGGACTGCTGCTGCCCTGGATGGTGCTGGCGCTGATCTTCACCGCCAACTACACGCGTATGACCCGCTCCCAGCTCGTGGAGACGATGAGCGAGGACTACGTCCGCACCGCCCGTGCCAAGGGCCTGTCCCGGCGCACCGTGTTCTTCCGGTTCGCCTGGCGCGGCGCGATGGGCCCGATCGTCACCATCTTCGGACTCGACCTCGGACTGCTGCTCGGCGGCGCGATCATCACCGAGAAGACCTTCGGTCTGCACGGCATCGGCGCCCTGTCGATCAAGGCGGTCTACGACAACGACCTGCCGATGATCCTCGGCGTCGTCCTGGTCGCGGCGGCGGCGATCGTCCTCTTCAACATCATCGTCGACGCCGTCTACGCCCTCATCGACCCACGCGTCCGCCTCGCCTAGGGAGAGACCCCATGAGCACCCCCTTCCTCTCCGTACGCGACCTGCGCGTGCACTTCTCCAGCGAAGACGGCATGGTCAAGGCCGTCGACGGGCTCTCCTTCGACCTGGAGCGCGGCAAGACCCTCGGCATCGTCGGCGAGTCCGGCTCCGGCAAGTCCGTCACCAACCTGGCGATCCTCGGCCTGCACCACCCCGACCACACCGAGATCGAGGGCGAGATCCTGCTCGACGGGCAGGACCTGCTGTCCGCCTCCGAGCGGGAACTGGAGCGGCTGCGCGGCAACAAGATGGCCATGGTCTTCCAGGACGCCCTGGCCTCCCTGTCGCCGTACCACACGATCGGCAAGCAGATCGGCGAGACGTTCCGCAAGCACACCGGCGCCTCCAAGCAGGAGGCCCGGGCGCGGTCGATCGAGATGCTCACCAAGGTGGGCATCCCGCAGCCGAACCTGCGCGTGGACGACTTCCCGCACCAGTTCTCCGGCGGTATGCGCCAGCGCGCGATGATCGCCATGTCGCTGGTCTGCGACCCCGCGCTGCTGATCGCGGACGAGCCGACGACCGCGCTGGACGTCACCGTGCAGGCCCAGATCATGGACCTGCTCAAGGACCTCCAGCAGGAGTTCGGCACCTCGATCATCTTCATCACCCACGACCTGGGCGTCATCGCCGACATCGCGGACGACGTCCTCGTGATGTACGGCGGTCGCTGTGTGGAGCGGGGTACGAAGAAGGAGGTGCTGCGCACGCCCCAGCACCCGTACACCTGGGGGCTGCTGGGCTCGATGCCCACCCTCGAAGGCCCGGTGGACGTGCCGCTCTCGCCGATCCCGGGTACCCCGCCGAGCCTCCTCAACCCGCCGACCGGCTGCCGCTTCCACCCGCGGTGCTCGTTCACCGAACAGGTCGGCGGCGACCGCTGCTCGGCCCAGCAGCCTCCGCTGGACCTGGTGTCCGGGCGCGGGGCGGCCTGCCACCTGACCCCGGAGCAGCGCGTGGAGTTCTTCACCGACTTCGCCGGCACCCGGGCCAACTGACGTACAAGAGACGGGACTTTCCCACCATGAGCAGCACCGATCCCCTCCTGGACGTCTCCGGACTCACCAAGCACTTCCCGATCAAGGGCGGCTTCCCGATCCGGCGGACCGTCGGGGCCGTCCAGGCCGTGGACGGACTGGACTTCACCGTCGCCGAGGGCGAGAGCCTGGGCCTGGTCGGTGAGTCCGGCTGCGGCAAGTCGACCACGGGCCGGCTGGTCACCCGGCTCCTCGAACCGACCGCGGGCCGGATCACCTACCGCGGGCAGGACATCACGCACGCCGGGCGCAAGCAGCTGGCGCCGGTCCGCTCCGAGATCCAGATGATCTTCCAGGACCCGTACGCCTCGCTGAACCCGCGCCAGACGGTCGGCAAGATCGTGTCGGCGCCGATGGAGGTCAACGGCATCGAGCCGCCCGGCGGCCGCGAGGCCCGGGTGCGGGAGCTGCTGGAGACGGTCGGGCTCAACCCGGAGCACTACAACCGCTTCCCGCACGAGTTCTCCGGCGGTCAGCGCCAGCGCATCGGGGTCGCCCGCGCGCTGGCCCTGGAGCCGAAGCTGATCGTGGCGGACGAGCCGGTGTCGGCGCTGGACGTGTCGATCCAGGCGCAGGTGGTCAACCTGCTGCAGAAGCTCCAGAAGGAGCTGGGGATCGCCTTCCTGTTCATCGCCCACGACCTGGCGGTCGTACGGCACTTCTCGCAGCGCGTGGCCGTGATGTACCTCGGCCGGATCGTGGAGATCGCGGACCGCGACGACCTGTACGGGAATCCGCGCCACCCCTACACCCGGGCACTGCTCTCCGCCGTGCCCGAGGCCACCGCGGACGACACCCCGGCCCGTGACCGCATCCGGCTCACCGGTGACGTCCCGTCCCCCGTCAACCCGCCCTCGGGCTGCCGCTTCCGCACCCGCTGCTGGAAGGCGACGGACAAGTGCGCGAGCGAGGCGCCTCCGCTGGTCCGGGTCTCCGGCAGCCGTGAGGGCCACCTGACGGCCTGCCACTACCCGGAGGACACCCAGTCGGTGGCCGCCGTCCCGCAGGCCCGTACGGCGGACGCGAGGCCCGCCAAGAGCCTCGGCACGAACGACGCGAAGCCCGCCAGGAGCCTGGAGAAGGACGGCGGGTCCGAAGGCCGCGAGGCGCGAGGCTGACACCCCTCGCCTCGGCCCCGGGGCCGTACGCCCGGCGCGGGACCCGACCGGTCCCCGCCCGCCGTACGGCTCCGGCCGGGGGAACCGGGCACGCAACGGCCCATTGACCCGAGCACCCTGCGAGCCCGGTTCCCGGTACACGGGAAAGGCGCCCCGGAACCGATCGGTTCCGGGGCGCCTTTTGTTGTGCGCGCGGTGTTACGAGGCCGCGTGCACCACATCCTTCTCCTCCGCGAAGTGGCAGGCCGACTCGTGGGCGGCCGGCGTCTTCGCGGTCTTGAAGCGCTCGGGGACCGCGAGGAGCGGCACCTCGGTGGCGCACTTGTCCTGGGCCTTCCAGCAGCGGGTGCGGAAGCGGCAGCCCGACGGCGGGTTGGCCGGCGAGGGGACGTCACCGGAGAGGATGATCCGCTCGCGGCCCTCGCGGGCCTCCGGGTCGGGGACCGGGACGGCCGACAGCAGCGCCTGGGTGTAGGGGTGCGTCGGGTGGTCGTAGATCTGGACGTCCGTACCGATCTCGGCCATCTTGCCGAGGTACATGACGCCGACCCGGTCCGAGATGTGCCGGACGATCGACAGGTCGTGCGCGATGAAGAGGTAGGACAGGTTGAACTCGTCCTGGAGCTTCTCCATCAGGTTGACGACCTGCGCCTGCACCGACACGTCGAGCGCGGAGACCGGCTCGTCGCAGATGATGATCTCCGGGTTGAGCGCGAGGCCGCGGGCGATGCCGATGCGCTGGCGCTGACCGCCGGAGAACTGGTGCGGGTACCGGTTGATGTACTCCGGGTTGAGGCCCACCACGTCCAGGAGCTCCTGGACCCTGCGCCGCCGGTCGCCCTTGGGGGCCACCTCGGGGTGGATCTCGTACGTCTCGCCGATGATGTCGCCCACCGTCATACGGGGGTTGAGCGAGGTGTACGGGTCCTGGAACACCATCTGGATGTTGCGGCGGACGGCCTTCAGCGCGCGGCCGGACAGCTTGGTGATGTCCTGGCCCTTGTAGAAGACCTCGCCGGCGGTGGCCCGCTCCAGCGTCATCAGCAGCTTGGCGACGGTGGACTTGCCACAGCCGGACTCGCCGACGATGCCCAGCGTCTCGCCCGCGTACAGGTCGAACGAGATGCCGTCGACGGCCTTGACGGCGCCGACCTGCTTCTTGAAGAGGATGCCCTGCGTCAGCGGGAAGTGCTTGACGAGGTTGCGCACCTGGAGGATCGGCTCCCCCTGCGACACGGGCGCGTCGATGGCGGCTACGGCCTCCGCCTCGCTCGCCGCGTCGACGGTCTCCACGTCGGAGACGTTGGGGGTGGCGTCCACGGACTCCTTCGAGATGTCAGCCATGGATCGTCTCCTTCCAGAAGTGACAGGCGCTGCGGCGGCCGGCCAGCTCGGTGCCGTCCTGCTCGGTCACCGCGTGGAGCGGCGGGATGTCCGAACGGCAGATGTCCTGGGCCATGGTGCAGCGCGGGTTGAAGGCGCAGCCCGACGGCACGTGCAGCAGGTTGGGCGGCAGGCCCTTGATCGCGAAGAGCTCCTGGCCCTTCTGGTCCAGGCGCGGGATCGAGGCCAGCAGACCCTTGGTGTACGGGTGCGCGGGGCGCTTGTAGATCTCGTGCACCGGGGCGGTCTCGACGATCCGGCCCGCGTACATCACGGCGATCTTGTCGGCGACGTCCGCGACGACACCCAGGTCGTGGGTGATCAGGATCAGGCCCATGTTGTACTCGCGCTGGAGCTCCGCGAGCAGGTCCATCACCTGGGCCTGGACGGTCACGTCGAGCGCGGTGGTCGGCTCGTCCGCGATGATCAGGTCCGGCTCCAGGGCGAGCGCCATCGCGATCATGATGCGCTGGCGCATACCGCCGGAGAACTGGTGCGGGTAGTCCGAGATCCGGGCCGCGGCGGCCGGGATCTTCACCTGGTCCATCAGCTCGATGGCCTTGGCGCGGGCTTCCTTCTTGGACAGGCCCTGGTGGACCCGGAACATCTCGCCGAGCTGGTAGCCGACGGTGAGGACCGGGTTCAGCGAGGACAGCGCGTCCTGGAAGATCATGGCGATCTTCTGGCCGCGGATCTTCCGACGCTCCTCGTTGGACATCTTGAGCATGTCCTGGCCGCGGAAGAGGATCTCGCCCTGCGGGATCCTGCCGGGCGGCATGTCGAGGATGCCCATGATGGCCTGCGCCGTCACGGACTTGCCGGAACCGGACTCGCCCAGGACGGCGAGGGTCTCGCCGGCGTCCACGCTGTAGTTGACCCCGTTGACCGCCTTGGCCACACCGTCGCGGGTGTGGAACTCCACGTGCAGGTCACGGACTTCGAGCAGGGGACCGACGTGGTCGTCACCCCGGCGTGCGGACGGGACTTCGGCGGTCTTGTTGATGGTGGCCACGTTCGCCCTCCTATCGCGACTTCGGATCGAGGGCGTTGCGGACGGCTTCGCCGAGCATGATGAACGCCAGAACGGTGATGCTGAGCATGATCGACGGGTAGATCAGGATGTGCTGGGCCACCCGGATCTGGTTCGAGCCCGTCGAGATGTCGATGCCCCACGAGATGGTCGGGTCGGCGAGACCCAGGCCCAGGTACGACAGGGTCGCCTCGGCCGAGATGTACACACCCAGCGAGATGGTGGCGACGACGATCACCGGCGCCATCACGTTCGGCAGGATGTGCCGGAACATGATCCGGGTGGTGCTCGCACCGAGCGCCCGGGCCGCCTGGACGTAGTCGGCCTCCTTGACGGTCATCACCGCGCCACGCATGACACGGGCGATCTGCGTCCAGCCGAGGAACGCCAGGGCGAGCACGACGACCCACACCTTGCGCTCGCTGAAGGACTGGAGCACGACCATCGCGCCGAGCAGGAAGGGCAGGCCCAGGAAGATGTTGGTGAAGCCGGAGAGGATCGCGTCGACCCAGCCGCCGAAGAAACCGGACAGCATGCCGATGAGGCCGCCGAACACGGTCACCAGCACGGTGACGCAGACGCCGACGGTGATCGAGGCGCGGGTGCCGTAGATGACGCGGGCGTAGACGCTGCGGCCCTGCCCGTCGTATCCCAGCCAGCCCTCCGAGCCGATCTTGCTCAGCTCGGGCTTCTTCAGGAAGTGCTTCCCGAGGTCCGCGTGGGTCGCCGAGGCCCCGGTGAACAGGCCGGGGAAGACGGCTATCACCAGGAGGATGACGATGAGGACGGACGACACCAGGAAGTACGGGTTGCGACGCAGGTCGGCCCAGGCGTCGCCCCACAGGCTGCGCGCCTTGGCGGCCTTGACCACGGAGGTCGGGTCCGTGACGGGGCCGTGGATGTCCTCGGGCGCGGGTGCGGTCTTGGTCACGTCAGGCATAACGGATCCTCGGGTCCAGGACCGCGTACAGCAGGTCGACGATCAGGGTCATGAACAGGTAGACGAGCACCAGGATGGTGACGAGGCCCACCAGGGTGGTGCCTTCACGCCGGGTGATCGACTCGACGATGGTGCCGCCGATGCCCTTGACGTTGAAGACGGACTCGGTGACGACCGCACCGCCCATCAGGGCGCCCAGGTCGGTGCCCAGGAAGGTGATGACGGGAATCATCGAGTTGCGCATCAGGTGCACACCGATGATGCGGCGCTTGGGAAGCCCCTTGGCGACGGCCGTACGCATGTAGTCGGACCGCAGGTTCTCGGCCATCGTCGTACGGGTCAGCCGGGCCACGTACGCGAGGGAGAGCGAGCCGAGCACGATGGCCGGGGTCAGTAGCTCGCTCCAGGTCGCCTCGTTCGAGACGTTGGGCGAGATCAGCCCCAGCTGGTCGGCGAAGACGGACTTCACGATGTGCGCCAGCACGAAGACGGGGATCGAGATGATCAGCAGCGTCAGGATCAGCACCACGTTGTCGGCCAGCCGGCCGGCCCGCAGACCTGCGACCATGCCCAGGCCGATGCCGAGGATGATCTCGATGACGAACGCCATGCCCGCCAGTCGCAGGGTGACCGGGAAGGCGTCGCCGAGCACGTCGGTGACGGGGCGTCCACTGGCTATCTGGTTGCCGAAGTCCCCATGAAAGACCATGCCCTTCATGTAGTCCCAGTACTGCACCAGAATCGGCTGGTCCAGTCCGAGCTTGTGCCGCATCGCTTCCAGAGTGGCCGGATCGGCACCCTTGTCCCCGAAGAGCCCGCGCACGGGGTCGCCGGGCAGCGTGTAGACCATCAGGAAGATCAGCAGCGTTGTCCCGAGGAAGACCGGGATCATCTGGAGCAGTCGTCGTGCGACATAGCGCCCCATCATGCCTCCATGTAATAGGCGGCGGCAGCCGACGGGCCCTCCCCCGCACCGACTACCCCTGAGGGTGAATCGGTTGCGTGGAAGGGCCCCCCGGCCACTGCGTGCGGCAGGCGCGGGACCGTCCTTCTGTGCCGGTCCCGCGCGTGCGCGCGGACTACGTCGGTGTGATTACTTCTTGACTTCGATCTGCGTCAGGATCGGGTCGCCGTCCTGGGCGTAGTCGACGTTCTGGACCTTCTCCGAGTAGCCGGCGTTGACCTTGTAGTACCAGAGCGGGATGGAGGGCATGTAGTTCACCAGCTCCTTCTCGATCTTCTGGTAAGCGGCGACGGAGTCCTCGAGGGAGGCGGCGGAGTCGGCCTTCTTGATCTCCGCGTCCAGGCCCTTGTTGGAGAAGTCGCCCTGGTTGCCCGCGGCGCCGGTACGGAACAGGTCCGAGATGAAGTTGGCGTTCACCGGGTAGTCGAGCACCCAGCCGGAGCGGTACAGGGACTTGACCTGCTTGTCGTCACGCGCGTTGGTGTCGGCCTGGAAGTCGGCCTTCGAGTCACCGGTGCACTTGACGCCGGTCGACTGCGTGATGCTGTTGCAGACCGCCTCGACCCATTCCTTGTGGCCGCCGTCGGCGTTGAACTGGATCGAGATCTTGTTGCCCGGGACGCCGCCGCCGTCCTTGATGAGCTGCTTGGCCTTGGCGGGGTCGTACTTGGTGACGTCACCGGTGGCGTTCGGCTGGTAGCCGAGCACACCCTTGGCGACCCAGCCGGTGGCGGGCTCGCGGGTGCCCTGGAGCACGGTCTTGGTGATCGTGTCGCGGTCGATGCCCATCGACAGGCCCTGGAGGACCTTCGGGTCGATGTTCTTCCACTGGTCGGTGTAGAAGGCGACGGCGATCGTCTGGATGGCGGAGTACGCCTTGTCCACGGCGCGGTCACCGAGGTCGGACCGGTAGACCGGGAGGTCCTTCGGGCCGATCTGGCGGAGCACGTCGACGTTGCCGGACTTCAGGTCCTCGTACGCGGTTTCGAGGGTGGTGTAGTTCTTGAAGATCACACCACCGTTCTTCGCCTTGTCGAGACCCTTGTAGTCGTCGTTGCGGACGACCTTGATCTGCTTCTTGTGGTCCCAGCTGACGAACTTGTACGCGCCGTTGCCGACCGGCTTCTCACCGGCGGCCTTCGGGTCCGCGTAGAAGGACTCGGGCAGCGGCGAGAAGACCGTGTAGCCGAGCTTGTACGAGAAGTACGGCAGCGGGGCGTTGAGCTCGATGGTGAACGTGTAGTCGTCCACCTTCTTCAGACCGGACATGGTGTCCGACTTCGGCTTGGCCTTCGCGTCCTCGGGGTGGACGTCCGCGTAGCCCTTGATGTCGCCGAACCAGGACGCGTTGGTCTGGTCGTTCTTGATGTTGGCGGCCCAGTTCCAGGCCTTGATGTAGGACTCGGCCGTGACGGGGGTGCCGTCGTGGAACTTCCAGTCCTTCTTGAGCTTGACCGTCCAGAGCTTGGAGTCCTTGGTGTCGACGGACTCGGCGTTGATCATCTCAAGCTTGCCGGAGGCGTCGTAGTCCACCAGCTGCGAGAAGATCGCGTCGGTGACGATGCTGCCGTTCGACTCCATCGTGTTGGCCGGCTGCAGCGGGTTCTGCGGCTCACCGACCTCGACGGAGAAGATGCCGTCCGGGTTCACCGCGCCCTTGGCGGTCTTGCTGCCCTTGTCGGCATCGTCGTCGCCGCCACCACAGGCAGTCGCAGCCAGGGCGATGATGGCCGCTCCCGCGACCCACTTGGCGCTCTTGGCACCACGCATGGGTTTCCTCCTCATGAGTCCACTTTTGACTACAAGAAGGGCACTGGGTTGATACACCGACACCCCTGACGGTGATCGTTTCAGTGCCCTTAGTGTGCTCGTGAGTCGGCGCACTCCCCACGGTGCGTGACCCATTGACCCGAGCTCAATGGAGCCAACTATTAAGTACGACTGGGCTGTAAACCACACTTAAAGGGTCTCGGTTTGACAACATCCGACCCTTGCGCGGACCAAAATCCGGACAAAGCGATCCCAGACAGACACCCCCGAAACGGACTGTTAACACATGTTTCGGAGAGCAACCTCCGATAATCGGACACATTTGTCTCACATGCTGGTCAGGCAAGCCTAAAACCGGTTGACCATGACCGAGGGCCCCCACAGTGTCTGTGAGGGCCCTGGGCTACGGCAATGCCTTGCGCTGACGGATCGTCGGCCGGAAATCGCCTACCGGCGCCGGCTCAGCCGTGCTTGGCGCGCGACGCGCTGCGGTTGCGCTCCTTCTGGTCGAGGACGACCTTGCGGATGCGGACGGCCTCCGGGGTCACCTCGACGCACTCGTCGTCGCGGCAGAACTCCAGGGACTGCTCCAGCGAGAGCTTGCGCGGCGGGACGATCGCCTCGAAGGAGTCGGCCGACGAGGACCGCATGTTCGTGAGCTTCTTCTCCTTGGTGATGTTCACGTCCATGTCGTCGGCGCGGGAGTTCTCGCCGACGATCATGCCCTCGTACACCTCGGTGCCGGGGTCGGTGAACAGCACGCCGCGCTCCTGGAGGTTCGTCATCGCGAAGGCGGTGACGGCACCGGCGCGGTCGGCGACCAGCGAACCGTTGTTACGGGTCGTCAGGGTGCCGAACCACGGCTCGTGGCCCTCGTGGATGGAGTGCGCGATACCCGTACCGCGGGTGTTCGTCAGGAACTCCGTACGGAAGCCGATGAGGCCGCGGGACGGGACGACGAACTCCATGCGGACCCAGCCGGAACCGTGGTTCGACATGTTGTCCATGCGGCCCTTGCGGATGCCCATGAGCTGCGTGACGGCGCCCATGTGCTCCTCGGGCACGTCGATCGTCATGCGCTCGACGGGCTCGTGGGTCTTGCCGTCGACGTCCTTGGTGACCACCTGGGGCTTGCCGATGGTCATCTCGAAGCCCTCGCGGCGCATCTGCTCGACCAGGATGGCCAGCGCCAGCTCACCGCGGCCCTGCACCTCCCAGGCGTCGGGGCGCTCGGTGTCCAGGACGCGCAGCGAGACGTTACCGATCAGCTCGCGGTCCAGGCGGTCCTTGACCTGGCGGGCGGTGACCTTGCGGTCCTTGACCGCGGCCTTGGCGTCCGCGCCCTTGCCGGTGCCGCCCCGGCCGACGAGCGGCGAGGTGTTGGTGCCGATGGTCATCGAGATCGCGGGCTCGTCCACCGTGATCAGGGGCAGCGCGACCGGGTTCTCCGGGTCGGCGAGCGTCTCACCGATCATGATCTCCGGGATGCCGGCGACGGCGCAGATGTCACCGGGGCCGGCCACCTCGGCGGGCTTGCGGGTGAGCGCCTCGGTCATCATCAGCTCGGTGATGCGCACGTTCTGGATCGAGCCGTCGCGCTTGATCCAGGCGACGGTCTGGCCCTTGCGCAGCTCGCCCTCCTCGACGCGGAGGAGCGCGATGCGGCCGAGGAAGTTGTCGGCGTCGAGGTTGGTGACGTGGGCCTGGAGCGGCGCGTCCTCCTCGTACGTCGGGGCCGGGACGTGCTCCAGGATCGCGGAGAAGAACGGCTCCAGGCTGGTGGAGTCCGCCGGGACGGTGCCGTCCTCCGGCTTCGTCAGCGAGGCGATGCCGTCACGGCCGCACGCGTAGACGATCGGGAACTCGATCTGCTCCTCGTCCGCGTCCAGGTCGAGGAAGAGGTCGTAGGTCTCGTTGACGACCTCGTCGATCCGGGAGTCGGGGCGGTCCGTCTTGTTGATGCACAGGATGACGGGCAGCCGCTGCTGGAGCGCCTTGCGCAGCACGAAGCGGGTCTGCGGGAGCGGGCCCTCTGAGGCGTCGACCAGAAGCACGACCGCGTCCACCATCGACAGGCCGCGCTCGACCTCGCCACCGAAGTCGGCGTGGCCGGGGGTGTCGATGATGTTGATGGTGATGACGTCGCCGCCATCCTTGGGGTGGTACTTCACGGCCGTGTTCTTGGCCAGGATCGTGATGCCCTTCTCACGCTCCAGGTCGTTCGAGTCCATCATGCGGTCGTCGAGCGACTCGGCGGCGTGCGCGGCGAAGGAGCCGGCCTGCTTGAGCATGGCATCGACGATGGTCGTCTTGCCGTGGTCGACGTGGGCGACGATGGCTACGTTACGGATGTCGTGGCGCGTGGGCATGGTGTGGCTTGCGCTTCTCTCGGATCGGGGATTCAGGCGCCTGGGTCGGTCTTGAGTCCTCGTACGCCCGCCGGGCGGACGCGCCACGGCTACTCCCATGGTACGGGCCCGGCGGGTGGAGGGCTTCCCGGCCGGGTTTCTAGGCGGGGCAGGACAGTCTGAACGCCTCGTGCGCGGCGGCCGACGCCTTCTTGTCCAGCGGTTCCTCGCAGCTGACGAGTCCGCCGCCCGAGTTGGGCCAGGTGACCACGTGCCCCGTGGTCGTCCTCCGGCCCTCACCGCTTCCGCAGGTGTACCGGAAGTCCGTCTCGACCAGGCGGACGAAGCTGTAGTAGACGAGGTGGACGGTGCGGTCCGAGCCGCCGGCCTCGCCGCCGCCCGGATCGATCTCCGCGTACTCCCCCGGTTCACCCAGCCCCGAGCCCATCTCCGGGTCGTCGCCCTTCTCCGTGAATCCGAGGTGCGTGCTCAGCGCGAAGAGCACCTGCTTCGGGTCCGGGCTCGGGCCCTGGGACACCACGGACGCCTGGTCCGTGCGCAGTCGCCGGACGGGCTCGGTCAGCTTGGTCATTTTGCTGGACCCGTGCGCGACGCGCTGCGGGTCGGCGAGCCCGTTCAGTACGGAACGGTCCTGCATGTTGAACCAGGTGTACGTGCCGCCCCGGCACTCCTGCGGCTCCCGGGCGACGGTCTTGTCCGCCTTGTCCGCCGCCGCCTTCGCCGGTCCGGACGGCTTCGCGTCGGTGGTCCCGCCGTCCGCCGACGAGCAGCCGCTGACGCACGTGAGGGCCGCCGCGACGATCGCGGCGGCCGCTCCGAGGTGCACTCGTGTCCGCTTCATGGTCCCGCCCCCGTGGTCCGTTCTTCCGGTGGAATTCACCGGTGGTCATGGACCACAGTCGCCGTAACGGACCTCACGGACAAGTGACTTGAGCAGTTTCAGAGGTGTGGATATCCGGCTACTTCTTCCGGTCGGCCGGGGCGCCCGCCGCCTGCGGGGCCTTGTAGCCGATGTCCTGGTAGTGCGGGACGCCGAGGCCGAAGGCGCCGACGTTCACGAGCTGCTTGCCGGTGGCGACGAGCTGGGGGCGCTGGAAGAGGGGAATCGATCCTGCGGCGGCCCAGATCCGGGCGTCCGCCTTGCGCATGAGGTCCCGGGCGGCCTTCTCGTCCAGCTCCGACGCCGCCTGGTCGAAGAGCTGGTCGATGTGGTCCGTGCCGACGCGGGTGTAGTTCTGCTCCACCAGCAGCGAGCCGTCCGACGCGGGCAGCGGCTTGGCGTAGATCGGGCGGTCGTCGGTGGCCGGGTAGGCGGTGGCGGGCCAGGAGTACAGGGCCATGTCGTAGTCGCCGGAGGCCACGTGGTCGCGGAAGTAGCTGTCGTCGGAGACCTTGGTGATCTCGGTGCGGATGCCGATCGTGTCGAGCATCGCGGCGATCTTCTCGCCGACGCTGCGCAGACCGGCCGAGCCGGGCCCGGACGGCAGGACGAAGCGCAGGCTCAGCGGCTTGCCGTTCTTGCCGAGCGGACCGCGCGCGGTGTCGGCCGCCTCGGCGGGCGCGGCGGTCCCCGCGGGCGCGTAGGCCCCGGCGGCGCCGCCGGGCTGCCGGTCCTGGGCCCGGATCGCGTCCCGGGCGTCCTCCGAGGTGCCCGTGGAGCCGAGGTACCCGGCCTGGCGCAGCAGCGCGACGCTCTGCGCGGCGGCGTCGGGGGCCGGGGCGAGGACGTGGGTGCCGGGGGCGCCGGGCTTGTCGTCGCCGACGATGTAGAGGCCGTCGTCGGCGACGGGCTCGCCCGCGGCGCGGTTCCCCTTGCCGTCGTCCGCGTCCTTCCCGGCGCTCCCCTTCTTCTCGGCGTCCTTCTCCGCGTCCTTCTTCTTCTCGCCCTCGCTGCCGGCCTTGGTGCCGTCGCTCCGGCTCAGCGCGCCCTCGCGCGTCCAGCCCGCGTCGGCGAGCAGCGCCTGCGCCTGCTCGGTGTCCTGCTTGCCGAGCGCGTCGCTGCCGTCCCGGTACGCGGGCTGCCCGGCGACGGCGAGGTGGCTGCCGAGCGGCTGCGCAGGCAGTCCGAGCGGCTTCAGCACGGTGTCGGCGAGCTCCTGGCGGTCCAGGGCGCGGGCGACGGCCCGGCGCACCCGGTCGTCGGCGAGCGGCCCGGTCTCGCCGTTCAGCGCGAGCTGGGTGTAGGCGGGCTCCAGGGACTTGCGGACCACGAAGGCGCGCAGCCCGCTCTGCTCGGTGGCGTACGCGTCGGCGGCCTTGGCCTTGTCGTCCCGCGCCTCCTGCTCCTCCTCGGCCGCCTCCTCGTCGGTGCCGTGCGCCACGGCCCAGGAGCGCAGGGCGTCCGCCGGTCCCTGCGCGGCGCCGGGGCCGCTTGCGGGCGGTGCGCCGGCCGCGCCCTCGCGGGCGGCCTCGGCGATGCGGTGGGCGGTGGTGGAGTCGATGTCGGCGATGTCGACGGCGCCCTCGGCCAGCGCGTCGGTGCGGTCCTCGGGCTTGACGGCCTTGAAGACCAGCGAGTCCAGCTTGGCGCGGCCGCCCCACCAGCGCGGGTCGCGGGTCAGCGTGACGGAGCCGGTCTTCTTGTCCACCTCGCGCAGCCGGAACGGCCCGGCCGTCGCCGTGAGGCTGGTGCGGGCGCCGTCGTTGAAGGCGTCCGGGGATCCCGTCACCTGCTTCGGGTAGAGCGGTGAGAACAGCGAGCGCCAGTCCGCGTACGGCTTGGCGAAGGTGACCTTGACCTCCAGGTCGTCGTGGCCGCGCTCGATCTTCTCGATGCGTTCGTACCCGGCGTTGCGGGCGGTCCAGAACGCGGAGTCCTTGCCGCTGAGCGCGCGCCACTGGGCGACGAAGTCCGGGGCGCCGATCCCGCGGCCGTCGCTCCAGACGGCCTGCTGGTTGAGGCGGTAGACGACGACCTGGCGGGGCTCGGTCTCGGTCACCTTCGCGGATTCGAGGTAGTCCGGGTTGAGCTGCGGCCGGCCCTGGGCGTCGAGCGGGAAGAGCGTCGGCAGCAGGGCGCCGGTGATCCGGCCGGTGGCGCTGTCGGCGTCCGCCTGGAAGGCGTTGAAGGTGGCGGGGAGCGCGTCGATCGCCCAGGTGACCTTGCCCCCGTCGGCGACCTGGGCGCGGGCGGCGCGGGCCACGTCCTGCGGTACGGCGGCGACGGCCGCGGTGTCCTTCTCGCCCGAGCTGCATCCGGCCAGCGCGGGGAGGGTGAGGACGCCTGCGGTGAGGAGGGCGGGGATGCGCCTCTTTCGGGCCGTCCCGCGCGGGACTCCGACGTGGGACATGGCTGATACCTCCGGGGACGGCCCGGCCCGCACCGGGAAAGGGCCTGATTGAGCGTTTTTGGTGGCATTTGCAGTTGATCACACTGGTTCCGCCCCTCCACTGAAAACGCCCTCGCGCGGGAACGCCGTGCCGACACGGCGGGTAGGCCCCGAAGCCCACCCGTACGGCGGAGCGCCGCGGCCCGGGTGGGGGCCGCGGCGCTCCGTTCCGTACAGGTCCGTCAGCCGAGGAGCTTGACGATCTCGTCGGTCGTGCCGGTCTCGCCGAGGCGCGGGAAGATCCGCTGCAGGCTGTTGTCGTGGGCCTCGCCGCTCATGTCGGTCATCGCGTCCGTGGCGAGCGTGACGTGGTAGCCGTGCTCGTGCGCGGAGCGGGCGGTGGACTCGACGCCGATGCTGGTCGCGATGCCGGCCACCACGACCTGGGTGACGCCCCGGCGGCGCAGCTGGAGGTCGAGGTCGGTGCCGTAGAAGGCGCCCCACTGCTGCTTGGTGACGATGATGTCGCCCTCGCGCGGGCCCATCTCGGGCACGATCTCGGCCCAGTCGGCGGCCGGCTTCCCGGACCGGGCCGGGCCCTCGTTGCGGCCGGGGGCGCCGCCGGTGACGCGGACGAGGACCACGGGCAGGCCCTTGGCCCGGAAGGCGTCGGCGAGAGTCGCGGCGTTCGCGATGACACCGGCGGAGGGGTGGGCGGTGGGCAGTCCGGTGATGCCCTTCTGGAGGTCGACGACGATCAGGGCGGTCTGGGGGTCGAGGACGGTGGCGGTCATGGTGGTGCTCCTTGGGGTGGTACTGATGGAGGTCAGGTACGCCCGCGCAGGGCGCGGTCGGTGACGGTGAGGACGATGAGCAGGACGCCCAGGACGGCTGCGACGGCGGCCATCAGATGCAGCCCCCGGTCGCCGGCCGACTGTCCGTAGGCCAGGGCGATGAGGCTGGAGGCGGTGATCGCCCCGATGTACTGGGCGGTGCGCTGGAGGCCGGCGGCCGAGCCGACGGAGGCGGGCGGCGCGTAGGCCTGCACGGCCGCCTGGTTGCTGGTGCCGATGAGCCCCTGCGGGATGCCGAAGCAGGCCCCGGCGAGCAGCAGGACGGCGACCGGTGTGTCGCCGGACAGCAGGAAGAGCGTTCCGGCTCCGGCGGTGAGCAGGACGCAGGCCAGGACGAGCGGGCCCCGGATGCCTTTCGTACGGGCGCCGAGCAGCGAGCACACCAGCGCGGCGACGGACATCGGCAGCATGAGGAGTCCGGTGTGCCCGGAGGAGTAGCCCCGGGCCTCCTCCAGCCACTGCGTGTATCCGTACATCACGCAGTAGATCAGCAGGTAGCTGACGCCGTGCCGGAGGTACGTACGCGAGAGAGCCCCGTTGCCCGCGAGCATCCGCAGGTCGATGAAGGGGGCGGGTGCCCGCAGCTGCCACCACACGAGGGCGGCGGTCAGCGCGGCGAACGGCGCGAGCAGCCACCACACCGGGTGCGCGAGGTCGAGCAGGAAGAAGGCCAGGACGGTGAGCGCGGTCGCGAAGAGGCCGATGCCGAGCGGATCGAGCCCCAGCCGGGGCGCCGGGCCGCCGGCCGTGCGGGCGCGGGGCGGGTCGGCGGGGATCCAGAGCAGGGCCGCGCCGAGGGCGATCAGCGCCACCGGCACGTTGACGGCGAAGATCCCGCGCCAGCCGGCCGTCATGACGAGCAGCCCGCCGAGCGTGGGCCCGACCGCCGCACTGCCGAGCGCGGCGAACGAGAGCCGGGCCAGCACCGGGCGCGGGGTCGGCCGCCCGATCCGGGCCGACTCGTCGCGCAGCACCGCCATGGCGGCCGGGTAGGCCGCCGACGTACCGATGCCGAGCAGCAGCCGCGACACGATCAGCTCGCCGAAGCCCTGCGCGAAGGTGCCGATCAGACCGGAGGCGACGACCACGACGAGACCGGCGAGGAAGACCCGGCGCGGCCCGAAAACGTCGGCGAGGCGGCCCAGAACGGGCTGGGCGACGGCGCTGGCGAGGTAGAGGACGGAGATCAGCCAGGCGGTGTCGGCGGCGCCGACGGAGAAGTGGTGTCCGATCGCCACCAGCGCGGTGGAGATCATGGTGGTGTTCAGCGGGTTGAGCAGCGAGCCGAGCAGCAGCGGGGCGGTGAGCCGGGCGCTGAAACCGGGGCCGGGCTCCGTCCGGTCCGGGCGGGCCGCCGCGCGTACCGCCCCGGGGAGCACATCGCGAGCCGTCACGAACCGACCAGGCGTTCGATGAGGGCCACGGCCTCGGCGACGGTCCGCCGCTCGTGCCCGTCCAGCTCGGCGGCGACGGCCTCGGCCAGCCAGTTCCGCTTGGCGGCCCGGACCTGGGCGAGCGTCGCGCGCCCCGCGTCCGTGACCGTCATGACGGACTTCCGCCCGTCGGCCGGGTCCGGCTCCCGCGCGACCAGCCCCTGCGTCTCCAGCGCGCCCAGAGTCAGCCGCATGGACTGCGGGCGGACGAATTCGGCGCGGGCCAGGTCCGCGGTGGTCGCGGCGCCCCCGTCGTCCAGCCGGGCCAGCACCGAGCGCTGGGTCGGCGTCAGCAGCGACTCCGACGAGGAGGAACGCAGCCGCCGCAGCAGCCGGCCGACCACGGAGGCCAGCTGGTTCGCCACCTCTTCGGCTGTGGGGTCGGGGGCCGCCCCGGATACGTGCGTCATACATTCACCGTACGAGATCGACAGGCCACCTTGCAAGGCAGCCTGTCATTCTCTGGGCGCTCACCGCACACCACCCCTCGCGAACGCCTCGTGTCGCGGCCACCCGGAGCGGGACATAGCCTCACAAACGTGACGCCGCCTGTGAGCCGAACCCGGATCCTCATACCGGGCCGGGCCCTGCTCGCCGTGCTTCTCACGGTGTGCTGGCTGACCCTCGCCCCCGCGCCGGACGCCCGCGCCGACGACCCGGTCACGCTGTCCCGCGACGGGCAGATCACCGACAAGGTGGGCGCCCTCGGTGAACGCCGCCCCCAGGTGGTCACGGCCCTCGACCGGCTCTACGCCGAACACCGCCTCCAGCTCTTCGTGGTGTACGTACGCGACTTCTCCGGGCGCTCCGCGCAGGACTGGGCCGACGCGACCGCCGACCGCAACGGCCTCGGCCGCGACGACGTCCTGCTGGCCGTCGCCACCCATGCCCGGCAGTACGCCTACTCCGTCGACCAGGACGCCCCCCTCACCGACACCCAGCTCCGGGACGTGGCGAACACCGCGATCGAGCCGGCGCTGAAGGAGAACGACTGGCCGGGCGCCGCGATCGGCGCCGCCGACGGCTACACCGCCGTCCTGTCCGGCGAGCCCGTGCCTGCCCCGGCGATCACCCCCGGCCCCTCCGACCCGGGCTCCGGCTCGGGCGGCACCAGCACCGGCGACCTGCTCCTTCCGATCGTCCTGCTCTGCGCGGTCGCGGCCGTCGCCGCGTACGCGTTCCTGCGGCGCAGGCGGCGCGCCACCACCCGTACGACGCCCGGCACGACCGGCTGGGGCGGGGGCGTCCCGGCACCGACCCCGCTGCCGGAGCTCGACGCGAAGGCCAAGGAGACGCTCGTGGCCACCGACGACGCGGTCCGCACGAGCGAGGAGGAACTGGGTTTCGCGACCGCCCAGTTCGGGGAGGCGGCCGCCGCGCCGTTCGCCGAGGCGGTGACGTACGCCAAGGGCGAGCTGACCACCGCGTTCCGGCTGCGGCAGCAGCTGGACGACGCCTTTCCGGAGGACGACGAGACGCGACGGCGGATGCTGGACGAGATCATCAGCCGCTGCGCGGACGCCGACGGCCGCCTCGACGCCGTCTCCGAGGACTTCGACCGGCTGCGCGAGCTGGAGCGCGGGGCGCCGCAGGCCGTGGCCGCCGCCGGGACCGCGCTGGACGAGCTGACCGGGCGCGTCCCGGCCGCCGATTCCGCGCTCGCCTCGATGCGCGAACGGTACGCGGACCAGGCGTCGGCCCCCGTCGCCGGTGACGCCGACCAGGCCAGGGACCGGCTCGCCTTCGCGGCCTCCTCCCTCGACAGCGCCCGGCAGGCGGTGGACGGCGGCGACCACGCGGCGGCGGCCGTCTACGTCCGGGCCGCCGAGGGCGCGCTCGACCAGGCGGGCACCCTGATCGACGGCGTGGAGCGGCGGGGCCGCGAGCTGGACGAGGCGGCGGACCGGCTGACCGCCGCGCTCACCGAGCTGGACACCGACCTCGCGGACGCGGGCGGGCTGCTCGACGGCACGGCACAGGGGGCGTCCACCGCCGACCTGAGCGGCAGGATCGCCCGCGCCCGCGCGGTGGCCGGCGACGTACGCGAGGAGCGGGGCGGCCGGTACGACCCGATCGACGCGCTGCGCCGGGTGGAGGAGGCGGACCGGGCGCTGGACGAGGCGCTGGCCGGGGCGCGGGAACGCGAACAGGGCAACACCCGGGCGCGCTCGCTGCTCGACGGGGCGCTGCTCACCGCGCGCTCCTCGGTAGCGGCGGCGGCGGACTTCGTCACGACGCACCGGGGCGCGGTCGGCAGCACCGCCCGGACCCGGCTCGCGGAGGCGCAGCGCCGCCTGGAGCAGGCCGCCGCGCTGGCGGGCAACGGCGACCCGCAGGCCGCCCTGGCCGAGGCGAACCGCGCGGACGCGCTGGCCGGCGAGGCGCGCGCGCTGGCCGAGCAGGACGTACGCGGCTCCGGCTACGGCGGGCGCGGGGGCCCCGGCGGTATGGCGGGCGGAGGCGGCGGGGGCATGGGCGGCGCGGTGCTCGGCGGGATCATCCTCGGCGGCCTGATGGGCGGGGGCGGGGGCCGGGGCGGCTTCGGGGGCGGATTCGGCGGAGGCGGGGGCGGGGGCTTCGGCGGCGGCGGGCCCGGCAGCTTCGGCGGCGGAGGGACACGGGGCCGCCGGGGCGGCGGCGGACGCTTCTGACGCGGGGAGCTTCCCGTAACTCCGTACGCGCAGTCACCGGCAGCGTCCCGTACCCCGTACACGTACTCACCCGCAGCCTTCCGTACCCCGCAGGCGTAACCCCACGAACGGCACCACCCGACAGGAGAGGCCCCATGAGCAAGCAGACCATTCTCGGCCGTGTCACCCAGCTGGCGAAGGCCAACATCAACGCCCTGCTCGACCAGGCCGAGGATCCGCAGAAGATGCTGGACCAGCTGATCCGCGACTACACCAACAACATCGCCGAGGCCGAGCAGGCGGTGGCCGCCACCATCGGCAATCTGCGCCTCATGGAGCAGGACCACGTGGAGGACGTGGAGGCGGCGCGGGAGTGGGGCGGCAAGGCGCTCGCCGCGAGCCGCAAGGCCGACGAGCTGCGGGCGGGCGGCTCGGGCCCCGAGGCGGACAAGTTCGACAACCTGGCCAAGGTCGCGCTGGGCCGGCAGCTGCAGTCGGAGAACGAGGCCAGGACGGCCGAGCCGACCATCGCGGCGCAGACCGAGGTGGTCGACAAGCTCAAGGCGGGCCTGGACCAGATGAAGGCGAAGCTCTCGGAGCTGACGGCCAAGCGGGACGAGCTGGTGGCGCGCGCCAAGTCGGCGCAGGCGCAGAACCAGATGATGGACGCGGTGAAGAACATCAACGTCCTGGACCCGACCAGCGAGCTGGGCCGGTTCGAGGACAAGGTGCGGCGCGAGGAGGCGCGGGCCCTGGGCAAGCAGGAGCTGGCGGCCTCCTCGCTGGACACGCAGTTCGAGGACCTGGACGCCCTGGGCGACAGCGCGGAGGTGGAGGCCCGGCTCGCCGCGCTGAAGACCACGAAGTGAGCCGCGCCCCGGCCGCTGCTCAGAACATGCTGAGCAGCTCCTCCACCGAGCGCTCGGCGGGCGGCCGGCCGTCGGGCAGCGGCAGTTCGAACCAGACGGTCTTGCCGCGCGGTGTCCGCCGCGCCCCCCAGGCCGCGCTGAGCAGCCCCACCAGTTGGAGGCCCCGGCCGCCCTCGTCCGTGTCCCGGGCGCGCCGGCGCCTCGGCTGGACGAGACCGGCGTCCCACACCTCGCAGACGAGGGTGCGGTCGCGCAGCAGGCGGAGCCGGATCTCGCCCTCGCCGTAGCGCAGGGCGTTGGTGACCAGCTCGCTGACCAGCAGTTCCGTGGTGTCGACCAGCTCGTCGAGGCCCCAGCTGGTGAGCTGGCCCCGGGCCAGTTCGCGGGCGCGGCCGACCGAGCGGGGCTCGCGGGGCAGCCGCCAGTCGCCGACGGCCTCGGTGGGCAGGCCCTGGATACGGGCCATCAGGAGTGCGATGTCGTCCTCGCCGTGCCGGGTGTGCAGCGAGCCGAGGACCCGGTCGCAGACGTCCTCCAGCGGCTGGGCCGGTTCGACCAGGGCCTTGCGGAGGGCGGCCAGGCCCTCGTCCAGCGGGTGGTCGCGCGATTCGACCAGGCCGTCGGTGTAGAGGGCGAGGAGCGCGCCCTCCTTCAGCTCGACCTCGACCTCCTCGAACGGTTCACCGCCGACGCCCAGCGGCATCCCGGGCGGTACGTCGAGGAGCTGCGCGGCCTCGCCCGGCTCGACCACGACGGGCGGCAGATGGCCCGCGTTGGCGAAGGTGCAGCGCCGGGTGACCGGGTCGTAGACCGCGTAGACGCAGGTCGCCAGATACACCTCGGCGAGGTCCGCCTCGCGGGACTTGTGCGCGGCGCGGGCGGGCCACTGGGCTCCCCCGCCGCCGGAGGCGGAGGCGGCGCCGGGGGCGCCGAGGCCCCGGGCGACCTCGTCCAGGGCGGACAGCACCTCGGCGGGTTCCAGGTCGAGGAGGGCCAGGGTGCGCACGGCGGTGCGCAGTTCGCCCATGGCCACGGCGGCGCGCAGGCCGCGCCCCATCACGTCGCCGACGACGAGCGCGGTGCGGTGTCCGGGCAGCTCGATCACGTCGAACCAGTCGCCGCCGACCTCGTTGGCGGTGTTGCCGGGGAGGTAGCGACACGCGATGTCGAGCCCGGCGGCCTCCGGGTCGCCGGGGGGCAGCAGGCTGCGCTGGAGGATCAGGGCGCGTTCGTGTTCGCGGCGGTAGAGGCGGGCATTGTCGATGCAGACGGCGGCGCGGGCGGCCAGCTCGGTCGCGAGGGCCCGGTCCCGGGCGTCGAACGGCTCGCTGCCCTTCGTACGGGAGAAGCGGACGAGGCCCACCACGGTGTCGTGGGCGACCATCGGCACGGCCAGCGTGGACTGCACGAAGCCCCGGTCGTCGCCCGGCACGTCCTCGATGCGGCCGGTGCGCAGGGCGACGGCGGACGGCGAGCCGAAGGGGTAGCGGTGGACGGCACCGAGGGCGGGGGGCGCGGCGCCGCCGCCCGGCGGGCCGGAGTCGGAGGCGCCGGGGGCCGGGTGGGGCAGGGCGTCGGACACGGCGCTGGCGAAGGCGACGCGGCGCAGTTCGGCGGAGCCGCCGACCGCCTCCGCGCCGAGCGGGCTCCAGCCGCCGGGCGCCGCCTCGTCGCCGGTGAGCAGGCCCTGGTAGAGGTCGACGGAGGCCAGGTCGCAGAAGACCGGGACGGCGACGTCGAGGAGTTCGCGGGCGGTGGTCTCCAGGTCCAGTGAGTTGCCGATGCGGGCGCTGGCCTCGTTGAGCAGGGCGAGGTTGCGGCGGGCGCTGGCGGCCTCGCGGGCGGCGGTGTGACGCCGGGTCACGTCGGTGGCGAGTCCGGCGATGCCGATGGGGCGGCCCGATCCGCTGTGCACCCGGTAGAGGTTCATCGACCAGTGGCGGCGCTCGGTGTCGCCGGGGGCGGTGCCGACGAGCTGGAGGTCGGTGACGGAGTTGCCCGTCTCCAGGACCCGTTCGAGGGTGGCGGTCAGGCGGTCGGCCTCGGCGCCGGTGAGGTAGTCGCCGACGGTGCGGCCCCGGTGGTCGTCGGCGCGGCCGCCGAAGACGGTGGCGAAGCGCTCGTTGGCCCGGACGACGGTGAGGTCGGTGCCGAACAGGACGAAGCCGAAGGGAGATTGGCCGAAAATCGCCTGCGAGGCGGCGAGGTCCGTCTCGATGCGGCGCAGGGCGCGGACGTCCACCACGATGCAGACCGCCGCCCGTTCGCCGATGGCCGTCTCACTGGGCATCACATAGATCTCGGCGAGCCCGTGCGCCCCGTCCTCGCCGGGCATCCGGAAGGGGACGAGACCCGTCCACTCCTTGCCGTCGAGCACCTCGCCGACGCGGCGGTGGCCCTCGCGGCGGACCTCGCCGGGCAGGAACGCCTCGACCGGGTCCTTGCCCACGGCCTCGTGGGCGGCCACGCCGAAGAGACCGGCGGCCCGGCGGCTCCACTGCTCGATCAGCCCGTCGGGCCCGATCGAGAAGGAGGCGACTCTGATGTAGTCGTAGATCGAGCCGGGCGGGCTGCTCTGCCACACGACGTCGCCTGCTGTCCCAGGTATTTCGCTCACGCGACCGTCCCCTCCAGCTCACACACCGGACCGGTCATGCCCGCAGTATTCAGCACTACGGCCCCGTCCGGCACGGCGTTCACGATCACAGCACGGTCTCAGTCCCTTTCAGCCAGGTTCGGCCCCGACCTCCGGTGATCGCTGTGCGTCCCACCTCACTCCTAACCAGGCAGAGCCAGCTCGAACCACACCGTCTTGCCGCTCTTTCCCCGCCGGGTCCCCCAGCGCCGGGCCGCACAGGCCACGAGCTGCAGTCCCCGGCCGCTCTCGTCGTCGGGTCCCGCCGTACGTTCGGTGGGTGGGTCGGGGAGGGGATCGGAGACTTCCACGAGGAGACCGGCGTGGGCGGTGGAGTGGCCCCCGTCCGGATGGGGGCGCAGCAGCCGCACCCCGATGGGGCCGGCCGTGTAGCGCATGGAGTTGGTGACCAGCTCGCTGACCAGCAGGATCGCCTCGTCACCGACGGCGGCGTCGAGCCCCCAGCCGCGCAGGGTGTCCTGGACGGCGTGCCGGGCGGTGCGCACGGCACCGGGGACAGCCGGAAAGCTCCACTCGGCTCGATCGCCTTCGGTATCGGTCACGCCGATCACTCCCAGAGCCGGCAACGGTGACGCCCTGTCCGCGCGGGGCAAACAGCACATACCCGATCATCGTTGGCACATACCGCCGGGCCCGACACGCAGGGCGTACGGGTGTACGGCGGCGCGCACGTACGAGTGCCCGGGAAGCGGGGGCGCACACGCCTCCGCGCCACGCGCCGCACCATGATCCGCGCGCCGGACCCGGGGCTCCCCGCGCCGGTCTCAGGCCAGGTCGCCCGACGCCCTGAGGTCGTCGAACAGCAGCTGGTCGACGGGCGGCACCCGGTCGCGGTCGGCGTACGAGAACCACGCCACGTCCTCGATCTCGCTGCTGGCCCTCAGCTCACCGCTGAACCCGGCGGTGTAGCAGGCCATCCGGACCACCGCACCGTCCGGCAGGCCGGGTCCGCCTGCCTCGTACGTCCCCACGTGCGCGACGGACTCCGCGTCGATACGGACCGTCAGCTCCTCCTCGATCTCGCGCACGAGGGTGTCGAGGTCACTCTCGGCACCCTCCCGCTTGCCGCCCGGGATGTAGAAGACGTCCTTGCCGCGCGGGCGGGCGCACAGAATGCGGCCCCCCTCGATCCGCACCCACGCCACCGTGTCGATCAGCACCGGCATGTCCCCGCCCTCCAGTTCGCCGATCGCCTCGGCCAGCCACTTCTTCTCCTCGGCGCCCGTGGCGCGGGCGATGCGCAGCATGCCCCGCCGGAAGACCGTCGGCGCCTCCTCGGCCCGGACCGGCTCGCCGTCCCGGTAGAAGAAGCTCGCCGGGACGTCCAGGAACGCCTGCCGCCTGCGCAGGACCGCCGCCTGTCCGGCGCGGTCCGGGAGGTGGTGCAGGAACGCGAGCAGCGTGAAGAAGCGCTGCCCGTCGGTGATTTCGGCCTCCTTGGGGTGGCCGAGCCGGGCGTTCAGCTCGTCGCGTCCGGCCTCGGTGAGGGACAGGACCCGGCGGGGCGCGGCTCCCGTGCCGGGCTCGGTGCGCTGGTCGACCAGGCCCGCCTTCACCAGCCGGGAAATGGCCGGATAGAGCGCCCCGTCGCTGACCGGGCGGATATGGCCGCTGAGGGCCTGGATACGGGCCTTCAGCTCGTATCCGTGCAGGGGCTCCTCGAAGAGGAATCCCAGAATCGACAGTTCCAGCACGCGTCGAGCTCCTTACCGCGTCCGTCGTCATCCGCTTGCCCGTCCGGCGCCCTCATGGTAGCTCTTTCCGCTGTACCTCGATTCGAGGTACAGCGGAAAGAGGGGGCGGTCATGGAAGCGGCGGAGCACCGGCGCACGCTGGTGGTACTCGCGTATCCGGTCTACTTCGAGCTCCTCGCGGGGGTCACGGCCGGGATCATCAACATGGTCTGGGTGGCCCGGCTGGGCGGGGCGGCGGTCGCCGCGGTGGCCGCCGCCACCAACGTCGAGAACCTGCTGCTCGGCGTCATCCTGGTGGCCGGCTCGGGTACGACGGTGCTCGTCGCGCGGGCCAGGGGCGCGGACGATCCGGCGGCGCTGCGCTCGGCGGTGCGCGGTGGCTGGGCGCTGTGGGCCCTGGTCACGCCGGTGGTCGCGGTGGGCGGCTACCTCTGCCGCGAGCCGCTGGCCCGGCTCGTCCTCGGGGCCGGTGACGGGGGCGCGGCGGTCCTGGCCACCGGCTACTTCGCGATCGCGCTGCCGGGCATCGCGGTGTTCTTCGCGACGAACGTGGTCGACGGCATCCTGAAGGGCGCGGGCGACACCCGCACCCCGATGCGGCTGGCCGTCCTCGCGAACGGACTGATCCTCGGTCTGGACCCGCTGCTCATCCTGGGGTTCGGACTGGGGGTGCGCGGCGCGGCGATCGCCACGGTGCTGGGCCGGACCGCCGCGCTCGCCTGCGGCCTGGTGGCGCTGCGGCGAAACGGCGTACTGCGGCGGGCCACCGCGACCGGTGCGGGGCGTGCGAGCGGGAGCCTCGCCGCCGACGCGCGCGGCACCGCCGCCACGGGGCTGCCCATGTCGGCCGACTTCGTCGCGCGGATGACGGGCGCCCTCGCGCTCGTCGCGGTCGTCGCCCGGATCGGCGTGGACGAGGTCGCCGCGTACGGGATCGCGACCAAGGCGATGTACGTCGCGACGATGGCCTTCTACGCGGTGCGCCAGGCCGCCGCCATCCGCACCGCCCACCTGCTCGGCGCCGGGCGCGACGCACGGCGGGCCATCGGGCGGCAGGCGCTGCTGGTGGCCTCGGCACTCGGTCTCACGGCCGCGGCCGTGCTCCTCGCGGGCGCGCCCTGGATCATGCGGGCGTTCGGCAGCGAGGGGGCGGTGGCCGGGGCCGGAGCGCTCTATCTGCGCTGCGCGGGCCCGTATCTGCTGTTGCTGGCCTGCTTCATCGCGCTCGGCGGCGTCTTCGAGGGCAGCGGCGCGAGTCCTGCGCTCGCCCGCGTCACCGCCTGCGGGGTCGCCGTCCAACTCGCGCTGGCGTACGGCATGTCGGGGTGGGGGCTGCCGGGCATCTGCCTGGCCATGGGCCTCTCGATGGCGGCGCAGTGCGCCGCCCTCGCTCCCCTGTACCGGCGCACGGCGCACTAGCCCCGTGCGCCGCACTCGCTACGACTGGGCGGCCTGCCCGATGCGCTCCACCCAGTACAGCTGCTTGTGCCCCCGGTCCTGCAACTTGTCGGCCGCTCGCTGGGCCTCGCCCTGCGTGGCGTACCTGCCCACGCGGTATCGGTTGCCGTTGTCGTCCTGCCGTATCACCAGCCAGGAAAGCACGGCACCGCTGTCACTCATCGTGTTTCTCCCGAGCATCGCGCCCCTCCCCTGAACGATGTGCACGCTTCTAAGGAACTCCAGGAAACCCCGGTACGCATATGCCTGAGCCTACGCCTGACCTTCACTCAACGGATACGTCTTTACACAAAGAGGTACCGATCCGGCCAGGAACGGACCAACGCCCTGGGGGCGCACTCTCGCGAGTGCGCCCCCAGGGCGTCGCAGCGGGACATCAGGCGGCGGGCCGCCCGGGCATCACCTCACGGGGAGCCTGTACCCCACCCGGTAGCGGTCGGCCGGCACCACCACGTCGGCGGTCTCGACGGGCCGCCCCGAGGCGTAGAAGGTCCGCTCGACCACCATCACCACATGACCGGGGACCCCGCCCAGCGCCAGGAGCTCCTCCGCAAGCCCCGGGCGCGCGCCCACCTGCTCGGCCACGTTGTCCACGACCACGTCGATGGCGGCCATCCGCTCGACCACCCCGCAGCCGCCCAGCGGGCCCTCCTCCGGCAGCATCACCGGCGTACGGCCCGTGATCGCCAGGGGCTCCCAGGAGGTGGAGAGCATCACGGGCTCACCCGCCTCCCGGAACACGTAGTGCGTGCGCATGACGCGGTCGCCCGGTTCGATCCCGAGCCGGGCGGCGATCTCGGGGCTCGCGCCCTCCTGCTCGCTGCGCGACTCCCAGGTCCCGCACGCCCCGTCCGCCGCCTGCTCCTGGCGGAACGGGCCCGCGCCCGCCTCGGGCCGGAAGCCGGAGCGCTCGACCATGCGGGGCACCGGCCGCTCGCGCACATACGTCCCCGAGCCGGAGCGGCCCTCGACCAGGCCCTCCGCCATCAGGACCTTGCGCGCCTCCAGCGCGACTGTGTCCGAGACCCCGTACTCCTCGCGGATGCGCGCCTGCGACGGCAGGCGCGTATGCGGCGGCAGCAAACCGTTGACGATCTTCTCTCTCAGATCGCTCGCCACGCGCAGATAGGCGGGCTGCTCACCGAAAGCCACAGGCCACTCCCCAAGAGGTTGACGGACTGCGACAGCGTCGCAACCGTGGGTTCCGGATCGCAAGCGCAGGCCACAGTTTCACTCGAAGTGATGACATTGGGCGGGCCTGCGCATAGTCCGCCGCGCGTGGACCAGAACCCCTTTAAACCGCCTTTGCCAAACCCTTGACCCCGTTTGGTCCAGACCAATAACTTCTGGCCTCATGCGTCGAAGAACCCTGTCTTCACTCGCCATCGCCGCCTGCGCTGTCACGCTCGCGGCCTCCTTCTCCCCCGCCGCCAACGCCTCGTCCGGGCACGGCGGTCACGGCGGCGGGCACGGCCACCACGGCTCCGCGCCCGACTACAAGCGCGTCGGCTACTTCACCCAATGGGGCGTCTACGGACGCGACTTCCAGGTCAAGGACCTGGAGACGAGCGGCACCGCGGCCAAACTCACCCACGTCAACTACTCGTTCGGCAACGTCAGCGCGGACGGGAAGTGCTTCACGGGCAATGTGCCCGGCGAGGCCGACGCCTGGGCGGACTACGTCCGTCCGCTCGACGCGGCCGGTTCCGTGGACGGGACCGCCGACACCGACGACCAGAAGCTCGCGGGCAACTTCAACCAGCTGCGGGAGCTCAAGGCCAAGCACCCCGGCCTCAAGGTGATGATCTCGCTCGGCGGCTGGAGCTGGTCCACGCACTTCTCCGACGCGGCCCGCACCGCCGCCTCGCGCAAGGCGCTCGTCTCCTCCTGCATCGACCTGTACATCAAGGGCAACCTGCCGGTGGACGGGACGCGCGGCGGCGAGGGCGCGGCGGCCGGGCTCTTCGACGGCATCGACATCGACTGGGAATGGCCGGGATCCGCCGGTGACACCGACACGGTGTACCGCCCGGAGGACAAGCGGAACTTCACCGCCCTGGTCCACGAGTTCCGCACCCAGCTCGACGCGTACGCGAAGAGGACCGCCCAGGCGCAGAAGGGCCGGCACCACGGCGCGAAGCCGAAGCACTACGACCTCTCGGCGTTCGTCCCGGCGTCCCCCGAGAAGATCGACGCCGGGTTCGACGTGCCGCGCATCATGCGGGACTTCGACTTCGTGAACCTTCAGGGCTATGACTTCCACGTCTCCGGCGAGGCGAGGACCGCCCAGCAGTCCGCGCTGTACGCGAAGAACGACTACAGCGTCGACCGGACCGTGCGCGACTGGCTGAAGCGGGGCGCCCCGGCCCGCAAGCTCGTGATGGGCATGCCCTTCTACGGCCAGGGCTGGACCGGTGTGACCGGCGGCGGCGACGGTCTGGGACAGCCGGCGGCGGGCCCCGCCCCGGCTACCTGGGCGGCCGGTTACGAGGACTACAAGGCCCTGAGGAAACTGGCCGAATCCGGTACGTACAAGGTGCACCGCAACACGCGCGACGGCAGCGCCTGGCTGTTCGACGGCACCACGCTGTGGACGTACGACGACCCCCAGGTGCTGCGCACCAAGACCGCGTACATCCGCGACCACCGGCTCGGCGGCGCGATGTTCTGGTCGCTGGACGGGGACACCGAGAACGGCGAGCTGATCACGGCCGTCGACCGCGGGCTCTCCCACCGCTAGGCCCTGTCGTCATATTTCCGTCGTCCGCCCGGAGGGCGGGCCGGGCGGCGTCAGGTGCGTGCTCTCGGCGTGCCGGCCCCAGACCCCTGTACTGGATGTACTGGGGTCTGGGGCCGGTGCGGCGAGAGTGCGTGCATGGCGTCGCCCGGCAGACGGAAATGTGACGACAGGGCCCAGGAACACCCCGAGGGGCGGCTGCGCACCGGCAGCCGCCCCTCGGTCGTGCGTACGGTCACCAGTCGACGGTCTCCGTCCAGACGGACTGGATGTTGCCCGCGCCCCACGGGTTGGTGGCGACGGACGCCTGGCCGACCGGGGCCCAGTCACCGAGGACGATCCGCTGCGGAAGGCGCGGGTCCAGGGCGTTGAGCACCGCGTGGACGCGGTGGTGGCCGGTGCCGCCCGTGCACAGGCTGGAGATCGTGCTGCCGGCACCGCCCCCGTAGGAGACCGTGCAGCCCGTCGGCGCCGCCTGGGCGGAGGGGGCCGCCGTCAGCATCGCGCCGACCGCGGTCATGGCAAGGGCCGCGGTACCTATGACACTGCGCTTCCCGAACATGTGACTCCTTGGGTCCAGTGGGTGGGTCCAGCGCTGAGGAGCTCGCCGACAAGAGCGTTGCCCAGATTTGGTCCAGTCCAATCGCGGCGGCCGCGGCTCCGGAAACCCCGCATAGGGAAACCCCTCGGCATTCGCCGGGTGCCTGGCAGCCCCGCCGGACGGCTCCCCACACTCGTGCGTCGGCACCGCCCTCACCACCCCACGGGACGGTGGCCGGATTCCGCCTGTACGAGGTGAAAGGACACCCCCGTTCCTATGTACATACGAAGAGCCACGAGGCTTCTGACGGCCACTCTGGCCTGTGCGTGTGCCTCCGCCCTCGCCCTTCCCGCCGCGTCGGCCGCCCCGGCGCCGCCCGCCCCCTCCCCCACCGCCGGCCCCCACGCCTTCGCCCCGGCCCCGTACACGACGAATCCGACGGCCGCCGTCCGGCGCGATGCCGAGGCCGACGCGAAGAAGGCCCTGGCGGCGCACGGGCGCGCCGCACACCGGAGCGGATCGGACGCCTTCACGGTCCGGAACCTGGTCGTGGACCGCGACGGCTCCGCGTCCGTGCGCTTCGACCGGACGTACAAGGGTTTACCGGCGTACGGCGGCGATGTCGTCGTCCACCTGAAGAGCGACGGCAGCTACGAGTCGCTGACCAGCGCCGCCCAGGCCGCGCCCGCGCTGTCCACCGACCCCGGGCTCACCGCGTCGCGCGCCGCGACGCTGTCGAGGAAGGCGTTCCGGGGCTCGGCCGAGACGGTCTCGAAGCCGCACCTCGCCGTGCAGCTGGACGGCACCGCGTCCGCCTTGGTCTGGGAGACCGTGGTCAGCGGGGTCCGCGCGGACCGGACGCCGAGCCGGCTGCACGTCCTGGTGGACGCGCACTCCGGCAAGGTCCTGCGCACCCGGGACGAGGTGAGCACCTTCGCACCCGAGGGCGCCGCCGCTCGGGCCCGTACCGCCGAGGCCACCGGCTCCGCCGCGCCCGCGCCGTCCGCCGCCGCCACCGCGGTCACCGGGCGTTCCATCTACAGCGGCCAGGTGTCGCTGGACGCCACCCAGTCCGGCAGCGGGTACAGCCTCCAGGACCCCTCGCACGGCAACGGCTACACGACCAACCTCAACCACGCCACCAGCGGCACCGGTTCGCTGTTCACCAGCTCCACCGGGACCTTCGGCAACGGCTCCCCCAGCGACCCGGCGTCGGCCGGCGCGGACGCGCACTACGGGGCGGCCATGACGTACGACTACTTCAGGACGGCCCACGGCCGCAGCGGCATCTTCGGCGACGGCCGGGGCGTGCCCTCGCGGACCCACTACGGCAACGCGTACGTGAACGCCTTCTGGGACGGCAGCCAGATGACGTACGGGGACGGCCAGGGCAACCAGCGCCCGCTGGTCGAACTCGACGTCGCCGGGCACGAGATGGCGCACGGCGTGAGCGGCGCGCTCACCGGCTGGGACGAGACCGGTGAGACCGGCGGCATGAACGAGGGCACCAGCGACATCTTCGGCACGCTGGTGGAGTTCTACGCCAACAACCCCGTGGACAAGCCCGACTACACCATGGGCGAGCTGATCAACATCAGCGGCAACAACCAGCCGCTGCGCTGGATGAACCAGCCCTCGCTGGACGGCTCCTCGCCCGACTGCTGGAACAGCAGCAACGGCGGCCTGGACCCGCACTACTCGATGGGCCCGCTCAACCACTGGTTCTTCCTCGCCGCCGTCGGCAGCGGCAACCACGGCTACGGGAACAGCCCGACCTGCAACAACTCCACGGTCACCGGCATCGGCAACGACAAGGCCGGGAAGATCTGGTTCAAGGCGCTGGCCACGTACGCCAACAGCCGCGAGAACTACCACCAGGCGCGCATCGACTCGCTGAAGGCGGCGGCCGACCTCTACGGCGCCCACTGCACCGAGTACAACACCATCGAGGCCGCCTGGGCGGCGGTCAGCGTCACCGGCGCCGACCCGGTCCCCGGCACCTGCGGCAGCCAGCCCGGCTCGCCCTCGGTGACCAACCCCGGCAACCAGACGACCGCCGTGGGCACCGCCGTCTCGCTCCAGATCCAGGCGAGCGACCCGGGCGGCTCGACGCTCACCTACAGCGCGAGCGGCCTGCCCGCCGGACTCTCGGTCAACTCCTCGACCGGCCGCATCACCGGCACCCCGACCACCGCGGGCACCTCGTCGGTGACCGTCACCGCGAAGAACACCGCGGGCGCCACCGGCACCGCCGCCTTCACCTGGACCGTCAACGGCGACGGCAACCCGCCCGGGGGCTGCGGCGACCTGCCGGCCTGGAGCGCCACCACCCCGTACGCCCCGGGCGACCGGGTCGCGTACAACGGCCGCACCTACACCTCGCAGTGGTACTCCACCGGTGCGGAGCCGGGTGCCCCGGGCTCCTGGGCGGTGTGGACGGACGGGGGCGCGTGCTGAGCCCCTGACCGCCTGACGGGGGATCACCGGTCACGGCGCGCGCCGCACGCGCCGTGACCGGTCGGCGTACGGGCGCCGAGGCCCCGTTGACCTCTCCCCCGCCCGGTCCTACATTCGGGCCTGGTCATGGGCGGGCCCCGTCGCACGGGCGGCGAGGGTACAAGGCTGCGCGCGAAGGGGCCCCGATGACCCGCACCGGACACGACCGTTCCGCCGCCCCCGGGGGCACCCGCGCCGCGCTGCGCGAGGCGGCCCGCGCCCAGCTGGCGTCTGGCGGCTCCGTCCTCCTCACCGGCCCGGCGGGCATCGGCAGGAGCACGGCGGCGGCGCGGATCGCGGACGGCCTCGCGGCGCGCGGCCACCGGGTCCTGCGCTGCTCCCCGTCCCCGGCCGACCGGGACAGCCCGTTCCTCGGGCTGATCGACCTGCTGGGCCCGGCCGGTGACGAGGCCCTGGCCCCGCTGAACGCCCATGAGCGGTCCGTGCTCGAAGGCGCCCTGCTGCGCGGGACGCCGCCCGCCGGTACCGACCCCACGGGCGGCCGGGACGCGCTGGTCCTGCGGGTCGCCGTACGCAAGGTGCTCGCGGCGCTCGCCTCGGACGCCCCGCTGCTGCTGGTCGTGGACGACGTGCAGTGGCTGGACGAGCCGACGGCCCGGGTCCTGCTGTTCCTGGCCCGGCGCCCGGGCCCGCACCACGCGGTGCTCGCCACCCTGCGCACCGCGCCGCACACCGGCCCGGACGCCCCGGCCGCGCGCGAGCTGTGCCCGCAGCCGGTACGGACGCTGCCGCTGCCGCCCCTGACGGCGCGTGAGATCGCGGACGTGCTCGACGCGCACGGTCTGCACGGCGGACCCGCCTGGCCCCGGCAGCTCGTCGCCCGCCTCCACGAGGTTGCGTCCGGCCATCCCCGTACCGCCCTCGAACTGGCCGCCGGACTGCACGAGTCGGCCGCCGCCGGAGCACCGCTCCCCGACGCCTGGGAGCCGCTGCCGGTGCCGGAATCGCTGAGCCGTCCCGTGCTGGACCGGGTGGAGGCCCTCCCCGGGCGGGCCCGGCAGCTGCTGCTCACCGCGAGCGCGGCGGTCCGCCCGACGGTGGAGCTGCTGCGCCGGGCGGGCTGCCGGCAGGCCGCGGCGGACGTCGACACCTGCGTACGGCACGGGCTGCTGGCCCCGCCGGACCGGGGCGCGCTGCGGTTCGCCGACCCGCTCACGCCGATGGTCCTGGAGGCCCGGGCCCCGTACGCGCTGCGGATGGACGCGCACCGCGCGCTGGCCGAGGCGGCCGACGACCCGGTGGAGCGGGCCCACCACCTCGCCCGGCTGACGGCGGGCCCCGACCCGGCGGTCGCGGACCGGCTGGTGGAGGCGGCGTCGGCGGCCAGGCGCCGGGGCGCACCGGGCACGGCGGCCCGTCTCGGGCGGCTCGCGGCGCGCCACACCCCGGCCGGTTCGGCGCACACCGGCACGGCCCGCCGGCTGACGGCCGCCGAGGACGCGCTGGACGCGGGCGACCTGGACTTCGCCCGGGAGCTGGCGTACGAGGTACTGGGCGACGCGGTCCGGCCCGCCGACCGGGTGCGCGCCTGGACGGTGGTGGTGGACGCCTCGGGCCAGGCGATGTCGGAGATCGCGGACGTGTTCCCGGAGGCGGTACGGGACGCGGGCGACGACCCCGGGCTGCTGGCGCCGCTGCACTACCGGATGAGCTGGCACGCGTGGATGGTGGGGGGTTCGGCCGGGCGGGCCCGCGATCACGCCGCGCGCGCCGCGGGACTCGCCGCGCGGGCGGGCGACCGGCGCACCGAGGTGCTGGCGCTGACCCAGCAGGCGTCCCTGGAGCTGTTCCTCGGGCGCCCGGAGGCGGAGTCGACGCTCGCCGCCGCGCTGGCCGCGCCGCACGACGCGTACGCGATGAGCCACCACAACGGGCCGATCTACCTCAAGCACCGTTTCCATCTGGCGCACGACCAGCTGGACGAGGCGCGGGCGGAGCTGCGGACGCTCGTGTACACGCTGCGGCAGCGGGGGTCGGCGGACTGCCTGAGCCAGTGCCTGATCGGTCTCGCCCAGCTGGAGATCCAGCGCGGGCGCTGCCGCCAGGCGCTGTCGATGGCCCGGCAGAGTCTGCGGATCACGGAGCGGGCGGGGCTGAGCCAGGGGCCCGCCTGGTACGCGGTGGCGCTGGCCGAGACCGCGGGCGGCAGCCTGAGCCAGGCCCTGGCGGCGGCGGAGGCGGCGAGGCGCCACAGCGAGGACGACGACGACCGGCTCTTCCTGCCGAGGGCGCTGCACGCGGAGGGCCGGATCCGGCTGTTCGGCGGCGAGCCCGGGCGGGCGGCCGTGCTGCTGCGCCGGACGGCGGAGCTGGAGAGCGCCCAGGGTCAGGGCGATCCGGCGACCCGCCGCTGGCACGCCGACCTCGCGGAGGCCCTGGCGCGCTCCGGGGCGGTGGACGAGGCGGAGTCGGTGATCGACCGGGCGCGCGCCCAGGCGGCCCGGCTCGGCCGCGCCGGTGTCCTGGCGGCCCTGGACCGGGCGGCCGCGGCGGTGTGCGAGGCGCGCGGCGGGCTGGGGGCGGCGGCGGTGGGTTACGAGGAGGCGGCGGCGCGGCTGCGGGGCGCCGGGTACGTCCTGGAGGAGGCGCGGACACGGGTGGCGCTGGGCCGGGTGCGCCGCCGCCTCGGTGACGAGGCCGCCGCCCATGCCGCGTTCACGCAGGCGCTGCGCGTGTTCACGGCGGCGGGGGCGCGGGCCTGGGTCGCGGGGGTCCGGGCGGAGCGGGACCGGGCCGGTGAGACGCCGCCGCTCCCGCTGGACGACCGGGCGTGGCCGGAGCGGCTGAGCTCGACGGAGCGCAGTGTGGTGACGCGGGTGGCCCAGGGGGCGACCAACCGGGAGATCGCGGCGGGCCTGACGCTCAGCGTGAAGACCGTGGAGGCGGCGCTCACCCGGTCCTACCGGAAGCTGGGGGCGCGGTCCCGGGTGGAGATCGCACGGATCGTGATGACCCGCCCAGCACCATGACATTCCGTCAAGATCCTTGCGTACAAGCCCTGTTGACGCACAGGCCCTATTGACGAGTACACGCCCATGAGTATGGTCTAGACCTAAGGTGAGCCGTGGTCGCCCCCGGGCGGCCATCGGCGTGCGCGGGGGCTGCGGGCGGCTCCCCCCTCGCCACCGGCCGTACCCCTGCCCCCACTGCGCCGGCACCCCCCTGACGAGGCCGCTGCCCGGTGCGGGCGTGTCCGACCGCTGCCGTCACCCCGCGGCAGTCCCCAGCGAAGGAGTTGGCATGAACGCGAAGCGAAAACTGGCCCTCGTGCTCGGTGCGGGAGTCGCCCCCCTGCTCGCGGTGGTCCTGCCGGCCACCACGGCCAGTGCGCACGGTTACGTCTCCTCGCCGCCGAGCCGCCAGGCCCAGTGCGCGTCCGGCGTGGTCGACTGCGGCCAGATCAAGTACGAGCCGCAGAGCGTCGAGGGCCCCAAGGGCCTGATGAGCTGTAGCGGAGGCAACGCGCAGTTCGCCGAGCTGGACAACGACAGCAAGGGCTGGAAGGCCACCCCGGTCGGCAGCTCTGCCGACTTCTCCTGGACGCTGACGGCCCGCCACTCCACGAGCACCTGGCAGTACTACATCGGCGGCTCCAAGATCGCGGAGTTCAACGACAACGGCGCCCAGCCCGGCGCCACCAAGACCCACCACGTGAACTTCGGCAGCTACTCCGGCCGCCAGAAGGTGCTGGCCGTCTGGAACATCGCGGACACCGCCAACGCGTTCTACGCCTGCATCGACCTCCAGATCGGCGGGGGCGGCACCCCCGGCGACGGTGACGGCGGCGACCCGGGCGACTGCGCCGCCTCGGCGTGGGAGGCCGGCCGCGTGTACAACGGCGGCGACACGGTCTCGTACAACGGGCACACCTGGCGCGCCAAGTGGTGGGTCCAGGGCGACCAGCCCGGCACGACCGGCGAGTGGGGCGTCTGGGAGGACCTCGGCACCTGCTGACGCACGCCTCTCCGCGGGGCTCCGGCCCCGCGGAGAGGTACGTACGGGACCGGGCTCACGCCGCGTACGACGCGGCCCGCGCACCGTCCCCGGCGGCGAGGACCTTACGCGTGACGCGCTCGGCGATCGCGGCGACCAGGGTGCGCGGCCGGCGCGGCAGCAGGTGCGCGGACAGGGCGTTGCCGAACCCCGGGGTGACATAGGCGCGGTCGCGGTCGAGGGCGGCCAGCGCGGCGCGCACGACCGGCTCCGGCGTGCTCATCGACCCGTTGACGGCCGCCTCACGGGTCCCGATGGCCTCGAAGAACGGGGTGTCGACGGGCCCGGGGCACAGGGTGAGCACGCGCACGCCGCGCCCCCGGCACTCCTGGCGCAGGGACAGCCCGAAGTTCAGCACGAACGCCTTGGCCGAGCTGTAGACCGCGAAGTACGGGGCGGGCTGGAAGGCCGCGGTGGAGGCGACGTTGACGACGGCGCCGGTGCCGCGTTCCAGCATGCCGGGGAGCAGGGCGTGGGTGAGACCGACGAGCGCGACGACATTGACCATCAACTGGTCGTGGTCGCGCCCCGCGTCGATGTCCTCGAAGCGCCCGCAGGTCCCGAACCCCGCGTTGTTGACGAGCATGCCGATGCTCAGCCCGCGCTCGTCGAGCCGTTCGGCGACCGCGCGGGCGGCGCCGGGCTCGGCGAGGTCCTGGACGAGGACGTGGGCGCGTACACCGTGCTCGGCCTCCAGCCACGCGGCGAGGTCGGTGAGCCGGTCCTCGGAACGCGCGACCAGGACGAGGTCGTGCCCACGGGCGGCGAGCTGGGCGGCGA
This sequence comes from Streptomyces sp. NBC_00523, assembly GCF_036346615.1. Classification (NCBI taxonomy): domain Bacteria; kingdom Bacillati; phylum Actinomycetota; class Actinomycetes; order Kitasatosporales; family Streptomycetaceae; genus Streptomyces; species Streptomyces sp. NBC_00523. Next base: position 4,782,105 of record NZ_CP107836.1, on the reverse strand, counting down.
ATTCCGCGCCGAGCCCGGAGGAGGCACCGGTGACGAGGGCGGTTGCAGGCATGGGAGGTCTCCTGAGTGAGGCGCGAACGGACCGAACATCTGCAACAGCAGAGTACCTATTCCTTCCCTATCTGCAACAGCAATGTTCCACATACTCAAAAGATGGCGCACCGGTGTTACGTTTCAGGGGTTCAGGCGGAGTGGACGAGGAGTGGACGATGGCCGGCGAGACAACGGCACGGCCGCTGCGGGCGGACGCGGAGCGCAGCGTGCGCCTGATCCTGGAGGCGGCGGAACGCCTGCTGTCCAAGGACCCGGGCGCCTCCATGGAACAGATCGCGACCGAGGCGGGCGTGTCCCGCACGACGATCCACCGCCGCTTCGCGCACCGCCAGGCACTGATCGACGCCCTGGCCCTGTCGGCGGCCCGCCAGCTCGCCCAGGCGGTGGACGACGGCCGCCCCACCACCGCCCCGCCCCTGGTGGCCCTGCACCGCATCACGGCCAACGTCCTGGAGGTCAAGGGCGCCTGGACCTTCGCCCTGAGCCTCCCCGCCACCCCCGGCACGGAGGCGGCCGCGCTCCACGAGGACATGGCCCGCCACTGCGTCACGGTCCTTGAACGCGCCCGTGAGGACCACCTCATCGCCCCCTCGTCCGACCTCCCCTGGCTCCAGCGCGTCTACTACGCGCTGCTCGGCGAGACGCTGCACGGCAACCCGAACGACCCGGTCACGGACCCGGACGCACTGGCGGCGCGAGTGGTGGAGACGTTCTTGCGGGGGGCGGGGGGACGGGGCTGAGGGGCCCCGGAAGACCGACGGGTGGCTCATGCGGCCCTCGGGTCGGTACCTTCACGAGGTGACCGGCTCACCGGACCTGGCTGCTGTCGCCGCGCTGATCGGCGATCGCACGCGCGCGAAGATTCTGCTGGCCCTGCTGGACGGCGGCCCGATGGCGGCCTCGGCCCTGGCCGAGCGGGCGAAGGTCTCGGCCCCACTCGCGAGTGCGCATCTGCGCAAGCTGATGGCCGGCGGTCTGCTGGCGGTGCAGCCGCTCGGACGTCAGCGCTTCTACCGGCTCAGCGGCCAGGCCGTCGCCGACGCCATCGAGGCGCTGCTGCTCGTGGCGCCCCGCGCGCCCACCCGCTCGTACCGCGAGGCGTCCGAGAACGCCGCGCTGCGACGCGGGCGGATGTGTCACGACCACATCGGCGGCAGGACGGGCGTAACGTTGACGAGAGGGCTCCTGGACGGTCGTTTCCTCGAATGCCGCGGGCCCGTCCTGCACGTCACCCCCCGCGGGGCACGGGCCTTCGCCCGGCTGGACATCGACGTCGGCGAACTGGCCCGGCAGCGACGCCCACTGACCCGCGCCTGCACCGACTGGAGCGAGCAGGACCACCACCTCGGCGGGAATCTCGGAGCCACCCTCGCGTCCGAGTTCTTCCGCCGGGGCTGGCTGCACACGAGCGAGACCAGCCGCGTCGTCTCGGTGAGCGAACGCGGCCGTGAAGTACTGCTCGAGAACTTCCAGTTGCACGCCTGCGGCAAGGCATGAACGCCGAGCGGACAGTCACGCGTCGGCCCAGGAACACTTCAACCGGCGGTTAACCAATACGGTCCTAGCGTTGCGGCATGGCCGAACATGACGATGCGCTTTCGTTGACCGAGCGAGTGAACCGCCTGGAGACCCGCGCCGATCTCACCGACCTGGCCGACCGCTACGGCCATCTGCTGGACGACCGCGACTGGCACGGCATCACCGCCTGCTTCACGCGGAACGGCCGCCTGAAGTTCAAGGGCGGGGAGGTGGTCGGACGCGACCGATTGGACGCCTTCTACCGGGCCCAACTGCCGAAGAACGAGTTCACGTTCCACTACCGGCACTCCCACGTAATCACGATCATCGACGCGGAACGGGCCACCGGCGTCGTCAGCGCTCACGCCGAGCACGGCCGCGACGGTACCTGCGTCCTGGCCGCGGTGCGCTATTACGACGACTACGCGAAGGAGGACGGCGTCTGGCGTCTCGCATGCCGGGAGATCCGGTCCCGCTACTGCCTCGGCTGGCTCGACATGGCCGGAGACTTCCACGAGGGCGCCCACAGCCCGCTGATGCGGGACACGGGCGCCCACGCCGGAGGGACAAGCCCCTCCTGACCGACACGGGACCACCGACCGGTCACACATTGAAGCGGAACTCCACCACAAGGCTGTGACCTGCGGAAATGCGGGCGCATCCCATCACCATCCCAGCACGGGATGCGCGACAAAGTACAAGAAGACCGAAGATCGCCAACGCTACCCGGAAGCGTCCGCACATGCCTAAAGTCTGCGGAACTTCTACGAGCGCCGCATCAGGCTCGTGCCACCGCACCGAACCCCGCAGAGCAGCACAGCGCTCGCAGTCACTCGCGGTCTCCCTGGACGCCAGCCGCCAGCTCCGACGCCTGGCCGCCGCCCAGAATGCACGTCCAGACCTCGGGGCCGGCGCGAGCGTCCACAGATCCCGTATAGGTCAGGGCTCTCTCGGACCGCTAGCGGAAAAACGGTGCGCGCGGTACTGCGCCGTTCGTTCAGAGCGTTGGATTCCGTGCTCCAGAGAGGGGCAACGTGGATCAGCTCGGCATTCAGCTGGCCGAAGTGGGACGCGCCAGGCCCCCCTTCTCCAGCTCGTGCACCACCAGCTCCTCCATCACGTGGCGCTCCCTGGCGGAAGCGTAGGCGAGGTCGTGCAGGGCAGCAGCACGCCTGGCGAAGTCCCGCCTCACCGCATCGGTCGGCCAGGGGATCTTGTAACGGGAAAAGTCCTTGCGCCTCATCGCGCGGGCCTGCTCACCCTGCGTAACGACCGTCAACTCCCGCCTCCGGTAACGCAGCGAGTGCAGCAACCACATCCGATCGACCTCGGACTCCGTGTAAATCGCGAGCGTCCGCCGACCTGGCACTACCGGGGTAGTAGTGAGCACGGTCCGCACCTCCCCGGGACGGGGCGCGATCAAGAGGCTGCCGGACGGGCATACAACCTCCGCTTGCGCCACGGTGCATGAAGTCACTGCACCCAGATGTACTGTCTTGCAGTTCAGTACTTCGCGGGGAGACACCCACGGCATACCTGACTGCTCGCTGTCCGGCAGAGACTGTGCCGCACCAGCCGTAACCTGACACACTTCGCCCACTGCACGCTCGGTAGCGGGACCTTGCCCGCACGTCTGCAGTGCCTCCATGAAATGCGCATCCGCTAGTTCCGTCGCGCAAGACACAATCCGGGTGTTCAACGCGTTCTTGCGCTCAGCAAGCGAGATCAGCGAAAACAGCCTCTCCCGCACCGGCGCTGGAGGCACTGGCACGGGAAGTCGGTTGAGGGCCTGCAGAGGCAAGGTCATGTGCTCGGCGTTCGACGAGGACAGCGTGAGATAGCTCTGGCTCTGCGAGGTCTTCAGCCACCATCGAAGCCACAGATCCCATTGTTGGGCGCGGCCCTCTGGTGTCCAGCGGACGACCGCGAGCGACCTGCCGACATTCCAACCTGCGTGCTCCTCCCCTGCAACTGCTGCCTCCCCCACACGCCCCACGAGCACGACAAGGAGGTCCCCAGACCTCAGCGTGCTGCGTGGGTGACGTCTGGCCACATCGGGAGGCACAAATGTGAACTCCTGGACGTACACACCTCCCTCGACGATCTCTGTGGCGCGGATCATCGGGATTCCGCCGGATGCCTTCTGCTGTCGCGCAATTCCGTAGGCGGCGTACTCGACTCCAGGGAACTCACGCAACTCAACGACGGGCCACGGAGTGGGGACATCATCCGATTCTGTAGTCATGCCTGCTCTCCAGGGCATCACGGACTCGGTTCCTGGCTGCGGCGCTACGATCCATGCACTCATACAGCTCGGCCTTCCGGTTCCGGTCTCCGTCACTTGAATGCAACTGCGCGGTGCCCCCGTTCCGTACGTAGCGTGCGGGAGTCAGATCGAAGCCCGCCTCAGCGATTTCCTCGTACCTCGCCGCACGGCACCATGGGACGGATTCAGGGCCCCCCTCGCCCTCGCGGCGTCGAAGTCCCTGCCATTCACCGAAGATCTGCAGCAGGCGTTCGACCGAGTCCTTTGCGAAGTGGCGCCGCTGCCCCTCCTTCGCTGCTGGCAGTTTCCCTGCATCCGCGAACAAGACCTGATCGGAGTGCGGCCGCTCCCCTTTGGCCAGCAGCCACAGCGCCGTGCTCGCGCTGGCGTGCGGAAAGAGCCACGTCGGCAAGGCCACGACTCCCACGACCAGACCGTTCTCCATCAGCCCACGGCGGATCAGTCCGTCGGTGCTGTTGCTGCTGTGCGCCGCGCCGGAAGACAGCAGAACGACGGCCCGTCCTTGTGGCGTGAGATCGGCAAGGATGTGCTGGACCCAGGCGAAGTTCGCGTTACCTGGACGTGGCACCCCCAGGGTCCACCGCCAGTCGTCCTTCAGTTCACCGTGCCCCCAGTCCCGCTGGTTCACGGGAGGGTTGGCGACGATCACGTCGGCCGGTATCGGTGAAGTGCCGGCCCTGAGGGTGTCAGCTCCTTCCTTGCCGAGGTCGGCATGGAATCCGTGCAGGGCGAGGTTGACGGCTGCGGCGTAACGCGCCGTCCGGTTGATATCCGCACCGGACAAGCGCACTTCACCCCCCTGTGCCCGAGCCCGGTGTGCGGCGGCGCGCAGCAGTCGCCCGCTGCCACACACCGGGTCCCGAACAATCTCGCCTCCTCGGGGAGCGGCCAGCCCCGCGAAGAGGTACGCCAGGTCGTTTGACGTGAAGTAGTCATCGCCACGCGCATAGCGTGTCGAGTACGTGTCGAGGAGCACGTCAAGGAGCCTCGGGTCCGGATCCAGCTGTCGCACCTCCGCGATCAGCTCACGGAGGGCCGGGTCGATGAGCTCGAAGGGACGGCTCACACCTTCGTCGCGATACGCAGGAAGACTGTGGGCGCGAGCAACGGGCGTACGCGGCCACACTGCGCCGAGCCTGGCCCCCGCTGACTCCGAACCCGGCCCCCACAACCGGTCCACCTCCGCCAGTGATCCATGGCGGGACCAGCAGTAAAGGTAGACCACTTGAAAGGCAAGCCGGTACGTCGTCGCGGCATCGGCGACGCTGCGTAGCTTCTCGACGGCCCGCAGCACTCGCCGGTACTTCAGCCGCCCCTCTTCGTTCGCCCACTCCTCCTGGGTCACGACGACCTCAGCCAGGAGACGACCGCCAGCCCGATGAGAACAGTGGCTCCGCAGGCGGCACCACCGTTCTGGATGGCCGTGACGACCTCTCCCGCGCCAACGAAATCGAGGATGCCGGCCACGAGCCCCACCACCACGGACGCCAGGACGACCACCACCAACAGCAGCGCTCGCTGCGACATGCCACAACTCCCTCGGTTCCACCAGCAGTTAACAGTTCTGCGGTTCGTTCCGCGGACTTGAAAGTAGTGGCCTGACGCACCTCACGTCTCGCAGCACGGGAATTTGCTTTTGCCGTTAGGCGGTCGGGCGCAGCCCCTGCCGACCCCGCGAAGGACATCCGATCGGGCATACGACCGCCCCGGCAAACAGACGCTTGCCGGGGCCAGAAGCGAGATGAGCGAGGGCTATGCGTCGGCGGCCGAGCCGTCCTGGGACCATTTGTCGGCAAAGTGTTCCATCTGACGGATCACCAGGTCGATCGCTTCCTTGGACTGCTCCGGCGGGTAGCCGTGGCGAGCCAGGAGGCGCCTGATCGTGGCGCGGAGCCTGGCCCGGACCGGTTCGCGGGCGATCCAGTCCTTCTTGAGGTTCTTGCGGACCTGGACGACGAGATCCCGGGCGATACCGGAGAGAATCTCGTCGCCCATGAGGTCGCGAGCGCTGCCAAGGTCGGCGACCGCGTCGTAGAAGGCGAGTTCGTCATCACCCAGCGGCGGGGTGAACTTCTCGCCACGCCGGGCGTCCTCGGCGACTGTCCTGGCCAGTTCCACCAGCTGGGCGATGATCTCGGCGCTGGTGAGCTGCTGCCGCATGTAGCGGGCCATCAGATCCTGGAGGCGTTCCGAGAACGCGGTCTGGCGGACGATGTTGTGCCGGGTCTGCTCTCGCATCTTCTGCTCGACGAGGCGGCGCAGGGCTTCGGCGGCCAGGTGCGGGGTTTCGCTGTTCTGCAGGCGGCCGACGAGGGCGTCGTTGAGGTGGGTGAGGTCGGCCTTGTCCAGTCCGGCCTCGGAGAAGAGGTCGGTGACGCCGCCGGTCTCTACGACGGCGGAGGTGAGCTGGGAGAGGTAGAGGGCGACATCGCGGGCGACGGGCAGGCCCTGGGCCTCGCGATCCATGGCGTCGAGCTTCGCCATGTACGTACGGACCTCGACGAGGAACTGGATGTCGCGCTTCCAGTACGGCTGGTCGGTGAACCGGGAGGAGATGTCGGCGGAGGAGCCGGCGAGGGCGAAGAAGCGTTCCAGGCGGTAGCCGTGTTCGCGGAAGCGGCGGCTGAGGGTCTGGTTCGGGTCGTCGAGCTGGTCGGGGTTGTTGCCCGGGGTGGCGGGGCTGCGGAGGTACTCGGCCGTGGTGTAGGCCGCCTTGACGAAGGCTTTCGGGTCGGGGCGGGAGAGGCGTTCGCGCCAGTTCCAGCCGAGGAGCATCTGGTCGAGGATGTCGTACTCGTTGCGGAGTTCGTCCAGGGCGCGGTCGATGTCCTGGCCGAGGGTCCGGTCGGCCTGGTCGTCGGCGGAGTACTCGGCGATGGCCTTCTGGAGGTTCTCGGTGAGGGGGGCGTAGCCGACGAGGAGGCCCTCCTCCTTCTTGCGGAAGCGGCGGTTGACGCGGGCGAGGGCCTGCATCAGGCCGGCGCCGCGCAGCGGCCGGTCCAGGTACATGGTGTGGATGGACGGCGCGTCGAAGCCGGTCAGGAGCATGTTGTTGACGATGAGGAGCTGGAGTTCGTCCTCGGGGTCCTTGGCGCGGTTGATGACGGCCTTGCGCTGTGAGTCGCGCAGGGCGTGGGCGCGCAGTTCCTTGGAGTCCTTACGGGAGTCCGAGGAATAAACGATCTTCATGGCGCCGGTGGTGGGGTCGTCCGTGTGCCAGTCCGGGCGCAGTTCGCGCAGGGCGTCATAGACGCGGACACAGATCTCGCGGGTGGCGCAGACGAGCATCGCCTTGCCGGGGGCGCCGCCGGGTGCGTCATCGGCGTCCGCGACGAAGGGCAGCATGGCCGCACGGCGGGTTTCCCAGTGTTCGACCAGGTCCTGGGTCAGGTCGCGTATCCGGGCGGGGGCGCCGTACATGGCGTTCATGGTGGCGACGGCCTGCTCGACGCGGGTGCGCTCGGTGTCGTCCAGGCCGTCGGTGATGCGGTCGGCCTCGGTGTCGATGGCGGTGGGGTCGACGTCGCGGTCGAGGACAAGCTGGACGACGCGGCTCTCGTGGTAGACCTTCACGGTCGCGCCGTCGTCGGCGGCCCGTTTGAGGTCGTAGGTGTCGATGTAGTCGCCGAAGACCTCACGGGTGTTGCGGTCGGCCTCGGAGATCGGCGTGCCGGTGAAGGCGAGCAGCGTGGCGTGCGGGAGGGCATCGCGCAGGTGGCGGGCGTAGCCGTCGAGGTGGTCGTAGTGGCTGCGGTGGGCCTCGTCGACCACGACGACGATGTTGCGCCGCTCGGAGAGGAGCGGGTGGTCGGTCCCGGACTCCTTCTCCTGCTTGGTACGGCCGAACTTCTGCAGGGTGGTGAAGAGGATGCCGCCGGTGCGCTTGGCGGCGAGCTCTTCGCGGAGTGCGGCGCGGTTGAGGAACTGGTGGGGCTGTTCCGGGAGGACCTCGCTCTCCTTGAACGTGTCGAAGAGCTGATCGTCGAGGTCGGTGCGGTCGGTGACGACCACCACGGTGGGGTTGTGCAGGGCGGGGTCGCGCATGACGAGGTTGGTGGTCAGCACCATCTCCTCGGACTTGCCCGAGCCCTGGGTGTGCCAGACCACGCCGGCCTTGCCGTCGGTCGCGGCAGCACGGCGTACGGCGTCGGCGGCACGGGTAACCGCGAAGTACTGGTGCGGCTTCGCGATCCGCTTCATGCGCTTGGCCGGCACGAAGTTGATGAAGGACCGGACGAGGGCGAGGAAGCGGGGCTGGGTGAACAGGCCGTGCAGGGCCAGGTCCTGGCCGGTCGGGACGTCGGCATCGGCGTCGGCGTGGACGGCGGCAGCGTCCACGGTGTCCACGCGGGCGCCGAACTCGTCAGTGTTCCACGGGGCGAAGTGCTCGTACGGGGTGAAGGGGGTGCCGTACTTCGCAGTGATCCCGTCGGAGAGCAGCACGACCGCGTTGTAGCGGAAGGCGGTCGGGAACTCCTCGACGTAGTGCCGGATCTGGGTGTGCGCGGCGGCGAGGGTGGCGTTCGCGTCGCCGGCCCGCTTGAGCTCGATGACGGCGAGCGGGAGACCGTTGACGTACAGGACGAGGTCGAAGCGGCGGTTGCGCTCACCGTTGATCACGGTCACCTGGCGGACGGCGCGGTACGTGTTCGCGTCCACGTGCTCCAGGTCGACAATCCGGACGGTCGGGGTGTGCTCGGCGCCGAGCGCGTCGGTATACGTGACGGAGTGGACGCCGTCGGTCAGGTAGCCGTGCGCAGTCCGGTTCTCCTCGTACGTGTCCTGGGAGGCCGGGGTCGCGGCGGTCGCCAGGGCCTCGCGGACAGCCTCCGAGGGGAGGGCGGGGTTGAGCCGCTCGATCGCCTCGCGGAGATCGGAGTAGAGGATCAGGTCGTCCCAGGAACGGCGGTGACCGGAGCCGGGGGCGAGCTCATTTCCCTCGGCCTTAGGCCAGTCGAGCTCCAGGAGCTCTTCGAGGGCGAGGGACTCCCAATCGATTTCGAGGGGGCGGAAGTTGTCGGGGGTCGGAGTGCCGGGAGTGGGGGTGTCGCTGCTGCCGTTGTCGTTCCCGTGCGTGATCATACGTTTTCCTCGACAATCTTCTCGGCGTCTTTGACGCGGAGGCGGCCGGACATGAGTTGGGGGAGGAGCATGTCGCGGAGGGTGGCGAGGGTGCGGGACTCGAAAACTGCCGTCTGAATCCTCTCTGCTAGAGGAACAACCAGATCAGTAAGCTGTGAGGCATGTTCCTTTCCCGGCCAGGCCACATCGAAGGATCCCAGGTCCTTCCATTTGATTCGGGGCATCCGAGTTCCGTCACCTACCGAAGAGGCGTGGCTAACAACCTCGTCGCTGGACAGCGACAGGAGCAGCCATCCGAGAAACTCCGGGGCCTTGGCCCGGACAACGAGAATGTCCGTGGAGCAGACACCCGATGTCAACGCAAGGCCAACCTTATGGAAGTACGGCCTGAGCTTCCCGAAAAGGATGTGGTTAACTTGGAAAGCGGATTTAGCACTTGCCAGCTCTCCGCTTGATCCCCAAGTCGACAGCCACATGTTCCGACGAGGCATGTGCTCCAGGCCGATGTAATTCCCGCCTGCTGCCAGTGACGTCACAGGAACCGTGCGGCGCACCAGATCCCCTAGTTCGCCAACCTGGATCATTGCCTCAGAGGCCTCCGCCAGCTTCACATAATGCGCCCGCATAAGCTCATCCGCCGTGGCCGCGATGCGCTCATTGACGGCGATCTTGTCGTCCAACGCCCCGAGTACGGCTGCGATAGACTTTTGCTGGCCGTATTCAGGGGCTGGAATCCTGACTTTCAGCAATTCTGGTTGCCTAATTCCGGTAACAGTAGTTCCGCTGGAGCGATTATGAAGTTCATTCTGCACCGCTTGCGACTGGAACGCATAGAACAAGAAGCGGCTATCCAGAACCCCCGACCGACCTCGGAGGGCGTACAACCGCTGCGCGATCGCAAGCGGCTTATCGTCCGAAACGAGGGCGCATTCCCCGAGTGGCGCTTCAGATGTGAGGATCACATCGTTCCTGCGAAGTGGTTGTGGCATCCATCGCGAATAGGTTTCGGTCGAGATATAACGGGCTTCACTGAGGGCGATCGTTCCACGCTTGATGGCCTTAGCTGAAATGACCGGAACTCCGGATGATTCAAACGGCGGATTCTTCCCGCGGTTGTCTACCAGCAGGTCCAGAGCTTCGCCCAAGATGATGTCAGGCATGAAGCCTCCCCATCTGCTCGCGCACCGTCTTCGCTAGGGCATCGGCCTTATCGAAGAGCTCATAGAGCTCATCCGTCAATCGCGTGATCTTCTCCGCGGCCGCCTCGGCGTCCTCTTCCTCCGCTGCAACCGCCCCGACATACCGCCCCGGCGTCAGCACGTACCCATGCTCCTGGACCGTCTTCAGGTCCGCGCTCGCGCAGAACCCCGGCACGTCCGCGTACGTCTCCCCCGCGTCCTTCATGCTCGTCGTCCCGCGCCACGCGTGGTACGTCCCCGCGATCTTCTTGAGGTTGTCCTCCGTCAGGACGCGCTCAGTACGGTCGACCATCTCGCCCATGTCCCGGGCGTCGATGAACAGGATCTCGCCCCGGCGGTCCGCAGCAGCGGCCTTCTGCCCCTTCACGCCCCCCGGCGACTTGTCCTTCGCCAGGAACCACAGACAGGCCGGAATCGCCGTCGTCCGGAATAGCTGTGCCGGCAGCGCGACCATGCACGCCACCATGTCGCCGTCCACCAACGCCTGCCGGATCTCGCCCTCGCCGCTCTGCTGGCTGCTCATCGAGCCGTTGGCGAGGACGACACCCGCCGTTCCCCGCTCGCCCAGCTTGCTGATCATGTGCTGGAGCCAGGCGTAGTTGGCGTTACCCCTCGGCGGGACGCCGTACTTCCATCGCGGGTCCGACTCGTTGCGCGCCCAGTCCTTGATGTTGAAGGGCGGGTTGGCCATGACGTAGTCGGCCTTGAGGTCCGGGTGCCTGTCGTCGGCGAAGGTGTCGCCCCAGCGGGCGGCGAGGTTCCCGTCGATGCCGTGGATGGCGAGGTTCATCTTGGCCAGGCGCCAGGTGCGTTCGTTGAGTTCCTGGCCGTAGACGGAGATGTCGGACTTGTGGCCGCGGCCGCGGTGGGCCTCGATGAACTTGGCTGCCTGGACGAACATGCCGCCAGAGCCGCAGGCCGGATCGTACACACGGCCCTCGTACGGTTCCAGGACCTCCACCAGGAGGCGGACGACGCTGCTCGGGGTGTAGAACTCGCCGCCCCGCTTGCCTTCCGCGCGGGCGAAGTTGCCGAGGAAGTACTCGTAGACCTCGCCGAGGACGTCCTGAGCGGGCTTGTCGTCGCTGCCGCCGAAGCGGGCGTCGGTGATGAGGTCGACGAGTTCGGCCAGGCGCTTCTTGTCGACGTTGTCCTTGTTGAAGATCTTGGGGAGGACGCCGGTCAGCGAAGGGTTGGCCTTCATAATGGCGTCCATCGCCTGGTCGAGGACCTCGCCGACGTTGCCGGTCTTGGCGTTGACGGAGATCGAGGACCAGCGGGCGGACTCGGGTACCCAGAAGACGTGGTGCCCGGTGTACTCGTCCTGGTCCTCCAGGAACTCCTCCATACGGTCCTCGGCGATGCCCTCTTCCGCGAGTTCCTTGGCGAGCTGTTCGCGGCGCTCTTCGAAGGCGTCGGAGACGTACTTGAGGAAGATCAGGCCGAGGACGAACTCCTTGTACTGGTTGGCGTCCATGGAGCCACGCAGCTTGTCGGCGGCCTTCCAGAGGATGGCCTGGATCTCCTTGGGCGTGGAGGCGGTGAACAGTTCCGCCTGGTCGGCGGGCTTCTTCTTCCGGGGCGGCATGAGCGCTCGGGTCTCCTTCAAGAGATTTCGGGAGTCGGACGGAGGTCGGACGAGAGTGGTTCGACGAGGGTCAGCGTGCCGTCGACGAGGCCGGCGGCGGTCAGGGAGGTCAGGTCGTCGAGGGCCGCCGCGTGCTGGTGCAGCAGGGCCGTACGGCGGGCGATGTCGGCCAGGAGCGCGTCGTACCGCTCGACCTCGTCGCCGGGGAGGTCGGGGATGAGGAGGTCCTCTATGCGGCGGGCGGAGCGGACCGCGCCGCTCACCCGCCGGTGTTCGGTGGCCGCCGAGCGCAGGAGCGCCGCCAGGACGCGAGGCCGTACGGGATGCTCGGCGTCGGAACGTGCGCGCAGGACGCGGGCGGGGAAGGCGACCACCGACAGTCCCTCGTCGTCGACGTACGCGCCGAAGCTCGGGGTGGCGGTGACGACGATGTCGCCGGGTTCGGTGAAGTAGGCGTGCTCGTAGGCGTTGAGGAGTACGGCGCGGTCGATGCGGTGGCTGTCGACCGGTGCGCTGCCGGTGATCTCGGCCGGGGTGAGGACGGTGTAGTGGCCTGCGCCGCCGGTGGTGAGGTGTTCGTCGGCGATGCGGTGGCCGGGCAGGCGGCGCAGGCGGCGGTCCTTGAGCAGGCGGGCCACGGTGGTGCGGCGGACCGGTCGGTCGTCGGGGCGCAGGACGGCGTTGCTGCGGATCGTGGGTACGTGGTCGAGTGCGCTGCGGGTGGCGTCGATCAGCTGCTGGAGCCGGAGTTCGGTTTCGGCGATGCGGGCCGGGCGTTCGACGACGGTGCGGGTGTAGCGGTCGGCGTGCGAGCGGTGCTGCGGGGTGAGCGCGGTGCCCGGTGCACCGGTCAGGGTGGTGGCCGGGACGATGACGGCGTTGCGCGGTTGGTGACGGCCGTCCGACCGCCAGCCGGCGTCACGGAAGATGTCGATGTCCTCGGCCAGCGCGTCCAGGACCTGCGCGGTAAGCGTGCGTGAGGAGAGGTCGGCGAGGAGGATCTGGCCAGTGCGCTTGTCTTCGGGGGTGCGGTGCAGGATCCAGATCGCGGTGCGGTGGGCCGGGCGGAAAGGAAGCACGCCTTCGGGGAGGCTGATCGCTGCCTTAAGGAGGTGCTGTTCCAGGAAATCCCGGCGCAGACGGTCCGCCTCCCCGCGCACGGGCAGGGGCCGGACGAGCGCGTCGGCAGGGCCCAGGACGACGGCTGTGCGGTCCTCGGCTAGGAGGTCGGTGAGGTCTTGCAGGCTCTGCAGGACGGCGAGCGGGCTGCGGGCCTCGGCCGCCTCGTAAGGAAGGCAGCAGACGATGACGTGCGGGTTTCCCCAGTCGTCCGTGGCCAGTTCCTCGCCGTCCGCAAGGTCCATCTCGAATTCCTGGACGCCCTGCGCCATCAGGCGGCGGCGGGCGAGCCGGGCCAGGTCCGGCATCGGGTCCGCGGAGAGGAAGAAGGGTGAATCCTCGGCATCGGACACGGAATCGCGCAGGGCGACCAGCAGATCGCCGCTCCGGGGATACAGGACGGCGGCCGTGGCCCCTTCCTCGCGCTCGTTCAGTCGCGCGAGGCCGGTCAGACGGGCCATCGCCCGACTCACCAGCGGAATCGGTTCGTCGGCGGCGAGGTCGTTGCAGCCCAGGCGGCGGCGCGCGTCCATGACCCGTTCGAGCGCGTCGGCCGGAGTGTAGGCGGCCTCGGTGAGGTGGTCGGCGAGTACGGCGAGCAGGGGTCCCTGACGTTCGGCGTCCGGCAGGTCGCGCAGTTCTTTGTGGAGGAAGGTGTCGTCGAAGTCGGTCTCGGCGGCACGTTCCAGGATCGTCTGCCAGGGCAGGTTGGCGAGCGGTTCGTCGAGGAGCTGACGCAGGCAGAGCAGTGCGGTCACCGTATCGACCAGCGTGCGGGCGGGGATCGCGCGCCGCCAGGCGGACAGGGTGTGCAGCACCAGCTCCGCCCGGATCTGGCCGGCGTCGGCATTGCCGCGGCCGGTGGACAGAAGCCATTCGGCGACTTCGCGGCCGTCGAAGAGCGGGCTGGCCCCCTCGTAAGCGACGGGCTCGGGGAAATCCGCGTGCCGGCGGGCCCAGGTGGTGACGACGGGACGTTGGACCTGGGCCAAGGTCCCGATCTCGGCGTAACTGATCCGCCAGGAGATCTCCTCGGGCAGGATGTGAGCGGTTGCTTCACGTGTGCCGGCCATGCGGTTCCGCTCCTTTCGTGACGACTGCCTCGTGCTCTCGGTCGAGAACGTTTCTCCCAGGGCACCTCACACGCTACAGCCCGTCAAGCCTCAAGCTTCTCCAAAGGTTGATAACCAGGGTTATCAGGTTCTCGAGCAGTTTCACCTCCGGTCTTCTGGCACCTTCATCACCATCACCCCGGCACCACCCACCGGGACGACGCCAGCCCCATACGAGTCCGACCGCACCGGCGTCCTCATCGCCGCACCTCTGCTCCCTTGCCGGGCGCTCACCCCTGTCCGCCTCGGCACCACCCGTCCCGTAAGCCCGCTCGTGTTACCGAACCGCACCGCAACCTCACCCCAGGAGACCTCCGTGTCCAGCACCGCGTCCAAGCGCACCCTGTACCGCCTGACCCACGTCAAGGCGACCCCTGAGTCGATGCTCGAAGCCCTCGACGTCGACGCCCTCGACACCCTGGACGCGGTCGTGCGCGACGTCAGCGATCACATGGGAGTTCCCGCCCTCGCGGTGTCCTTCGCCGTAGCGAAGGAGGAAGCCGCCTGGGGCAAGGATGTCCTCCGGCTCGCCGCCGAATCGGACCTGCTGCAGAGCGAGCAGCGGACCGGCGCACTGCTCGTGCTCGCCGTCGACGACGTGGTGTACGCGATCGGCTTCGACCAGGGCTACCGGCTTCTCCCCGCCCGGCTCAAGGACGCGCACTTCGGTCTGTCGTTCGGTATCCGCGCCATCAACCCGCGTCAGGTGCGGGACTTCACCGCCAGCGTCCTCGGCCAGGCGCGCATCGACAGTTCCCTGATCCACACCGGCGCCTCCGTACCGGCACTCGGACTCCGGGACCACGGGCGGATCATCCGCCACCTCGGCGGCTACCTCGACGAAGTGGACCTCACCGCAGGGAGCGGCACCAAGAATGGGGCCATGACCGCGGAGGGCGGCATCGGTCTCCGTATCAAACTCGGCACCACCCCCGCCACACTGATCAAGGACATCCGCGCCATCGCCAGGATCTGCGAGCACGACGTTCCCCACCCCGACCTGGCCTTCGTCGAGCACATCACCGCGGTCAAGGACCTTTCCCTCATCGACGCGCTCGACGCGGAACTGGACGCCACACTCGGCCGTCCCGCAGACGGCCGGATCATCACTGCCGTCCCCTTCTCCCAGAGCACCGACCTGCCCCGGTCCACCGCCTGCACCATCAAGATCGGGTCCTGCCCGCCCCACCTCCGGGACGAGTTCAGTCTCGACTACGTCCTGGAGCGGGCCCGTGTGATCAAGGCAGGCGCCCGCGTCACGGCGCTCCGGCAGGGCACCGTCGAGCTGTTTCGTGACACGCTCTCCGCACGGACCGCGCTCGCCCCGCGCGCTGCCTCCCTGGAAGCCCTGTCCAAGGAAACCGCCGTGAAGTGGATCGAGGCCACCTTCTCCCTCAGCTCCCGCACGTTCTGTCTGCTCGACGGTGAGTGGTACGAGCTCGGGGCGGGCTACCTGCGCAACGTCAACGAGACCGTGGCTCCCCTGTTCATCGACGCGCCCTCCGTCGATCTTCCCCGCTGGCCGCTCGTCGAGAAGCTCAACAAGAAGGGTATGCGCGTGATGCGTCCCGTAGACGAAGGCGACTACAACAAGCTGGCCGCCCAGGCCCGTCGCGGCTGGGTCTGCCTGGACAAGAAGAATGTCCACAACCCCTTTCGGGCAAGCAACTCTGTCGAGATCTGCGACCTGTTCACCGAGGACGACACTCTTGTCCTCGTGAAGCCCGCGCACTCTTCCAGCCCGCTGAGTCACCTGTTCAGCCAGGCGCGCGTCTCTGTTGAGCTCCTCTTCGAGAACGCGGCCGTACGCGCGGAGTTCGCCCGGTCCGTACACGTCAACAGCGATCCGGCCCGCAGCATCCCGGAGGACTTCACCCCGCGCCGCATCGTCTTCGCGATCCTTCTGAAGGACGGAGCCAAGCTCACGCCGGACTCCCTCTTCCCGTTCTCCGCCATCACCTTGGCCCAGACCGCCAAGGCCCTCGCCGCGCGCGGCGTGACCGTCGAAGTCATCGGCATCGAAAGCGAGTCGGCCCAGTCCGCCATGCCCGGCGAGGCTGCGTAGCCGCCCGGGCAGGAGCGGACCGAGGTCGAGGCGTGGCTCGCGTTCGCGGACGCGTACCTCCAAAACCTCACCGAATCGGCCTCAGCGCCGAAACTGCCCACGCCGCCGAAACCCAGCGCCGACGGCCTCAAGCCCTTCCTCCGTCACTGGAGCCCCTGCGGACCCCGCTCCTACTGAGCCGGACCAAGGGAAATCACACCGCCACGAGCCGGACCCGCTCGCCGCACAGCTTGGCCATGTCGTCAATATCGGAAGTCAGCATGACCACGGGGCGGTGCTGTCGCAGCGCGGCCTCGGCGACGGCCGCATCGATCGCATACTTGTGTCCGTGCAAGCTGGCACTCATCAGCAACTTCGAGGCAGCTCTCGCCTCCTCGTCACCGACCGGCACGACCCGAAGCCCGGAAAGCACCCAGTTCAGGCGGGACTTGTTCGTACGGGCGTGGACGGCTTCGATGATGGTCAGCGCACTGATCACGACCTCCATACCGCGCGAGCGTGCCTCAGCGATCAGAGCCACCACCTGCTCGTCGTCGGCGAGCAGCTTCGAGAGTCCCTCACTGTCGAGGACCAGCGTCCCCTCGTGACTCAGCCTGCGGCGGGCCACTCGGCCTCCTCGGCGAACACCTCGTCGAAGACCTGCCGCGCCCGCTGACGAGCCGGCTCGGAGACCGGCCCCTTGCGGCTCTCGTAGTCCGCCAGGTACTCGTCCAGGACCTGCCCGCGCAGCTCACGCTCGACCGCCTCGGCGATGAACGCGGAGAACTCCCGCTTGCCCACCCGAGCCCGGATCGCCTCCGCGGTCCCCTCCGGCAGCGACAAGCTCACCCGAGTCGCTGGCCCTTCCCCGATGCTGTACGTCGCCTCAGCCATGCCCCCGATTGTGTCAAACGAGTAGGAAAAGCGCCACGTCCGCACTACCTTCACAGCTCGGCCAGCGCCCCGCTCACACAAATCCCAGCACGGGCACCCCCATCCCATCCCATCCCAACACGGTACGGATGACCAGGGACGACGACAGGTGACGAGGGATCAGCTATCCCAGCACCATCTCAGCACGGGAATAAACAAAGGGCCCGACCCCGAAGAGTCGGACCCCATCTGACCAGCACGTTTGCCAGATCAGCGACGTGGTGTTATTTCACCCGTCACACATTGAAGCGGAACTCCACCACGTCGCCGTCCTGCATCACGTACTCCTTGCCCTCCATGCGGGCCTTGCCCGCTGCGCGGGCTTCGGCTACTGAGCCGGTTTCGGTCAGATCCTCGAAGGAGATGATCTCGGCCTTGATGAAGCCCTTCTGGAAGTCGGTGTGGATGACACCGGCCGCCTCGGGGGCCGTGGCGCCCTTCTTGATGGTCCAGGCGCGGGTTTCCTTGGGGCCTGCCGTGAGGTACGTCTGGAGGCCCAGGGTGTCGAAGCCGACGCGGCCGAGGGTGGCGAGGCCGGGTTCTTCCTGGCCCATGGACTGGAGGAGTTCCAGGGCCTCGTCGTCGTCCAGCTCGATCAGCTCGGACTCGATCTTGGCGTTCAGGAAGATCGCCTCGGCGGGGGCGACCAGGGCGCGCTGTGCGTTCTTGAAGTCCTCGTCCACCAGCTCGTCCTCGTCCACGTTGAACACGTAGATGAAGGGCTTGGTGGTGAGGAGGTGGAGCTCGTGGAGGAGGCGGCCCTTCTCCGTGGAGGCGGTGATGCCCGCGTGGAAGAGGGTGTCGCCGGCTTCGAGGATCTTCTGTGCCTCCTCGACCGCCGCGAGCACCGCGACCTTCTCCTTCTGGAGGCGGGACTCCTTCTGGAGGCGCGGGATCGCCTTCTCGACCGACTGGAGGTCCGCGAGGATCAGCTCGGTGTTGATCGTCTCGATGTCGTCCTTGGGCGAGACCTTGCCGTCGACGTGGACGACGTTCTCGTCCTTGAACGCGCGGATGACCTGGCAGATCGCGTCCGACTCGCGGATGTTCGCGAGGAACTTGTTGCCCAGGCCCTCGCCCTCGCTCGCGCCCCGTACGATCCCCGCGATGTCCACGAAGTCCACCGTCGCCGGGAGGATCTTCTGCGAGCCGAAGATCTTCGCCAGGGCGTCCAGGCGGTGGTCCGGGACGCCGACCACGCCGACGTTCGGCTCGATCGTGGCGAACGGGTAGTTGGCCGCCAGCACGTCGTTCTTGGTCAGGGCGTTGAACAGGGTCGACTTGCCGACATTCGGCAGTCCGACGATTCCGATACTAGTACTCATGCCACAAACGTCCGCTCAGGATCAAGAAGGGTGGGGTCGGCCGCGACGGCAGCCCAGGCGTGCCATCGTCCACGTGCGCGTATCACGGTACAGGGACCGGGGCGAGGAGAGCTCCTCGGTCAGAACCAGTGCAGGCAGTGCGGGGAGACGTCGCTCGCGAACAGCGCGTCCGCGCGGGCTGCGGCGGCCGGGTCGTGCGCCCGGATGTGCCCGGCCCGTACGAGCGTGCTCGGGCGGGTGCCGCCGAGGTAGACCGAGCCCAGGTCCCGTACGTCCAGCGACAGGTCCGGCCGCCGGTCCGTGGCCACGCACTCCGCCCGGCCGTCGCGGACGGTCAGCAGGTAGCGGCCGTGCTCGCCCAGGAACGGATCGTCCACGTCCAGCACCAGCTCCCCGTCCGTGAACCAGCCGCGCGCCGTCAGCGCACGCGGTACGTCGAGGAGGCGCACCCAGAGCCAGTCGGTGTGGCCGGCGACCTCACCGGCCCGGATGTCCGCGAGCTGCCAGCGCAGCGGGTGCTCCGGCGGGACGTGGCGGAACACGACCTGGGAGACCAGGTCGTGCCCGAGGGCGTACCGGGCGAGGGCGGTGAAGGCCGCGTCGTCCACGGCGATGGTCTCGTCCACCGCCAGGGTGCCGGACTCCGTCGAGTAGCTGGCGTATCCGTCCGGGGTGCCGTCCGCGTCCCGGTGCACGGCCACGTAGCGGGGTGCCCGGGAGACCGGCGGCTGGCCCGCGCCCAGGTCCCACCAGCGGTGCGGCCGGGACAGCGCGCCGGGCTGCGCGCGGCGGTACCGGTCGTAGACCGCTTCGAGGATCTCCCCGCAGTCGGCACGCCGCAGGACCTCCACGGAACCGGTCCCCTCCTCGGCAGCGCCGCCCCGCCGCGCCGCGGGCTCCGCCCGGTGCCGGGGCACCGTCAGCCGCGCCGTCGACGTCGCGGGGCCGTACCCGAAGCGCCCGTAGATCCGCGCCTCCGAGGCCAGCAGCACCGACAGGAACTCGCCCCGCTCCCGCACCTCGGCGAGCTGGTGGCGCATCATCGCGCTGAGCACGCCGCGCCGCCGGTGCGAGGGCACGACGCCCACGGCGGTCACACCGGCGGCCGGGACGGGCTTCCCGCCGGGCAGGGTCAGCTCGAAGGAGTACGCGGCGGCGGTGCCCACGGGCTTTCCGTCCGGTGCCACGGCGAGCAGGCCGCGCTCCATCTCCAGCGCCGACCACCAGCGTCCGCCGTCCGCGACCGGGGTCTCCGGGAACTGCCCGAAGGCCGTGTGGACGGTGGCGACGAAGACCTCGAAGTCCTCGTCGGTCGTGGGACGGATCTCCATCACTGCCGTTTCTCCTCGGGTTCGGAAAGGGGCCCAGCGTACGGGCGGCCCCGCGCCCGGCGCACCGGATTACTCGGGGGCGGAGCGCAGGGTCACGGCCCCGCGGAAGCCCCCTGGCGCCATCCTCGACATCGCGTCCAGCGACGCGTCCGGCACCGGCAGCAGGTGGGCGTCGACCCAGGTGTCCCCGGTCGCCCCGTTGGCCCACGGGTCGTCGATCACCACGGCACCGGGCACGACGCCGTGGCAGAGGACCCAGTGCGGCACATCGAACCCCTGCATCGCGGCGAGCGAGAGCAGCAGGAGCACGTGGTCCCGCCGGCCGACCGCGTCCCGGACCGCGCTCAGCGGGAGGTGGTCCGCGTCGACCGGAACGCCGACGCTCTCGGCCTCCGTACGGGACACCCGCTGGAGCAGCGCGCGCCACTCCTGGTCGCCCGGGTCGAGGTGGTCGAGCATGACCGGCCGGTCCGTGTCGAGGTGGACCGTCACCCCGTACGACGGCCGCGCGCGGCGCAGGGCGACGCCCAGGCCGACGGGCTCGCAGGCCATGAAGTTGGTCGCGTCCCGCCACAGCGTCAGCTCCGCCCGGCGGTCCAGCGCTTCGCGCGGCAGGAGGCCCGCGTGCACCTGCGCGACGAGTGCGGTGACGGCGCCGCAGCTGAAGTGGGTGGTCTGCCCGTAGTACGGAGGCGCGGTCACCGCGTCGTCGTTGAGCCAGCGGACGTAACCGGTGGCCGGACCGTTCGCGCCCTGCGACTGCGAGAGCGGCGGCTCCAGGGCGGCGAAGCCCGCGTCGGCGGCCTCCGAAGGCGCGACCGTCCAGCCCTCCCACTTCAGCTGGACGAGCCCCCGCTCGCGCGCGTGCGCGGCGACGGCCTCGATGACGGCCGGTACGTCGCCCACGGCATCCACGATCTTCAGATACGCCGTACCGGGGCGGGCGGTCACGAGCGCGGCACCCGCCCACTCCTCGCCGTCACCGCGCACGCCGACGAGGTGCGGGGCGTGCGCGGAGCGGTCGACCGCGTCCCAGCGCTCCGCCACCTCCGGGGGGACGAGCGGGGCAGGCGCGGTGCCGGGCTCGTAGGGCACGGGCCCTTCTTGCAGGGAGAACGTCATTCGAATGCTCCAGAGAAATTCACGCACGGGACTGCTTCAGCACCCACACGAAGTACGGCGCGCCCACCAGCGCGATCATCAGCCCGGCCGGTACCTGGGAGGGGGCCGCGACGGTGCGCCCGAGCGCGTCCGCCACGCACACCAGCACCCCGCCGAGCAGCATCGCGACCGGGATCGTCCGGGCCTGCCGGGCGCCCACCAGGGAACGGGCGAGGTGCGGGGCGACGAGCCCCACGAAGCCGACGACGCCGATGGCGATCACGCTGAGCGCGGCGAGCACGGCGGCGATCGCCAGGGCCGCGAAGCGGGTGCGCTCCACCCTGACGCCGACGATGCGCGGGGTGTCCTCGTCGACGGCGAGCAGGTCGAGCCGTTCGCGCACGGCCAGCAGTACGGGCAGGGCGAGGGCCAGGGCCACCGCGACCGGGACGGTGTCGGAGAACGTACGGCCGTAGGTCGTGCCGGAGAGCCAGGTGAAGATGCGGGGCGTGTTGTACGGGTCGGCGCGCAGCAGCAGGAACGTGGTCACCGCGCTGAGGCCGTACCCCACACCGATGCCGATCAGGACGAACCGGTCGGGCAGGAAGCCTCCGCGCCAGGCCAGCAGGGCGATCACCGCGAAGGTGGCGAGCCCGGCCGCGACGGCGACTGCGACGAGCACCGTCCGTCCGCCGCCGAGCCCCGAGGTGACGACGCCCGCGGCGCCGAGACCGGCGCCCGCCGTGATGCCGAGGATTCCGGGCTCAGCGAGCGGGTTGCGTACGGTGCCCTGCACCACGCATCCGGCGAGTCCGAGCGCCATGCCGGCGAGGATCGCGGCGGTGACCCGGGGCACCCTGTCGTCCAGGGCGGCCCCGATCAGGTCGGGGGCGGTGCCCTGGACCCAGAGGGCGATGTCCCCGGTCTTCAGCCAGAGGCTCCCCGCCAGGGTGCCGACGAGGGCGGCCACGGCCAGCAGGACCGCCGCGCCGGTCACCACGAGGAGGTACGCGCGCCGGGACCGGGCGGCGACCCGGGCCCGTGGCGGCTGCTGGATGCGGCCCGTGTCGCGCAGCCGCAGTGCGAGGACCACGATCACGACGGAGCCGAGCAGCGCGGTCGGCACCCCGGTGGGGATGGAGGCCGCTCCGTCCGCCCCCTGCACCGCGCGCAGGACGGCGTCCGCGAGCAGGATGAGCAGCGCGCCGAGCAGGCCGGCCGCGGGGATCAGGAGCAGGTGGCGGCGCAGTGCGCGGGCCCGTCCGGCGATCAGGCGGGCCAGGACGGGGGCGCCGAGGCCGACGAACGCCATCGGGCCCGCGAGGGTGACCGCGGTGCTGGTGAGGAGGACCGCGCAGACCACGGCGTACACCCGGGTGCTCCGGATCGGGACGCCGAGGGTGGCCGCGGTGTCGTCGCCGAGGTTCATCACGTCGAG
This sequence comes from Streptomyces sp. NBC_00523, assembly GCF_036346615.1. Taxonomy (NCBI): domain Bacteria; kingdom Bacillati; phylum Actinomycetota; class Actinomycetes; order Kitasatosporales; family Streptomycetaceae; genus Streptomyces; species Streptomyces sp. NBC_00523. Next base: position 4,759,974 of record NZ_CP107836.1, on the reverse strand, counting down.
GCGCCGGGAGAGGGCGAGGGCGGCGCAGAGCACCAGGACGACGAGGGGGATGGCGCGCAGCGACGCGTCGATGTCGAGCTGCGAGAGCGAGCCGCTGCCCCAGGCGTAGAGGCCGGTGGTGTTCTGCTTGAACAGGATGAGGAGCATCCCGGTCGCGGAGTCCAGGGCCATCGCCAGCGCCGATCCGGCGAGGATGAGGCGGGTGCCCGAGGTGCCCGCCGCCCGGCCCGCGAGGAGCAGCACGAGCGCCGCCGCGACCAGGCCGCCGGCGAAGGCGACGACGCCCGAGGCCCACAGCGGTACGGAGAGGCCGAAGGCGGCGACCAGCGAGACGGCGAAGTAGGACCCGGCCGAGACCGCGAGGGTGTCGGGCGAGGCCAGCGCGTTGTGCGTGACGGACTGGAGCAGGGTGCCGGCGCAGCCCAGGGCGAAGCCGACCGCGACGCCCGCGAAGAGGCGCGGCAGCCGGGAGCCGGTGAGGATCTCACCGACCGGGGCGCCGTCGGCGCTGTCCTTCTGTCCGGCGAGGTGGCGCACCAGGTCGCCGACGCCGACGCCCGAGGTGCCCTGGGTCAGGTGCCACAGGCCGACGAGGACGGTCGCGGCGAGGAGGACCGCCAGAACGGCCGCCCCGGCGGGAGCGCCGCCGCGTTCCTTGAGTGGACGCGGCGGCGCTCCCTCGGCGGGTGGCGCGGTGCGTACGGCGCTCACTTCTTGTCGAGTACGTCGACGTAGGCGTCGATCGCCTGCTCGTTGGAGCGGGGGCCGCCGGCGCCCCAGACCCGGGCCGGGAAGGCGTGGGCGCGGCCTTCCTTGACGGCCGGGAGCTTCTTCCAGATCGGGTTCTTCCGGAGCGCGGCGACGTAGCCGCCGGCGCCCTCGTCGTTGGCGTAGAAGAGGTTGGCGTCGCCCACCGCGACGAGGCCCTCGACGTCGGTCTGCGCGAGGCCGTAGGCGGGGTCGACGCCTCCGTCGCCGTGCTCCTTGTTGACGCTGCTGGTCCACGCGGGCTTCAGGCCGAGCTCCTTGCCCAGCTCGGTGAAGAGGGCGCCGTCGCTGTAGGGGCGGACGGTGAGGTTGTTGCCCTCCAGCCAGCCGTCGAAGAACACGAAGTCCTTCGTCGGCAGGTCGGCGTCGGTGACCTGCTGCTTGGCCTTCGCGAGGTGGGCGTCGAACTCCTTGAGCACCTGGTCGGCGCGCTCGGTGCGCCCGGTGGCCTCGCCGATCATGCTGAAGACCTGGCGCATGTTGCCGATCGGGTCCTTCGGGTTGGCGCCGCGCGTGGCGAGCACGGGCACACCCCGCTTCTCCAGCTTCTTGATCATCTCGTCCTTGGCGTCGAACGCCTCCACGACGATGAGATCGGGCTTGGCCGCGTACAGGGTGTCGAGGTCGGGCTCCTCGCGAGTGCCGATGTCGGTCACCCCGCCAGGCAGCTTCTCCGCGCTGACCCAGGTGCTGTAGCCCTTCGCGTCGGAGACGGCGGCGGGCGTGACGCACAGCGTCAGCGCGTCCTCGACCTGCTGCCACTCCAGGACCGCGATGCGCTTGGCGGGCTTGTCGAGCTTCACCTGGCGGCCGACGCCGTCCGTGAGGGAGACCGGCTTCGTCGACGTGGCCGTGGTGTCGTCGGCGCAGCTCTTGGACGCGGGGGCGGCCTTGGCGGTGCTCTTGGACGTGACGTCGTCGGCGTCGGTCGTGCCGCAGGCGGCGAGGGCGAACAGGGCGAGCCCGGTCGTGGCTGCGGCCGTCAGGCGGCTGGCGCGGTTCATGGAGGGTCCTCTTTCTCAAATTTTCGAAGGGTGCGTCGGAGCGCGGCACGGCTGCTCAGGAAGGGGGGCGGCCTCGTCAGGTGAGGTGGCGCCCGAGGGGGTCGATGCGCAGCCGGCCCGTACGCGGGTCGAGGGCGACGTCGACGCGGATGTCGTAGACCAGGCCGATGTTCTCGGAGGTGAGCACGTCGGCGGGGGCGCCCGCCGCGTGGATGCGGCCGGCGTGCATGAGGACCAGCGTGTCGGCGATCCGGGACGCCTGGTCGAGGTCGTGGAGCACGATGCCGACGGCGAGGCCGTGCCGTTCCACGAGGTCCCGGACCAGGTCGAGCGTCTCGAACTGGTAGCGCAGGTCCAGGTGGTTGGTCGGTTCGTCCAGCAGCACGACGCCGGTGTCCTGGGCGAGGCAGGCCGCGAGCCAGACGCGCTGCATCTCGCCGCCGGAGAGCTCCCCGACCTGCCGGTCCGCCATCTCCCGGACGCCGGTGACGCCCATGGCGCGGTCGACGGCGGCGCCGTCCTCGGGGGTGGGTCCGGCGAAGCCGCGCCGGTAGGGGTGGCGCCCGAACGCGACGACCTCCGCGACCGTCAGCCCCTGGGGTGCGGGCCGCGACTGGGAGAACAGGGTGACCTCGCGGGCGAAGCCGCGCGGGCTGAGCAGGGCCGCGTCGCGCTCGGCCGCCCCGCCGGGGGCGCCGAGGGTGACCTTGCCGCCGTCCACCGGGTGCAGCCGGGAGAGCGCGCGCAGCAGCGTGGACTTGCCGCTGCCGTTCGGCCCCACGAGGGCGGTCACGCGGCCGGGCTCCAGGGTGACCGAGACGCCGTGGACGACCGGCTCGCCGCCGTAGCGCAGCACCAGGTCGCGCCCGTGGAGCGCGGACGCCGGTGCGGCGGGGCCGTCCGGGAGTCTTCCGGCACGACGGAAGGGGCTTGTGAACATGAGGAGGTCCGGGTGGTCGGAGGGGCGCGGTGTGGGGCACCCCCCGCCCGGCCTTCACGGGCCGGGCCGCACGCTCTCCCGTACGCGGGCGGCACCGCATACGGGCGTACGCGGGCAGAGCCGCGCACGGCGAGCAACAACTAAGGGTTACCTAACTCGAAGAAGACTATATTCCGCTTGTCATGCAGACAATCCGGCGTTCTCGCCACCCGATACGGGATTCCGGACATCCCCGGAGGCCGTGAACGCCCCGGAGAAGGCGCCGGGCGTGGTGCCCATGACGCGCCGGAACGCGGCGATGAAGGAGCTGGGCTGCGCGTAGCCGAGGTGTTCGGAGACGGACATCACATCGAAGCCGTCGGACAGGAGCATCAGCGCCCGGTGCACCCGCAGCATCTGCCGCCACTGCGCGAAGGAGAGCCCGGTCGACTGCCGGAACGCGCGGGTGATCGTGCGGTCGCTGGTCCCCAGCTGCCGCGCCCACTCCTCCAGCGAGCGGCCGTCGGCGGGGTCGTCCAGCAGCGCTTCGGCGATCGCGTCGATCCGGGGGTCGCCGGGCAGCCGTAGCGCCAGCTCGTGCTCGGAGGGCTCGATCACGTCGAAGACGACGGCCTCCGCCCGCAGCCGGGCGTCCTCGGCGAGGTCCGTGCGCGACAGGTGGGTCAGCAGCGATACGAGCAGCGGGGTCATCGCGATCGCCTTCGGCTCCCCGAAGGCGAAGGGCGTGCGGTCGGGGGCGAAGAAGGCGCTGTGGAAGCGCGCGCCCTCCGTCGCCCGGCCCGCGTGCACCACCCCGGCGGGCATCCAGAGCCCGTGCCCCTCGAACACGGTGAAGACCCGGTCGCCCACCCGGGACGTCAGCGTCCCGCCGCGCACCCAGACGAGTTCGTGCAGCCGGTGCGCGTGCTGGGCCCACTCCGTGGGGGCGGGGACGATCCGGAACTCGGCGACGACGGCGCCGGAGTCCGCCGCCCGCTCGGGGAGCGCCCCGGCCCGGCGTACGACCGTGCCCGCCTCGCGGCGCCACAGCCCCGGGCTCACCTCACCACGGGACGACCGGACCATACGAGCGAGTTTAGGGCCTGTCGTTTGGGTCATGCCGGGCTCGCGGGCTGACCCGAACGACAGACCCTGAGCGGCGCCCCCGATCCGGTTCCCGTTGCGCCGTGTGGCATCGAACTCATCGCCAAGGTCGGCCAAAGCGCGTGTCCCGCACCTGATTCCGGCCTCCCTGCGACCTACGTTGTCCCGGTGGAGCAGCACAGGACACGTCCCCCGCAGCGCAGGCAGGCCCCGTTGTCCCCGCTCGGGGCGGCCAAGGGGGCCAGGAAGGCCGACGGCACGGGGGCCCTCGGTCACCGGGTGATGAGCGCGCCCGCCGGGCGGCCGGTCCCGCCCGCCGTGGGCGTTCTGCGCAGGCTGCCCAATCCCCGGCTCACCGGGATCGGCGCCGGGCTCTTCGCGGCCGCCGCGATGTTCCTGATCGGGTGCCTGGACTGGCTGCTGTTCGACGAGTCGCCGGTCGTGTTCGGCGTGCTGTTCCTGCCGGTCAGCGCACTCACCGCGCTCTGGGTGCGGCCGGCGGACCTGGTGACCGCGCCCATCAGCGTGCCCATCGCCTTCGCGCTCGGGATCGCCCCGATCGCCGGCGGCGGCGGGGGGCTCGGCGGCCGGACCATGGCCGTCGTCACCGCGCTCGCCGTGCACGCCGGCTGGCTGTACGGCGGCACCCTCGTCGCGGGCCTCATCACTTCCGTACGCAAGGTGCGGCTGATGCGGGCCCGGCAGCGGCGGCTGATGCAGGCCGCGCACACCGCCCGGCCGGCCGCCGCCACCGCCTCGCCGGCACCCGCGGGCCGCGCGGCGGGGCGGGCACCCCGCCGCCCCTCGCAGCGCTGAGCCCGCCCTCCCCGCACCGGGCCCTCAGTCCGAGGCGGCCGCCTTCGCGGCCATCGCCGCGCCCACGATCCCCGCGTTGTTCTGGAGCTCCGCCGGGACCATCTCCGCCCGTACGTGCTCGATCAGCGGCAGGAACTTGTCGGCCTTGCGGCTGATCCCGCCGCCGATGATGAACAGTTCGGGCGAGAACAGCATCTCCACGTGGGCCAGGTACTTCTGGACCCGGCGGGCCCAGTGGTGCCAGCCCAGGTCCTCGTCCTCCTTGGCCTTCGTGGAGGCGTGCTTCTCCGCGTCGTGGCCGTTGAGCTCCAGGTGGCCGAGCTCCGTGTTGGGGACGAGTTTGCCGTCGATGAAGAGCGCGCTGCCGATCCCCGTACCGAAGGTCAGCATGATCACGGTGCCCTTGCGGCCCCGGCCCGCGCCGAACGTCATCTCGGCGATGCCCGCCGCGTCCGCGTCGTTGAGCACGGTGACCGGGAGGCCCAGCTTCTCGCCGAGCAGGTGACGGGCGTCCTGGTCGATCCAGCCCTTGTCGACGTTGGCCGCGGTGCGGGTGAGGCCGTCCGTGACGACGCCCGGGAAGGTGACCCCCACCGGGCCCTTCCAGTCGAAGTGGCCGACGACCTCCGCCACGCACCCGGCGACGTCCTTGGGCGTCGCCGGGTGCGGTGTCAGTACTTTGTGGCGCTCCTGCGCCAGGTCTCCGCGGTCCAGGTCCACGGGAGCGCCCTTGATCCCGGATCCGCCGATGTCCACGCCGAAGATCTCCATGTGATCCACGGTACGGGCACCGGCGCGCGCCCACTCCCGGAACGGCTCCCGAAGATCGTGGCTACTCGCCCTTCAGGGCCGCCGCCTCCGCGCGCAGGTCGCGGCGCAGCTCCTTCGGCAGCGAGAAGACGATCGACTCCTCGGCGGCCTTCACGATCTCGACGTCCTCGAAACCCCGCTCGGCCAGCCACGCCAGCACGCCGTCGACCAGCACCTCGGGCACGGAGGCGCCGGAGGTGACGCCGACCGTGGAGACGCCGTCCAGCCACGCCTCGTCGATCTCGTCGGCACCGTCGACCAGGTGCGATGCACCCGCGCCCGCGCCGAGGGCGACCTCGACCAGGCGGACCGAGTTGGAGGAGTTCTTCGAGCCGACGACGATCACCAGGTCCGCGTCGGCGCCCATCTGCTTCACGGCGATCTGGCGGTTCTGCGTGGCATAGCAGATGTCGTCGCTGGGCGGCGAGATCAGCAGCGGGAACTTCTCCTTGAGCGCGCCGACCGTCTCCATCGTCTCGTCCACGGAGAGGGTGGTCTGGGAGAGCCAGACGACCTTCGACGGGTCGCGCACCTCGACGTTCTCGACGTCCTCGGGGCCGTCGACCAGGGTGATGTGCTCGGGGGCCTCGCCGGAGGTGCCGATGACCTCCTCGTGGCCCTCGTGGCCGATGAGGAGGATGTCGAAGTCGTCCTGCGCGAAGCGGACGGCCTCCTTGTGGACCTTGGTGACGAGCGGGCAGGTCGCGTCGATCGTGGCGAGCTTCCGCTCGGCCGCCTCCTGGTGCACGGTCGGGGCGACGCCGTGCGCGGAGAACATGACGATCGAGCCCTCGGGGACCTCCGCCGTCTCCTCGACGAAGATCGCGCCCTTCTTCTCCAGGGTCTGTACGACGTACTTGTTGTGGACGATCTCGTGGCGCACGTAGACCGGGGAGCCGTACTGCTCCAGGGCCTTCTCCACGGCGATCACGGCACGGTCCACGCCCGCGCAGTAGCCACGGGGAGCGGCGAGGAGGACGCGTCGGGGGGTCGTAGCAGTCATGCGTCCCATCGTAAGGCCGTACCGAACGGGCGCGGGGAGTGGCGGGTCGGGAGACTGGTGGGGACGCCGACTACGGAGGGCTCATGGCCGACAGCGGTACGGAATCCGGCAGCGACGGCTCCACGGAGCAGGCGCGCCTGCGGCGGACCCTCGGCTTCCGGGACCTGGTGGTCTACGGGCTGCTCTTCATCGCCCCGATGGCCCCCGTCGGCGTGTTCGGGACGCTGGACGCGAAGTCGGACGGTGCGGTCGCGCTGGTGTACGTCGCCGCGACCGTCGTGATGGCGTTCACCGCGTTCAGCTACGCGCAGATGGTGCGGGTCGCCCCGATGGCCGGGTCGGTGTTCGCGTACGCCCGCAAGGGGCTCGGCGAGGGGCCGGGGTTCATCGCCGGGTGGATGGCGATGCTGGACTACCTGCTGATCCCGGCCGTGGCGTACCTCTTCTCGGGGATCGCGATGAACTCGCTGGTCCCGGAGGTCTCGCGGTGGGTCTGGACTGCGCTCGCGGTGGTCCTGACGACGTTGCTCAACCTGTGGGGCGTGCGGGCCGCCGCCCGGGTCGGTTTCGCGGTGCTGGCGATGGAGATCGTGGTGCTGCTGGTGTTCGTGGTGTCCGCCGTGGTGGTGCTCGTACGGGACGGGGCGCAGCGCGGCTGGCTGTCGCCGCTCACCGGGGATTCCGGGTTCTCCATGACGGCGGTGCTGGGCGCGGTGTCCGTGGCGGTGCTCTCGTATCTCGGGTTCGACGCCATCGCCTCGTTCGCGGAGGAGGTGACGGGCGGCTCGGCTCAGGTGGCGCGGGCGGTGCTGTTCTGCCTGGTGCTCGCGGGGACGCTGTTCGTGGCGCAGGCGTATCTGGCGGCCCTGCTGGAGCCGATGACCTCGGCGGAGCTGACCGCCGATCCGGGGGCGCAGGGCTCGGCGTTCTACGACACGGTGGACGCCGCGGTGGGGACCTGGCTGCACGATCTGGTGGCCGTCAGCAAGGCGATCGGGGCGGCGTTCGCGGCACTGGCGGGGCAGGCGGCGGCGGGGCGGCTGCTGTTCGCGATGGCCCGGGAGCGGCGGCTGCCGGGGCTGCTGTCGAAGGTCGATCCGCGCTCGGGGGTGCCCCGGGTGGCGATCCTGATCGCGGCCGTCGTGACGCTGGTGGCGGCGGTGTGGGCGGCGCGGCGCGACGACGGGCTCGACCATCTGGTCTCGGTGGTGGACATCGGCGCGCTGACGGCGTTCGTGCTGCTGCACGCGTCGGTGGTCGGCTGGTTCGTGGTGCGGCGGAGGGAGGGCGAGCCGAGCTGGTGGCGCCATCTGGTGGTGCCGGTGGTGGGGGCCGGGGTGCTGATCGCGGTGATCGTGGAGGCGACGGGGAGCGCGCAGGTGGTGGGCGCCTGCTGGCTGGCCGTGGGTCTGGTGGTGGTCCTGGTGCAGCGGGGGCGGCGGGGCGTGGCCCCGTAAGGCGTGACGGGCCCTGTTGTCGGTCCCGGCCGTTACGCTCGCTCGCATGGCTCTGAACACTTCCCCGGAAGCGCCGCTGCCCGTCGGTGACGTGTCGCGGCTGATCGGCGGCTGGATCGACCGGCTCGGTGCGGTCTGGGTCGAGGGCCAGATCACGCAGCTGTCCCGGCGGCCCGGTGCCGGGGTGGTGTTCCTGACGCTGCGCGACCCGTCGCACGACATCTCGGTGAGCGTGACGTGCTTCCGGCAGGTCTTCGACCGGATCGCCGACGTCGTCTCGGAGGGCGCGCGGGTCGTCGTCCTCGCCAAGCCGGAGTGGTACGCGCCCCGGGGGCAGCTGTCGCTGCGGGCGACGGAGATACGGCCGGTGGGCATCGGTGAGCTGCTGGTGCGCCTCGAACAGCTGAAGAAGTCCCTGGCCTCCGAGGGTCTGTTCGCCCTGGACCGGAAGAAGCCGCTGCCCTTCCTGCCGCAGCTGATCGGCCTGGTCTGCGGCCGGGCCTCGGCCGCCGAGCGCGATGTCCTGGAGAACGCCCGCCGCCGGTGGCCCGCCGTCCGCTTCGAGGTCCGCAACACCGCCGTGCAGGGGGTGCACGCGGTGAACCAGGTGGTGCGGGCGGTCAAGGAGCTGGACGGCATCCCGGACGTGGACGTGATCGTCGTGGCGCGCGGCGGCGGCAGCGTCGAGGACCTGCTGCCGTTCTCGGACGAGGAGCTGATCCGTACGGTCGCGGCGTGCCGTACGCCGGTGGTCTCGGCGATCGGGCACGAGCCGGACTCCCCGCTGCTCGACCTCGTCGCGGACGTACGGGCCTCGACGCCCACGGACGCGGCGAAGAAGGTCGTGCCCGACGTGGGCGAGGAGCTGGACCGGGTGCGGCAGCTGCGGGACCGGGCCCTGCGGACGGTCCAGGGGCTGCTCGACCGGGAGGAGCGGGGCCTGGCCCACGCGCTGGGGCGGCCCTGCATGGAGCACCCGCAGCGGATGGTGGACGAGCGCGAGGCGGACGTCGACGCGCTGGCCGGGCGCGCCCGGCGGGTGCTGGGCCATCTGCTGGACCGGGCCGATTCGGAGCTGTCCCACACCAGGGCCCGGGTCCTCGCGCTCTCCCCCGCCGCGACCCTGGAGCGCGGTTACGCGGTGCTCCAGCGCGCCGACGGGCACGTGGTGCGGGAGCCCGCGGACGCGGGCGGGGCCGGGGAGCCGCTGCGGGCCCGGGTGTCGGGGGGCGAGTTCACGGTGCGGGTCGCGGAGTAGGGGCCCGGGCTCCCCGGGTGCAGGTATCGGCGCAGAGACCGGACACAGGACGACACATAGGGTGGAAGACATGACGGACGACGGGACGGCGGCCGCCGCAGCGACGAGCCCGCTGGGCTATGAGCAGGCGCGCGACGAGCTGATCGAGGTGGTGCGCCGCCTGGAGGCGGGCGGGACCTCGCTGGAGGACTCCCTCGCGCTCTGGGAGCGCGGCGAGGAGCTGGCGAAGGTGTGCCGGCACTGGCTGGAGGGCGCCCGTGCCCGGCTCGACGCCGCGCTCGCGGGCCCGGCGGAGGACGAGGCGTAGCGGCTTATTCCGCTTTCCGGCGTGAGTCTCCCCACCCCTGATTTAGTTGAACGTTAACGCACTTCCGCCGTACCGTGATCGTCGTGGCCGGTTCCCCCGTGTCCGTGGCCCGATCCCCCCGTGTACGTCCGGAAGGTAATACGCCCGATGTCCCTCGTTCTTGACCCCGCCGCCCAGGACCTCCTCTTCCGCGAGGCCCGCACCGCCAACACGTTCACCGACGAGCCGGTGACGGACGAGCAGGTCCAGGCCATCTACGACCTGGTCAAGTACGGCCCGACCGCCTTCAACCAGTCGCCGCTGCGCGTCGTGCTGGTGCGTTCCGAGGACGCCCGCGCGCGCCTCGTCCAGCACATGGCCGAGGGCAACCAGCCCAAGACCTCGACCGCGCCGCTGGTCGCGATCCTGGCCGCGGACAACGAGTTCCACGAGGAGCTGCCGGCCCTGCTGCCGCACTTCCCGCAGGCCAAGGACCTCTTCTTCTCCGAGCGCCCGGTCCGCGAGTCCGCCGCCTCGCTGAACGCCGCCCTGCAGGCCGCGTACTTCATCATCGGCGTCCGCGCCGCCGGCCTGGCCGCCGGCCCGATGACCGGCTACGACGCCGCGGGCATCGAGAAGGAGTTCCTGGACGGCGACCACAACGTTCTGATGGTCGTCAACATCGGCAAGCCGGGCGAGGACGCCTGGTTCCCGCGCTCGCCGCGCCTGGCGTTCGACGAGGTCGTCAAGACCGTCTGAGCCACCACCGTTTCCCGACGGCTGGACACGGGGAAGGCCCCGGAGCACTCGCTCCGGGGCCTTCCCCGTTTCACGTACGCCGTACGGCGGTCAGGACGTCTTGAGCGCCGCCGCCATCTCCGCCAGCCGCTCGGCCGGGGCCGAGCCGGTCACCACGGTCGTGGCGCCCTTCTCCTCGCGCACCAGCGCGTCGTACTTCGGGCCCTCCCAGCGCTGCCAGGTCTGACCGGCGACCTCCTGGGTGCGCCCGGTGTCCTTGGCCTCCTGGCTCACCTGGGCGATGTAGGAGTTCGCCGGGGCCGTGGACTGCTCCACCGCGACGTACTTGCCGTCCGGGTCGAGGAAGCCGAGGTGCCAGCTGTTGCCCTTGTCCCGTTCGTACGTGACCGAGGTGGGCTTCCAGCCCGCGGGCAGGCCGTCGGGGGCCGCCACCGGGTACGGCGCGGCGCGCCGCGCGGTCAGGAGCTCGACGCGGTAGTCGACCGCCTTGACCGGATCGGCCTTGTCGTCGTGCGGGATGAAGATGTAGACGACACCCGCCACGGCGGCGATCGCCAACAGCGACAGGATCATGTCCCGGACGGTCTGCTTGCCTTGCTTGCTTGCCACGCCCCCATGGTCGCATCAGCCTCCGTGCGGCCGAACCGGGGGCCACCCCGCTCAAACGTGACCCGGTCTGCTCATTTTATCGGCCTGGCGATAGAGTCAGATCACCCTCATCCGGTCGTCGCCGTACAGAAAGGTGCGCTCCGATGTCCGAGCATCATCTGCCGTCCCAGCTGGAGGTCTCCCCGGAGGCCCCCGACCGCAACCTCGCCCTCGAGCTGGTCCGGGTCACCGAGGCCGCCGCCATGGCCGCCGGGCGCTGGGTCGGCCGCGGGGACAAGATCGGGGCCGACGGCGCCGCCGTGAACGCCATGCGGACCCTGGTCTCCACCGTCTCCATGAACGGCGTCGTCGTCATCGGTGAGGGCGAGAAGGACGAGGCGCCCATGCTGTTCAACGGCGAGCACGTCGGCGACGGCACCGGGCCCGAGGTGGACATCGCCGTCGACCCGATCGACGGCACGACCCTCAACGCCAAGGGCATGCCGAACGCGATCGCCGTCCTGGCCGCCGCGGACCGGGGCGCGATGTTCGACCCGTCCGCCGTGTTCTACATGGACAAGCTGGTCACCGGCCCGGAGGCGGCCGACTTCGTGGACATCAACGCCCCGGTCTCGGCGAACATCCGCCGCGTCGCCCGGGCGAAGAACTCCACGCCCGAGGACGTCACCGTCGTCGTCCTGGACCGCCCGCGCCACGACGGCATCGTCAAGGAGATCCGGGAGACCGGCGCCCGCATCAAGTTCATCTCCGACGGCGACGTGGCCGGCTCGATCATGGCCGCCCGCGAGGGCACCGGCGTGGACCTGCTCATGGGCATCGGCGGCACGCCCGAGGGCATCATCTCGGCCTGCGCCATAAAGTGCCTCGGCGGTGTCATCCAGGGCAAGCTCTGGCCGAAGGACGAGGCCGAGCGGCGGCGCGCCCTGGACGCCGGGCACGACCTGGACCGCGTGCTGTCCACGGACGACCTGGTCAGCGGCGACAACGTGTTCTTCGTGGCGACCGGGATCACCGACGGCGAGCTGATGCGCGGGGTGCGCTACCGCTCGGAGACGGCGACCACGGAGTCCATCGTCATGCGGTCCAAGTCCGGCACCATCCGGACGATCAGCTCCACCCACCGGCTGTCGAAGCTGCGGGCGTACAGCGCCATCGACTTCGACCGCGCGAAGTAGCACCCGCGCACCCACCCGAAGAGGCGCCCCCCATGTGCGGTGGGGGCGCCTCTTCGTAGGTACGGGTACGGGAGCGCCGGCCGGCGGCCGGCTCAGCCCGCGGCCTTCAGCTCCACGTCCCGCCGCCTGCGCCGGGCCAGCGCCACACGGCGCTCGGCGGCCGTGAGGCCGCCCCACACCCCGTACGGCTCGGGCTGCATCAGGGCGTGCTCGCGGCACTCCACCATCACGGGACAGCGCGCGCAGACCCGCTTCGCGGAGTCCTCGCGCGAGAGGCGGGCGGCAGTCGGCTCCTTCGACGGGGCGAAGAACAGCCCGGCCTCGTCCCGGCGGCACACCGCCTCCGAATGCCAGGGGCCTGCCTGGTCCTCCCGAGCGGGGACCCGCTGCGGGGGGACGGCGGCGACCTGCAGGGGCTGATGCGGCAGTTGCAGCACGGTCCACTCCTGACGACGGCTTCGCGAGCGAGAGGCGATGCAGCAGTCCCTACCCGCTGTGCGCGCGCCTATGCACTGAGTGGTACTCAAGTCCGCTTCACGCAATTGCGGTCGAGTGCCCTTTCGGCCGGAAAGAATCCCCCGCCGACGCGCCCTGCCGGACGCCCTCAGCGGTCGAGATGCTTATCGAGGTGCTTGCGCAGCCGGTCCTGGAGATCCGCGATGAACTTGCCGCGTTTCGGCTTCGCCTCGACGCTGCCGAACACCGAATATCCATTGACAACGACCACGGGCGCCTCGGGGTCGGCGGATTCCAGCGTGCGGACTTCGAAACTGCCGAAAATGCCCGTCCCGCTGCCGCGCATCGAGATGTTCTCGGGGACCCGGATCTCGACGCTGCCGAAGACGGAGGTCGCGTTGATGACGGTGAGACGCTGTCCGAAAAGCGCCTCCGTCAGGTCGATTTCCACACTGCCGAACAGCGAGAACGCGTTCGTGCGGGCGCCCACCCGCCAGCGGCCCCTGCGGGTCGAGCTGCTGAAGATCGCCACCAGGTTGTCGGCGGGACCGGCGGCCGGCTCGGGGCCGTACCCGTAAGGCGTGCCGGCGGTGGCCCTGGGCGCGCCGCCCGGCGCGGGCAGGTCCCGTACGAGCGGTTCGAGTTCGCCGACGGTCTTGGCGCGGTAGACGGAGTCGACCCGATCCGCGTGCTCCTCGGGGGTCAGCCGGCCCTCGGCCAGCGCCTCGCGCAGGATGTCCGCGATCCGGTCGCGGTCCGCGTCGGAGGCACGGATGGCGTCGGTTTCCGCCGGTGCGGTGGGCTGCTGGGGCTGCTTCTCGAGGTCCACCGCCCCAGCGTACCGAAACGCGATAGATCGCGACAGAGGCGGGGCAGTACGGCGGGCCCGATGTCGCCCCGGCCGGTGAGCCCTACCTCACAAGCCCGCCGCTCCCGACGCGTCCTACCCTGGTGGGTGCGCTGTCCAAGGGTGGTCAGCCGCTGTCTGCCGAGTGAGGAATGGCCGTAATGCCAGAGTTTGCGTACTCCGATCTGCTCCCCCTGGGAGAGGACACCACGCCGTACCGTCTGGTCACCGCCGAGGGTGTGTCCACCTTCGAGGCCGACGGGCGTACGTTCCTCAAGGTCGAGCCGGAGGCGCTGCGCACCCTGGCCGCCGAGGCCATGCACGACATCTCGCACTACCTGCGGCCCGCGCACCTGGCGCAGCTGCGGCGGATCGTGGACGACCCGGAGGCCTCGTCCAACGACAAGTTCGTCGCGCTCGACCTGCTGAAGAACGCGAACATCGCGGCCGCGGGTGTCCTGCCGATGTGCCAGGACACCGGCACCGCGATCGTCATGGGCAAGCGCGGGCAGAACGTGCTGACCGAGGGTGGTGACGAGGAGGCCCTGTCGCGCGGCATCTTCGACGCGTACACCAAGCTCAACCTGCGCTACTCGCAGATGGCCCCGCTGAACATGTGGGAGGAGAAGAACACCGGCTCCAACCTCCCCGCGCAGATCGAGCTGTACGCCACCGACGGCGGCGCGTACAAGTTCCTCTTCATGGCCAAGGGCGGCGGCTCGGCCAACAAGTCGTTCCTCTTCCAGGAGACGAAGGCCGTCCTCAACGAGGCGTCCATGATGAAGTTCCTGGAGCAGAAGATCCGTTCGCTGGGCACCGCGGCCTGCCCGCCGTACCACCTGGCGATCGTCGTCGGCGGTACGTCCGCCGAGTTCGCGCTGAAGACCGCGAAGTACGCCTCCGCGCACTACCTGGACGAGCTGCCCGCCGAGGGCTCCCCCACCGGGCACGGCTTCCGCGACAAGGAGCTGGAGGAGAAGGTCTTCGAGCTGACGCAGAAGATCGGCATCGGCGCGCAGTTCGGCGGCAAGTACTTCTGCCACGACGTCCGCGTGGTGCGCCTGCCCCGGCACGGCGCCTCGCTGCCCGTCGCCATCGCCGTCTCCTGCTCGGCGGACCGCCAGGCCACCGCGAAGATCACCGCCGAGGGCGTCTTCCTGGAGCAGCTGGAGAAGGACCCGGCCCGCTTCCTGCCGGACACCACCGACGAGCACCTCGACACCGAGGGCGACGTCGTCCGCATCGACCTGAACCGGCCGATGGACGAGATCCTCGCGGAGCTGACCAAGTACCCGGTCAAGACCCGGCTCTCGCTGACCGGTCCGCTGGTCGTGGCGCGCGACATCGCGCACGCCAAGATCAAGGAGCGCCTGGACGCGGGCGAGGAGATGCCGCAGTACCTGAAGGACCACCCGGTGTACTACGCGGGTCCGGCGAAGACTCCCGAGGGGTACGCCTCCGGTTCCTTCGGCCCGACCACGGCCGGCCGCATGGACAGCTACGTCGCGCAGTTCCAGGCGGCGGGCGGCTCCAAGGTGATGCTGGCGAAGGGCAACCGCTCCCAGCAGGTCACCGACGCGTGCGGCGAGCACGGCGGCTTCTACCTCGGCTCGATCGGCGGCCCGGCGGCCCGGCTCGCGCAGGACTGCATCAAGAAGGTCGAGGTCGTCGAGTACGAGGAGCTGGGCATGGAGGCGGTCTGGCGGATCGAGGTGGAGGACTTCCCCGCGTTCGTCGTCGTGGACGACAAGGGCAACGACTTCTTCACCGAGCCCGCCCCGGCGCCCACGTTCACCAGCATCCCGGTGCGCGGCCCGGGCCTGGGCTGAGCGCCGCGCCGCCGGAGGGGCGCGCCCTTCCGGCGGCGGTCAGCCGTCGAGCAGCCCCGAGGTGGCGACGAGGTAGCCCAGCTGGGCGCGGCTGGTGCTGCCCAGCTGCTCGGAGACCTTGCGCATGTGCTCGGCGACGCTGCGCCTGCTCATCCCGATCCGGCGGGCTATCGCGGCGTCCGTCTCGCCGTTCACCACAGCTTGCAGGATGGCCCGTTGCAGGTCGGAGGTGACGACCGGGGTGCGCAGCGGCGCCCGTTCCGGCCGTACGGGCACGGCCCGCGCCCATGCCTCGTCGAAGTCGCGGGCCAGGAAGCGCACCAGCGCCGGGTGGCGTACGCACAGCGCCTCGTGCGGTGCGTCGGAGAACGGGACGAAGGCGAGGTCGAGGTCCACGACGATGACCCGATCCGTCACCTCGGCGAGCGTCCTGATCTCGGCCCCGGCCGCGCCGACCTGCTCGATGTAGGCGAGGGTGGCCCGGTCCGAGCGGACGGTGTGCTGGTAGACGGTCCGCTGGCGGATGCCGCGCCGCAGGTTCCCCAGGTCGCGGACGAGCGCCTCCCGGAGCGCCTCTTCGGGGCGGCCGCCGCCGGGCTGCGCGGTGCGGATCTCCTCGCGGCAGCCGGCCACCCCGGCCTCCAGAGCCCTGCTGATGACGGCTTCCCCGGAGAGCCGGGTGAGCGCGGGCTGTTCGAGCCGGTGCACATCGGCGTACAGGGTCTCGAAGGCGGCGAGGGTGGCGCGGGTGGCCCGCAGGGCGCGGCGCCGTTCGAGCACGGCCTCCTCCAGCGGCGCGAGTGCGGCGTAGGAGGCGGTCTCCGGCGGTACGGGGACCATCGAGCCGGGTGACGCGCGGTCCGGGACCATCAGGTGAAGGGCGGTCAGACAGCCGGCCACCTCCTCGCGGGGCAGGCTGCCCGCGACCAGCGCGCGCCGGTACGTGGCGAGGGCGCTCGCGCACGGCTGCTGCGGCGGGTCTTGCGGGCGGCCGGTGCCGTCCGGCGCCGATTCGCGGCAATCACACACCGGTGGGCGGGATTGATCGTCCTTCACAAGGGTGCAGATTACCTTTGTGCATACGGGGGAACGGGCCCCGGTTCCGGGCTCTGGCCCACGATGACAGGGTGCCCTCCAGCAGCCCCGCTCCCGTCGGCGAACCGCCCGCACCACCGCGCGATGAGCGCTTCTTCCGATTTCTGGTGGCCGGATACGCGGTCTCTTCGTACGGCACGTTCCTCAATATGGTGGCGCTCAACCTCTTCGTCTACGAGACGACGGGGCGGGCGCTCGCGATGGGGCTGTTCATGGCCCTGCGGCTGGGCGCGGGATTTCTCGCCGGGCTGATCGCGGGCGGGCTGCTCGCGCGCTGCACGGCGAAGAGCGTGATGCTCTGGACGAATGTCGCGCAGGGCGCCGTGATGGTCCCGCTGATCGTCGCGCCGGACGGCTGGCGCACGCCCGCGCTGTTCGCCGTCTCCCTGGTCGTCGGGGCCTGCGGGACGCTGTTCATGGTGGCCCTGCGCAGCTCCGTGCCGGAGATGGTGGGCGAGGAGCGGCGGTCCTGGGCGAACTCCCTGTCGGTGACCGGGCGTTCGCTGGCGATGGTGGCGGGCTTCGCCTCGGCGGGTGTGGTCGTGTCGCTGGTGGGGTACACCGCCGCGTTCGTGGTGGACCTGTGCACCTTCGCCGTCTGCGCGCTGACGGTGGCGCTGCTGCCGGTCGCGGGCGGCGGCCGGGGCAAGGCGGTTACGGAGGAGCCGGAGGGGGAACGGCCCCGGCGCCGGAAGCCCGTCGCGTTCGCCGCCCTGGCCGCGGTGCCCGGTCTCGGGCTGATGGTCGGGCTGCGCGGGGTGGACGCGCTCGGCTCCTCGTCGCACAACGCGGCGCTGCCCGTGCACTCCGCCGCGCTGGACGACGCGCACCCCGCGCTGTTCGTCAGCGCGTTCTGGTGCCTGTGGGCGGTCGGCAACATCGTGGCGCAGCAGGTGATCCAGCGGTACGGGCGCCGTACCGGCCGGTCCATGGGCGCGGCGGGCTTCGGCTACGGCACCTGTGTGATGTCGGCGGCGTTCATCCTGGCGTTCGCCGGGTTCCCGGCGGCGGCCACGGCCGTGATCGCGCTGGTGGCGGGCGCGGCGGACGGCCTGACCGAGGTCTCGTACACCTCGCACCTCCAGACCCTGCCGGCCGGGCCCCGGGCGCACGCCTTCGGGTTGTCCGCGACGGTGGAGAACCTGGGCTTCGGGGCCGGGATGATCGCCGTGGCGGCGGCCCTGGAGCACTTCAGCCCGCTCGCGGTCGTCGGCTGGTCGCACGGCGCGGCCCTCGCCATGGCGGTGGTGTTCCTGGTGCGTACGGCGGGAACACGACGGGCGCGGGCGGCCGCGCCGGCGCCGTGACGGGCGTGACGGCCGCAGCGGGCGGGACGGAACGGCGGCACCCGGCCGGATTCGGGCCCTTTACACGTACATCGGGAATCAGCCAATCTCGCGCTACCGCCGCGACGCCCGCGCCACGGCCCCGGCCGGATCCGCGGGGACCCGGCACGGACCGGAGCGGGGCCCCGGGCGCCCGTCCGGGGCCCCGCGGCGCCCCGCAGCGCACCGCCGCTTTCGCGCACCGGGCCGCCCGCCGGGCTTGCGGCGCACCACACGCATGCGGTGGGTTGTCCGGCGTTGCCGGAGAACTCCGCACCGCCGGGCGGCCGGCCCGGTGCCACCGACGGACGCGGGCCGCCCCCACGGGTCCGCCGCCGCCCTCGCCCCTGCCGACCCCGTCCGAATCCCGGGCGGCAGCGCCACCCTCACCGTCCCACTCCGGAAAGGCGGACACCGCATGACGCCGGTCCCCCACCGCAGCCATGCCGACGACCTGCTCACCTTCATCTCCGCCAGCCCCTCCCCGTACCACGCCGTGGCGAGTGCGGCCCAGCGGCTGGAGAAGGCGGGCTTCCGCGAACTGCGCGGAACCGATGACTGGACGGGCACCACGGGCGGCGCCTTCGTCGTCAACGGGGGCGCGCTGATCGCCTGGTACGTGCCCGAGTCGCTGCCCGCCCACGCCCCGTTCCGGATCATCGGCACGCACACCGACTCGCCGAACCTGCGGATCAAGCCGACGCCCGACACGAGTTCGGCGGGCTGGCGGCAGGTCGCGGTGGAGATCTACGGCGGGGTGCCGCTCAACACCTGGCTCGACCGCGATCTCGGCATCTCCGGGCGGCTCGCGCTGCGCGCACCGGGCGGCGGGACCGAGTCCCGGCTGGTGCAGATCGACGAGCCGCTGCTGAGGGTGCCGCAGCTGGCGATCCACCTGGACCGCACGGTCAACGACGGGCTCGCCCTGGACCGGCAGCGCCACATCGCCCCCATCTGGTCGCTCGGCGCGGCCGACGAGGGCGCGCTGCTGCGCCGGGTCGCGGCGGCGGCCGAGGCGGAGCCGGGCGAGGTGCTGGGCTGGGACCTGATGCTGCACGACGTGCAGCCGCCCGGCTATCTGGGCGCGGAGCGGGAGTTCCTGGTGTCGTCGCGGCTGGACAACCTGGTGTCGGTGCACGCCGGGGTGACCGCGCTGACCGCCGCGGCGACGGCCGCCGAGCCTCCGGCGTACATCCCGGTGCTCGCCGCCTTCGACCACGAGGAGGTCGGCAGCGGCTCGGACACGGGGGCGCAGAGCCCGATGCTGGAGCGGGTGCTGAGCCGTTCGGTGTCGGCCCGGGGCGGCAGCGGCGAGGACTGGTCGCGGGCGCTGGCCGGGGCGTACTGCGTGTCCGCCGACATGGCGCACGCGGTGCACCCGAACTACGCGGAGCGCCACGACCCGGGCCACCAGCCGCTGCCCAACTGCGGCCCGACGGTCAAGGTCAACGTCAACCAGCGGTACGCCACCGACTCGACCGGGATCGCGCTGTTCGCGTCGGCCTGCGAGCGGTCGGGCGCGCCGTGGCAGCCGTTCGTCTCGAACAACGCGATGCCGTGCGGCACGTCGATCGGCCCGCTCACGGCGGCCCGCCTCGGTGTGCCGACGGTCGACGTGGGGGTGCCGGGGCTCTCGATGCACTCGGCCCGTGAGCTGTGCGGGGCGCGGGACCCGGGTCATCTGGCGGCGATCCTGACGGCGTTCGTGACAGCGGGATAAGGGGGACGGGTACGGGGAAGGGCCACGCCGGTCCTTCCCCGTACCCGCGTCAGCGGCGGGTTACGCGAAGCGCTGCTTCGCGGTGCCGTCGCAGGGTTGCAGCCTCAGCGGGTCGTGGGCCCCCGCCAGGGTCGCGCACAGGCCCGTGGACGCGGCCGGGCGCAGGGTGCCCGACTGGCTCACGAAGCGCTGGTTGGCGGCGCCCGAGCAGTTGTAGAGGATGAGCGAGGCGCCTGCCTTGTAGTCGGCGCCGGGGACGTCGAGGCAGCGGTCGTGGCTCAGTTCGGTGCGCAGGGTCTGCGTGCCGGAGTCGTACCACCAGCCCTGGTTGCGTCCGCCGTGGCACTCCCAGCCGGTGACCCCGGTGTTGTTGCGGGTGGCGGAGGCGGGGGCGTCCAGGCAACTGGAGGTCGCCTCGCCGCGCAGCGGCTTGAAGACGTCGTCCCAGGCGACCGGCTGGAGGACGGGCTGCCCGGTGCTCGCCGGGTCGGCGCAGCTCGCCTCGCGCAGGCCGGAGTTGTAGATCTGCGTCAGGCAGGAGGCGAAGGCGCCGTGCCCGGCCGCGTTCGGGTGGAAGGACTGGCGCACCGAGTTGGAGTCCGGCGGGAAGTGCGACAGGTCGATGTAGAGGCCGCGCGCCCAGGTGGACTCGCTGCACACCTCGTGGCCGTGGAAGAGCCGCGAGTTGTCGAGGTAGACCGCGCCGGTGTCGGCCGCCGCCTTGCGCATGCCGCGCTCGAACGCGGGAACGGCGGTGTTGCGGCCCCAGGCGGCGTCGGAGTCGTATCCCGCGCAGCCGCCGGGAAGCTTCCCGGGGAAGTTCGGGTTGTCGTAGAAGTCCGGGCCGATGGGGCTCGGGTAGCCCATGACGACGAGCTTGTAGTCGCTGTCCGCGTAACCGGCGCCGGTCATCACGGTGCGCAGGTCGCGCACGGTCTTCTCGACCTTGGGGACCAGCCCGTCCACGCGGGCCTGCCAGCCGCCCTCGTACTTCGACCGGCACGGGCCCTGGATGAGGACCCAGCGCTCCACGCAGTCCGTCATGACGGGCCCGAACTGGAGGTCGTCGTTGGCGCCCGCGACCAGCACGATCATCTTGATGCGGGTGTTGCGCGCCTTGACCGCCAGGTTGTCGCTCTGCACCAGCTCGTCGGCGTACTGCTTGGAGCCGCCGATGACGATGTTTCCGGTGTACGCGCCGGAGCACGAGACGTTGTACGTGACGTCGGCCGGGATCCCCGTGCGGTGGATGGCGGAGTCGGGCGAGCGGTGGCACCAGTTGTCGGGGCCGTTGGTGCCCGCCTCGTACGTGCCGACGCCCTCGCCGGAGATCTCGCTGTCGCCGAGCGAGATGAGCCCCGTCTTGCGCTCGGCGAGCGGGCGCTCGGCCGGGTCGCCGTACAGCCGGGTGGCCTCCGCGGCGCGGATGGCCTCCAGTTCGGGCGACAGGGGGGTGGATGCGGTACTGGTGGTACCGGGCCGCGCGACGGCCGGTCCGGCGGCCGCGGTCATCCCGCCGAACGCCGCCGCGATGGCCGCGGCAGCCGCGACGGTACAGCGGAGTCTGTGCCTGGTGCGCCTCATTGCGCCTCCCCGGGTTGTGGTTACCCCCGGTATTTACTGGTCGGTAGGCGGCTTGGGAATACATCGAACAAGACAAGTGCTCATCTTTTTGGGCGGCTTCAAGGAGGTTGAACGATGACGGATCAGGGAACGGCCGAGGGCTACCGCGTCGAGCACGACTCGATGGGCGAGGTCAGGGTGCCCGCCGACGCGAAGTGGCGGGCCCAGACGCAGCGGGCCGTGGAGAACTTCCCGGTCTCCGGCCAGCGCCTGGAGCGGGCCCACATCGAGGCCCTGGCCCGCATCAAGGCCGCCGCCGCCAAGGTCAACGCCGAGCTGAAGGTCCTCGACCCGGACATCGCCGAGGCGATCCAGGAGGCGGCCGGCGAGGTCGCCGAAGGGCGCTGGGACGCGGAGTTCCCGGTCGACGTCTTCCAGACCGGCTCGGGCACCTCCTCGAACATGAACACCAACGAGGTCCTGGCCACCCTCGCCACCGAGCGCCTGGGCCGCGCGGTCCACCCCAACGACCACGTCAACGCCTCGCAGTCCTCCAACGACGTGTTCCCCTCCTCGATCCACATCGCCGCCACCGCCGCGGTCACCGCCGACCTGATCCCCGCCCTGGACCACCTCGCCGCCGCCCTGGAGCGCAAGGCGGAGGAGTTCGCGACGGTGGTGAAGTCCGGGCGCACCCACCTGATGGACGCCACACCCGTCACCCTCGGCCAGGAGTTCGGGGGCTACGCCGCCCAGATCCGTTACGGCGTCGAGCGGCTGCGCGCCTCGCT
Organism: Streptomyces sp. NBC_00523; assembly: GCF_036346615.1. Classification (NCBI taxonomy): domain Bacteria; kingdom Bacillati; phylum Actinomycetota; class Actinomycetes; order Kitasatosporales; family Streptomycetaceae; genus Streptomyces; species Streptomyces sp. NBC_00523. The sequence goes on along the minus strand of NZ_CP107836.1, from coordinate 4,738,380 downwards.
CCCCCGCCTCGCCGAACTCCCCCTCGGCGGCACGGCCGTGGGCACCGGCATCAACACCCCGCCCGGCTTCTCCGCCGCCGTCATCGCCGAGGTGGCCCGCGTCACCGGCCTGCCGCTCACCGAGGCCCGCGACCACTTCGAGGCGCAGGGCGCCCGGGACGGCCTGGTGGAGACGTCGGGCCAGCTGCGCACCCTCGGTGTCTCGCTCACCAAGATCTGCAACGACCTGCGCTGGATGGCGTCCGGGCCGCGCACCGGCCTCGCCGAGATCTCCCTGCCCGACCTACAGCCCGGCTCCTCGATCATGCCGGGCAAGGTCAACCCGGTCATCCCCGAGGCCGTCCTGATGGTCGCCGCGCAGGTGACCGGGAACGACGCCACTGTCGCCGCCGCGGGGGCCGCCGGGAACTTCGAGCTGAACGTCATGCTCCCGGTCATCGCGAAGAACCTGCTGGAGTCCGTACGGCTGCTCACCAACGCCTCCCGGCTGCTCGCGGACCGCACGGTGGACGGCATCACGGCGCACGCCGAGCGGGCCAGGGAGTACGCCGAGTCCTCGCCGTCCGTCGTCACCCCGCTGAACAAGTACATCGGCTACGAGGAAGCGGCCAAGGTCGCCAAGAAGTCACTCGCGGAACGCCGGACGATCCGTGAGGTCGTCCTCGAAGGCGGCTACGTGGAGCGCGGAGACCTGACCGAACAGCAGCTCGACGAGGCCCTGGACGTACTGCGCATGACCCGCCCGTGACGGGCGCCACGGTGCCGGGGCCGCGCGCTCCGTAGGATCTCTCCATGACGGGTACCGGAGGGACCGAGCGCTGGGCGCCGGGTGACCAGATTCTGTGGCGCTACCGCGGCAACGGCCCCGAACGGCCGGATTCCGCCGCTCACGCGTTCCACATCTGCCGCCCGGTCACGGTCGTCCAGGACACCGAGGAGCTGCTCGCGGTGTGGGTGGCGCCCGGCACCGAGTGCGTCAAGCCGGTCCTCGCGGACGGCACCGAGGTGCACGCCGAACCGCTCGCCACCCGCTACACCGCCCCGCGCACGACGGCCCGTTCGCTCTGGCTGGGCAACGGCGTGCTGAAGCTGGCCAGAGCCGGCGAGCCCTGGTCCGTCTGGCTGTTCTGGGAGCGTGCCTGGCAGTTCCGCAGCTGGTACGTGAACCTGGAGGAGCCGCGCACCAGGTGGGCCGGGGGCACCGACTCCGAGGACCACTTCCTGGACATCTCCGTCTACCCGGACCGCAGCTGGCTCTGGCGTGACGAGGACGAGTTCGAGCAGGCCCAGCGGGTCGGCCTGATCACGCCGGACACGGCGTGCCGGGTGCGCGAGGCGGGGCGCGAGGCGGTCGGGCTGATCCGCTCCTGGGGGGCGCCGTTCCGCGACGGCTGGGAGGACTGGCGGCCCGATCCGGCGTGGCGGGTGCCCGAACTCCCGGACGACTGGGACCGCCGGCCGGACGGTTCGGACCGTACGGCTTCCGCCATGCCGTCGTGAGACCCTTGATGCACCCCAGGGGGGCAAACGTAGGATCGTCCCGAGGAGCGCGGCTCGGCCCCAACCGGCAGGCGGGGTGCAGGACCTGACCGCAAGTCATCGGCTCGTCGCGCGGACCGCGCCCTCAAGGGTCGCATCGGCGTCACGAGTCGCACGAGTTGCCCGCATCGCATGAGCCACTACGAGGGGGTGGAGACGTGTCCGCTGACCGCTGCCGCTCCCATGGAAACGTTGTCACCGGCATCCTGATCGGACATCGCGTTTCGGCCCCGTACGACGGGGAAGGCGATGTCAGCCGTTGTTATTGCCGCTCCTGCCGGGGCACAGTAGCGCCCCACAAGGTGATTGCCTCATACAACCGGCCCGGACGGACGGAATCCCACGCGTGACGGAGCACCCCACCTCCCACGAAGGCCGGCAGCCTCTCGCCGCCCGGCCGCAGGAACGCACCCGGCCGCGGCAGCGGGACGCCGCCGTCGCGGCCGCCGCTGCCGCCACGGCGATCCCGGCACCCGCCAAGGGCCCCGCGGGCTCAACCCCCGATCCACAGGCGGCGACGCGGCGCGAGGGCGACCGGCTGCGCTTCGTGGGGGCCGCGACCCGGCGGATCGCCCGGGGCATCGACCTGGACGAGATCGTGCTCGGACTGTGCCGGGCCAGTGTGCCGACGTTCTCCGACGCCATACTCGTCTACCTCCGCGACCCGCTGCCCGTCGGCGACGAGCGGCCGGTCAACCCGTTCGTGCTGCGCCTGCGCCGCTCGGACCGGCTGCGGCTGACCGACGAGGAGACCGAGAGCCTGTCCGAGACGGAGCGGCTGCGGCTGCCCGCCGTCGACCCGCAGGCCGACCTGATGCCCGCCGCAGAGCTCTGCGAGGTCCGCCCCGGGAGCGCTCTCGCCGAGGTGCTGCGCGGGGTGCGGCCGGTCTTCGGCGACTCCGCGGCGGCCCGCGTCGCGCTGCCCGAACTGCTGGGAGCCGACCGCTCGGTGCCGTCCGGCCACCGGGTGATCCTGGCCCCGCTGCGCGGCCGGCGCCGGGTGATCGGGGCGGCGGTCTTCCTGCGCGGCGCCGAGCGCCCGGCCTTCGAGGCCAACGACCTCCTGGTCGCCGCCCAGCTGGCCACGCACACCGCCCTCGGCATCGACAAGGCCGTGCTCTACGGGCGCGAGGCGTACATCGCGGACGAGCTCCAGCGCACGATGCTGCCCGACTCGCTCCCTCAGCCGACCGGCGTGAAACTCGCCTCGCGCTACCTCCCGGCCGCCGAGACGGCCCGGGTCGGCGGCGACTGGTACGACGCGATCCCGCTGCCCGGCAGCAGGGTCGCCCTGGTCGTCGGGGACGTCATGGGCCACTCCATGACCTCTGCCGCGATCATGGGCCAGCTCCGGACCACCGCGCAGACCCTGGCCGGGCTCGACCTGCCCCCGCAGGAGGTCCTGCACCACCTGGACGAGCAGGCGCAGCGCCTCGGCAGCGACCGCATGGCGACCTGCCTCTACGCGGTGTACGACCCCGTCGCGCACCGCATCACCGTCGCCAACGCGGGCCACCCGCCGCCCGTCCTGCTCCACCTGGGCGGCCGCGCCGAGGTCCTGCGGGTGCCCCCGGGCGCCCCGATCGGCGTCGGCGGGGTCGACTTCGAGGCCGTCGAGCTGGACGCCCCGGCCGGTGCGACGCTGCTGCTGTACACGGACGGGCTGGTCGAGTCCCGGCTGCGGGACGTGTGGACGGGCATCGAGCTGCTGCGGGAACGGCTCGCCGCGACCGCCCGGCTGACCGGCCCGGACCACTCGCCGCCACTGGAGGCCCTGTGCGACGACGTGCTGGACATGCTGGGCCCCGGTGACCGCGACGACGACATCGCGCTGCTCGCCGCCCGCTTCGACGGGATCGCGCCGAGCGACGTCGCCTACTGGTTCCTGGACCCGGACGACTCCGCTCCCGGCCGGGCCCGCCGACTGGCCCGCAGGGCGCTCGGCCGGTGGGGCCTGGACGACCTCTCGGACTCGGTGGAGCTCCTGATCAGCGAGGTGGTCACCAACGCCGTGCGGTACGCGGAGCGCCCGGTCACCCTGCGCCTGCTGCGCACCGAGACCCTGCGCTGCGAGGTCGGCGACGACTCCCCCCAGCTCCCCCGGCAGCGCCGCGCCAAGGACATGGACGAGAACGGCCGCGGCCTGTTCCTGGTCAACCGCCTGGCCCGCCGCTGGGGCGCGACGCGCCTGTCGACGGGCAAGGTGGTGTGGTTCGAGATGCCGACCGGGGGGCGGTGACCCGCCGGTTCAGCAGGTGGCCACCGGAACTGCGGTCACGGGAGCGGCGGCCGCCCCGCGGTCACGGGTGAAGGCATAGCACTGCTGTACGGGTGTGCCGTCGACGCTCTCCCGGACGAACACGGTGATGACGTCCGCGTCGCCGGACCGCTCCGCCTTCCTGACGGAGTACGGGCGCTGCCGGTGCGCGGGGTCGAGGACCCGGGTCGCCTCCGTCAGGGTCGCCCAGCCGGCCATGTTCGCCAGCCGCTTCCGCGCGAGCGTCACGTCGAAGCCGACCACCCGCCCGCTCCGGCACGCGCTGTCGTCCCGCTCGGCCCGCTTCGCCGTCCACGTGGTGGCGGCCGCCTTCCGCGCGAACGTCAGGGTGAAGCAGCGTTCCGTCCTGACGGACCCGGCGCCGAGCACGACCCCCTTCTCGTCGTGGTCCGACGAGAAGGGGGCGGTGGCGGCGTAGGTCCCGTGCTCGGGGTCGTACGCGATGACCGGGGCGTGCGTGTGCTGCCAGATGACGCCTACCAGCGCGTCGGGGGCGGTGGAGTGCGTGGCCGACAGCGCCCGGGCCGTGTCGTCCGAGGCGCGCCGGGCCTGCGCGCGAACGGAGGCCACGGCCGCCTCCTCCCGCCGCTCGTTCACCCGGTCCCCGTGCCAGGCCGCGTACCAGAAGTACGCGAGCAACGCGGCCGGGACCATCAGCAGCAGCAGACAGCCGGTGGTGACGCGACGGCCGGACCGCCGCGTCACCACCGGACTGCTGGGAATCGAGGCCATCAGCTCCCCGTGTACTTGGCGTCGGCCAGGGCCTGATCCATGACCTGCGCGTACTTCGTCGTTCCCGAGCCGTTCGGGTGGAAGGACTCAAGACTCGCGCAGATGTCGTCCCCGGGCCAGGGAAGGCACGGGGTCGGAGTCGCGTCGTCCCCGCTGTGGAAGTCGCCGTCGCCGTTCGGCCCGGCCACAATGTCATGGATGTACGGGTCTCCGTCGCACACCGCATGGCCGCGGAAAGCCGGGATCGCGTCGGCGAACGTGACCTTGTAGCCGTTCGCGGCCAGTCCCTCGACCATCGTCTTCTGCTCGTCGCGCATGTAGTCGGCCAGGTTGTTCAGCACGCCGAAGTTCCCCGTGATGCAGGGATCGTCGGCGACGATGTGCGGGTAGCCCATGAGGACGATCCGGGCGTTGTACGCCGCTCCGCTGATCTCCTTGATGAGTGCCTCGGTGTCCTGGACCGCGGTGTGCGCCTTGCCGGTGAAGTCGTCCTCGTCGCAGATGCCGATGATGTAGCAGTCGGTGACCGCGTTGGTGAAGTTGTCACCGTCGTTGCCGCCGATGGTCAGCATGACCAGGCTCGTGTCCTTACTGAGGACACCCGAGTCGATCTGGGTCACCTCGTGATAGTTGCCCATCTCACCCCAGGAGTTGGGGTCCCCGGAGGTCAGCTGCCACGTCTTCGCACCGGAGCACGAGACGTTCTGGAAGTCCATCGACGCGTCACCGCCGTCGGCGAGCTCGCCGATCGGCTTGCTGGTGAAGGGCAGGATGACCTTGCGGGCCCAGGAGTTCGCGCTGCGACGGCAGGCGTTCCACTGGGAGGTGCCGTGGTCCCGGTCGGACTCGGGCGAGTAGCTGCCGGCTCCCTCTCCGGAGGAGTAGGAGTCGCCCATCGCCACCACCATGTGCTTCGGCTTGGCCGAGAGCTTCTGGAAGGCGACGGAGGTGAACGCGATGTCGTCGTCGGCCGTACCGTCGGCCGTGGTGTTCGACAGTTCCACCTGGGGTGTGCCGGTGAAGTGGTACGTACCGAGTTCGAACCAGGTGTTGGTGCCGTAGTGGGTGTTCACGTAGCGGTCCCGGTCACCGTCGTCGGTGCCCTTGATGACGTAATGGGCCTGCTGGGTGTGGGCACCCGTGTCGGGCAGGTGGACGAACACGCGCGCCCAGCCCGCACTCTGCCCCAGGGTCCAGGTACCGGTGATGGCCATGGGTCCGGAGTCGCCGAGGTGCGCCGAGTTGCGGGTGTGGGTGTACCAGAAGTGGCCGTCGTAGCCGCCGCCGACCTGATGGAGGTCGGCCTTCGCCTCGTAATGGTTGTCGGAGTCCGCGTGGAATCCGAACGCGAAACTGCCCTTGGACGAGACCGTCCCGCAGTCGTTCCACGACGGAGTGCCGTCCGGTACGGAGGCGACCACGAGGGAGCCGGCCGGTGCGCCGTCGCATACGGGGGTGCCGTACTTGAGGCGGTAGCCGCGCCCCGGTTCCGAGCGCAGCGTCTCGTACTTGATGTGCTCGTGGCCGCAGTTGGTCGCGCAGTCGTCCTTCCAGGTCGCGTTCTCCTTGTGCCACCAGTACTGCGCGTAGCACGCCTCGGTGTCGCAGTCCGGCGGGCTGAGGGAGTCGCAGTTGTTGAACTCGTTGCAGAAAACGGTCAGGTCGGGGGAGACCTTGCTGCGCTCCGCGTTGCTGACCCACCAGGCGGGGTAGAAGCCGGCGGAGCTGAATCCGGATTCGCCCTGCCAGTCCTGCCGTCCGTCCGTGCTGTAGGAGTAGCCCGTGTCGATGGACCAGGCGGACCAGCCCATCACCTTCTCCTCGTACGGCCAGTCCTGCGGGTGTGCCGCGTCATGGTTCGCGTCGGGGTCCAGGCTGGTGTCCATGAAGGGATGGCCCCAGCTCTTCTTGTAGATGGGGTTGGCCGGGTTGTTGTACCAGCCGAGTCCCCAGGGGCCGCTGGAATGCGGGGTGGGCGGGTTGAAGCCGAGGTTGTAGTTCCAGACGGCGGTGAACCAGTTCTCCACCTTCGAGGGGTCGTCGTCATTGACGGTGACCTCCTGCCCGGCCGTGTGGACCTCGTTCCACTTGTCGGCGAGGATCTGCACGGCTGCGGCGATGTTCACGGCGTAGTCGAGGGCGACGGCCTTCTGCTTCTCCGGCGACAGGCTGGTCTCGCCGGTCTTCTCGTGGCCGGCCAGGCGCATGCCATCGGTGATCTGCCCGACTCCGTAGCCGCAGTCGGACTCGTCCCAGTGGACCTTCCAGTAGTCACTCGTCGAGCCGGACGCGTCATGCCCGTAGTAGCCGTCGACGGCCGCGAGCGGGTTGCCCATCTGGCCGGGGACGACGCCGGACTCGGCCTGCCACAGGTTCGACTCCTGGGCCAGGATGCCGAGCATCACGTTGGCGGGGATGCGGGCGGTCGCGGAATCGCCGAGCTTCGGCTTGGGGAAGAGACCCTGGGGGTCCACGACGCCGAGACCGTACTGGTTGCGCCAGCCGCCGGTGGTCAGCCACTGCGAGCGCAGCTCGCCGCGCACGGCCATGTCCACGGCCCACTCGACCTGGTTCGGCGTCGGCTGCAGGGCCTGGGCGTTCACATCGTTGCGGGAGATCGAGCACCAGCGGTCGGGGTCCGTCGGCGTGGTGGACGCGGCCGCGGCCGTCGCGCTGAGCGCGGAGGGCGCGGTCTTCGCCGTGGCCCTGGTCCGGTCGGCCAGAGCCGGTGAGAGGACGGCCGGAGACGCGGGGTCGGCAGCAGCCGGAAGGACGCTCTGCGTGAGCTTCTTCCCGGTGGTGACGGCCGTCGAGGTGACGGTCACCGGCTCGGCCGACTCCTCCTCGGCCGGCGGCTGCGGTTCGGGCTCGGCCTTGGTGAATCCGCGGCCCGTGTTCTTGATCCGTTCCAGACCCGCCTGCACCCCCGGAGTGAGCACCGGGTCGACGGCGAGTCGGCCCAGGCCGGACACCGTCGTGTCGGCGGGCGCGTCGAGCACGGTGACACCGCTCCCCTCAACACGGGGCTCCCCGGAGGGACGGCCGGTGAGGAACACGCGTCCGGCGTCGCCCGGCAGGAGTTCGAGGTCACCGACCTTCCCCTTGGCCAGGAGGGCCGGCTTCCCCCGGCCGGTGAACACCTTGGCCTGGGACACGGAGGTGCCCTTGCGGTCCACGAACGCGATCCGGCCGTCCTTGGCGGGGCGGATGTCGAACGGGACGCTGTCCGCGGTGGCGAGCTTGGTCACCTTGCCCGCATGGTCCACGCGGACCACTCCGTGCCCCTGCCCGGCGAGCATGCCGCCCTCGGCCGGCACCGCGCTGGTGAACTGCCCGTCGAGCGTGGCCTCATCGAGCGTCTTCCCGGACGTGTTCACGGTGATCAGGCGCGTCTTCATGGTGCGCACGTCGTTCATCCCGCGGTACGCGGTGAACGCGGCCGTCCCCTGCGCGGCGTTGCACGTGGGGTCGAAGTAGGCCAGGGACGCCGTGAACGGCAGCTTCGTCACGCGGCCGGTGTCCAGGTCCACGATCGCGGTGAAGGCACCGCCCTGCATCAGGTCCGGCTTGTTCGTGAAGGCCCTGGGCGCGTAGGCGACCGCGGCGTGGGAGCGGTCCATGACGCAGGTGTTGCCGATCCACGAGTCCGCGGGCATGCCGGGCTCGGACAGCCTGGCCGCCGTCTTCCACGTATAGGCGTCCGCGCTGTCGGCGACCAGGATGTGCAGGCCGTCGGTGTCGGCAGCGGCGACCACGGCCCGGTCCTTGGAGCTCTTCCAGCCCTTCCCGAGCTGCCGGTCCGGGTCGGCGACCCGTGCCGGAGGGGCGGGCGCGGTACTGCTCGGGGGCGGGGCGGCCTTCGGTGCGGGTGGTGCCGCGACGGCGGGCGCGGCCTGGATCAGACCCCCGACCAGCACGGCGCTGACCGCCAGCACCGCGGGTATGGAGGTCGCTCCGACGGATCTTCCGGCTTTCAAGAGTGCTCCCCTGGCATGCGTCGACGCCGGTCCATGACGGCAGGTCGTGGCGACCTTAGGTGACGCATACAAGGACCTGCCAGAGAACCGGAGTTACATGGCGCATATACGACAAGGCCGATGAGGACAGACCGTGACGTCACCGACATGCTCGGTGCGGTCGGGACGGTCGCCTCATCGGCCTTGTCGCGCCGGTCAGCCGGTCAGCGCTCGTCGCTGTTGTCCGGTCGCCGGTCCCCCGAGAGGTCCGGGAGCTCCACGGTGGACGACGGGTCCGGGTCCGGGTCGGTCGACGGGTTGGGGGGCTGTTCGCTCGTCGGGCCGCCCGAGGGCGAGGCGGGCGGGGAGCTCTGCGGTGACTCGCTGGCCGGCGGGGGCTCGGAGGACGGCGAGGTGGACGGTGTGTCGGAGGGCGAGGGCTTCTCGGACGGCGAGGTGCTCGGGCTCGGCGAGGTGGACGCGGGCGGCGGGCTGACCGCGGCGCCCATGTCCGTGTCCAGGTCGAACTCGCGGGCCTTGCCGACGGAGTGGCCCATGTAGTCGGCCCAGATCTCGGCGGGGAAGCCGCCACCGTTGACGCGTCCGCCGCCGCCGGCGCCCTGGAGGGTCACCTGAGCGTTCTTGCTGATCTTCTTGCCGTCGTCGCCGGTGCGGTCGAAGGCCGCCTCGCCGAACAGGCCGACCGAGGTGACCAGGTTGGAGGTGTAGCCGGTGAACCAGGCCGACTTGTTGTCGTCGGAGGTACCGGTCTTGCCGGCGATGTCCTTGTCGGAGAGCCCCTCCGCGTTGCGGACCGACCCGCGGGCCGTACCGTCGTCGACCACACCGGTCAGGACGGACGTCACGGAGTCCGCGGCCTGGCGGGAGATCACCTGTTCGCCGATCGCGTCGGGCAGGTCGAGGGGGGCGTCGCCCTGGTGCACGGCCGTCTTCACGATCTGCGGGGTGACCTGCTTGCCGTGGTTGTCGAGCGTGGCGTAGACCCCGGCCATCTCCAGCGGGCTCGCCCCCATGGAGCCGAGGGTCATCGCGGGCGCGGCCTCCAGGTCCTTCACGTTCATGCCGAGCTTGCCCGCGGTCGCCAGCACCTTGTCCATGCCGACGTCCACGCCCATCTGCGCGAAGACGGAGTTGACGGACGCGTTCATCGCGGTCTGGACGGTGATCTGCCCGTAGTTGTGGTCGTCCTCGTTCTCCGGCGCGAAGTACCGGTCGCCGCCGACGACGGGGCGCTTGCTGGTGCCGTCGTAGCGGGTGTTCGCGGTGATCTTCTCGTCGTCCTGCGTCTTCGACTCGTTGTCGAGGGCGGAGGCGAGGATGACCGGCTTGAAGGTGGACGCGGGCTGGTAGTCCCTGCGCCCGGCGTTCGAGATCCAGTGCTCGCTCTGGCCGCGTCCGCCGTACAGCGCGAGGACCGCGCCGGTCTTCGGGTCGACCGAGGCGGCGCCCGCCTGGATGTCCTTGTCGAGCTTGCGCTTCTTGGTGTCCAGCTTGTCGAGGAGCTTGGCCTCGACCGACTTCTCCAGCTGCTTCTGCTTCTTCTTGTCGATGTTGACGGTGATCGTCCAGCCGCCGCGGTCGAACTGGTCCTCGGTGATGCCCGCCTGCTTGATCACGGCCTCGCGGGCCGCCTGGACGATGTAGCCCTTCTGGCCGGCCGTCCCGTTCAGCGGCTTGGGCTCGCGCGGCACCGGGAACGTCTGCTTCTGGCGCTTGGCGGAGTCGAGCCAGCCCTCCTCCACCATGTTGTCCAGGGTGTAGGCCCAGCGCGCCTTGACGAGCCGCTTGCCGTTCGGACCGGCGACGGCCCAGTCGTACTGGCTCGGCGCCTGGAGCAGCGCGGCGAGGTAGGCGCCCTGCGAGACGTTCAGGTCCTTGGCGTCCACGCCGTAGTACGCCTGCGCGGCGGCCTGGATGCCCCAGGCGCCGCGTCCGTAGTAGCTGGTGTTGATGTACCCGGCGAGGATTTCCTTCTTGGACTTCTTCTGGTCCAGCTTCAGCGAGATGACCAGCTCTTTGAGCTTCCGGGTGACCGTCTGCTGCTGGTCCAGGTAGTAGTTCTTGACGTACTGCTGCGTGATGGTCGAGCCACCCTGCTTGCCCTTGCCGGACAGCGTGTTGAGCAGGCCGCGCGCGGTGCCCTTGAAGTCGACGCCGTGGTCCTTGTAGAAGGACTTGTTCTCGGCGGCGACGAAGGTGTCCTGGACCTCCTTGGGCACCTCCGCGAGGCTCACGATCTCGCGGTTCACCTCGCCGGTCCTGGCGAGCAGGCTGCCGTCGGCGTACTTGTAGACGTTCGCCTGCAACTCCATCTTGGGGTTGCCCTCCGGCACGTCCACCATCATGTAGAGCACGGCGAAAGCGCCCATGCCCAGCAGGATCACCCCGAGGGCGGTGCCCAGTAGTTTGCGCCAGGTGAAGAGCCTGCGTATGCCGCCGCTCTTCGCAGCCCGCCGCTGGGCTCGTCGCGCTTCCGCTCGACCCATCGCTTGGTCGCTCCCGTTTCTCTGCTCTGCTCAGCCGAATCAGCCCGGACCTGCCAGCTAACACCGTTGGCAAGGCCGGAAAGCCGACGATCAGAGGTTTTACGGACGTGAGAATCAGCACCCGTCTCCGATGGAACCGACTCCTGAGGGGTGCGCAAGGTTGCGAGAACCGTTAATGTGTAATCACATTGCTAGCGACCGGCTAGCTGACCATGACGGGGGCCACCATGACCGATCCGCACGACCCCACCACCGCCGCCCAGCCGTCCGCCGGGCTCGCCCCGGACGCGCCGGAAATGCCGGAACCGCAGGTCCGGGAGACGAAGGCGCACAGCATCGGCGGCGGCCTCGGCCTGCTGCTGACCGTGCTCGGCGTGATCGCCGGCATCGCCCTCGCCGTCGTCGGAGGCGTCATCGGCTCGAACGGGAACAACGCCGTGGGCATCCCGCTCTGCATCCTGGGCGTCCTGCTCGCCATCGCCTCGTTCTTCTGCATGGGCGGTGTGAAGATGGTCGCACCGGGCGAGGCGCGGGTGATCCAGCTGTTCGGCCGGTACGTGGGCACCATCCGCACCGACGGACTGCGCTGGGTGAACCCGCTGACCTCCAGCCGCAAGATCTCCACCCGGGTCCGGAACCACGAGACCGCCGTCCTCAAGGTCAACGACGCCTACGGCAACCCGATCGAGCTCGCCGCGATCGTCGTGTGGAAGGTCGAGGACACCGCCCAGGCACTCTTCGAGGTCGATGACTTCCTGGAGTTCGTGGCCACCCAGACCGAGTCCGCCGTCCGGCACATCGCCCTGGAGTACCCGTACGACGCCCACGAGGAGGGCGGCCTGTCGCTGCGGGGCAACGCCGAGGAGATCACCGAGAAGCTGGCCGTCGAGCTGACCGCCCGGGTGCAGGCGGCGGGCGTGCGGATCATCGAGTCGCGTTTCAGCCACCTCGCGTACGCCCCCGAGATCGCCTCCGCGATGCTCCAGCGCCAGCAGGCCGGCGCGGTCGTCGCGGCCCGGCAGCAGATCGTGGAGGGCGCGGTCGGCATGGTCGAGATGGCGCTGACCCGGATCGCCGAGCAGGACATCGTGGAGCTGGACTCGGAGCGGAAGGCGTCCATGGTGAGCAATCTGATGGTGGTCCTGTGCGGTGACCGCGCCGCCCAGCCGGTCCTCAATACGGGCACGCTCTACCAGTGACCGAGGACAGCCCGGAGGCCGAGGAAGCGCGGGAAGCGCCCCGCGCCCGGTCGCGGCAGCGCAAGCAGATGCTGCTGCGGCTGGACCCCGCCGTGCACGACGCGCTGGCCCGCTGGGCGTCGGACGAACTGCGCAGCGCGAACGCCCAGATCGAGTTCCTGCTGCGCCGGGCGCTCGCCGAGGCGGGCCGGCTGCCGGGCGGCACGGCACCCATCCCCCGCCGGGGGCGCCCGCCGAAGGCGGCGCCGGAGCCGCCGGGCGAAGAGTAGGACCTGAGGCCCGTCCCGCCAGGGGCGGGCCTTTCACCTGGGCCGTTCGGATGTACCCCCTGCGTATACACGGCAGGTATACACACCATGTAGAGTGCTCCGCATGTCTATCGGCCACACCCTGCTCGGGCTCCTGGAGTCCGGCCCACGCCACGGTTACGACCTCAAGCGGACGTTCGACGAGAAGTTCGGGCACGACCGCCCCCTGCACTACGGACAGGTCTACTCGACCATGTCCCGGCTGCTGAAGAACGGCCTCGTCGAGGTCGACGGCGTGGAGAGCGGGGGTGGCCCCGAGCGCAAGCGTTACGCGATCACGGACGCCGGCATCACCGATGTCGCCACCTGGCTCGCGCAGCCCGAGAAGCCGGAGCCGTACCTCCAGTCGACCCTGTACACCAAGGTCGTCCTGGCGATGCTCACCGGCCGCAACGCGGCCGACGTGCTGGACGCCCAGCGCTCCGAGCACCTGCGCCTCATGCGCATACTCACCGACCGCAAGCGACGGGGCGACCTCGCCGATCAGCTGATCTGCGACCACGCCCTGTTCCATCTCGAAGCCGATCTGCGCTGGCTGGAACTGACCGCCGCCCGCCTCGGCCAGCTCCAGAAAGTGGTGGCCCCGTGACCCCCGCCGGCTCCCTGCTCTCCGCGCACGACCTGCACAAGACCTACGGCTCGACCCCCGCGCTGGACGGCGCCTCGTTCTCCGTCCACCCCGGCGAGGTCGTCGCCGTGATGGGCCCCTCCGGCTCCGGCAAGTCCACGCTGCTGCACTGCCTCGCCGGGATCATCACCCCGGACTCCGGCACCATCACCTACGACGGCCGCGAGCTGTCCGCCATGTCCGACGCGGAGCGCAGCGCCCTGCGCCGCACCGACTTCGGGTTCGTCTTCCAGTTCGGCCAGCTCGTGCCCGAGCTCACCTGCGTGGAGAACGTCGCCCTGCCGCTCCGGCTGGCCGGCACCCGCCGCAAGGACGCCGAGCGCACCGCCCGCTCCTGGATGGAGCGCCTGGAGGTCGAGGACATCGGCGCCCAGCGCCCCGGCGAGGTCTCCGGCGGCCAGGGCCAGCGCGTCGCCGTGGCCCGCGCGCTCGCCGCGTCCCCGAAGGTGATCTTCGCGGACGAGCCGACCGGCGCCCTGGACTCCCTCAACGGCGAGCGGGTCATGCAGCTGCTCACCGACGCCGCCCGCTCCTCCAACGTCGCGGTGGTCCTGGTGACCCACGAGGCCCGCGTCGCCGCCTACTCCGACCGCGACGTCACCGTGCGCGACGGCCGGGCCCGCGACCTGGAGCACGCCGTATGACGCTCCTGGACGAGAAGCGGACCCCGGCCCCCGCGCCCGCTCCGCCGCCGGCCCGCCCTTCCCGCACCGCCCCCTGGCTGCGCGACCTCGCCCTCGGCGTCCGGTTCGCCGCCGCCGGCGGGCGCGAGGGGTGGACCCGCACGATGCTCACCGCGATCGGCGTCGGTCTCGGCGTCACGCTGCTGTTCCTCGCCGCCTCGGTGCCGCACGCGCTCGACGCGCGCAACGACCGCGACACGGCGCGCAGCGAGACCAAGATCTCCGAGAACCCGGACGCGCAGGGCAAGAAGTCCGACACCTCGGTCCTGCGGATCGGGGCGGACACCGAGTTCCACGACCGCAGCATCACCGGCTATCTGATGCGCGCGGAGGGCAGCCACCCGGTGCTCCCGCCGGGCCTCGACGCCATGCCCGCCGACGGCGAGATGGTCGTCTCCCCCGCCCTGAAGGACCTGCTGAACGACCCGGCCAACGCCCTGCTCAAGGAGCGTTACCCGTACAAGATCACCGGCACCATCGCGGACGACGGACTGCGCTCACCCAACGAACTGTGGTTCTACGCCGGCAGCGACACCCTGACCCAGAGCGCGGGCGGCCACCGCGTCACCGGATACGGCGAGCCCGAACCGACCCCGCCGCTCGCCCCGCTGCTCGTGGTCCTGGTGATCATGGTCTGCGTGGTGCTGCTGGCGCCCGTCGCCATCTTCATCGCCACCGCCGTGCGCTTCGGCGGCGACCGCCGCGACCGCCGGCTGGCCGCGCTGCGCCTGGTCGGTACGGACATCAGGTCGACCCGGCGGATCGCGGCGGGCGAGGCCCTGTTCGGCTCCGCGCTCGGCCTGCTCATCGGCCTCGTCCTCTTCCTGGTGGGCCGGCAGTTCGTGAGCCACATCGAGGTCTGGGACGTCAGCGCCTTCCCCTCGGACCTCGCCCCCGACCTGCGGCTCTGCCTGCTCATCGCGGTCGCCGTCCCGCTGACCGCCGTGCTGGTCACGCTGTCCGCGATGCGCTCCGTGGTCATCGAACCGCTCGGGGTCGTACGCAACAACCGGGCCCGCAAGCGCCGTCTGTGGTGGCGGCTGCTGCTCCCGCTCGCCGGACTCGGCGTGCTGGCGCTCAACGGCCAGTCCGGCGAGTACGAGGTCGTCAACCCGTACGCCATCGCCACCGGCGCGGTCCTGGTCCTCCTCGGACTCGCCCTGCTGCTGCCGTGGCTGGTCGAGGCGTGCGTGAACCGGCTGCGCGGCGGCCCGGTGCCCTGGCAGCTCGCCACCCGCAGGCTCCAGCTGAGCAGCGGGACCGCCTCCCGGGCCGTCAGCGGCGTCACGGTGGCAGTGGCCGGCGCGGTGGCCGTGCAGATGCTGTTCGCCTCGATGAACGCCGACTTCAACAAGGCCACCGGGCAGGACCCCACCCGCGCCCAGTTCTACGCGGTGTCCGAGAAGGTCGGCGGCAACGCAGCCGTGGAGACCATCAACGAGTTCCGCGCCACCAAGGGCGTCACCCAGGTCATCGGCATGGTCGAGGCGTACGTCACCAAGCCGGGGAAGTACGGCGACGGGGAGATACAGCCCACCACGTCGCTGAACGTCGGTGACTGCGCCACCCTGCGCGAGGTCGCCCGCATCGGCTCCTGCGAGGACGGCGACTCCTTCGTCGTGCACCCCAGGAACGACAAGGAGATGGCCGGCTGGATGGACAAGACCGCCCGCAAGGGCAAGGAGGTCGAGTTCGAGTCGGAGAGCGGCCGGAAGCTGCGCTGGACGCTGCCCGCCGACGCGAAGACCGTCGTCAGCCGCAAGGACCCGATCGGCGAGGACCGCTGGGGGATCATGGTCACCCCGGGGGCGATCGACGCGACCAACCTGCCGGGGGCGACGACCGTCTCGCAGATCCGCATCGACGAGAGCGTCCCGGACGCCGCCGAGTACGTGCGCAACACGGCGGCCCGCATCGACCCCGGCATGCGCCTGGTCACCCTGACGTCCGTCGCACGCGACCGCCAGTACGCCAGCGTCCAGACCGGCCTCCAGGTCGGCGCCACGATCACGCTGCTGCTGATCGCGGCCTCCATGCTGGTCTCCCAGCTGGAGCAGCTGCGCGAGCGCAAGCGGCTGCTGTCGGTCCTGGTCGCCTTCGGCACCCGGCGGGCCACCCTCGCCTGGTCGGTGCTCTGGCAGACCGCGCTCCCGGTGGTCATCGGGCTCGCGGTGGCGGTGGCCGGCGGCCTCTCGCTGGGCGCGGCGCTGTGCTGGATGGTCGGCAAGTCGGTCGACGACTGGCTGGTGTTCCTGCCCCTGGCGGGAGCGGGCGGGGCACTCATCCTGCTGGTCACGCTGCTGTCCCTGCCGCCGCTGTGGCGCATGATGCGCCCGGACGGGCTGCGCAGCGAGTGACACCGCGGAGGGCGGCCGGACTTCAGGTCCGGCCGCCCTCCGCCACGCGTACCGGCAGCGCCCGCATCGTCCCGCGCAGCGCCGCCGCCAGCTCCTCGAACTCCTCCTGCCGCGCCGCCCCGGTCCGCATCGCCAGCGCCACCCGCCGCGTCGGCGCCGGGTCCGCGAAGTACCCCGTGGTCAGCGCCTCGTTGCGGGCGGTCTCGACGGTGACCGCGGTGCGCGGCAGCAGCGTCACCCCGAGGCCCCCGGCCACCAGCTGCACCAGGGTGGAGAGCCCGGCCGCGGTCGTGGTGACCGGGGCGCCCTCGGTCCGGCCGGCCTCGCGGCAGATGTCGAGGGCCTGGTCGCGCAGGCAGTGCCCCTCGTCCAGCAGCAGCAGAGGGAGCTTCCGGAGCGCGTCGCGGGGGATGTCGGCGCGCCCGCCGAGCGGGTGGCCGCGGTCCATGACGAGCACGAAGTCCTCGTCGAAGAGCGGGAGCTCGCTGACTCCGGGGACCCCGAGCGGCACGGCGAGCAGCAGCAGGTCGAGCCGTCCGGCGCCCAGCCCCTCGATCAGCGAGGAGGTCTGCTCCTCGTGCACCTGGAGGTCGAGGGCCGGGTAGCGCTCGTGGACCAGCCGCAGCACGGCCGGCAGCAGATACGGGGCGACGGTCGGGATCACGCCGAGCCTGAGCACTCCGGTGAACGGGGCGCGGACCGCCTCGGCCTCCTCCATGAGCTCGCCGACGGCTTCGAGCACGACGCGCGCCCGCACCGCGAGCCGTTCCCCGGCGGGCGAGAGCAGCACCTTGCGCGTCGTACGCTCGATGAGCTGGGCACCCAGTGCCTCCTCCAGCGCGGACACGGCCCCGGAGAGCGCGGGCTGACTCATCCCGATTGCGGCCGCCGCGTCCCGGAAGTGCAGATGTTCGGCGACGGCCGCGAAGGCGCGCAGCTGCGAGAGGCTGGGCTGTTTGAGCCGGTTGCCCGGATTACTCTGCGCCACTGATAGGCACCTCCGATCATCACGACCGAGTGTAGCTATTTCCGCGATCAATGCACTCTGTGCCAAGGTGGAGATCGTCCAACCCCCAGGAACTCCCTCAAAAGGGGAGAACCTACGCTGCAAGGAGAGCGCGTGCTCACTGTCGGTGACAAGTTCCCCGAGTTCGACCTGACCGCCTGCGTGTCGCTGGAGAGCGGCAAGGAGTTCGAGCAGATCAACCACAAGACCTACGAGGGTCAGTGGAAGATCGTCTTCGCGTGGCCGAAGGACTTCACCTTCGTGTGCCCCACCGAGATCGCCGCCTTCGGGAAGCTGAACGACGAGTTCGCCGACCGTGACGCCCAGATCCTCGGCTTCTCCGGCGACTCCGAGTTCGTGCACCACGCCTGGCGCAAGGACCACCCGGACCTCACCGACCTGCCCTTCCCGATGCTGGCCGACTCGAAGCACGAGCTCATGCGTGACCTCGGCATCGAGGGCGAGGACGGCTTCGCGCAGCGCGCCGTCTTCATCGTGGACCAGAACAACGAGATCCAGTTCACGATGGTGACCGCCGGTTCCGTGGGCCGTAACCCCAAGGAGGTCCTGCGGGTCCTCGACGCCCTGCAGACCGACGAGCTGTGCCCGTGCAACTGGACCAAGGGCGAGAACACCCTGGACCCGGTCGCGCTCCTCTCGGGCGAGTGAGCTGATACCGACATGGCTCTCGACGAACTGAAGTCCGCCATACCGGACTTCGCCAAGGACCTGAAGCTGAACCTCGGTTCGGTCATCGGCAACAGCGAGCTCCCGCAGCAGCAGCTCTGGGGCACCGTCCTGGCCTGCGCGATCGCCTCGCGCTCGCCGAAGGTGCTGCGCGAGCTGGAGCCGGAGGCGAAGGCCAACCTCTCCGCGGAGGCGTACACCGCCGCGAAGTCGGCCGCCGCCATCATGGCGATGAACAACGTCTTCTACCGCACGCGTCACCTGCTCTCGGACCCCGAGTACGGGAACCTGCGCGCGGGTCTGCGGATGAACGTCATCGGCAAGCCGGGCGTGGAGAAGGTCGACTTCGAGCTGTGGTCGCTCGCCGTCTCCGCGATCAACGGCTGCGGCCAGTGCCTCGACTCGCACGAGCAGGTGCTCCGCAAGGCCGGCGTGGACCGCGAGACCATCCAGGAAGCCGTCAAGATCGCCTCGGTGATCCAGGCGGTGGGTGTGACCCTCGACGCCGAGGCCGTGCTCGCCGAGTAGGCACCGTACCCTGGAACACGAGAAGGGCCCCGAGGACGACCGACCGTCCGAGGGGCCCTTCTTCCTGTGCGTACGCGCGTGCGCGCTACGGGGCGTCCGGTGACGGCTCGTCCCCGCCCTCGTCCGGCGGGGGCGCGGAGGCGGCCGCCGGGCTGGGCGCCGCGTCCAGCGCGGTCGACCCGTGCGGGGGCGGCGAGTGGCGGCGCGACTCCTCCTGCCCGTAACTGCGCAGATAGCCCACCACCGTATTGGTCACCGCGACCAGCGGCACCGCCACCACCGCACCGCCGATCCCGGCGATCATGCCGCCCGCCGCGACCGAGAGCACCACGGCCAGCGGGTGCACCCGCACCGCGCGGCCCAGGATGAACGGCTGGAGGACATGGCCCTCGATCTGCTGCACCGCGAGGACCACGGCCAGCACCATCAGCGCGGTGAACACGCCCTCCGTGACCAGTGCGACGACCACCGCCAGCGCCCCGGACACCACCGCGCCGACGAGCGGGATGAAGGCGAACAGGAAGATGAAGACGGCCAGCGGCACCGCCATCGGCACGTTGAGGAAGTAGATCCCGAGCCCGATGAAGATCGCGTCGATCAGGGCCACGATGACCGTGCCGCGCACATAGGCGGTCAGCGTCCGCCAGGCGCGCGGACCGGCCCCGGCGACCCCGGGCCTCGCCTGCGCGGGCACCAGCTTGAGCACCCACTGCCAGATGCGCGCGCCGTCGTAGAGCAGGAAGAGCGTCGAGAACATCGCGAGCAGCGCGCCGGTCATGAACTCCACGACCACGGTGACGCCCTGGAGTCCCGCGGTGGTGATCGCCTCGGTGTTGGTGCCGACGGTGTCGCTGAGGTTCTTGGCGATGTCGTTGATCTGTTTGTCGGTCACATGGAACGGGCTGTCCAGCAGCCAGTTCTTGAGGTCGTCGATCCCCTTCGTCACCTTGTCGGACAGGGTGTCGATGTTGTCCATGACCTGCCACACCACGAACCAGCCGACCAGGCCCATGATGACGAAGCCGGAGATCGCGGTGACGGCCGTCGCCAGCCCCCTCGGCAGCCCATGGCGCCGCAGCCGGGCCACGGTCGGCTGGAGCAGCGCGGTGACGAGCAGCGCGGCGACGAAGGCCAGCACGACCAGCTGCACCGCGCTGATGACCCGCATCAGCACCCACAGGGTCCCCGCCAGCACCAGCAGCCGCCAGCCCGCCTCGGCCGCGACCCGCATCCCCCACGGGATCGCCGCGACCGGATCGGGCCGCGCGGCCACGGTGGGCGCGTAGGTGGGCGGGGCGGGCACCTGGTCGACGTGGGCCGCCTCGTCCTTCCCGGAGTCCACCGGGTCCGTGCCCCCGAGCAGGGGGTCGTCGGCCTCCGTCTCGGCCCGTCGTTCATCAAGGCGCTCGCTCAGCCTGCTCAGCTCAGCACCCACTTGTCCGAGCCACCCCGGCAGTTTCGACATAACGCTTCCTCTACCCCCGTCCGCTCTCCCCACCGCTCCCCCGGGAGCGTTCCGCACGACCGTACACGCGTGAAGCCCCCCACCGAAGGACGGCGGGGGGCTTCACGAGGTTGAGCTGGTGAACCCTGGTTCTAGTACCAGTGGTTGGCCTGCCAGAAGGCCCAGGCGCCGCACGGGCTCTTGTAGCGCGGGCTGCTCATGTAGCTGAGGCCCCACTTGATCTGGGTGGCCGGGTTGGTCATCCAGTCGGCGCCGGCCGAAGCCATCTTGGAGCCGGGGAGGGCCTGTACGAGACCGTAGGCACCGGAAGACGGGTTGCTCGCCCGGTAGTTCCAGCTCGACTCGTGGTTCACGATGTTGCTGAAGCACTGGAACTGGTCGGCCGGCACGATCTGCCGCGCGATGGCCTGGACCTCGGCCACGGTGTAGGAGCCCTGCACGGCGAACGACGTGGAACGGACCTCGGAGCGGCTTGCGCGCTCCTGGGCTTCCTTGTCCTTCTTCGCCTGGCGCTCGCGCTCCAGCTTGTCCTCGGCGGCCTGCTTCTTGGACTTCGCGTCCTTGGCGGCCTGGACGCGGGCGGTCTCCTCCGCGGACTTCTTCGCCGCGGCGTCGGCCGCGGACGCCTGGGCGTCGGCCTGCTGCGTCAGCGAAGCGGTCTGCACCTGGGCCTGCTGGCCCGCGGGAATGTCTGCGAGCAGCGTGGTGTCGGCTGCGGTCGCCTCGAAGTTGTTGTCGTCGGCAGCAGGAGTGCTGCCCGATGCAACGCCTACGACGGCGCCTACGGTGGTGACCGCGGTGGCAGATGCCACGGCGAACCCCCGGACCGAAATCCGGCTCACACGGTGTCCTTCCAGCATCGCCCGCTTAGGTGACCTCGCGGGCGCAATCGTGCCCCTGGCACTGGCCTCCCTACTGCTTGGGTCACGGGAAGGCACGGGCCCGGTGGGCGACTTCCCGGGGGAAGCGCCGCGTGGTGCTCGCGGGCGGCATACGGACGGCGGTTGTTGAGTTGTGTGGTGCGTGGCGCCTCTGGAGGTGCCGGTGTGCCGTATGCGGGGCCTGACGGAAGCAAGACTCTGCCGGAACGGGACCGCGCGAAGCAATTCTCCGTTGCGTGTGAAAGGTCACACCCCGTTTGGCGGACCTGAATTACGGAAAAGGCGCCGGAACACGCCGCCGCCCGGCTAGGCTGCTTGGCCCGCCGGGCGGCGTCAACGTCCCAACCCGTATCAGATCTGACCTTCCTCCAGCATTTCGGTCACCAGTGCGGCGATGCGGGAACGCTCCGAACGCGTGAGCGTCACATGGGCGAAGAGCGGATGCCCCTTCAGCTTCTCGACCACGGCGACCACTCCGTCGTACCGGCCGACCCTGAGGTTGTCCCGCTGGGCCA
This sequence comes from Streptomyces sp. NBC_00523, assembly GCF_036346615.1. NCBI lineage: Bacteria > Bacillati > Actinomycetota > Actinomycetes > Kitasatosporales > Streptomycetaceae > Streptomyces > Streptomyces sp. NBC_00523. Next base: position 4,717,111 of record NZ_CP107836.1, on the reverse strand, counting down.
CGTCATGCGTGAGGACGACCCGGGAATTCGTGCCGATCCTGGACAACACGGTCAGCAGGACGTTCCGTTCGAGCGACTGGGCCTCGTCCACGATCACGAAGGCGTCGTGCAGGGAACGGCCCCGGATGTGGGTGAGCGGCAGGATCTCCAGCATCCCGCGCCCCAGCACCTCCTCGATGACCTCGCGCCCGGAGACGGCCGAGAGGGTGTCGAAGACGGCCTGCGCCCAGGGGCTCATCTTCTCGGCCTCGCTGCCGGGGAGATAGCCGAGCTCCTGCCCGCCCACCGCGTACAGCGGGCGGAAGACCATCACCTTCTTGTGCTGCCCGCGCTCCAGCACCGCTTCGAGCCCCGCGCAGAGCGCCAGCGCCGACTTGCCGGTGCCGGCCCGGCCGCCCAGCGAGACGATGCCGACCTCCTGGTCGAGCAGCAGGTCCAGGGCGATCCGCTGTTCGGCGCTGCGGCCGTGGATGCCGAACGCCTCCCGGTCGCCGCGGACGAGCCGCACATTGCCCTCGGGCGTGACCCGGCCGAGGGCCTTGCCGCGTTCGGACTGGAGGACCAGGCCGGTGTGCACGGGCAGCTCGGCGGCCTCGGGGACGTACAGCGTCTCCTCGGTGAAGAGCAGGTCCACCTGGTCGGCGGCGAGGGACAGTTCGGCCATCCCCGTCCAGCCGGAGTCGGTGATCGCCAGCTCCGCGCGGTACTCCTCGGCGAGGAGGCCGACCGATGACGCCTTGATGCGCAGCGGGAGGTCCTTGGAGACGACCGTGACGTCGTACCCCTCGGCCTGGAGGTTGCGCGCGACCGCCAGGATCCGTGAGTCGTTGTCCCCCAACCGGTAGCCGGCGGGAAGGACGCCGGGATCGGAGTGGTTGAGCTCGACGCGGAGCGTCCCGCCGAGATCCCCGAGGGGGATCGGCGCGTCCAGCCGGCCGTAGCGGACCCGGAAGTCGTCCAGCAGGCGCAGGGCCTGGCGGGCGAAGTAGCCGAGCTCCGGATGGTGCCGTTTGGCCTCCAGTTCCGTGACCACGACAACGGGGAGCACGACCTCGTGCTCGTCGAAGCGGGCCATGGCGTTCGGATCGGCCAGCAGGACGCTGGTGTCGAGAACGTAGGTGCGCCTGTCGGGCAGGCGGCGCTTTGTGCTGGTCACCACGGAAGGACGTACCCCCTCGGAAGAGGCTGGCGTGCGACGGCGGGCCGTCGCGGAGCATCCCGCTTGTCATCGGCGCCCACCTGGCTGGTGACCGGGCGCCGGCCTGTCAGGGATATGCCCTCTTACCCGGCCGGCCATGCCGACGGGATCTCTTCCGGGGGACGGCGGGGCGGCCCTAGCCTCCGTAGCGCCGGTGGCGGGCGGCGTAGTCGCGCAGGGCCCGCAGGAAGTCGACCCGGCGGAAGGCCGGCCAGAAGACCTCGCAGAAGTAGTACTCCGAGTGCGCGCTCTGCCAGAGCATGAAGCCGGAGAGGCGCTGCTCGCCGCTGGTCCGGATGACGAGGTCGGGGTCGGGCTGGCCGCGCGTGTAGAGGTGCTCGGAGATCAGGTCGGTGGAGACGATCTCGGCCAGGTCCTCGAAGGAGGTGCCCTTGGCGGAGTGGTCCAGGAGCAGGGAGCGCACGGCGTCCGCGATCTCCTGGCGGCCTCCGTAGCCCACGGCGACGTTGACGAGTATCCCGTCGACGCCGACGGTGGCCTGCTCGGCCTCCTTGAGGACCGTCTGGGTGTGGGCGGGCAGCAGGTCGAGCGTGCCGACGTGGTGGACCCGCCAGCGGCCGTCCGCGGCCAGGCCGCGCACCGTGTTCTCGATGATGCCGAGCAGCGGGGTCAGCTCCGACTCGGGCCGGTCGAAGTTGTCGGTGGAGAGCAGCCAGAGCGTGACGACCTCGACGTCGGTCTCACTGCACCAGCCGAGGAGTTCCTTGATCTTGTCGGCACCGGCCTGGTGGCCCTCGGCCGCCGTGCCGCCGGACGCCTTGGCCCAGCGCCGGTTGCCGTCGAGGATGACGCCGATGTGCTTGGGCACCTGGGAATGGTCGAGGCGGGCCTCCACCCGGCGCGCGTAGAGCCCGTACACCAGGTCGCGCAAGTTCACTGAGTCCACCTCTCGGTTCCGTGCGGGCCCGCCGGCCCCAGCTCAGGGGTCCGGGGTCGTCCCCTGGGGATCGGATCGCCGCACTGGAAGGGGGCGGATCGCCCCGCCGTGTCATGGCAGTCCCGTCAGGCCACATTACTGCGCGGGCGCCGCACCCACCCAACTCGGCCTGTCACAAGTCCGTGATAAAGAGATAATCGTGACTGATTCCTCTTCCCCCTATCAGGCCGCCGCATCCCGCTACGACTCCATGGAGTACCGCCGCAGCGGACGCAGCGGTCTCAAGCTGCCGGCCGTCTCGCTCGGCCTCTGGCACAACTTCGGCGACGACCGGGCGCTCGGCTCCCAGCGGGCCATCCTGCGCCGCGCCTTCGATCTCGGTGTGACCCATTTCGACCTGGCCAACAACTACGGCCCGCCGGCCGGCTCGGCCGAGCTGAACTTCGGCAAGCTCTTCCGCCAGGACTTCGCCCCGTACCGGGACGAGCTGCTGGTCTCGACCAAGGCGGGGTACGAGATGCACCCCGGGCCTTACGGGGAGTGGGGCTCGCGCAAGTACCTGCTGTCGTCGCTGGACGCCTCGCTGAAGCGGATGGGCCTGGACTACGTCGACATCTTCTACTCGCACCGCTTCGACCCGGAGACCCCGCTGGAGGAGACGATGGGGGCGCTGGCCTCCGCCGTCCAGCAGGGCAAGGCGCTGTACGTGGGGGTGTCCTCGTACAACGCGGCGCAGACCGCCGAGGCGGCGCGGCTGCTGCGGGAGATGGGCGTCCCGGCCCTGATCCACCAGCCGTCCTACTCGATGATCAACCGCTGGACCGAGGACGACGGGCTCCTGGACACGCTGGAGGCGGCCGGGATGGGCTGCATCTCCTTCGTGCCGCTGGCCCAGGGGCTGCTGACCGGGAAGTACCTGAACGGCATCCCGGAGGGCTCGCGGGCCACGCAGGGCAAGTCGCTCGACCCGGACCTGCTGTCGCAGGAGGTGGTGCGGCGGCTGAACGGGCTGAACGACATCGCGCGCCGCCGGGGCCAGTCGCTCGCCCAGCTGGCCCTGACGTGGGTGCTGCGCGACAGCCGGATGACGTCCGCGCTGATCGGCGCGTCGAGCGTGGGGCAGCTGGAGGAGAACGTCGCGGCGCTGGCGGGCCCGGAGCTGTCGGCCGAGGAGCTGAAGGAGATCGACGTCTTCGCCGTCGACACCGAGGGCACCAACATCTGGGCCGCGCGGGGCTGAGCGCGCGTCCGGCCCGGCGCCGGGCACAAAAAACGGGCCGGTCCGTGGGGGGGGTTACGGACCGGCCCGAGGGGGGGTTTCCACCATAACCCTTCGTAAGTGATGCTGGGTGCCGCGGCGCGAAATAATTACTCTCCGAGAGTGAAAGGCATCGCTCCGGTCACCGGTCGGCCCTCGCCGTACGTCTCTGACCTGCGAGGACACCACCCACCCCGGGACAGGCCCCGGAAACACGCCCGAGACGTCCACAGGATGTCCACATTCCGCTCGTCAGTGGCCGCCCCGGGGCTTCACGCAGCCCGTTCCCTCCATGTAGCGACCGTGCGCCTCGGCGTTGACGAGACCGTTGACCATGCCGTCCAGCGAGCCGTCCAGGCAGAGGGTCCCGAGGGTCACGGTGAAGGACGTGCGATGCGTTCCGAAGCTGCTCGTGGTGACCGATCCGTCCGGGTATCCGAGGCCGTGGAGTGCCTGGAAGACCGTCTCCTCGGTGGACCTGCCCCCTTCCGCCAGCGCGGCGAGCCCCTGCTTCACCCGCTTCACCTCCGCCTCGCCCCGGACGCGGTCCGCGTCGGACAGGTCGAGGGTGGACTGGAAGGCGTGGTTCTCGGCGTAGTGCGGGTTGGCGTCGCCGCCCTGCTCGACGTGCTGACTGGCGGCCGGGTCAGCGGTCGGCTCGGCGGACGGCTCTGCGCTCCGCCCGTCGCCCGGGCTCTCCGGGACGGAGACGGCGGAGGCCGGAGGCGGCGCTGCGTCACCGGGGGTGGCATGGACCTGGCCGCAGCCCGTGAGGGCGGCGGCGGTCAGGAGCAGGGCGGCTGTACGTCTCGCGGAGGTCATGGGTACGAGTATGGAACGGCGATCCGGCGCGCGGCGGCGGGAGTTGGCACCCGATGCCGTTCCGTCACGTCGCGGCGGCCGCGCCCCGGTGGCCCCGGGTGAAGCGGACGCCCACGGTGTCCCCGCCGACGACCACGAAACGGCCGCCCTCGCAGCGGATCACGGCCTCGTGGACCTCACCCCGCGCGTCCCGGCGCTCGTCCGTGCTCAGCACCGTCCAGCCGCCGTCCGGAGCCTGCGGCAGACCTGCGAGCTCGGCGAACTCCCACTGGGCGGCGGGCACACACCAGTCGGGCAGCTGCGGCCAGGTGCCGGCGCCCACGTGCAGGGTGCCGTCGGAGGCACAGGTCAGGCGGACCGACTGGCCGTCGTCCAGCACGAACGAGACGGCCTCCGGCTCGCCCATCCGGCCCTCGGGGCGGTAGAAGATCCCGAGGACGCGGACGATCCTGGCACCCTTGAGCCACTCGGCGCCACCCCGGCGCGGGCCGTGCGCGGCATCCCCGTCGGTGCCGAGGTCCATGGCCAGCTCCTTCCCCGAACGCTCGCGACCAGAGTGCCAGTTTTCGCGCCGTGTGGGGGCGCCCGTCTCACGCGGGTTTGCGGGCCTCGATCAGGAAGCGGGTGGTGTGGGCGACGAACGGGCCCTCGGTTTCGAGGCGGTGGTGCAGTGCGGCGAGTTGGGGCCGGTACCGCTCGACGGTGAAGCCGGGCACCATCCAGATCACCTTGCGCAGGAAGTAGACGACGGCCCCGATGTCGGAGAACTCGGTGCGCAGCCGTTCCGCCCGCAGGTCCACGACGTCGAGCCCGGCCGCCTCGGCGTCGGCCCGCGCCCGCTCCGGGTCGCGCGCGCCGCGCACCTCCGGGGGCTGCGGCCCGAGGAAGTACTCGACCAGCTCGAAGACGCTCGCGGGGCCCACCTGTTGCGAGAAGTACGTGCCGCCGGGGGCCAGTACCCGGGCGATCTCCGTCCACCACGTGGTCACCGGATGCCGGCTGACCACCAGGTCGAACGCCCCGTCCCCGAACGGCAGCGGCGGCTCGTCCTCGTCCGCCACGACGGCCACCCCGCGCGGGTGCAGCAACGCCGTGGCCCGGGCGATGTTGGGCGGCCAGGACTCGGTGGCGACGGCGAGCGGCGGCAGCTCCGGCACGGAGGCCAGCACCTCACCCCCGCCCGTCTGGATGTCGAGCGCGGCCCGCGCCCGCCCCATCCGCTCCCCCATGGCCCGCGCGTATCCCCAGGAGGGCCGCTGCTCGGTGGCCCGCCCGTCGAGCCAGGAGAAGTCCCACCCCTCGACGGAGACGCTGTCCGCCTCGGCGACGAGAGCGTCGAACCGGGCGGCTTCACCGGGCGTGGTTTCGGGTGTTTCGGGCATGGAGCGATGATCCCAGCAGCACGCCCCCGCCCGCGACCGCATTACGGGCGGGCCGGGCGCGGGGCCCGGGTCACCACCAGTAGACCGGATACGCCTGCCTGTTGACCCGGTTGCCGACCAGGCCCACCAGCACCAGGAGGACCGTCGCCGCCGCCAGCAGGGTGAGGAAGGGGACGGCGGAGGGGGCGGTGGCGGTGGCGGCCACGATCACGGCGGTCGCGGCGGCGGGTGAGTGGGCGACGCGGAGGAGCAGCATCGCACCGAGGGCCAGGCCGCCCGCGAGGCCGGAGGACCAGACGCCCTGGCCGAGGACGGCGAGGACCAGGAAGCCGGTCAGGGCGGAGACGAGCTGGCCGCCGATCACGCTGCGGGGCTGCCCGAGGGGTGTCTGGGAGGCGCCCGCGATCAGCGCCATGCTGGCCGCCAGCGGCGGGATGAGCAGGACCTGGTGCGACCACTCCCCCACCGCCACCAGGAGGGTCAGGGCGATCACGCTGCTCGCCGTGGCGACCACCGTGGTCAGCGCCTTCGGCCGGGGCGGCGCCTGCGTCGCGTGCCAGGGGCGCGCGGGGGCGGGGGCCTCGGCCGGGGGCCTGGTCTGCGTCATCGTGTCGGGTTCCCTTCGCGTCGGGTACTAATGGCTTACCCATTAGCATCGATCTGAATGTACCCGCAGCTGCCCGACGGCGCGGCCGTTCGGGGAACTTGGAAGAATCCGGGTACGTGGCGAAGGCGCCCCGTACCCGGGTCAGGGAGGGCCGGCATGACGACACACGGCAAGGACACGCTCGAAATCCGCCCCCTCGAGCCCCTGGCGGTCGAGTTCACCAGCTCGTGGCATTACGAGGCGGGCGCCCTGATCGACGAGGTCGGCACCCCGCACGGGCTGGCCCACTGGATCGGCGCGTACCGCCCGCGCCTCGGCATGGGCGCCGACAGTCGCGTGGAGGTGGGCGCGCCGGACGTCACGACCGCGCGCGCCGTCCGCGAGGCCGTACGGGACCTGCTCGACGCCCTGGTCGACCGAGGGCGTCCGCCCGCCGCGTCCCTCGGCCTGGTGACCGAGCGGGCGCGGGGCGTCCGGCATGCCGCGGTCACCTGGCCGGACACCGGGCCGCGGCTCGAATGGCCGGACGGGGTGCGGGTGATGGACGTCGTGGCCGCCCAGGTCTGCGCCTCGGCCACCCGGCTGCTGACCTCGCCGCGCCGCGAACTCCTCCGCCGCTGTCCGGCGCCCAGTTGCGTGCTGTTCTTCTCGGCCCTGCGCACGGGCCAGCAGTGGTGCAGCCCCGCCTGTGGGAACCGCGCCCGCGTGGCGCGGCACAGCGCCCGGACGCGCTGAGCCCCCGCGGTCAGGCCGCCAGTCCCCCGAAGACCAGCCCCAGGAAGGCCCCCGCGATCATGAACGGGCCGAACGGGATGCCCGTCTTGCGGTCCGCGCGGCGCAGTGCGACGAGCGCCGCCCCGTACACCGCGCCGAAGAGGAAGCCGGCGAAGCCTCCCGCGAAGACGACGGGCCAGCCGTACCAGCCGAGGACCGTGCCCAGGGAGAGGGCGAGTTTGACGTCGCCGAAGCCCATGCCGCGCGGGTTGACGAGGAAGAGCAGGAAGTAGAACGCGCCCAGGACGAGCCCGCCGAGGAGGGCGGAGAGCCAGGAGCCCGCGTGTTCCGGCAGCAGGGCCGCCAGGCCCAGGAGTACGGCGGAGGCTCCGGCGGCCGGCAGGGTCAGCCCGTCCGGCAGCCGGTGCACGCGGTGGTCGATGCTCGCGAGGAGCACGGCGACCGGGGCGAGCACCAGCCAGGCCGCCAGCTCGGGGCGCGTGCCGGTGGACCAGGCGAGGGCGGCGCAGGCGAGCGCGGTGACGACGGGGGCGAGGCGGTGGGGGGCGTAACGGGGGGTGGGCGCGTCCTCGGGCGGTGCGGGGGCGGGCGCGCCCGTACGGACCTCCGCGACCGTCCCCTCCGCGCACCCGCCGCAGCGCGTCGCGCCCAGCCAGGCGCGGGCGGCGCCGGTGAGCGGGTGGCCCGCCGGGCAGGCGTCGCGCCAGGGGTCGCCGGGCGGAACGGAGAACCGGTAGGCGGCGCGCGGGACCAGGAGCCCGGTCGCGGCGCCCCAGAGTGCGGCGACTCCTATCAGCATGGCGTACACCTGAGCGATCCTAATCGGCGTGCCCCGGGCGGGGGTTGGGCCTGTGGATTCGGGCCCGGCGGCGGGCCGGCGCCGCTACCGTCGGGCCATGGCTCGATGGCGCGATGGCGCGGGGACCTTGACGATCACGGACCGGGACGGGGTGACCGAGACCCGGGTGCCGCTGCGGATCGCGGCCTCCTACCGGCACCGGGCGCGCGGGCTGCTCGGCCGGGACGGGGTCGACGGGGCGCTGATGATCACGCCGTGCGGGAGCGTGCACTCCTTCCGGATGCGGTTCACGATCGATGTGGCCTACCTGGACCGGAGGTTCAACGTGCTGGCGGTCCACACGATGAAGCCGGGCCGGCTCGGCCTGCCCCGGCCGCGCGGCCGCCATGTGATCGAGGCGGAGGCGGGCGCGATGGCGGCGTGGGGGCTGCGGCCGGGCGTGCAGGTCCGGGTCGAGCAGGCTCCGCGCGGTCTATAGGCGCCCGCGGTCTATCTGCGGGGCACGTCGCTTCCGTAGACGACCCACGGCGACTGCTGGAAGGAGTTCACGCCGGACAGCTGCGGCTGGGCGGCGGCCACTTCGGGCAGCAGCGCGAGCGTGTCCGGCCAGCAGTCGAAGTACACCGAGCCCTTGACGATGAAGCCCGCCCAGTCGGTGGCCGCCGACGCGCCCTCGCGGTCGAGCACGAAGCCCACGCAGAGCAGCGAGGCCCGTCCGATCGCCTCGCGCACCGCGCGGACCACCCGTTCCCGGGCGTCGCGGTCCAGTGCGCCGAGGCCGAAGAGCAGTTCCACCGTGCCGTCGTCGCCCCGGCTGATCCTGGCCCGTATCTCCTCGCCGCCGGGCAGCCAGAGCAGGAAGTCGACCCGGTCGAGGCGTTGCAGGCCGGTGAGCAGCACGAGTTGGTCCCGGCTCACCCAGGACTGCGTCCCGGACGGGTCGGTGCCGGGGCTGACCAGGGTGATGCGCCGGGTGACCGGGTGGTCCGCCCGCACCCCCGCCGTCTCCAGGTCGCCGAGCAGCGACTCGGCGTCGGGGCGGCTCCAGCACAGGTGGTACGAGCAGAAGAAACCGTCACTCATCGGCCGTCACCTCGGTACTCGTGGTGGCTGCCCGCCCCGCCCGCGGCACCGCTCGGGGCGGCGGCGTGGGGGGCCGGCGGGTGGTCGGTACCCGAGCGTACGGGCAACCCCTGGTCCGCGGGGCGGGCCTGCGTCCCCGCTCGGTCATCGGACCCGGCTCGTACACTCGCCCGGCGGGCCGGCCGGTCCGCGGGGTGGGGACGGCAGGAGTGGCGACATGGCCAGGTGGGTCCAGCGGACGGGCGCCGAGGCGCTGTTGGCGCGGCGGGACGGCATACGGCGGACCTACGCGGAGGCGTTCGCGGGCCCGCCGTGGCACGAGGACCCGGATCAGGCCGACGGCTACGTCCAGCGCCTGGCGGAGGACGCCGCCCGTCCCGGATTCAGGGCCGCGCTGGCGCTGGACGGCGTCCCGGAGGAGCCGGACGCCGCCTCGGTGGTGGGGTTCGCGACGGCCTGGACCACCGCCTCCCCCTTCCCGTCCGCCCGGGGCTACGCGGCCGTCGCCTCGGTCCTGGGCCCCGACCGGACGGCGGACTGGCTCGTCGGCGGGCTGGAGGTGGACGAACTCGCGCTCAGCCCGCACGCCCGGGGGACCGGCCTGGCGGCCGCGCTCCTGGAGTCCGTCACCGCGTCCGCGCCCGGGGGCCGCTGCTGGCTGCTGACCTCGGCGGGCGCCGGGCCCGCGGTGCGGCTCTACCGGCGGCTCGGCTGGCGCCGGGTGCCCGGCCCCGCGGGCGGCCCGGACATCGCCGTGTTCCTCGGGCCCGGGCATCCGGCGCTGCGGGACCCCGCCCTGCGCGTCGGGCCATAAGCGGTGGACAACCCCCTTCCGCCCGGGGAAGCTGTGCGGCGATGACACGCACCGACACGCCTCCCGCATGGGACGAGCGCACCCAGCTGACCACCTTCCTCGACTACGCCCGCGCCACCGCGATCGCCAAGTGCGACGGGCTCTCGCAGGAGGACGCCGTGCGGGCGCCCCTGCCCGGCTCCCCGCTGATGACGATCGCGGGGGTGGTCAACCATCTGCGCTGGGTCGAGTACCACTGGTTCGAGCTGGTCCTCCTCGGCGGCGAGGACGAGGGCCCGTGGACGGAGGAGGACCCGGACCGCGAGATGCGGATCGCCGTCGACATGCCGCTCGCCGATGTGCTGCGGGAGTACGAGGAGCAGTCCGCCCGCTACCGGGAGCTGGTCGCCGCCCACGATCTGGACACCCGGGCCGTCCTGAAGCGCTCGAACGGCTCGGCCCCCGATCTGCGCTGGATCCTGCTGCACCTCATCGAGGAGACGGCCCGTCACAACGGCCACATCGACATCATCCGCGAGATCGTGGACGGGACGACGGGGGACTAATCCTGCCGGGCCCGGTCCAGCTCCACGTTGAACTGGACCCCGGACAGCAGTGCCAGGTTGGTGAACCAGACCCAGATCAGGAACACCACCAGGCCCGCCAGTGAGCCGTACAGCCGGCTGTAGGAGCCGACGTACGTGGCGTACAGCGCGAAGCCGGCCGAAGCGGCCAGCCACAACAGCGCCGCGAGCACCCCGCCGGGCACCGCCTGCCGGGCCCGGCGGGCCGGCTCAGGGCCGGTGCGGAAGAGCACCGTGATCAGCCCGGCGACCAGGCAGAGCAGCAGCGGCCACTTCAGCACCGCCCACACCGCGTCTCCCACATGGGTCAGGCCGAGCCGGTGCCCGGCCCAGCGCGCCAGCGGTCCGGTGAGCACGAGGGCGAACGCGCTGGTCATCATCAGCAGGAGCAGCCCGACCGCCCACGCCACGATGATGTGCGCCTGGCGCAGCGCGGGCCGGGTGTCGTGCACGCCGTGCATGGCGTGCAGCGCCCGCCGGAACACCGCGAGATAGCTGGACGCGGACCACAGCGCGCTGACGGACCCGGTCGCGACGAGCACCCAGACGGCGGTGCGCTGCTGGGTGGCGGCCTCCAGCGGCTCGCGCAGCGCGGCGGCGGCCTCGGCGGGCGCGAAGGCGGTGATGTCGGCGATCAGCGCACCGGTGGCCCCCGGGCTGGCGAGCCCGATGACGGACACGGTCACCAGCAGCGCGGGCAGCAGGGCGAGGATCGCGTAGTAAGTGAGGGCCGCGGCCCAGTCCGATATGTCGTCGTTCCACAGCGAGACGGGCGTGCGGCGCAGCGCGAGCGGCCAGTGCCTGGCCCTGCCGGGGCCGGGGGCGGTCGGCGGGGTTCTGCGCGGGTGGGGCGGGGCCCCGGCGGCGGTACCGCTGGACTGACTGGACACGGTTGCGGCTCCGGGGACGTGAGCGGTGTGGAAGGGGTGACGTCGGGGTACGGAGGCGGGCCCGCTCCCCGTCTCTCCTCTTCTGCTCATGTTCCCGCCCGGTACACCCCGCTCCGCACCGGGGTGCGCTGCCGCACCCCCCGTTGTCGTACCCCGCCCCTACGCTCCCCTCATGAGCGTCTCCCTCTACTACACCGCGCACCGCGCGACCCCGCTGACCGGGCCGGAGTCGGCCGCCGTCGCCCGTATCGTCACCGAGCGCCAGGCGTCGTTCCCGTACGAGGACGAGGAGAGCCTGTTCGTGTACGACCCCGGGACGTCGGACCCGGGGACCGTCCTCGACGGCTCCACCAAGATGCCGTTCGACCCCGGCCGGCTGCTGCCGGTGGTCGCCCATGTGCTGGACTCGGTCACGGAGTTCCGCCGGGCGCTGCCGGACGCCGACTGGCGTGTGCACATGGACGACCTGGACGTCGAGTGGGACGAGGCCCGAGGCTACGAGCTGCCCGGGATGCGCGACCCGGACCTCATCGCGGATCTCGCCGCGATCCCGGACGCGGTGGAGAGCGCGCCGGACGGCCCTGCCACGCTTGGCCCGTGACGACCTCGCCCGTGACACCCGACGCCCCCGACGTCCTGCGCCGCCCACTGCTCACGCAGCAGTGGCTCGACCTCTGCTTCGTCCACTGGGCGGTGGAGCCGGAGGCGGTGGCGGGGCTGCTGCCCGCGGGGACGGTGCCCGACACGTTCGACGGGGCCACGTACGTCGGTCTGGTGGCCTTCCGGATGCACCGGGTGGGGTGGCTGGGGCTGCCCGGTGTGCCGTACCTCGGCTCGTTCCCCGAGACGAACGTCCGCCTGTACTCGGTGGACGAGCGGGGGCGGCGCGGGGTCGTCTTCCGCTCGCTGGACGCCTCCCGGCTGGTCCCCGCGGCGATGGGCCGCCTGGGCTTCGGCCTGCCGTACGTGTGGTCCCGGATGCGGGTGGAGGCGGCCGGCGACACGATCGGCTACACCAGCTCGCGCCGCGTGCCCGGCCCTCGCGGCGCGTACAGCCGCATCACCGTGCGCCCCGGCGCACGCATAGACCGGCCCACCGAGTTGGAGCACTTCCTCACCGCGCGCTGGGGCCTGCACCAGTCCCTCCTCGGCCGCACCGCCTACCTGCGCAACGACCATCCGCGTTGGCCGCTGCACCGCGCGGACCTGCTCGTCTGCGAGGAGAACCTGATCGAGGCGGCGGGCCTGCCGGCCCCGAGCGGGGCGCCCGTCAGCGTGCTGTACTCCCCCGGTGTGCCGGTCCGGCTGGGGGGCCCGTCCTGACCGAAAACCGCTTGCCGCCGCCCTGGCGCCCGCCTACCTTGGTGTGCATGGGTTCTCTGTGAAATTCCCCTTGCGCCTGCGTTGAGCCCGGCTCCGCAGTAGCGCATTCTCCTGCGCATCCGCACCTCCACGCCTTCGTACCTCCGTGACGCCTGCCCTTCCGGCACACGTCCTCGGTGCGCCGTCGGCGTGCGCGGACGCGCCCCGACCACCGCGCGCCGATCGGCACGGGCCGAGAATCAGGGGCTTTTCATGCACACCGGACAACTCACACTTCAGAACGTCACCCGCCGCTACGACGACCGCGTCGTGCTGGACGACGTCACCTTCACCGTCGCGCCCGGCGAACGGGCCGGCGTCATCGGCGACAACGGGGCCGGCAAGTCCACGCTGCTCCGGCTGATCGCCGGGCTCGACCGGCCCGACAACGGGGAGCTGACCGTCGTCGCGCCCGGCGGCACGGGCTACCTCGCCCAGGCGCTCGCCCTGCCCACCGGGGCCACCGTCCAGGACGCGGTGGACGCGGCGCTCGCCGGGCTGCGGGAGCTGGAGGCCCGGATGCGCCGGGCCGAGGTCGGGCTCGCGGGGCCGGCGGGCGCGGAGCTGACCGCCGCGCTCGACGCGTACGCGCTGCTGGTCGCGCGCTACGAGGCGCGCGCCGGTTACGAGGCCGACGCGCGGGTGGACATCGCCCTGCACGGTCTCGGGCTGCCCGGCCTGGACCGGGACCGGCCGCTGTCCACGCTGTCGGGCGGCGAGCGGTCGCGGCTGGCGCTGGCGGGGACGCTGGCCTCCCGGCCCGAACTGCTGCTGCTGGACGAGCCGACCAACGACCTGGACGACCGGGCGGTGGACTGGCTGGAGAACCACCTGCGGGCGCACCGGGGCACCGTGCTCGCCGTGACGCACGACCGGGTGTTCCTGGAACGGGTCACCACGACGATCCTGGAGGTCGGCGAGGGCCGGGTGACGCGGTACGGGGACGGCTACGAGGGCTACCTCGGCGCGAAGGCCGCCGACCGGCGGCGCCGGCTGCGGGAGTACGCGGACTGGCGCGCCGAGCTGGCCCGCAACCGCGAGCTGGCCGCGTCCAACGTGGCCCGGCTGGACGCGATCCCGCGCAAGGTGCCGCTCACCGTGTTCGGGCACGGCGGGTTCCGGGCGCGGGGGCGGGGGCACGGGGCGATGGTCCGCATCCGCAACGCGAAGGAGCGCGTCGAGCGGCTGACGGAGCGGCCGGTCGCGCCGCCGCCGGATCCGCTGGTGTTCGCCGCCCGGGTGACCGCCGCGGAGACGTCCGCCCCCCGGGTCGCGGCGGAGCTGGCCGGAATCCGCGTCGGCCGCCGCCTCTCCGTGCCCGCGCTGCGGATCGGGGGCGCGGAACGGCTGCTGATCACGGGGGCGAACGGGGCCGGCAAGTCGACGCTGATGCGGGTGCTCGCGGGTGAGCTGCGGCCGGACGCGGGGACCGTGCGGACGCGGGGGCGGGTCGGGTACCTGCGCCAGGAGGAGACGCCGTGGCCGGCCGGTCTGACGCTCCCGGAGGCCTACGCCCACGGGCGCGGCGGTGACCTCGACGCGCACACGGAACACCTTTTGTCGCTGGGCCTGTTCGGCCCGGCGGACCTGCGCCTCCGGGTGGGCGAGCTGTCCTACGGGCAGCGGCGCCGGATCGAACTGGCCCGCCTGGTCGGCGAACCCGTCGACCTGCTCCTGCTGGACGAGCCGACGAACCACCTCTCCCCGGCGCTGGTGGAGGAGCTGGAGGGCGCGCTGGCCGGGTTCGGGGGTGCGGTGGTCGTCGTCACGCACGACCGGCGGCTGCGGGGCCGCTTCCGCGGCAGGCGGCTGGAACTGGACGGTGGGCGGGTGGTGGAACGTACCGAAGCGGCGTGATGGGCCGATAGGGCACTGGCTTGATGGCTGAAAACAACCCCCTCCAAAGGGATCCAGTACCAGTCATATGAACACCAGCCGACTTTTTGACAGCTGGCTCATAGACAACCCCTGGGGGGGCTTTGCATCTGTCCACACGGAAATCCGGCCGCACCGGCCGCGCGCGCTCGAAGCGCGCGAGCCGGATCGCGGCCTGCACCGCGCTCGTCCTCTCCGCCGGCATGCTGCTGGCGGCCCCGGCCTCGGCCGACGACGCGAAGGGCGCCGAGGCGCCGAAGGCCGTCGGCTCGACGCCGCGCATGGACATCACCGGCGACGGCAGGAGCGACATCCTCTACCAGACGCGGGAGGGTTACCTGTTCCAGTCGGTGGGTACGTCGGTGGCCGACTACCCGCTCGAACTCCACGCGCCCGAGGGCGCCACCGGGCACACCATCTACAAGGACATCATCGCTCCGGGCGATCTGCAGGGCGACGGCCAGCCCGAGCTCCTCACCCTGACGGCGTCCGGCACGCTCACGCTGCACCCGATGGTGGGCATGGACCCGACGGGGGGAACTCCCACCTGGTCCGGGAAGGGCTGGCAGAAGTACAACAAGATCGTCGCGCCGGGGGACCTGACCGGCGACGGGCACAACGACCTGATCGCGCGCACGCCCGCCGGTGACGTCTATCTCTACGTCTCCACCGGGCGCATCGACGGCGAGCCCTTCGAGCCCGCCGTCAAGGTGGCCTCCGGCTGGAACACGTACGACCAGATCGTCGGCCTGAACGACTCCACCGGCGACGGGATCGGCGATGTCGTCACCCGGACGCCCTCCGGTGACCTGTACTTCCACATGGGCACCGGGAATCCGTCGAAGCCGTTCAAGGCAGCGTCCAGGATCGGCTACGGGTTCGACACGTACAACCAGCTCGTGGGTGTCGACGACGTCAACGGGGACGGCTACGGCGACCTCATGGGCCGTCGGCCGAACGGCGACACGTACATCTACCGCTTCTCCGGCCTGGGCCACTACCGGGCGAGGATCCCCGGCACCTTCGGATGGCAGAAGGCGGCCATGTTCGTCGGGGCGGGTGGCAACCCGGCCTTCGGCAAGCGCAGCGTCACGGGGGTAACCTCCGAGGGCGCCGGGTATGTGTACGACTCCAAGAACAACGGCGAGCTCTTCGCCCGCACGCGCGGGTTCGACTACACCGAGGGCAGGCTACGCATCGCCTCCTCCCTCGACGACGGCGGGCGTGCCGACGACCTCTGGGTGCGCGACGGTTCGCTGTACATCGGGTACAACCGGATCGGCGACGGCTGGAACATCTACAACGACCTCATCGGCCCGGGCGACCTGAGCGGTGACGGCGCGGGCGACATCCTCGCGCGCGACACCAAGGGCGACCTGTTCCTGTACCAGGGGAACGGCAAGGGCACCGCGCTCGCGGCGAGGATCAAGGTGGGTTACGGCTACGGCTCGTACCGCCACATCGTCGGCGCGGGTGACCTCACGGGGGACGGCCGGGCGGACGTCGTGGGCATCGCCAAGGACGGCACGCTGTACCTGTACGAGGGCACGGGCAAGGCGTCCGCGCCGCTCAAGGCGCGCGTGAAGATCGGCTCCGGCTTCGACATCTACAACAAGTTCGCCGCGATCGGCGACCTCAACGGGGACGGCAGGGCCGACCTGGTCGGGGTCAATGGCTACGGCGACCTGTACCGGTACACGTCGACCGGAACGGGCAAGCTCAACAAGCGCGTCCGGATCGGCTACGGCTTCAACACGTACAAGGCGCTGTACTGATGTTCTCCGCGCGGCGGCGGCCCCCGTGCGGGGCGCGCCGCCGCGCGGTGCGGGTCAGCTCTGCGAGCCGGTCTCGCCGCGTTGGAAGGAGACCTCCACGCGGCGGTTCTTGCGGCGGCCGTCCTCGTCGTCGTTGCTGGCGATCGGGTAGTCCTCGCCGTAGCCCCGGATCTCGAACGTGATCCCGGAGCCGCCGAGCGCCTCGTCCAGCACGTTGTGGACGGCCTCGGCGCGCTTCTTGGACAGCACGTCGCCGTGTTCGGAGGAGCCGAGGTCGTCGGTGAACCCGAAGACCCTGACCTTCTTGGCGTCCTGCCGCTTGATCTCCTCGGCGATGGCGTTGATCCGCCCCTTGGCCTCACCGCTGAGCTTGGCGCTGTCCTTGCCGAAGAGCACTTCCGCCTGGAGGGCGAACTTGATGTCGGCGTTGGTGTCCTCGCGGCGCTCCTCGCCGCCGAGGTCCTCGATGACGGACTTGATGTCGAGGACTTTGGGCGGGGCGAGGGTGGCGCCCTCGGGGAGCTTCAGGTCGGTGTCGTGGGGGTCGATCTCGACGGGGGGTTCGGCGGACGCGGACGGATAGGGACTGTCCCCGGCAACCGCCTCCGGGGCCACGGCCCCGACACCCCCCAGGGCGACCACCCCGGCGAGGAGGGTTGTCGTGACGCGGCGGGGGGTCATCCGGAGATCTCGATCGTTGCGTTGGGGAAGCCGGGGAACTGCAGGTCGACCTTGGTAGAGGTGCTTGGGGGGGACGGGAACTGAGCGAAGAAGTTCAGGCTCTTCCCTGACGGGATGCTGGGCTCGTAGTTGCTGGTGGTGAGCGGCCGGTTGTCTGTGTCCCGCAGCACGTAGTAGCGCTTCTTGCCGACCGAGTCCACCAGCGTCATGCCTGCGAGCGAAGGCCCGGCGTCGGCTACGGCTTCCTCCTGTCCGCTCCACTCCACAGGCGTGACAAAGCTCTCCGCACCTGAGTTCTTGAACTCGCCGCTGACGGTGAGGAATCCTCCGCTGTCCCTCTTTGCCGAGTACACGACCATCTCGAGGCCCTCGTCGTTCTTGAGGGTCGCGAGCGTCGTGCTGCGGTCGGGCAGCGTTTCGTCTTCAGGCGCCTGCTTGCCCTGCCCCTTCCCCGCGTCGGACGAAGCCGCAGGCGCCTTGTCCGACCCCTTGTCGTCACCGCCGCACGCAGCTACGGAAAAGAGCAGCGACGAAGCCAGGAGGGCGACGGCCCCAGCCCGGCGCACTTTCCTCACGTGCCGGAGATTCATTCGAGATCCTTTGCGTTCATTCGCGGTCAGTTTTCGGCCAAGTGCACGGAGAAGAGGTCAGCTATATCAGGCATGAGCGCCAAGTCCTCGGGGTCCACAACCCATTCTTCGCCTCCGTCACAGCTCACCTTGCCCACCGGCGCGGCCGTCGCCCCCGGATCCGGATCTTCATCCGTGCCTGTGTCCTCGTCCGGAGAGCTTCCCGGGACCGGCGTGTTCTCCGGCTCCTGAGTGAACGAGCAGCGCGGTTCGACCACGGCTACGGCCTCGGCTTCCGCCTTCTCGCCCTTGACGCCCGGCACGATGTCCGTGCTCACGCCCTTACCGGACCGCACACGGACCACATAGCCCCATCTACCGGACAGCTGCCGGCATCGGACGGAGCCGGCCTTGTTCAGCGCAGCGAACTCGGATGCCTTCCAGCAGGCATCGCCCGGGACCCCGAGGTAACGCGCATTGAAAACCGCCTCGAAGTAGTCAGGGTCGGTGAGGTGCGCCATCAGATCCGGTTCGAGGGAACTACGCGATTCCTTGGCCGCCGCCAACGCGGCCGCGTCGGCGGCACTCTGTGCACCATTGCGCTGAACATCGGCTTCGCCGAACGCAAAGAGGACCAACGCGAGGAAGAGCAAACCGGCCACGGCTGCGATGTACAGCGGCGCGGCTTGCCCCGACTCCTCGCAGCCTCCTCGTTTCACTTGTCGAGGACCTTGGTGATCTTCGCCTTGAATTTGTTGGCGATGGAGGCGCCCATCTTTGTGTTGATCAGGGCGATCACGATCGCCACGACGAGAATCGTGATGCCCACATACTCGATGGCACCCTGCCCCCTGTCTCTGCGACGCTTCATGTGATCGACCGTGGAATTCACCCAGTGGTTCACATAAGTCTGCGTCTGCACCGCCGCCTTGAGCGCGATGTCCTTCATGGCGATGTTCCCCCTCCGGGTTCGACCGACCGGGAATCGGTCGACGTTGATCCGTAAGTCCGTGTGTCGTGGGCAAAGTGCATCGGCGCGGCGGCCCTCGTCGTGGGCTGCCGGGCCCATTCCCACTTCTGGGGCTCGTCAGACGTATCGCTTTCAGCCATGCCGTCCCTCCCGCCCCCTCGGCTCCGAATGTCCCACAAATGGCCCTCTGGAGAGGGCACTTCGCGGCCTCAGCTGTTGAAGATCTCATTGATGTTCACGTTCGCCGCGTAGTAGAAGCCGACCGCGATCAGGATGATCGTGCCCGGGAGCATGAAGCTCGTGACGATCAGTGTGGCCTTGGGGACCGCCTTGGAGGCCTTGCGGCGGGCGTTCTGGGCGTCCGTGCGGCGCATGTCGTTGGCGATCTGGATCAGGGTGTCGACGATGGGGGCGCCCAGCTCCTCGCCCTGCTGGAGGGCGGAGACGAACATCGATACCTGTTCGGACTCGTTGCGGCGGCGGAGCTGGTCGAAGGCGTCGCGTCTGCTGACGCCCATGTCCATCTGGCGCAGGGTGATACGGAGCTCGTCGGACCACGGGCCGGTGTACTTCTCCGCCACCCGCTCCAGCGCCTGCCTAAAGCCGAGGCCGGCCGAGACGACGACCGCGAGGACGTCCAGGAAGTCGGGCAGGGTGCGCTCGATGTCGTCCTTGCGTCGGGCGATGGCCGCCCGGATGATCACGTCCGTCCAGAACAGGCCGTAGACGAGCAGGATGATCGCCAGGACCACCTGCCCGTTCATCAGCATCGCCAGGGCGGCCAGGATGCCGAGCCCGCCGAACACCGCGCGCCGGGCGGCGTAGCGGTCGACGGTCAGGCCGCGCGGATTGCCGGCCATGTCGAGCTTCCGGCGGATGCGGTCGACGCGCCGGGGGCCCATCAGCGACAGGACCCGGGGCGCGTACCGCATGCCGATGCGGTCGATGGCCGACCCGGTGGCGCTGGTGCGGCTGGCACCGACCTCCAGGGCGAGGACCAGGTCGCCGGGGAGCTTGGCGTCCGCGCGGTACATGCGGACGCCCTGGAAGGCGCCGAGGACGGCGAGCCCCATGACGGCGGCGAGCAGGATCTCCATGTGTGTCTCCTTCCGGCCCTCAGATGCGGACGCGCGTCAGGCGGTTGATCAGGAAGAAGCCGAGGCCGTAGAGCCCGGCGGCGACGACGATCGCGATGCGGCCGGGGGTCGCGGCGGCCATGTCGTCCAGTGCGCCGTCCCTCATGGTGTTGATGAGGAGCAGGAAGAGCAGCCCGAGGACGGGGACGGCGACGGCGGTGACCTTCACCTGGGAGAGGAGGGTGGTGACCTCGCGCCGGGTCTCCTTGCGCTCCTCCAGCGTGTTGGTGAGGTTGCGCAGCGAGGAGACGATGGTGCCGCCCGCCCGGTTGGAGAGGATGAGCGTCGAGACGAGGACCGTCAGCTCGCGGGAGGGCAGCCGTTCCACGAGTTCGTTGAGGGCGTCGTCCAGGGAGTGCCCGATGGCCAGGCGGTCGGCAACGCGCCGCAGTTCCTCGTGGGCGGGGTCGTCCAGCTCCTCGACGGCCATGGAGATCGCGGTGCGCAGGGCGAGTCCGGCCTGGGTGGCGTTGGCGAGGACGCGGGTGAGTTCGGGGAGCTGGCTGATGAACGCCTCGGTGCGTTTGGCGCGCTGCCAGTTGAGGAAGGCGTTGCCGCCCCACGCGCCGATGAGCACGGCGAGGAGCCCGAAGAACGAGGCGAACACGGCCGCCGTGACGAAGTAGAGCGCGAGCAGGGCGGCGACGACGTACACCGCGTACTCGCCGGGCGTGAGGTCGAGCCCGGTGACCGCGAGCTTCCGCTCGATCCGCTTGCCGAGGCCGGTCCGCCGCAGCCGGCGGTCGATCGACCGGAAGCGCCGGGCGCGCCCCTCGATCGCCGGGGGGCCGGTCCGGGACAGGCGGTCGATGAGCGCCCGCTGCTGTTCCCTGCCGGAGGCGAAGACACGCAGGCCGACGACGGCGAGCACACAGGCGAGCAGGGTCACGCCGACCGTCAGGAGCGGCAGGTTGTCCATGTCCGGAAGCGCCTTCCAAGCGAGGGGGTGCGGGGGTCAGGCCGTGGGCGTACGGGTCAGCAGTTGCTCGGCCGTACGGGCGACCCCGAACGCCGGGGGGACGGTCTCGTTCGCCATGTAGAAGCGGTCCGCGACCCGGCGGGGCACGGGGAAGTACGCGAACTGCCCGTACACGCGCCCGTCCGCCGCCATCGGGAGGGCGTCGAAGCGGCAGACGGAGACGATGCGGTAGTCCTCGCGGCCGTACGAGTCCACGACGGCGATCTCCGTGACGCGGCGGGAGCCGTCGCCGTGCCGGGTCAGCTGGATGATGACGTCGACGGCGCTGTTGATCTGGTCGTGGATCGCGGCGAACGGGATCTCGACCTCGGACATGGAGCTGAGGGTCTGGAGCCGCATCAGCGCGTCCTCCGCGCTGTTGGCGTGGACGGTGGCGAGGGACCCGTCGTGGCCGGTGGACATGGCCTGGAGCATGTCGAGGGTCTCGCCGCCCCGGACCTCGCCGACGATGATGCGGTCGGGCCGCATGCGCAGGGAGTTGCGGACGAGGTCGCGGATGGTGACCCGGCCCTTGCCCTCGACGTTGGGCGGGCGGCTCTCCAGCGTGATGACGTGGGACTGCTGGAGCCGGAGCTCGGCGGAGTCCTCGATGGTGACGATGCGCTCGCCGTCGGGGATCAGCCCGGAGAGCGCGTTGAGCAGGGTGGTCTTGCCGGTGCCGGTGGCGCCGGAGACGATCACGTTGAACTTGGCGCGGACGAACCCGGCGAGCAGGAGCAGCATGTGCTCGTCCAGCGAGCCGAGCGCGATCATCTCCTGGAGCGTGAACGCGCGGGGGAAGCGCCGGATGGTGAGGATCGGCCCGGACAGGGAGAGCGGCGGGATGACGACGTTGACGCGCTCGCCGGAGGGCAGCCGGGCGTCGACCATCGGGTTCGACTCGTCCACCCGGCGGTTGACCGTGGAGACGATGCGCTCGATGGTCTGCATCAGCTGCTCGTGCGAGGAGAAACGCATCGGCAGGAGTTCGAGGCGGCCACCGCGCTCCACGTAGACCTGTTCGGGTCCGTTGACCATGATCTCGCTGATGGAGGCGTCCTCCAGGAGCGGTTCGAGGATGCCGAGGCCCAAGGCCTCGTCCACGACCCGGCGGATGAGTTGCGAGCGCTCCACGGAGGACAGGACAGGGCCCTCGCGGCTGATGATGTGGCCGAGGACGCGTTCGAGCCGTGCCCTGCGGTCGGCCGCCGGAAGGGCGGACATCTCGGCGAGGTCGATCTCCTCCAGCAGTTTGGCGCGGTAGGCGCCGACGAGCCGGCTCTCCTCGCTCATCCCGTTCACGGGTTCGGGGCTGGTGATGCGCGCCCGCAGGCTCATGTGATCGACTCCCTCGTTTCCTGTGGCCGCATGGTCGGTTCCGGGTCAGTCGCTCGGCATGGTGGCGCTCTTCTCGACGGAGCCGAAGGAGAACATCGGCAGCAGGGCGGGCACGGAAACCCGTACGGTCACGGTGACCGACTCCGCGCCGGCCCCGGTGCTGACGGACGCCCCGTCCGCGAGCCAGCCGCTCATGGACTCCCGGGCCACCGCGCCCGCCCGGCCCTGCTGGCCCTCGGTCGACGCCACCCGGGCCGCCGCCCGCGCGGCCGTACCCGCCTGCTGGGCCGCGTACACGGCGAGGCCGAGCTGGACCACGGCCAGCGCGACGACGAGGAGCAGGGTGAGCACGCCCACGTACTCGACGGCGGCCTGCCCGCGCTGGGAGCCGGTGCGGCGCCGGGTCACCATGCGTCCCGCCGCTCGTTCCTGGCCTTCGCCTCGCCGGTGGCGTGCATGGGCACGCTGAACGCCCCGGGGAACAGCAGGGGTACGTCCACGCGCACCTTTACGCTGACCAGCTCACCGAGGGCGTCGCAGCTGTCCATGTGGGCGCTCCAGCCGCCGGGAACGTCCTCGCGTACCGCCTGCGCGCCGGCCGCGCACTGGCTGCCCTTCGCGACGGCGGCGGCCCGGACGGCCTTGTCGGCGGCGTTCCCGGCGAGGATGTACGTGTAGCAGACGAGCCCCGCCTGCCAGAGCAGGGCGAGGGTGAGCAGGATCAGGGGCAGGGTGCCGACGAACTCGATGGCGGTCTGACCCCGGTCGGAGCGGGAGCGGGCGTCACGGCGCACGTCCGCTCGTAAGAGGTTCATGGCACGGCACTCCCCCTCGGTGTTCACTTCGCACGCGCCCGCCGGCCGCCCGACGCGCCGCGCTCACCCTTCAGCCTGCCCCCTCGGGCGGCCGCTTCCGCGTTCTTGACCAGACCGAGGTCTCCGGCCAGCCCCCAAAGAGCTTGTTTCACGGTGGACTTGGCGTCCAGGTCCTGGAGGCGTCCGGCGTCCACAACGGCCTGGAGCTCCTTGAAGTTGGCCGGGACGGCGGTCCGGGCGACCCTGGTGGCGGTGATCTTCTCGATCAGCGCGGGCTGGATCTCCGTGTGGCGGGTGTGGCGGTTGACGAGGGTGATGGTCTCCTCGGCCTTGCGGACCTGGAGCCGGTCCCAGAGCCGGACCATGCGCTTGGCGGCCCGGACGGTGATCACGTCCGGGGTGGTGACGAGCACGGTGCGGTCGGCCATCTCGACCGCCGCGGCGTTGGCCGAGTTCATGTACGTACCGCAGTCGATGACGACGACCTCGTAGCGGTGGCGCAGGGCGCTGACCGTCTGGCGTACGACGCGGTCGGTGACGTCCTCGCCGCGCTCGCCGTCGGCCGGGGCCAGCAGCAACGCGACGCCGGACTCGTGGTTGTACAGGGCGTCCTGGAGGACCCGGGGCGAGATGTCCTGGATGGTGGCGAGGTCCACCACGGACCGGCGGAACTGCACGTCGAGGTAGGAGGCGACGTCCCCCGACTGGAGGTCCAGGTCGGCCAGCGCGACAGTGTGCCCGGAGGCGGCGGCCGCCAGGGCGAGCTGGACGGCGGTGACCGTGGTGCCGACGCCGCCCTTCGCGCCGCTGACGGTGACGACGGTGCCGGCGGGTCCGGTGTGCAGCTCGGCCCCCGCCCCGAGGTGGCGGCGGACGCCGACGGACCAGCCGGAGGCGGCCTGGACGCGCTGCGCCAGCTCCTCGTACGAGAGCGGCAGGCCGACCAGGCCGCGGGCGCCGGAGTCCATGGCGGCGGAGTAGAGCCCGGGGCTGGTGTCGGCGGTGACGAGGACGACGCCGACGGCCGGGAAGCGCAGGGCCACTTCCCGGATCAGCTCCAGGGCCGGGACCGGGCCGATCCGTTCGTGCACGAGGACGACCTCGGGGAGCTCGTCCAGGGATTCGGCGGCGAGCCGGGCGAGGGTGTCGAGCAGTGAGGTCGAGTCGCCGAGCGGGGCGGCCGGTTCCGCGTCGGGGAGCTGGCCGAGGAGCCCGGAGACGGCGCGGGCGGCGTCGGCGTCGCCGACGGCCGGGAGGATGCGTGTGCTCATCCGGTCCTCACTTGTTCTTGTCTTCGTCGAGGTCGTAGCTGCCCTCGCCCGGGCGCAGGGTGGTCGGGCTGTCGGCGGGGAGCAGGGCGAGGCGTACGTGTTCGGCGAAGGACTCCGCGTAGGCGACGCGCTGGGCGTCGTCGGTGTCCAGGGCGAAGGTGATCGGCACGGCCTCGGTGGGGCCGTCGCCGCGGTCCTCCGGCTTGGGTTCGAGGGAGGTGAGCCGGCCGACGTCGATGACCCGGGCGTTGGCCACGATGACGCGCGAGGTCGGCTTCTCCTTGTCGGTGCGGCCGGCGAAGGTGGCGTAGATGTTGACGAGGTTGCCGGGCCTGATCTTGCCGGCGACACCGGTCGCGGCGTCGATCATGATGGCGATCTCCTGCTGCCCGCTCTTCAGCTTCGGGCGGTCGACCAGCATGTCTTCCTGGAGCAGGGAGCCCGGGTGCAGTTCGGTGACGGCGATCTTGCCGCGGAGGGCGGAGAGGTCGGTGACGGCGCTCTTGGAGAGCCACCGCTCGGGCATCGAGATCTTCTCGAACTGGCTGGATTCCAGCGGCTTGTAGGGCGCGATGGTGGTCTTCACCCGGTACGCGGTCACCTCGGGGCCCACCTTCGCGTTCACGTCACCGATCACCCAGAGCACACCGGCGAAGGCGGCGAGGGCGCACAGGACCGACAGGACGAGCAGGATGACGCCGCGGCGTTGCCGTGAATTCATGGGCGGAGCGACCTCGTTGGGGTATGTGGGCCGGTGGTCGGTACGGAGCGGGGCGGTACGGGGACGTCAGGGGTTCAGCGCGGCGGGGCCGCGCGTGCGGTCCTCGGGCGGGTTCAACGGGGCGTTGCACAGCCCGCAGCGGTCGCCGATGAGTTCGTTTCCGCACCAGGTACAGACCTCTCTGCGCACCGAGGAGACCAGTTGGTAGATCAATGAGATGTCCGGCAGATAGGCCGCGAACTCGATCATCTTCGGGGTGCCCCACCAGCCGGGGGACTCGTCGGGCAGGACGGCCTCGTGCACCGCCTGGACCTGCCAGGCCGGGGCCAGCGTCCCGGTCACCCACTCGGACGGGGACTGCCCCCGGGCGACCAGGAGGTGCGTGGCGAAGCGGGGGCCGGACAGCTCCCCCGTACCGGCCCTGACCAGCTGGGGTTCCGGGTTGGCGAGCACGCCGAACTGGGCGCCGGGGAACCAGGACTTGGCGTGCGACTTGAGGCTGACGGGCACCCGGTCGAGCCGGGTCACGGAGTGGAGGAGGGCGCCCGCGTGCACGTAGTGGGACAGGAGCCGCGCGGCGGAGGCGATCACTCCGGCGCTGAAGTCGCAGACGGACAACTGCCGTAACTGGCGCACCAGTACGGCCACGCCGAGCGGCGGCAGGTCCGATTTGAGCAGGGCGATCCGGTCGCTCTCCAGGACCGCGCGGACGGTGTGCAGCCGGCGCTCGTGCGCGGCGGAGATGCCGGCCGGGTAGACGGCGATGACGTGTCCGTGCTGCTCCAGGAGGCGCTGCATGTCCTCCAGGGCCTGGTCCAGGGACTGTTCGGCGGGTCCGCGCAGGACGACCGCCGGGGGCGTCTGGCGGTCCTGCGGGGGCAGCACGAGGCCGGGACCGGTCACTGCTATGGCTGTCGGCACGCCGCTCCCCGTTCCTCGGGCCGCCGCGTACCGCCGGCCGCACTCGCTCCCGCCGGGTGCTTCCGCTCGGATGCTCCCGCCTGAGCACTTTATCCACGTACGGCAGGACAGAGAACACTTTCAAGAAGCCCGCGGAGCACGGGTGATGAGGTCATCGGCACCTTCGGGGGGACCGGAGACCGCCAGAGGTCTTGACAACTTGATTGGTCTGGACCAGTTTATCGGCCAGCGGTGGCCACCGTTCCTCGATTCCACACCCCGGCACCCCCCGTGCCGCCCCCCCGCCATCCCCGACTCCCCCCGGAGGCAGCAAGTGGATCGTTCCCCCGCCCCGAGCCGCAGAAGACGCCACACCCGCCCGGTCCTCGGCTCCGCCGTGGCCGTCGTCGCGGCCGGCGCCCTGACCCTCACCGGGCTCGTGACCAGCGCCGAGGCCGCCGACGTCAACGTCGCCAAGAACGCGGGCTTCGAATCGGGCCTCGCCAACTGGACGTGTACCGGCAACTCCGGCACCACCGTCTCCTCCCCCGTGCACGGCGGCACCTCCGCCCTCAAGGCCACCCCGGCCGGCCAGGACAACGCCAAGTGCTCGCAGACCGTGGCCGTGAAGCCCAACTCCACGTACCAGCTCAGCTCCTGGGTCCAGGGCGGTTACGCGTACCTGGGCGCCAGCGGCACCGGAACCACCGACGTCTCGACGTGGACGCCCGGCTCCTCCGACTGGACGCAGCTGAAGACCAGCTTCACGACCGGCGCGAACACCACGTCCGTCACCGTGTACACGCACGGCTGGTACGGCCAGGCGGCCTACCTCGTGGACGACTTCTCGGTGACCGGCCCCGACGGGGGCGGCGGCACCGACCCCGGCCCGTCGATCCCCGGCGCCCCGGCCGGGCTCGCCGTCGGCTCGACCACCTCGTCCTCGGTCGGCCTGTCCTGGAACGCGGTGTCCGGCGCGACCGGCTACACCGTCTACAAGGACGGCGTGAAGGCCACCACCGCCTCCGGCACCTCGGCGACCGTCACCGGTCTCGCGGCCGACACCGCCTACCAGTTCGCGGTGACCGCCACCAACGCGGCCGGTGAGTCCGTGAAGTCGGCGACCGTCAGCGGCCGCACCGCCAAGTCCGGGTCCACCAACCCGAACCCGGGCACCTCCGTGCCGAAGCACGCGGTCACCGGCTACTGGCAGAACTTCAACAACGGCGCGACCGTCCAGAAGCTCAGCGACGTGCCCGCGAACTACGACATCATCGCGGTCTCCTTCGCCGACGCCACGAGCACGCCCGGCGCCGTCACCTTCAACCTGGACTCGGCGGGCCTGAACGGCTACACCGTCGACCAGTTCAAGGCCGACATCAAGGCGAAGCAGGCGGCCGGCAAGAACGTCATCATCTCGGTCGGCGGCGAGAAGGGCTCGGTCTCGGTCAACAGCGACGCGTCCGCGACCAACTTCGCCAACTCGCTCTACTCCCTCATCCAGGAGTACGGCTTCAACGGCGTCGACATCGACCTGGAGAACGGCCTCAACTCCACGTACATGACGAAGGCGCTGCGTTCGCTGTCGCAGAAGGCGGGCTCCGGCCTCGTCATCACGATGGCCCCGCAGACCATCGACATGCAGTCCACCGCGGGCGAGTACTTCAAGACGGCGCTCAACATCAAGGACATCCTGACCGTCGTCAACATGCAGTACTACAACAGCGGTTCGATGCTCGGCTGCGACGGCAAGGTCTACTCGCAGGGCTCGGTGGACTTCCTCACCGCGCTCGCCTGCATCCAGCTGGAGGGCGGCCTCGACCCGTCGCAGGTCGGCCTCGGCGTCCCCGCCTCCACCCGGGGCGCGGGCAGCGGCTACGTCGCCCCGTCGGTCGTGAACGCGGCGCTGGACTGCCTGGCCAAGGGCACCGGCTGCGGCAGCTTCAAGCCGTCGAAGACCTACCCGGGCCTGCGCGGCGCGATGACCTGGTCGACCAACTGGGACGCGACGGCCGGCAACGCCTGGTCGAACGCGGTCGGCCCGCACGTCCACGGCCTCCCGTAAACCACATCCCCATGACCAGCAGCGCCGCCGCTCCCCCGGCGGCGCTGCTGCGTGTACGGACAGCACCCGCGGGCCACGGCTTCGATACCGGTAACGCAACAGTCGTGTAGGGGAGTTGTGCCACCTCATGGCTGTCCGCGTCCGGACGTGGCACCGTGGTGGGCGCGGTGCTGGGCGACAGGGGGAGTGACATGGCCGGGGCGCGGATCGAAGCGCTGGGCGGGGACGATCCGGTGACGCTCGGGCCGTACCGGCTGCTCGGGCGGCTGGCGTCCGGGGGCATGGGCCGGATCTATCTGGCCCGGGCCGGCGGCCGGGACCTCGTCGCCGTGAAGACGCTCCTCGCGGAGGGCCGGGTCGCCGACACCGACCGGCGGCGCTTCGCCCGGGAGGTGGCGGTCGCCCAGCGGGTGGACAGCGCCTACACCGCCCGCGTACGGGACGCCGATCCGGACGCCGAGCGGCCCTGGATGGCCATCGACTACATCGCCGCGCCCCCGCTCTCCGAACTGGTCCGCTCCTGCGGGGTGCTGCCCGCCTCGGCCGTACGCTGGATCGCGGCCGGCACCGCCCAGGCCCTGGTCACCCTGCACGGGGTGGGGATCGTCCACCGCGACGTGAAGCCGCAGAACGTGCTGCTGCCGCTGGACGGGCCCCGGGTCATCGACTTCGGCATCTCGCACGCCAGCGACCTCACCCTGACGGGCCTCACGCTGGGCACGATCGCCTTCACCTCGCCGGAGCAGGCGCGCGGCGAGGAGTCCACCGCCGCCTCCGACGTGTACTCGCTGGGCGCCACGCTCTTCCTGCTGGCCACCGGCCGGGCGCCCTACCGCGCGGACGGCGACACGCTGCGGCTGCTGGCCCGGGTGCAGCGCGGCGAGCTCGATCTGACCGGGCTGCCCAAGGAGCTGGTCGCGACGATCCGGCCGTGCCTGGCCGTGCAGCCCCGGCACCGTCCGACCCCCGCCGAGCTGCTGGCCCGCTTCCGTGAGCAGCAGGCCGGGCTGCCGATGACGACGAGCGGCACGCGCTGGCTGCCGCCCCGCTGGACGGCGCTGATCGACGCGTACGCGAACCAGGGCCAGGAATGGGCGGGTGGCCGGCCCCCGGGTGGCCCGTCGCACGCCCCGACGGTGACGCAGCGGACGCGCGCGGTGCCGAAACCGCCCCCGACGCTGGTGTATTCGCCGCAGCGGCAGGCCCGGGCCGACCGCGACCGCACCCGCCGCGAGATGGCGGCCCTCGCCCAGCTGGCCGAGCGGCAGCGCGCGGAGCGGGAGCAGTCGGAGCGCGAGGAGGCGGAGCGCCTTGCCCGGGTGCGGGCCGAGCGCGCCGAGCGGGAGGAACGGGAGCGCGCGGAGGCCGCCCGCCGCGAATCCGCCCGCCGCGAGGCCGCCCGCCTGGAGGCCGAGCGTGCGGCGCGGGTGCGCGCCGACCGGGAGCGGGCCGACCGGGAGCGCGCCGAGCAGGAGCGGGCGGCCCGGCAGCGCGCCGAGCACGAGCGCGCCCAGCGGGCGGCCCGGGCCCGGACCGCCTCGCCCGCACCGGCCCCCGTCCCGGCGGGCCCGCGCCCCCGCTCGTCGTCCTCCGGCGGCGCCGCCCTGGGCTGGCTGCTCGCCCTGGTGGCCGTGGCGGGGCTGCTGACGTGGCAGCCGTGGGAGAAGACGGGCGGCGGTTCGTCGTCGGGCGGCAGCGCGTCCGGCTCCGTCACCTCGGGCAGCGACCTCGACACGCACGCGGACGACAGCACGACCGCCGACACGGACACGGACACGTCGGTCAGCGGCGGAGGCTCGACGGCCGACGACACCGACACCGACACCGACGACACCGCGACGGAAGACCCCACCCCGACACCGACACCCACGCCCACACCCACCATGAACGCCACCGACCGCGCCTTCGCCGCCGTGCGCGCGGGTGACTGCCTCGACGTGTACAACGACGGCTACGACCACATGAGCGCGAGCAGCCCGGTCCGGGTGAAGTGCGCCGCCTCGAACGCCTACATGCACGTCAACCAGGTGAGCACCCGCACCGGCGCGTCCGGCTCCTGCGACACGGGCGCGGGTTTCACCTGGTGGAGCCGGTCGGGCGACGACGGGATCACGCGGACGCTGTGCCTGGACCGGGTGTACAGGGCGGGCCAGTGCTTCCCGGCGAAGGTGAACGGGGAGACCAACGCGGACCTGACGGTGGTGTGGAAGTGCAACGCCTTGAAGGTGCCCAAGGCGGGTCAGTCGATCCTGCGGATCACCGGCTTCTACCGGGCCCCGAAGCAGGGCCAGAACTGGACCTGTCCGGCGGGGCCCGGCGAGCGGTTCTGGTACTGGCAGGTCAACCAGGGCCGCAGCATCATCTGCGCCTCGGCCGCCTGACTCGTCGACGTACGGCTAGATCACCAGGCTGAGCAGCGCGGCGACGACGAACCCGGCGACCGACAGGACGGTTTCGAGGACGGTCCAGGACTTCAGGGTGTCGCGTTCGGAGATGCCGAAGTACTTCGACACCATCCAGAAGCCGCCGTCGTTGACGTGCGAGGCGATGATCGAGCCGGCCGAGATGGCCATGATGATCAGCGCGAGGTGGGCCTGCGAGAAGCCCTGGTTCTCCACGAGCGGGACCACGATGCCGGCGGTGGTGACGATGGCGACGGTCGCCGAGCCCTGCGCGATCCGCAGCACGGCCGAGATCAGCCAGGCGAGCAGGATGACGGGCAGGCCGACGTCGTTGAAGGTGTCGGCGAGCGCGTCCGCGATGCCGCTGGCCTTGAGCACGGCACCGAAGATGCCGCCCGCGCCGACGACGAGCAGGATGTTCCCGACCGGCTTCAGCGAGGAAGTGGACACGGACTCCAGGGACTTGCGGGACCAGCCGCGCCGGATGCCGAGCAGGTAGTACGCGAGGAGCAGCGCGATCGTCAGGGCGACGAACGGGTTGCCGAAGAACTCGATGACCGAGCGGCCCGTCGAGGGATCCATCGCGATCGAGGAGAACGTGGCGGCGAGGATCAGGATCAGCGGGGTGCCGATGATGGCGAGCACGGTGGAGAGCGCGACCGGCTCCTCGCGCGGGGTGACCCCGGCGGCCCGCTGCTCGGCGACGACGGCGGCCTTCGCCTCCTCGGCGGCCTCCACCATGTCCTGCGGGACGTCCACGAAGATCCGCTTGCCGATCCAGGCGGCGTAACCCCAGGCGGCGAGCACGGACGGGATGCCGACGAGGGCGCCCATCAGGATGACCCAGCCGAGCGAGACGTGGAAGAGCCCCGCGGCGGCGACCGGGCCGGGGTGCGGGGGCAGGAACGCGTGGGTCATGGAGAGCCCCGCGAGCAGCGGCATGGAGTACAGCAGGATCGATTTGCCGGACCGCTTGGCTGCGGCGTAGACGATCGGCGCGAGGACGAAGATGCCGACGTCGAAGAAGACCGGGATACCGAAGATCAGGCCGGTCAGGCCCATCGCGAGCGGGGCGCGCTTCTCGCCGAAGAGCCGCAGCAGCCGGGCGCTCAGCACCTCGGCGCCGCCGGAGACCTCCAGGATCGCGCCGAGCATCGTGCCGAGGCCGATGATGATCGCGACATGGCCGAGGATGCCGCCCATGCCGGATTCGATGACGGAGACGGCGGCGGACTTCTGCACGGTGCCGAAGAGTTCGGTCACCGAGAGCCCCGCGCCCAGGCCGACGGCTATGGAGACCGCGAGCAGCGCGACGAACGGCTGGAGCCTGACCTTGATGATCAGGAAGAGGAGGAGCGCGATTCCGAGGACGGCGACGGTCAGCAGACCGGGCGTGCCGTCGATCAGGAGAAGGAGTCCACCGGTGTGGGGTGGCGTCTCGGGCGGGGTGGGGCCTGCGGCGAGCTGCATGGGTAACTCCGTTGTTGGTCCATGTTCTTGGGCAGGGGGGGGCCGCGGCACGGCGCCGGTTGGGTGTACGGCGCCGTGCCGGGCAGGGTGCGGATTACGGGGATGGCTCAGCCCAGGACGGCGAGGGCGTCGATCTCGATGAGGAGGCCCTTCGGGAGGCCGACGTAGACCGTGGTGCGCGCGGCCGGGGCCTCCTTGAGGTTCTGCTCGGCGAAGTACGCGTTGTAGATCTCGTTCATCTCGGCGAAGTGGTCCACGTCCGTGAGGTAGACGCGCATCATCATCACGTCGTCCCAGCTCGCGCCGCCCTCCTCCAGGATCGCCTTGACGTTGGCGAAGGTCTGGAGGGTCTGCTCGCGCAGGGTCGGGCCGGCCGGGGTGGGCGCCTGGCCCTCGACGGCGGGCAGGAAGCCGACCTGGCCGGCGACCTGGAGGATGTTGCCCTTGCGCACGCCGTGCGAGAACTTCGCGGGCGGGGTGGTGTGGGTGCTGGGGGTGAGCGCGGTCTTGTCGGTCATCGCTGATCAGACTTTCTTGGGTCGGTTGCTGCCGGAGTACTCCCGGCTGATGGTGTCGGCGGTCCGACGGACCAGGGGGAGCAGGGTGAGGAGTTCCTCGGCCGTGACGACCACGTTCGGCGCGGAGACCGACATCGCGGCGACAACGCGCCCGTCGGCGCCGCGGATCGGGGCGCCGACGCAGTTGATGGACTCCTCGTGGCCGCCGAGGTCGGTGGCCCAGCCCTGTTCGCGTACGGCGGCGAGCTCCTTGAGGAACGCGGCGGCGCCGGGCGTCGAACGGGACGTGTACATGGGGTAGTCGAGCTTGTCGGCGATGGACCGCCGCTCGGCCTCGCTCAGGTCGGCGAGCAGCAGCTTGGCCACGGCGGCGACGGTGATCGCGACGGGCTTGCCGATCCGCGAGTACATCCGGACCGGGTAGCGGCTCTCGACCTTGTCGATGTAGAGGACCTCGTTCTCCTCGTACACGGCGAGGTGGACGGTGTGCCCGCACTGCTCGTTCAGCTCGACGAGGTGCGGGTGGGCGATCTCCCGTACGTCGAGGTTCTCGACGGCCTCCTGCGCGAGCGCGAACAGCCGGGCGCCGAGGCGGTAGCGCTGGTCCTGCTGCCGGTAGACGAGCCCGTGCTCGTGGAGCGTACGGAGCAGGCGCAGCGCGGTGGACTTGTGGACGCCGAGGCGGTCGGCGACCTGTCCGAGGTCGGCGGGCCCCTGGGCGAGGAGCGGCAGGATGCTCAGCGCGCGGTCGACGGTCTGGCTCATGTCGTACGTACCTCCGTGTCGTCCCCCGTCCACCCGGGGCCGAGACGCAGTCTCCCCCACGCGTCGTCGCCCAGTGCGGCGAGCCGGTCGGCGTGCTCGCGGGCGGGGGGTGCGGTGAGGTCGCCGGGGACGGTGAGGACTGCGGCGGCCATGAGGTGGCCGTGCCTGGCGCGCTCCCGCGCGGAGAGTCCCCGCAGCGTGCCCGACAGGAAACCGGCGGCGAAGGCGTCGCCGGCGCCGACGGGGGCGACGACGTCCACGCGGAGGGCGGGGACGTGGGTGACCTCATCAGCCCCGCCGGCGTTTGAGGCGCGGGGTCCGGGGCGGAGCCCCGGTTCATGGGAGAACACCGCCACCCCGTCGGCACCCCGCTTCACGACCACCACCCCCGGCTCCGGCAACGCCTCACGAATCGCGGCGGCTCCCACGACGCCCCACGCCGCCTCCGCCTCGTCCTCCCCCACGAACACCACATCGGCCCGCCGCGCCAGCTCAAGCAGCACCCCGGCCGACTCCCCCCGCCACAACCCCGGCCGGTAGTTCACGTCGAAGGAGATCAGCGGTCGCCCCGCACGCGGAGCGGTCAGCTCGTGGAGCAGCGCCAGGCAGTCCGCCGACAGGGCGGCCGTGATGCCGGACAGGTGCAGGATCCGCCCGGCGGGCAGCCCGTCGCACGGCACGGTGGACGGCGACATCGCGGAGGCCGCGGACCCGGCCCGGTAGTACGCCACCTCGTGGACATCCGTGTCCCGGTCCGTGGCCGTACGGAAGTAGATCCCGGTCGGCCGCGCGGGATCGCGCCGGACGAGGGACGTGTCCACGCCGTACGCGGCGACCGCCTCCACGAGGTGGTCGCCGAAGCCGTCCGCCCCCACCCGGCTCACCCAGGCCGCCCGGTGCCCGGCAGCGGCCAGCGCGCAGGCGACGTTGGACTCGGCGCCACCGATGCCCCGGTCGAAGGAGGGCACGTCGGCGAGGCGCCCGGGGCGTGAGGGCAGGAACGTCACCATGGACTCACCGAGGCACACGACATCGGCGGGCGTCGTTCCGGACACGCGGGGCTCCTCAGCAGTCGGGCGGCGGCACCGGCACTCACCATTGACCGGGCGTCGGCTCGGATGTTAGACAGCCCTGAGCGATATACGCAATGGGTGTTGCATATGTTGCAATCACACACTGACCGGACCCGGACCGAGGAGACCCCATGGCCGCCGCGCACGACGTGACCGCTCTCGCCGACGAACCGGTCGACCACCGGTTCAAGGGCCTCCCGCCCGACGCCGAGGGCCTGACCGTCGGCGCCCTGGCGGCCGAGCGCCGCAACCTCTTCGGCGGCGGGTTCACGACCCCCGTCCTCGCCCTGTCCGCCGAGTCGGTCGAGCACAACCTCGCGCTCCTGGAGACGTACGCGGAACGCCACGGCCTCGCCTTCGCCCCGCACGGCAAGACGTCGATGTCCCCGCAGCTCTTCGCCCGCCAGCTGGAGCACGGCGCGTGGGGCATCACGGCCGCCGTCCCCCACCAGGCGCGGGTCTACCGCGCGTTCGGGATCGGCCGGATCTTCCTCGCCAACGAGCTGGTCGACGCCGCCGCGCTGCGCTGGCTGGCGGGCGAGCTGGACGCCGACCCGGACTTCGCCTTCGTCTGTTACGTGGACTCCGTGCGCGGGGTCGAGCTGATGGACGAGGCCCTGCGCGCGGCGGGCGCCTCCCGCCCGGTCGACGTCGTCGTGGAGCTGGGCGCGGGCGAGGGCGCGCGCACCGGCGCCCGGACCGAGGCGGACTGCGCGGCCGTGGCGGACACGGTGGCGGAGGCGGCGGCCCTCCGCCTGGTCGGCGTGGCCGGTTACGAGGGCGAGGTGCCGGACGCGGACGGCGACCGGGTCCGGGCCTGGCTGCGCAGGCTCGTCGCCCTGGCGGCGGACTTCGACGCGGCGGGCCGCTTCGGCGCGCTGGGGGCCGGTGAGCGCATCGTGATCAGCGCGGGCGGCAGTGCGTGGTTCGACGCGGTGGCGGACGTGTTCGCCGGGATCCCGGAGCTCTCCGCGCCCGTACTGAAGCTGCTGCGCTCGGGGGCGTACGTCTCGCACGACGACGGCCACTACCGCCACCTCACCCCGTTCAACCGCGTCCCGGAGGAGGGCGCCCTGCAGCCCGCGTTCCGGCTGTGGGCGCAGGTGGTGTCGCGCCCGTCCGCCGGGCAGGCGTTCCTGAACGCGGGCAAGCGGGACGCGGCCTACGACCTGGACCTGCCCGAGGCACAGGTGGTCCGCTCGGGCCGGGACGGCTCGGTGCGTCCGGCCGAGGGCATCACCGTGACCGGCCTGTCCGACCAGCACACCTGGGTCCGCACGGACGAGGGCGCGCGCCTTGAGGTCGGGGACTGGGTGGGGATGGGCCTGTCCCACCCCTGCACGAGCTTCGACAAGTGGCAGCTGATCCCGCTCGTGGAGGCGGACGGCACGGTCACGGACTTCGTCCGCACGTTCTTCTGATCCGGGCCAAGCCCTCCGAGAAAGGCCAGGCCGCATGGACCTCGTCATCCGCGACGCGACCGTCATAGACGGCACCGCCACCCCCTCCTACCGCGCCGACGTGGCCGTCACCGACGGCCGCGTCGCGGAGATCCACCGCGAGGACTCCCCCGGCCCCCGCCCCACCGGGACCCGCGTCCTGGACGCCGACGGCCTCGCCCTCTCCCCCGGCTTCATCGACATGCACGCCCACAGCGACCTCGCGCTGCTCCGCGACCCGGACCACAGCGCGAAGGCCGCCCAGGGCGTCACGCTGGAGGTCCTCGGCCAGGACGGCCTGTCGTACGCCCCCGTGGACGACCGCACGCTCGCCCAGGTCCGCCGCTCCATCTCCGGGTGGAACGGCGACGGCGAGGACATCGACTTCGACTGGCGGACCGTCGGCGGCTACCTGGACCGCCTCGACCGCCAGGGCATCGCGGTCAACGCCGCCTACCTCATCCCGCAGGGCACGGTCCGGATGTACGCGGTGGGCTGGGACGACCGCCCCGCGACCGACGCCGAACTGGACCGGATGCGCCAACTCGTTGACCAAGGCATGCGCGAGGGCGCGGTCGGCATGTCCTCGGGCCTCACCTACACCCCCGGCATGTACGCGGACGACGCCGAACTCACCGAGCTGTGCAGGGTGGTGGCCGCTCACAACGGCTACTACTGCCCGCACCACCGCTCGTACGGGGCGGGCGCGCTGGAGGCGTACGAGGAGATGGTGCGGCTCACCCGCAGCGCGGGCTGTTCCCTGCATCTGGCCCACGCGACCATGAACTTCGGGGTCAACGAGGGCCGCGCCCCCGACCTCCTCGCCCTCCTGGACGACGCGCTGGACGCGGGCGCCGACATCTCCCTCGACACCTACCCGTACACCCCCGGCTGCACGACCCTCGTCGCGATGCTGCCCAGCTGGGCGAGCGAGGGCGGCCCGGAGGCGGTCCTGGCCCGGCTCGCCGACGCGGACACGGCCGCCCGCATCCGCCACGACCTGGAGATCGTGGGGTCGGACGGCTGCCACGGGGTCCCGATCGAGTGGGACACCATCGAGATCTCCGGCACCGGCACACCGGACCTTGCCGGATATGTCGGGCGTACGGTCGC
Source organism: Streptomyces sp. NBC_00523 (assembly GCF_036346615.1). Taxonomy (NCBI): domain Bacteria; kingdom Bacillati; phylum Actinomycetota; class Actinomycetes; order Kitasatosporales; family Streptomycetaceae; genus Streptomyces; species Streptomyces sp. NBC_00523. The sequence goes on along the minus strand of NZ_CP107836.1, from coordinate 4,680,846 downwards.
CGAGTCGGCGGCCCTGCGGGGCGAGGAGCCCTGGGTGACCGCGCGGCGGCTGCTGGTGGAGGACAGGCTCGGGACGACGATCCTCCAGCACGTCGGCCATGAGGAGAACGTCCGGCAGATCATGCGCCACCGCGTGCACACGGGCGGCAGCGACGGCATCCTCCAGGGCGACAAGCCGCACCCCCGCGCGTACGGCACCTTTCCCCACTACCTGGGCCGTTACGCACGCGAGCTGGGCATCCTCTCCCTGGAGGAGTGCGTCGCCCACCTCACCGCCCGCCCGGCGGCCCGCCTGCGCCTCCCCGACCGGGGTCTCGTACGCGAGGGCTACCGCGCCGACCTGGTGCTCTTCGACCCGGCGACGGTGGCGGCGGGCTCGACGTTCGAGGAACCGCGCGTCCTGCCGGCCGGCATCCCGCACGTGCTGATCGACGGCCGCTTCGTGATCGAGGACGGCAGGCGCACCCAGGTGCTGGCGGGGCGGTCGGTGCGCTCGGCGGCGGGCGGAGTGTAGTTTCCCCGGCCGCCGCCAGGGCAACCGGCTGACATGAATATCTCTGCGACAGCCTCGAAGGGCCAGGGAAAGGCCCGGCAGGCGGGAAACAGCACAGCTGTGGAGGCGGCCGGCCGTGCGGGGTTCGTGGCACGCGGGGTCATCTACTTCCTCGTCGGCTTCCTCGCCCTGCGCATCGCGTTCAACGGCGGCGACAGCGACGGCAAGGGCGGCGGCGGCAAACAGGCGGACCGGGGCGGGGCCCTCGCGGAGATCGCGCAGAAGCCCTTCGGCCACGTCCTGCTGTGGGTCCTGGGCATCGCGCTCGTGGGCATGGCCCTGTGGCGGCTGTCCGAAGCGGCGTTCGGCGCGGCGGGCCCGGACGGGGACAAGGCGACCAAGCGGCTGGCCTCCGGCGGCCGGGCCGTCTTCTACGGCTTCGTCGCCTACTCGGTCCTGTCGTTCGCGGCCAGTGACAAGGGCAGCGGCAGCGGCAAGAGCGATGCCCGCTCCCAGGACGTCACCGCCCGGGTGCTGGATCTGCCCGGTGGGCGCTGGCTGGTGGGCGCGGCCGGTGTGGGCATCGCCTGCGCGGGCCTGTGGATCGCGGGCCGTGCGGCGCTGCGGAAGTTCCACAAGCACCTGCGGATGGAGGACATGTCCCCCGTCGAGCGGCGGGCCGTGGACATCACCGGGATCTTCGGCGGTGTCAGCCGGGGGCTCGTCTTCGCGGTCGCCGGAGGTTTCGCCGTGTCGGCGGCGGTGAAGGCGCGGTCAGGCGAGGCCAAGGGCATGGACGACACCCTGCGGTCCTTCAGCGCGACCCCGGCCGGCCCGTGGCTGCTGGGCCTCATAGCCGTCGGCCTGGTCGCCTTCGGCCTGTTCTCCCTCGCCAACGCGCGGTGGCGCAAGATCTGAGCGGGTGGGGTGCGAGGAAGGGGCGGGGCCACGGCGGCCCCGCCCCTTCTCACGTACGACGGATCACGGCTTGGGCAGCGTGCACCCCGCACGATTCAGGTCGAAGACGTTGCCGGTGCCGATGCACGCGGCGATGCCGTAGGTCTCCTGGGCGTAGTTGATGCCCTGGCGGACCGTCACCTGCCCGCTCTCATCGACCTCGCACGGGTTGTTGTCCGTGCAGCGCTGGCCGTCCTCGTTGCCGGTGTTGTTGACGGCGACCACCTTGCCGGTCGCGTTGTCGATCACGGGCGAGCCGGAGGTGCCGCCGATGGTCTGGCAGGCGGAGGTGTAGCGGACCGAGTCCTTCCAGGTCCAGTTCCCCTCCTTGAGGCGGTAGACGAAGCCGTCCACGTTGCAGCTGTACAGGCGCTTCCAGTACCCGGACGCGACGGTGATCGCGGTGCCCGCGACGGGGTGCGTGGTGCTGAGCTCCAGCGCCTTGATTCCGTAGCGGCTCTCGATCTGCGCGTACGTGGAGGTGAGCTGGTACACCGAGATGTCGGTGTCCGTCATCGTCCCGTACGCGATCTTGCTCGCCCGGACCGTGCCGACTCCGCTGCCGGACGCGTTGAGCAGGGTGAAGCTGCGGGTGGACGAGCGGTTGAACACGACCGCGCCGGGGGCCGGGAAGCCGGTCTCCAGGCAGTGCCCGTTCGACAGCACGAGGGCGGGGTCGCCCGGCTGCGAGGAGGGCGTGCGGACGACCGAGCCGGAGCAGTTGCTGAGCGCCACGGTCCCGGCGAAGTTGACCGCCTTGGCCTGTATCTCCTTCTCGGCCTTGACCGCGGTGTGACCTGCCGGTGCCGCGCCGTGGCTCGTGGCCGCGGTCGCGGGTGCGATGCCCGCTCCGAGGAGCAGCACCGCGAAGAGTGCACCGACGAGAGGCTTTTTCATGTGGGGGTCCCCTCTTACGACTGAACAGAGCACGACTGGCCTCTGCGACCGAAGTTCCTTCGGTTTGACATGCGCATGCTGGCGTACGAAGAGGGGGCGCACAAGGGGCGGATTCCGGCCGCGCGTTCAGGTCAGGTCACCAGGCCGTGCCGGTACGCGTAGACGACCGCCTGGACGCGGTCGCGGAGCCCGAGCTTGGCGAGGATGCGCGAGACGAACGTCTTCACGGTCTCCTGGCTGATCACGAGCGCGGCCGCGATCTCGCTGTTGGAGAAGCCGTCCGCGAGGAGCCGCAGCACCTCCAGTTCGCGCGGGGTCAGCGGGATGTCGGCGGAGGTGTCCCCGGTGGGACGGATCCGGGCGGCGTAGCGGCCGACCAGCCGGCGCGTCACCTCCGGGTCGATCAGCGCCTGGCCCGTGTGCACGGTCCGGATGCCGTGCAGCAGCTGCGCGGGCGGGGCGTCCTTGAGCAGGAACCCGCTCGCCCCGGCGCGCAGCGCCTCGTACACGTATTCGTCCAGGTTGAAGGTGGTCACCACGAGCACCTTGGCGGGCCGCTCCACGCCCGCCCCGGCCAGCAGCCGGGTCGCTTCGATGCCGTCGAGCTCGGGCATCCGGATGTCCATCACCACGACGTCCGGGCGCAGCCGCCCGGCCAGCTCGACGGCGGTACGCCCGTCCCCGCACTCGCCCACCACCTCCAGGTCCGGCTGGGCATCGATGATCGTGGCGAGGCCGGTGCGGACGAGCACCTGGTCGTCGCAGACGAGGACGCGGGCCGGTGCGGTCACGACGCGCTCCCCGAGGGTATGCGGGCCCGCACGACGAACCCGCCGTCCGGACCGGGCTCCGCGCGGAACTCGCCGCCGAGGACGCCGACCCGCTCGCGCAGCCCGGCCAGCCCCCGCCCGCTGCCCGGGGGCACCGCGGCGCGCGCCCCGGAGCCGTCCGTGCCGACCTCCACCGTGATCTCTCTGCCGCCGTGCCGCACGCGCACCGAAGTCCGGCCGCCGTGGGCATGCTTGAGGGCGTTCGTCAGCGCCTCCTGGACCACCCGGTAGGCCACGAGATCGGCGCTCCCGGCGGACTCGGCGGGGGCGCCCTCCTCGCTGAAGTCCACGTCCTGTCCCGCCCGCCGCGCCTGCTCGACCAGGCCCCGGATGCGGCCGGCGGACGGCTCCCGGGCCCCGGCGCCGTGGCCCGGGTCGAGCAGGTCGAGCAGGTGGCGCAGGTCGTTGACGGCCCGCCGCCCGGTGTCGGTGACGCTGCTCAGGGCGCCGTCGAGCCGGTCGGGCGCGGCGGTCAGATAGCGGGCCGCCTCGGCCTGGACGATCATCGCCGTCACGTGATGGGTCACCACATCGTGCAACTCCCGGGCGATCCGGGCCCGTTCGGCGTTACGGCTCTCCTCCGCGACCCGGATCCGCCGGTCGGCCTCGGCGGCCCGGGTGGCGCGCAGCCAGGCTCCGAAGCCCCAGGCGAGGGCCAGCGCCAGGTAGAACGTCAGGAACTCGTCCACCGGCTCCGTGCCGTACCGGTGCAGGGCGAAGGCCAGCGGCAGGTAGGCGGCGGTCAGGGCGAGCGCGACGGCTCGGCGGTGGCGGTCCAGATGGGCCCCCGCGCTCAGCACCGCGAAGGGCAGCGCGGTCCCGGCCACCATGTGGTAGCCGCCCAGCTGGTCGACGGCGAAGCCCAGCGAGACGAGGGCCAGGCAGATCACCGGCCACCGCCGCCGCAGGGCCAGTGACAGGCTCTCCAGTACGGCGGCCACCGCGGCCAGAGCGTCGAACGGACGCTCCGCCACGGCGCCGAGTGCCGTCCCGTGCCGGTGCAGGGCGGGAACGAGCGACATGGCCAGGAGCAGCAGCCCGAACGGCAGGTCGCGGACGACGGGGTCGAGCCGCTGCCACCGCTCCGACCGCCGGACGGCGGTGTCCAACCGCCGCCACCCGGCCGGTACTTCGCGAAGACTGATCACCGGGGCACTGTAGTGGCGGCCGGGGCCTGGGCGGCGCGCCGTCCGGCACGCGGCGCCAGATGGCCGCGCCGGCGGGCCAGCCACAGGAACGCGAGCGTCACGATCACCCCGAAGACCACCGAGTACACACTCGCTTCCGGTCCGAAGTCGCCGCCGGTGACCAGCTCGGAGCCGGTGGCCGTCGAGTCCAGGAGGCCCTGGGAGGCGCCGTTGCCCGAGACCTCCGAGCTGAAGATGCCCGCGGCGGCGAAGTTCCACGCGAAGTGCAGGCCGATGGGCAGCCACAGGCTGCGGGTGGCTGCGTACGCGGCGCCGAGCATGCCGCCCGCCTCGATCGCGATGGCGAGCGCGCCCCACAGGTTCGCGTCCGGGTTGGCCAGGTGCATCAGCCCGAACAGCAACCCGGTCGACGTCAGCGCGATCCAGGTCCCGGCGCGCTCCTCGACGATCCGGAACAGCACGCCGCGGAAGACCACTTCCTCGGTGACGGCGGCAGCGGCCATGAAGCCGACGAACCCGACCGCTCCCGTGACCGACCCCAGGCCGTCCACCTCGTAGTCCCCGAGGAGGGCGAGGTTCGCGATGACCGCCGTGAACAGCACCGCCCCGATGAGCGCGCCGCGCCCCAGGGCCGCCGACGCGCCCTCCCGGGCCAGCTCGGTGACCGGGCGGCGCTCGGTGCGCCCCACCACCCACCGGTAGACGACGACGGCGAGCACCGCCGTCACCAGGCCGGTCACGAGCGTGAGCCACGGATTGCCGTCCACCGCGCTGACGCACTGACCGCCGATCGCCCAGACCGCCACGACGGCGAGAAGCTGCCACACCACTCTCATGAGTCCCCCTTCGACGCCCGCGGCGACCTGCCGCGGCTGCCCCTGAACGCTATGAACGTCCGGCGCCGAAAGCGTCACCGCTGAGGGGACACCTGCGCGTAGCTCGCACGGGGGACAACGTCGGCCGGGCTAGGGTTTCGCCGCCGCCTCCCGCGACAGCTGCACGGCCTGCCGCAGGCTCAGCCCCGGCTCGGCCTGCCGCAGCGCCTTGACCGCCGCCACCGCGTCGAGCGGCCCGTCGTATCCGCCCGCCGTGATCCGCCGCGCGGCCCAGCGCCCGCGCAGCTCCGCGTCCGGGACCCCGGTCTGCGCCTCGGCCAGCGCGAGGGCACGCTCCAGGCCGGGGCGGTCCGCGTCCGAGGCCCGCGCCAGCTCCTCGCGCAGCGCGACGGCCACGGCCTCCGCGTCCCGCACCACGATCACGGCCAGGTCCTTCTTCCCGTTTCCGATCATGTTCCGACCCTCCCCCGGAGCACCCCGGCGCATCCGGCTGTTGAGCTACTTCAGAGGTACGGGAGGACCAGGACCGGCGGACCAGGACCGCCCCGCCCCGGGGCGGAGGCGCCGGACGGCCACCCCCGCATACCGTCGGGGACATGACTCGCGACGCCGCCCACGCCCTCGACCTCGACGCCTATCTCGCCCGGATCGGGTACGACGGGGAGCGCCGCCCCACCGCGGACGTGCTGCGTTCCGTGCACCGGGCGCACGCGCTGGGCATCCCGTTCGAGAATCTGGACCCGCTCCTGGGCACCGTGCCCTCGCTCGCCCTGCCCGACCTGGAGGCGAAGCTCGTACGGGGCGGGCGCGGCGGCTACTGCTACGAGCAGAACACCCTGTTCGCCGCCGCGCTCCGGGTCCTCGGCTTCGGCGTCACCCTGCTCGCCGCCCGCGTGGTGCTGGGCGCGGCCCCCGGTGACGTCCGGCCGCGCACCCACATGCTGATGGAGGTCCGGGTGGCGGGCGAGCCGGACCCGTACCTCGCGGACGTCGGCTTCGGCGGGTCCGGCGCGCTGCTGGAGCCCATCGCGCTGGTCCCGGACGCGGAGCTGCGCGACTCCCCGCGCCACCACCGCCTCGTCCGGCTGCCGCACGACGGGCCGCTGGACCTGTGGGAGTTGCGGGCCCGGACGCGCGACGGGGCGTGGGCGGGGCAGTACGCGTTCACCCGGGAGCCCTTCGAGGCGCCGGACTACGAGGTCATCAACTGGCACATCGCGACCAACCCGCGCTCGCCGTTCTCCCGGCTGCTGTACGTACAGCGCACCACCGGGGACGCCCACCTGTCGCTCTCCGGCCGCACCCTCGTGGTGACGCCGCACGACGGCGGCGCCCGGCGCGAGCGGGAGCTGGCGGACGCCGACGAGGTGGCGCGCGTCCTGGCGGAGGACTTCGCGCTGCGCCTGCCGGAGGGCGTGCGGTTTCCCGGGTGAGCCCCGGCGCACACCACTCCGTGGCGTATGTCACCCGTTCCGGTGCGTCACACCGCCGCGCCACCCCATTCCAAGCCCCGGGCCTCCCGTGACCGGCGTTCCCACGGTTCGCGGGAGGCGGGCGCATGGCGATGAAAGCCCGCGCGGAGCCGTACCGGCGCCCGGCCGGACCAACCTGCGGCGAAAGCCCGGGCGGGCCGTGAAACACAGTCGTAAGCTCGCTGACATGCAGGTCATCCAGTCCACGAAGCTCGCCAACGTCTGCTACGAGATCCGCGGCCCCGTGCTCGAGGAGGCGATGCGGCTGGAGGCGGCCGGGCATCGCATCCTCAAGCTGAACACCGGCAACCCCGCCGCGTTCGGCTTCGAGTGCCCGCCCGAGATCCTCGAGGACATCCTGCGCAACCTCGCCGGGGCGCACGGCTACGGCGACGCGAAGGGGCTGCTGTCCGCGCGCCGGGCGGTGATGCAGCACTACCAGACCAAGGGCATCGATCTGGACGTCGAGGACATCTACCTCGGCAACGGCGTCTCGGAGCTGATCCAGATGTCGATGCAGGCGCTCCTCGACGACGGGGACGAGGTGCTGGTCCCGGCCCCGGACTACCCGCTGTGGACGGCCTCTGTCTCGCTGGCGGGCGGCACGGCCGTGCACTACCGCTGCGACGAGCAGGCGGACTGGATGCCGGACCTCGCCGACATCGAGCGGAAGATCACCGACCGCACCAAGGCGATGGTGATCATCAACCCGAACAACCCGACGGGCGCCGTCTACGACGACGAGATGCTGCGCGCCCTCACGGAGATCGCCCGGCGGCACAATCTGGTCGTCTGCTCCGACGAGATCTACGACCGCATCCTGTACGACGGCGCCACGCACACCCCCACCGCGACGATCGCCCCGGACCTGATGGTCCTCACCTTCAACGGGCTGTCGAAGAACTACCGGGTCGCCGGCTACCGCTCCGGCTGGATGGCCGTCTGCGGCCCCAAGGCGCACGCCTCCTCGTACATCGAGGGGCTGACGATCCTGGCCAACATGCGGCTCTGCGCCAACATGCCCTCGCAGCACGCGGTGGCCACCGCGCTCGGCGGGCGGCAGTCGATCAACGACCTGGTGCTGCCCGGCGGCCGCATCCTGGAGCAGCGCGACGTCGCGTACGACCTGCTGACGCGGATCCCGGGCGTGACCTGCGTGAAGCCGAAGGGCGCGCTGTACCTCTTCCCCCGGCTCGACCCCAAGGTCTACAAGATCAAGGACGACCGGCAGATGGTCCTGGACCTGCTGCGGGCCGAGAAGATCATGGTGGTGCAGGGCACCGGGTTCAACTGGCCGGATCCCGACCACTTCCGCGTGGTGACACTGCCCTCGACCGAGGATCTGACGGACGCGATCGGCCGGATCGCCCACTTCCTGGACGGCTACGGCCAGGTCTAGCGGATCCGCGCTCAAGCTTTTCTCGAAGACGAACAAATTTAGACTGAATCCAAGCTAGGATGGTCCCCACAGCACCACCAGGAGGCCATCCATGTACGAACCGATCCGCACCAAATCGGTCCACACACCGGCCGACCACGCCGGCGACTTCCCGCACCGCACCCGCGAGGAGGAGCTGGACATCCAGCTCGCCGGACACCTGGCCGCCCTGCTCGCGGTCACCGACGAGCTGGGTCTCGGCGAGGCGGGCGACCGCATCGCCGGGCAGGTCGCCAGGCTGCGCGGCGCCCCGCCCGTCCGGCACGCCGGACTCAGCGACGCCCCCGCACCCGTCCTCCACCGCCGCGCCCACGCCCTCGCGGGCCGGGCCCTGGTGGTGGCGGCCTCGCGCGCCGACACGGCGGTCGCGATCCTCTCGGCCGAGCGCATGGACGCCCACACCGAGGCGCTCGCGGCCGACGCCCGAACGCCGGTCGGCGCCCACTGACGGCCCCGGTCCACGCACCGCGGAGGCGCGTGGACCGGGTGCCACCCATGTGTCCAGGGGGACGAAGCCGGGGTCGGCGACCGAGGTGCCGGTGAAGGTCTCGTCCAGCAGCACGGACTCGCCGAGCGCCCGGGCCGACGAGGAGGCGGCGGGGGCGGCGTCGGAGGTGGGGCCGGCGGACTGGGCCACACCGGAGGCGGTGGTCAGCAGGAGCCCCAGCGCCGTTCCCGCACAGGCGGTGGCCGCCACGGCCGGAACGTGGAGCAACCGTTCATATTTGCGCATGAAAAAGCATAAGAAAATGGGACATGACGCTTGGTCAGCCCATCCAGGACACGCCGCATCGGCGGCCGAGTGGCGGCGCGGGCCGCCGGGGCGCAGGGCTCAGGGCGCGGACGGTTCCGGCGACACCGTCGCGGCACCCGCCGTCGACTGGAACGTCACGTCGTCGGCCTCGCACTCCGGGGGCCCCAGCATCGCGGTGGGCCCGACGACCCTCTCCGACACCGTGGCGCCGACCGCCAGGTCCTCCACGACCAGGGTGCGCTTCCCGGCGGCCGCGTCCTTCCCGCTCCCGGCCGCACGGTCCCGGAAGACGAGGTGCACGGTGTACGTCCCGCGCCGCGCCGCCTCACTCGTGATCCGCACCCCCGCCACGGGGCGGCGCGTCTCCTCGTCCATCCGGCAGGAGGTGACGGTGACATCGTCGTACGGGTACCGCATGTCCGCGTGGACCTCGCCGTACGCGTGGGCGAACAGGATCATGACGACGAGCCCGCCCACCGCCGCCAGGGCGATCAGCCCGCCCACGGTGATCAGGGCGATCGTCATGCCACCCATCCGGCGCCCGGGAAAGAGCGGCGGACCCCCCTCGGACGTTTTCGGGTACGGCGGATACTGCATGCCGAGCGGCCCCCCTCCGCTGCCGCGCACCGGCGGCGCGACCGGATCAACCGTACGGGCGCGCGCCTCACCCCCGTAGCTCCGAAGGATCACAACCCGGGTACGAACAGGGCACGTTGGGCAGGCCGATGGCCCCCGAAGCGGCTTCGGGGGCCATCGCCGTACGTACGCGGGACCTCAGCCCAGGCGCTTGACCAGGGAGCGGTACTCGTCCCACAGCTCCTTCGGCGTGTGCTCGCCGAAGGTGTTGAGGTGCTCGGGGACCAGCGCCGCCTCCTCGCGCCAGACCTCCTTGTCGACCTTCAGCAGGAAGTCGAGGTCGGACTCGGAGAGGTCCAGGCCCTCGGTGTCGATGGAGCCCTTCGCGGGAAGGATGCCGATCGGCGTCTCGACGCCCTCCGCCTTCCCCTCCAGGCGCTCCACGATCCACTTCAGGACGCGGCTGTTCTCGCCGAAGCCGGGCCAGACGAACTTGCCCGCGTCGTTCTTGCGGAACCAGTTCACGTAGTAGATCTTCGGCAGCTTCGACTGGTCCGGCTTGTCCGCGCCGACCTTGAGCCAGTGGCCCATGTAGTCGCCCATGTTGTAGCCGCAGAACGGCAGCATGGCGAACGGGTCGCGGCGCAGCTCGCCGACCTTGCCCTCGGCTGCGGCGGTCTTCTCGGAGGCGACGTTGGCGCCGAGGAAGACACCGTGCTGCCAGTTGAAGGACTCGGTGACCAGCGGGACGGCCGAGGCGCGGCGGCCGCCGAAGAGGATGGCCGAGATCGGCACGCCCTTCGGGTCCTCCCACTCGGGCGCGATGATCGGGCACTGCCCGGCCGGGACGGTGAAGCGGGCGTTGGGGTGGGCGGCGGGCGTCCCGGACTCGGGGGTCCAGTCGTTGCCCTTCCAGTCCGTGAGGTGCGCGGGCGGCTCCTCGGTCATGCCCTCCCACCAGACGTCGCCGTCGTCGGTGAGCGCGACGTTGGTGAAGACGGAGTTGCCCCACATCGTCTTCATGGCGTTGGCGTTGGTGTGCTCGCCGGTGCCGGGCGCGACGCCGAAGAACCCGGCCTCCGGGTTGATCGCGTACAGCCGGCCGTCCTCGCCGAACCGCATCCACGCGATGTCGTCGCCGATGGTCTCCACGGTCCAGCCGGAGATCGTGGGCTCCAGCATGGCCAGGTTCGTCTTGCCGCAGGCGCTCGGGAACGCGGCCGCGACGTACTTCGCCTCACCGCGCGGCGGCGTGAGCTTGAGGATCAGCATGTGCTCGGCAAGCCAGCCCTCGTCGCGGGCCATGACGGAGGCGATGCGCAGCGCGTAGCACTTCTTGCCGAGCAGCGCGTTGCCGCCGTAGCCGGAGCCGTACGACCAGATCTCGCGGTCCTCCGGGAAGTGCGAGATGTACTTGGTCTCGTTGCAGGGCCACGGAACGTCCTCCTGGCCCTCCGCCAGGGGGGCCCCGAGGGTGTGGACGGCCTTCACGAAGAAGCCGTCGGAGCCGAGCTCGTCCAGCACCGGCTGCCCCATGCGCGTCATGGTGCGCATCGAGACGGCGACGTACGCGGAGTCGGTGATCTCGACGCCGATCGCGGACAGCGGGGAACCGAGCGGGCCCATGCAGAACGGGACGACGTACATCGTGCGGCCGCGCATCGAGCCGCGGAAGACGCCCCGCTCACCGGTGAAGATCTCCCGCATCTCGGCGGGGTCCTTCCAGTGGTTCGTCGGACCGGCGTCCTCCTCCTTCTCGGAGCAGATGAACGTACGGGTCTCGACGCGGGCGACGTCGCTGGGGTCGGAGGCCGCGTAGTAGGAGTTCGGGCGCTTGATCTCGTCCAGCTTGGTGAAGGTGCCCTTGGCGACGAGCTCCCCGCACAGGCGCTCGTACTCGGCCTCGGAACCGTCGCACCAGACCACCCGGTCCGGCTCGGTGAGTGCTGCGATCTCGTCCACCCAGGAGATCAGCTCCTGGTGGTTGGTGGGAACAGTGAGGGGAGCCGCGATGTCGCGCGCCACGATCGCTCCTTGATGAGGGTGTATTCGGTTGGTGCTCCTGCTGCCCCGTGGGGGCCTCGACCCGGATGCGTGTACCCCTTCGATTCCCCTGGCGCTCATCCGGTGCCGACCGCACTCATTTGATCATCCGACCCCCGCGCCCATATGTCCAGAGGGCCGCCCATGTGAGCATCAGCACTCGGCTCCGGCCCATATCCGGTACCTACGGGCCCGTAGGTACGATGCGGGAATGACTGCTGCCGCTGCCGCACCCGACAACGCCGGCCCCCGCACGGCCACGCTCGCCGACGCCCCGCTGAAGCCTCTGATGCGCGGCTGGCTGCACGCCGGAATGTTCCCCGCCGTGGTCATCGCGGGCATCGTGCTCGTCGCGCTCTCGGACAGCACCCGGGGTCGGATCGCCTGCGGGATCTACGTCCTGACGGCATGCCTGCTCTTCGGCGTGAGCGCGGTCTACCACCGGGGTACGTGGGGGCCGCGCGGCGAGGCCGTCCTGCGCAGGCTCGACCACGCCAACATCTTCCTGATCATCGCGGGGACGTACACCCCGCTGACCCTGCTCCTGCTGCCCGAGTCCACGGGCACCCCGCTGCTCTGGGCGGTGTGGGCGGCGGCGCTCGCCGGCATAGCCTTCCGGGTCTTCTGGGTCGGCGCCCCGCGCTGGCTGTACACGCCGTGCTACATCGCGATGGGCTGGGCGGCCGTCTTCTTCCTGCCCGACTTCATGCGGACCGGCGGGGTCGCGGTGCTGGTGCTGGTGGTCGTCGGCGGCGTGCTCTACAGCGCGGGCGGCGTCATCTACGGCCTCAAGCGGCCGAACCCGTCACCGCGCTGGTTCGGCTTCCACGAGGTGTTCCACTCGCTGACGCTGGCCGCGTTCGTGGTGCATTACGTGGGCATCTCGCTGGTGGCTTACACCCACAGCTGACGTCTTCGCGGAGGTTGACGCGGGGGCGCCCCGGAGGCGCCCCCGCGCGGGACTCAGGCCCCGCCGAGCGCGCGGGCCAGCGCCTCCGCGTCCGTCGTCGGGGCGTCGCAGACGAAGTGCCGGCAGACGTACGCGGTCGGAGCGCCGTCCACCATCGGCCGTTCGGCCAGCAGCGGGAACTCCGCCCCGCCCGGCTCCCCCGCCGCGACGACCGCGCCGGGCGCCCGCCCGAGCAGGGCCGTACGGTGCAGCTCCCCGCCGACCGGTCCGGCCACGGCCACCTCGCGCGGCCCGTCGAGCAGCGCCTCGGCCACCGCGAGCCCCCATCCGATGAAGCGCGGAGCGCGCGGGCCCAGCGCCTTCACGACGCCCAGGGCCTCCTCGGCGGCGGTGCGGTGCGGCTCGGAGCCGGTGTGCGCGGCGTACGAGAGGAGCGCCCCGGCGGCGGCCGTCCAGCCGGCCGGGGTCGCGCTGTCGGTGGGGTCCTGGGGGCGCCGGATCAGCTGCTCGGCGTCGTCCGCGGTGTCGTACAGCTGGCCGCCCTCGCCCCGGAAGTGCTGGAGCACGATGTCCAGCAGGAATCCGGCGAACTCCAGCCAGGCCCCCTCGCCGGTGACCCCGGCCAGGGCGAGGAAGCCCTCCGCGACGTCCCCGTAGTCCTCCAGGACCCCGGCGTGGTCACCGGCCCGCCCGTCCTTCGACGTCCGCACGAGCCGGGCGACGGGGCCCATGTGCACCCGCACCAGCAGATCGGCGGCCTCGGTGGCCCGCTCGATCAGGTCGGGCCGGTCGAAGAAGGCACCGGTCTCCGCGAGCGCGGCGATGGCGAGCCCGTTCCAGGCGGCGACGATCTTGTCGTCGCGCCCGGGTCGCGGGCGCTGCTCCCGGGCGGCGAGCAGCCGCGCGCGTACGGCGGCGGCGCGGGGGTCGTCGGGGTCACGGAGGTCGTCCAGGTCACCGGGCAGCTGGAGCACCGAGGAGCCCTCCTCGAAGGTGCCCTCCTCGGTCACCCCGAAGTGCGCGGCGGCGAACGCGGCGTCCTCCTCGCCCAGCACCTCGCGCAGCTGCTCCGGCGTCCACACGTAGTACGCGCCCTCGACGTGCTTGCCGTGCGCGTCCTCGCTGTCGGCGTCGAGCGCGGAGGCGAAGCCGCCCTCGGGCGTCCGCAGCTCGCGCACCATGAAGTCGGCGGTCTCCAGGGCCACCCGCCGGGCGAGCTCGGACCCGGTGGAACGCCAGAGGTGGGCGTACACGCGGCAGAGCAGCGCGTTGTCGTAGAGCATCTTCTCGAAGTGCGGGACGACCCAGTCCCGGTCCACGGCATACCGGGCGAACCCGCCGCCGAGCTGGTCGTAGATCCCGCCCCGGGCCATCGCCGCGCAGGTGTCGGCGGCCATCTGAAGGGCGCCGTCCGCGCCGGTACGGGCATGGTGGCGCAGCAGGAACTCCAGCGCCATGGACGGGGGGAACTTGGGCGCCCCGCCGAACCCGCCCCGCTTCTCGTCGTAGTCCCGGGTCAGCCCGAGCAGCGCCTGCGCGAGCTCCGCCTCCCCGGGCGGCCCGTCGCCGCCGTGCGCGAGACTCCTCTCGGACAGGTCCCGCACGATCCGCCCGGCGACCTCCCCGACCTCGTCGCGCCGGTCGGTCCAGGCGGCGCCGACCCCTTCGAGCACCTGCCGGAAGGAGGGCATCCCGTGCCGGGCCTCGGGCGGGAAGTAGGTCCCGAAGTAGAACGGCTCCGCGTCCGCGGTGAGAAACACGGTCATCGGCCACCCACCCTGCCCGGTGGCCGCCTGCACCGCCTCCATGTACACCGCGTCCACATCGGGCCGTTCCTCACGGTCCACCTTCACGGACACGAAGTGCTCGTTCATGTACGCGGCGGTCGCCTCGTCCTCGAACGACTCGTGCGCCATGACGTGACACCAGTGACAGGACGAGTACCCGACGCTGAGCAGCACGGGCACGTCCCGCCGCCGCGCCTCCTCGAACGCCTCGGGCGACCAGGGCCACCAGTCGACCGGATTGTCAGCATGCTGAAGCAGATACGGCGAGGTCACACCAGCCAACCGGTTCATGCGGGCCAGCCTCTCACAGTGCCCCACACCGGCATGGGGACCTCGCGGAAGCGGCCTTCCTCGACCACAGGGCAGTGTGCTGAGGCGGAACTGTTCCGGCTCCTCGGAGGACGTACACCGTGACTGCCGAGATGGTGGCGCCCGAGTGGACGCACACGCAGATCAGCCCGGAGCAGTACGACTCCTGGTCCGAGGGGCAGTGCGCCGGCATCGAGATCGTGGACGGGATGGTCGTCGTGAGCCCGAGCGCCTCCAAGCGGCACAACCGCTTGGCCCGCATCCTGGCCAACGCCCTGGACGCGGCCGCGGGCGCGGACTGGAACGCCGACACGGACTTCGACGTCCGCCTGCAGGACGTCCTCTCACCAACCGCCGCCCGGACGTCACGGTGTACCGGGCTGACACCATCGACCTCACCCCGACTCGCCCCGAAGATGTCCTCCTGGTCGTTGAGGTGGTGGCGCCCGGTTCGGAAACCACGGACAGGGTCGTGAAGGTCGACCAGTACGCCAAGGCGGGCATCCCGTTCCACTGGCGCATCGAACAGGCCGCCGCGGGTGTCCCGATCATCTACACGTACGTTCTCGACCCCGCCGCCAACGCTTACAGGGACGGCGAGGTGTTCACCGGCACCGTGAAGGCCACCGCGCCATTCCCTGTCACAGTCGACCTTGGGGCCCTGTAAGCAACGAGGAACCGCCCTCACCGTCGACGCGGGCCGGCTCGTGCTCATCAAGGCGCCTCGGGCACTGCGTTCTCCATGCCGCCGGTACCCTTCCGAGCGACAAGCTCACCGAGTTCTGCCACGGTTTCGCGGACGTGCTCGTCTCACGGGCGGCATTGGAGAGCGCGTAGTGGCACGGCAGGGAGACGTCACGCTGGACTTCATCGCCGCCGTGATCCTGGTGGCCCTCGCTCGGAGTTCGGCCACCAGCGGCTTGTCCGGGCCGCTGAGGATCTTGTTGGCCCGGTCCAGCATTCCGCCGGTGCCGTGGCCGTCGCGGAGGTGGACCAGGACGATGGCGCGCGGCTCCCACAAGCGGGCGAGCAGCCGCACGGACCTGTTGCGCTCACCCAACGCCCCATCGCCCTCAAGGCGTTCCCGGCCGGTGGGCCGCTTCCCTCCCTCGCGCAGACGCGTCGTACGCAGGACACTGGACCTCGCGACCAGCGGAGCCTGAGGGGGACACAGATGCTGATGCGGGACGGCCACCGGGCCGACGCGGAACGGCTGTTGGTACGGGCGGTGGAGGAAGAGGCACGGCGCAGCGGCGGACGGACGGACCCGTCCGTCCTGCTGACCCGGGCGCGGGCCGCCCTCGACACCATCGCGGAGGGCGCGGCGGAGGAGTACGCGGCGTATGTGCAGGCGCTCGACGCCTCGGCGGGCGGACAGCGCTTCAGCAAGGAGAGCATGGCGACGCCGTTGCTGGTCACCGGGGTCGCCGCCGCCGCGGCCTTCGGCGCCGACGTGGCGCTCGGCACGGCGTCCGGTCTCGCGCTCGGCGCGGGCGCGGTCGTCGCCGTGGCGGGGGCCACCGCGACGGTCGCCAAGGCCACCTCCACGCACCGGCCGGCCGCCCCGGCGGGCGCGAGCCCGGAGCAGCTGCGGCTGCAATGGCTGGCCGCCCTGGACGTACGGGGCATACGCCCGTTCCTCGACCAGCAGCGGATGCTCGCCGCCACCACCCGCGCCCCGGCGAAGAAGGCCGCCGCCAAGACGCGCACCCCGCTGCGCGGCGGGGACCGGAGCGCGGCCGCGCGGATGCGGTCGCTGCTTGAGCAGTCGTTCGGCCATCTCCCGGCGGCCGACGGGCTGTTCGCGGGGCGGCGGGGCGAGCTGGCCCGTATCGGCCAGTGGGTGCACGCGGCCCGCGCGTCGACCGAGACGAAGCCGACCGTCGTCGTGCTGCACGGTCCCCCGGGCGCCGGGCGCACCACGCTCGCCGTGCGGGCGGCGCACGAGCTGAGGGACCAGTTCAAGGGCGCGTGCGTGGTGGACCTGCGCGGTGACGCGGAGGGCGAGGCACCGCTGCCGACCCGGGACGCGCTGCTGCATCTGCTGAACCGGCTGGGCGCGCCCCGCGAGCAGCTGCTGTTCCGGGACAGCGCCTCCGCCGAGCAGCAGGTGCGGCGGCTCGGCGAGCTGTACCACCAGCATCTGACGGGCACGGCCGTGACGATCGTCCTGGACGACGCCCGGGACGCGGAGCAGGTCGCGACGCTGATCCCGGAGCGCTCCGACAGCCTGGTCCTGGTCACCGCCCGCGAGCCGCTGGACCTGCCGGATTCACTGCCCGCGTGGGTGCACCGGCTGGAGGTCGGAGCCCTCGATCCGGGCGGCGCGGAGGAGCTGCTGCGCGGGGTCTCGCAGGAGGCCGAGCCGGGTCCGTACGACCATCCGTCGAGCGAGGCGATCACCGAGCTGTGCGGGGGGCTGCCGCTGGCCCTGCGCGTCGCCGGTTCCGCGCTCGGGGCGCGCACGGCGGACGTGCTGGCCGCGGACCTGGCCGCGTACGGCCCGGTGCCGCCCGTGGAGCGCGCCCTGTGGCTGCGCTACACCGACCAGTCCGAGCAGGCCAGGCGGTTGCTGCGGCGGCTCGCGCTGGCGGGCCGGGCGAGCCTGGGCGCGGCGGCGGCCGCGGCGCTGCTCTCCGCCGACGAGCAGGAGGCCGGGCGGCTGCTGACGGCCCTGTCCGGGGCCGGGCTGCTCGACCACGTACGCGGCTCCCGCTACCGGCTGCACGATCTGGTACGCGGCTTCGCCCTGGCCCGGCTGCTGGACGAGGAGGAGCCTGCGGAGCGCGCCGCCGCGCAGGAGCGGCTGATCGCGAACTACGCGGAGCTGGCCGGTGCGGTGATCCGGATGGTGGACGGCAAGATGTCGACCCGGGCCGGTCAGTTCGGCTCGCACGGCTTCAGCTCGCTGGACGCGGCCCTGCGCTGGCTGGACGACGAGTCGAGCTTCATCACCTCCGCCCTGCGCCACGCGGAGGGCGTCGACCAGGCGGCGGTCCTCGCCCTGCTCGGCGCGCTCTGCGACTACTGCCTGCTGCGCGGCGACCTCTACCGGCTGGGTGAGATCAGCGAGCTGTCCCAGGCGGTCGACCAGGGTCTCCTGGAACGCTCGGTGCGGTGGCGTACGGGCATCGCGGCCCGGCAGCTCGGCGAGCTGGACAAGGCCCGCACCACGCTGTCCTCCGTCGTCGGCCTGTACCGGGAGGCGCAGAACGACGCCGGTACGGCGCTGGCGCTGTGCTCCCTCGGCATCACGCTGCACCACCAGGGCAACCTGACCGAGGCGGCGGCCCGGCTCCGCGAGGCGACGGAGCTCCAGCTCGCCGCCGGGCAGGACGAGGACCGGGCCTGGTCGCTGCACGCGCTGGCCGCCGTCGAACGCGACCGGGGCAATCTGGCCGAGGCGGTGACCCTGCTGGACACCGCGCTCACCCTGCACCGCGAGGGCGAGTCCCTGCACGGCGAGGCGTGGACCCGGTTCCAGTCGGGCCAGGTCCGGCTGCGCCTGGGCGAGGTGGAGGAGGCCGAGACCGCCCTGCGCGCCGCCCTCGACCTGTACGGGCGGACCCGGGACGAGCGCGGTGTGGCGTGGGCGACGACCCAGCTGGCGCGGGCCCGGCTGCTGGACGGAGAGCCGGGCGCGGCGGTCGAGCAGCTGGCCGCTGCCCTGGCCCTGCACCGCGACAACGAGGACGCGCGCGGCGAGGCGTGGACGCTGTACTACCTGGGCCAGGCGCTGGAGGAGACGGGCGAAACGGTGGAGGCCGTGCGGCATCTGGAGCGGGCCCGCACGATGTTCTCGCGGATGCGCGATGTCTACGGCCTGGCCTGCGCCCGGCACCACTCGGGCCGCGTCACCCGGGACCAGCGGGCCGCGCAGACGGGCAACCTGCGCAATTCCGGGTTCGCCCGCCAGCTGCTCGCCGACGCGCGGGCGGACTTCCGGCGCATCGGGGTCGCCCACGGCGAGGCGTGGACCTGCCTGGACCTCGCGCTGATCGACGCGGGCAACCAGCGGACGCCCCAGGCCCTCGGGCTGTGCGACGAGGCGGTCGCCCTGTTCGAGTCGTACGGGGACGCGCGCGGCGCGGACTGGGCGCGCTTCCTGCGGTGCACGCTGCTGCCGTACGCCTCGCCGGGCGGCGCCGAGGTGGGCACGGTCGTCGCCCAGCAGGAGCTGGCCGAGCTCCGCGCGTCCGGCCACCCGGCCAGGGACCCCAAGGTGGACGACTGCGCGGACACCTACCGGGTGGTCCTGGACCGGGGCGCGGACCTGGAAACGGGCTGGCAGGCGTGGTCACTGCACCTGACGCCGTCCCGACGGACCCGGGAGATCATGGGCGTAAGGGTCTGACCTCCGCGCCGTCAACGGCGGGCGGGGCGCAGCCGGGCGCCCCGCCGTCCTACTTCCGCTTCGCGGACACCGGCTCGGCCGACTCCTCGGCCGCCGGGTCCGGCCGCTCCTCGAAGTTCACCCGCCCCATGTGCCGGTTCATCGACTTCATGAGCGCCCACACGCCCACGGCGAGCGCCGCGAAGACGATGAAGCCGAGGACCCCGGGGGTCACCTTGTTCTTGTCGAGTTCCTCGGCGAGCGGGACGAGGTTCGTCAGTGCCTGAGTCGCGTACATATCAGGCATTGTCGCGGATGCCCGCGAAGAGGTCGCTCTCGGGGAGGGAGGTATCGACCAGAGACTTCGCCAGCTCGTACTCCTCGGTCGGCCAGACCTCCCGCTGGATGTCCATCGGGACGCGGAACCAGCCGCCGTCGGGATCGATCTGCGTGGCGTGCGCGATCAGCGCCTTGTCACGGATCTCGTAGAAGTCCGCGCAAGGAACGTGCGTGGTCAGGGTGCGCTCGGGGCGCCCGAACTCCTTCCACCGCTCCAGCCACTCCCCGTAGGGCGACTCCATGCCGCGCGCGAGCAGCGCCTCGTGCAGGGCGACGGTGCGCGGCCGGTTGAAGCCCTGGTTGTAGTAGAGCTTCTGCGGCGCCCAGGCGGGGCCGAAGTCCGCCTCGGGGAACTTCTCGGTGTCCGCCGCGCCCTCGAAGGCGATCATCGAGATGGTGTGGGTCATGATGTGGTCGGGGTGCGGGTAGCCCCCGTTCTCGTCGTACGTGGTGATGACCTGCGGCCGGAACGCGCGGATCTTCGCGACGAGGCGGCCGGCGGCGACGGTCTCGTCCTCCAGGGCGAAGCAGCCCTCGGGGAGCGGGGGCAGCGGGTCGCCCTCGGGCAGGCCCGAGTCCACGAAGCCGAGCCACTCCTGCTTCACGCCCAGGATCTCCCGGGCCTCGTCCATCTCCTTGCGGCGCACCTCGTGGATGTTCTCCTCGATGTACGCGTCGCCCTGGAGTTTCGGGTTGAGGATGGAGCCGCGCTCGCCTCCCGTGCAGGTCACGACCAGCACGTCCACCCCCTCGGACACATACTTGGCCATGGTGGCCGCGCCCTTGCTCGACTCGTCGTCGGGGTGAGCGTGTACGGCCATCAGTCGAAGCTGCTCAGTCAAGACTCGATCCTCAGTCATTGGTCGCCATCAAAGGTGCCGTCCCGCAGGGACGCCGGTCTCGGGACGGCGGTCGGGTGACGGGTGGGCGGCTTCTATAGTGACTGAACCGGGGGGTGGAAAATTCCTCGATCCCCGGCACGGGAGGAACGATCATGACGGCGGTGCGCGAGGCGCTTCCCGAGAACCGCTACGGCCGCTCCGCCGACCAGCGCGCGGACCGCAAGCTCAAGATCATCGGCGCGGTGCTCGGCGCCGCCCTGCTGGGCGTGGTCGGCTGGATCGGCTACGACTACGTGGGCGGCAAGGGCCTCAGCGCCGAGATGATCAAGTTCAAGGTCACCTCGGACGAACGCGTCGAGGTGCACCTGGAGGTCCGCAAGGGCCGGGACGACCGGGGCTACTGCACCCTCCGCTCGCTCAGCGAGAACGGCACGGAGGTCGCCCGCAAGGACTTCCGCTTCGACGACGACAGCGACCGGATCGACCGGATCCTGACCCTGCGGACCACGTCCCGGGCGACCGCCGTCGAGCTGCTGGGCTGCACGGAGGACGGCGGGGCGTCGCGTTGACCGCAGCACGCCCGTCGTAACCCCATTTGACCGGCCCTGACCTGCGGTTTCCGCGGTCGGGACTTTTACCTTCTCCCCCTTTTCCCGGTGAATTGTTAGGCTCGTGGTTTCGCCCACCCGTAGCAGCGCATGCTTGCGGGTAGGGCGTTGCTTTGTATTCCCAGTACCGACGAGGAGCACCCTGTGACCCAGACCAGCGAAAACGTCACCTGGCTCACGCAGGAGGCGTACAACCAGCTCAAGGCCGAGCTGGAGTACCTGTCTGGTCCCGCGCGCACGGAGATCGCCGTCAAGATCGCGGCGGCCCGTGAGGAGGGGGACCTGCGCGAGAACGGCGGGTACCACGCGGCCAAGGAGGAGCAGGGCAAGATGGAGCTCCGGGTGCGCCAGCTGACCCAGCTCCTCGAACACGCGAAGGTCGGCGAGGCACCGGCCGACGACGGCGTGGTCGAGCCCGGCATGGTCGTGACGATCGCCTTCGACGGCGACGAGGACGACACCATGACCTTCCTTCTGGCCTCCCGTGAGTACGCGAGCGCGGACATCGAGACGTACTCCCCGCAGTCGCCGCTCGGCGTGGGCGTGAACGGCAAGAAGACCGGCGACAACGCCGACTACGAGCTGCCGAACGGCAAGACCGCCACGGTGAAGATCCTGTCGGCGAAGCCGTACACCGGCTGATCCGCACGTGGGAGAGCCCCGGCCGCACCACGCGGCCGGGGCTCTTCCGTGTCCGGGGCCCGGACGGCGACTCTCAGACGGCGACCGAGCGGTACTTGCGTACGGCCAGGGTCCGGAAGACCACGATGATCAGCACCGACCAGATCAGCGAGGCCCAGACGGGGTGCTCCATCGGCCAGGCGCCGGTCACCGACTTCGGGACGCCCGCGATGGTGTTGCCGAACAGTTCGCGGGCCGCCGCCACCGTCGCGCTGAACGGGTTCCACTCGGCGACGTACTGCAAGAAGGTCGGCATGCCGTTGACCGGTACGAAGGCGTTCGAGATGAACGTCAGCGGGAACAGCCAGATCAGGCCGCCCGAGGTGGCCGCCTCCGGGGTGCGGACGGTGAGGCCGATCAGCGCGCCGATCCAGGTGAACGCGTAGCCGAGCAGGAGCAGCAGGCCGAAGCCGCCGAGGACCTTGCCGATGTTCTCGTGGGTGCGCCAGCCGACGAGCAGCGCGACGCCCCCGAGGACGACGAGCGTGACGGCGGTCTGCACCAGGTCGGCCAGCGTCCGCCCGGTCAGCACCGCGCCCCGGGCCATCGGCAGCGACCTGAACCGGTCGATGAGGCCTTTGTGCATGTCCTCCGCGATGCCCGCGCCGGCGCCCGCCGTGGCGAAGGTGACGGTCTGCGCGAAGATGCCCGCCATCAGGAATTCCTTGTACGCATTGGCGCTGACGCCCGCGCCCGGAATGGCGATGGAGCCGCCGAACACGTACGTGAAGAGCACCACGAACATGACCGGCTGGATGATCCCGAACAGGATCATCTCGGGGATCCGGGTCATCCGGATCAGGTTCCGCTTGCCGATGACCAGGGAGTCGCGGACCGACTGGCCGATGCCGCCGCCCGGGCGTGGGGCGGCGGTACGGGCTTCGCTGAGGGCGCTCATTTCTCCGTCTCCGTTCCGGAATTCCCGGCTTCGTTCTTCTCCTGCTCGGCCGCGTGGCCGGTGAGGGAGATGAACACGTCGTCCAGGGTGGGGCGGCGCAGCCCGATGTCGTCGATCTCCACGCCCTGGGCGTCGAGGTCGCGGATGACCTCGGCGAGGAGCTTGGCGCCGCCGTCGACCGGGACGGTCAGCTTGCGCATGTTCGGCAGCACGGTGGTCTCGCCCTCGCCGAGGCGGGTGAGGACGGTGCGCGCGGGCTCGATCTGCTCGGGGTCGTGCACGACGACCTCGACGCGCTCGCCGCCGATGCGGGCCTTGAGTTGGTCGGAGGTGCCGCGCGCGATGACGCGTCCGTGGTCGATCACGCAGATGTCGTGGGCGAGGTGGTCCGCCTCCTCCAGATACTGCGTGGTCAGCAGCAGGGTCGTCCCCCCGGCGACCAGCTCCTCGATGACCTCCCAGAGCTGCTGGCGGTTGCGCGGGTCGAGCCCGGTCGTCGGCTCGTCCATGAACATGACCGGCGGCGACACGACGAGCGCCGCCGCCAGGTCGAGGCGGCGCCGCATGCCTCCGGAGTACGTCTTGGCGGGGCGGTCCGCCGCGTCGGCCAGGTTGAAGCGGTCGAGCAGCTCGCCCGCCCGGACCTTCGCCGCGCGTCCGCTCATCTGGTAGAGCTGGCCGACCATGCGCAGGTTCTCGCGGCCGGTCAGATATTCGTCCACGGCGGCGAACTGGCCGGAGAGCCCGATCGAGCGCCGCACCTCGTTGGGGTTCTTCAGGACGTCGATCCCCGCCACGAAGGCGCGGCCGCTGTCCGGCCTGAGCAGCGTCGTCAGGACCCGGACGGCGGTCGTCTTGCCGGCCCCGTTGGGGCCGAGGAGTCCGAGCACGGTGCCTTCCGGCACGTCGAGGTCGACACCGCCGAGTGCTCGTACATCACCGAAGGTCTTGACGAGCCCTTCGGCGTAGATGGCGCCTGGCATATGGGATTCCCCCAGTGCGTTCGGGTGGCTACCTCTCAGACCCCAGATCCTAGGTTTGCCGGGGGCGCCGTGCCCGATGAACACACAAGCAGGGGCATACCTGTCAGCCCATCACCAAATAGCCCGCGTCCCGCAGCGCCGCCTTCACGTCGTCGCAGTGCTCCGGCCCCTTGGTCTCCAGGTGCAGTTCCACCTCCGCCTCGGTGAGGCCGAGGCGCGGGTCCGTACGGGCGTGGCTGACGTCCAGCACGTTGGCGTCGGCGACCGAGAGGACGCCGAGCATGGCGGCCAGCGCGCCGGGCCGGTCGGTGAGCCGCAGCCGCAGGCTGAGGTAGCGGCCGGCCGCCGCCATGCCGTGGGTGAGGATGCGCTGCATCAACAGCGGGTCCACGTTGCCGCCGGAGAGCAGGGCCACCACCGGGCCGTGGAACGCCTTCGGGTCGCTCAGGAGCGCGGCGACCGGGCTCGCCCCGGCGGGTTCGACCACCATCTTGGCCCGCTCCAGGCAGAGCAGCAGGGCGCTGGACAGCTCGTCCTCGGAGACCGTACGCACCTCGTCCACCAGGTCCCTGACCAGGGCGAACGGCACGTCGCCGGGGCGCCCGACCTTGATGCCGTCCGCCATGGTCTGGAGCATCCCGATGGAGACGGGGCGGTCGGCCGCCAGGGACGGCGGGTAGCACGCGGCACCGGCCGCCTGCACGCCGACGATGCGCACGTCGGGCCGGACGGCCTTGACCGCGACCGCGATACCGGCCGCGAGCCCGCCGCCGCCCATGCCGACGACGATCGTCCGGACCTCGGGGCACTGCTCCAGGATCTCCAGGCCGACGGTGCCCTGCCCGGCGATGATGTCGGCGTGGTCGAAGGGGTGGATGAACACCGCGCCGGTCTCGCGCGCGTACTCCTGCGCGGCGGCCAGGGTCTCGTCCACGACGGTGCCGTGCAGCCGCACCCGGGCCCCGTACTCGCGGGTGGCGGCGACCTTCGGCAGCGGCGCCCCGACGGGCATGAAGACCGTGGCGCGTACGCCGAGGAGCGCAGACGCGAGGGCGACACCCTGCGCATGGTTCCCGGCGCTCGCGGCCACGACCCCCGCGGCGCGTTCGACCGGGGTGAGTCCCGAGATGCGTACGTAGGCGCCCCGCAGTTTGAACGAACCGGTCCGCTGGAGGTTCTCGCACTTGAAGAGCACGGGCGCGCCCACGAGGCCCGAGAGATGGCGGCTTCCTTCGAGCGGAGTGACCTTGGCGACCCCGGAGAGCATCTTCTGCGCCCCCCGTACGTCATCGAGGATCACGGAGGGGAAGCTGCCGGGCGACGCGAAGTTCATACCGTAAGTCTTGCAGCTCGCAGGGGTCCCGGCCGCCGCTTGCGGGGCCGTCCTGCGCCGATGTCCGCAGGTTTGTGCAGCACTGGTACGCGTTGCCCCGGGGCCGCGTACTCTGTCCCCCACCCATCCGACACCGCACGAAGAGAGCCCCCGGCCATGCCCCCTCAGGACATGACGACTGCCTCGTCTCCTTCCGGGGGCGCTGCCCCGGAAAACCCGGGTCCCGACCACGTTCTCGACACCCTTCAGCATCAGGTGGCCGTATTCGCCCGCCGGGCCGAGCAGACCCGTCTCGGCGGGGTGGGCCAGGTGCGCAACTCCATGGACCGGGCGGCCTATCTGCTGCTGAACCGGCTGGATCTGGAAGGTCCGATGGGCGTCAAGGCGCTGGCCGCCGGGATGGGGATCGACTCGTCCACGGTGACCCGGCAGGTCGCGCCGCTGGTGGACACTGGACTGGTGAAGCGGACCTCGCACCCGGAGGACGGCCGGGCGGTCGTACTCCAGCTGTCGCCGCGCGGCCAGGCCCGTCTTGACGAGGTCCGTGATTCGCGGCGGGAGTTGATGTCGCAGGTGACGGACGGGTGGAGCGAGGAGGAGCGGGACACGTTCTGCGCCCTGCTGACCCGTTTCAACGCGGCGCTGGCGGCCCGGCAGGCCGCGCACCAGACGGCGCACGCGAACTGAACGCCCGCCGCGCTCCGAGGGGTTGACCTGGGGGCCGGGGCGCGTTCGGATTGACGTGTGCGAGAGCGTCATGCGGGCCCGCTGCGGGGCCGCGCCCAGGACTTCGAGTCCTTCGTCGCGGGCGCGGCGGGCCGTCTGCTGCACACGGCCACCCTGCTCACCGCCGAACCGGCGGACGCGTCCGGCGCCCGCCCGCACGCGCTGCGGCTGCTGACCGCCTCGCTGGCCCGGACGTTCGCCGACTGGGAGCGGCTGCGGGGCGAGGACCCGTACGACCGCACCCGGCAGGAGCTCGCGGCGAGGTTCGCCCGCGAGACGTGGCGCCATCACCGGCCGCGCGGCGGCCTGCTGGACCGGCTGACCCCGCAGGAACGCCTCGTCCTGGTGCTGCGGCTGTACGAGGGGGTCCCGGAGGAGCAGACGGCGGCGCTCCTGGGGCTGCCCGAGGACCGGGTGCGTGCGGTCTGCAACCGGTCGGTGGCCACGATGCGCGGCACCAGGAACCCGACCGCCCGCCGGGGCCCGGCCCGGCTGCTGGGGGCCGCGCCGTGAGCGGCACCGGCCGCCGCCAGGACGAGGTGCGCCGGATGCTGGAGGGCCCGCACCCGCCGGTGCCCGCCGGTCTCGCGGCGTCGGCGGCGGAGCGGGGCGCCCGGCTGCTGCGCCGACGGCGGGCGCTGCGCCGGATGTGGGTGCTGGCGCTGGCCGCGGCGATGACGGTGTTCGCGGTGTGGGCGCTGACGGTCCGGTCCTGGGAGACGCCTCCTGCGGAGACGACGCCGGTGGAGGGCTGGTAGACGCGGCAGGCGCGGCGTTCCGGACTACCCTGGAAAGGAGTGGTCAGGAGGCTGTCATGACCCGGAAAATCGCTGACTGCCGCAAGTACCCGAGTGAGACGAACTGCTCGCTGACGATCGCCGGCGAGGAGGAGGAAGTCGTGCGGGCCGCGAGCGAGCACGCCGTCTCCGTCCACCAGCACACGGACGGCCCCGAGCTGCGGGAGCAGGTCAGGGCGACGCTGGAGGACGAACCGGCCTGACGCCCGGGCGGGCGGGACCGGCGAACCGGCCCCGCCCCTTTTACGCCCTGACTCTTACGCCCTAACCCAGCGCCTGCGTCAGGTCCGCGAGGAGGTCGTCCGCGTTCTCGATGCCGACGGAGAGGCGGACCAGGTCGGCCGGGACCTCCAGCGGGGAGCCGGCCGCCGAGGCGTGCGTCATGCGGCCCGGGTGCTCCAGGAGCGATTCGACGCCGCCCAGGGACTCGCCCAGGGTGAACAGCTTCGCCCGGTTGCAGACCTCCAGCGCCGCCTCCTCGCCGCCCTCGACGCGGAAGGACACCATGCCGCCGAAGGACCGCATCTGCTTGGCGGCGACCTCGTGGCCCGGGTGCTCGGGCAGGCCCGGGTAGAGGACCTGGGAGACCTTGGGGTGCCGGGTCAGCAGCTCGGCGATCTTGGTGGCGTTCTCGCTGTGGCGGTCCATGCGCACGGCGAGCGTCTTGATGCCGCGCAGCACCAGCCAGGCGTCGAACGGACCGGCGACGCCGCCCATCGCGTTCTGGTGGAAGACCAACTCGTCGGCCAGGTCGGGGTCGTTGACGATCAGCGCGCCGCCGACGACGTCCGAGTGGCCGCCCATGTACTTGGTGGTGGAGTGCACGACGACGTCCGCGCCGAGCGCCAGCGGCTGCTGGAGGTAGGGGCTCGCGAAGGTGTTGTCCACGACGAGCCGCGCCCCGGCGGTGCGGGCGACCTGGGCGACGGCGGCGATGTCGGTGATGCCGAGCAGCGGGTTGGACGGGGTCTCCACCCAGACCGCCTTGGTGCGCGGGGTGATCGCCGCGCGGACCGCCGCCACGTCCGAGGTGTCGGCGACGGAGAACTCCACGCCCCAGCGCGAGGCGACCTTCGCGAACAGCCGGAACGTGCCGCCGTAGGCGTCGTTCGGGATGACCACGTGGTCGCCGGGGGTCAGCAGCGTACGGAGCAGGCAGTCCTCGGCGGCGAGGCCGGAGGCGAAGGCGAGCCCGCGCCGGCCGCCCTCCAGGGCCGCGAGGTTCTCCTCCAGGGCGGTGCGGGTCGGGTTGGCGCTGCGGCTGTACTCGTAACCGCCGCGCAGCCCGCCCACGCCGTCCTGCTTGTACGTGGACACCTGGTAGATGGGCGGGACCACGGCACCGGTGAGGGGGTCGGCGGTGTTCCCCGCGTGGATCGCGCGCGTTTCGAAGCTGTGCTGGTCGCTCATGGGGCCGAGCGTAGTTCGTCGCGAGGTCCCTCACGGGTCACATGGCCGTCCGGTGACAATGGGGGCATGGAGATTCTGTGGTTCCTGCTCGCGCTGTGCCTGCTGACCGCCGCGATCGGCCCGTACGTGCTGCGCCGCCGCGGCGGCGGCATCCGGCTGGCCGCACCCGGCTCCCCCGATGCCGCCGACCCGCAGGACTACGGCTTCGTCCTCCAGGAGGAGCTGGACGTCCGGACGCCGGGGGCGGACCAGGACCTGCTGGACGTGCTGGAGGTCGTGCAGCACACGCAGGAGTGGCGGGCCGCGTCCCAGCTGCTGGCCGGGACGCCGAAGGAGGGCGAGCTGCGCTGGCAGCGGGTGCAGGCGTTCGCCGGGGCGGCCTCGCTCGAACTGCTGGGGAAGCCGGGCGTCGGCGGGGCGTGGCTGCGCAAGTGGCGCGCGGAGGCGCCGAAGGACGCGGGCGCGGCGGCGGTGCACGCGGAGTTCCTGGTGCAGCAGGCGTGGCGCTCGTCCACGGCGGGGACGGACGACTTCCGGATCATCCTGGAGGAGGCCCGCACGGTGATCGGCGAGGCCGCCCTGCTGGCCCCGGGCGACCCGGTCCCGTACATCGTGGAGCTGGCGGTCGCGCGCGGACTGGGTTACTCCGGCGAGGAGTTCGACCAGCTGTGGGCGAAGATCATCGACCGGGCCCCGGCGCACCTGGGCGCGCACATCGCGGCGCTGCACTTCTGGAGCGAGCGCTGGCACGGCTCGCGCGAGGAGGCCGACCGCTTCGCGACGGCCGCCGCAGCGCGCGCCCCGCAGGGCTCGCTGCTGGCGGGCCTGCCGCTGTTCGCGGTGTACGAGCATCTGCCCGAGGTCAATCTGGTGCGCGGCTTCTACGAGAGCCAGGTGGTGACCCGGGCCGTGGAGGGCGCGATGTACGCGGTGCACTCGGCGCGCGCGGACGACCCGATGCTGCCGCACGTGCGCCATCTGCTGGTGCTGTTCCTGGTGCGGATGGAGCGCTGGGCGGAGGCGGTGCACCAGCTGGTGCACATCGACGGCTACGTGGGCGCGCTGCCGTGGACGGCGAGCGAGGACCCGGCCGCGGAGTACGCGGTGTACCGCGCGCTGGCGGTCGCGGGCTACGAGGCGAACGGCGGCAGCCCGGCGACGCTGCCGCACTAGGAATCCGCGGGGCCCTCCGCGCGTTGTACGGACAGCACGCCGACCCAGGAGGAGCCCCCGCATGTTCCTGCACCGCCGCACCCCCCAGCTCCCCACCCCGGAGGAGGCCCTGCGCGGCCGTCCCGTCCCCGAGTTCACCGTCCCGGCCCGGCATACGGTGCTGGGCAACCCGCTGCTGGGCCCGTACCCGGAGGGTCTGGAGGTCGCGGACTTCGGGCTGGGCTGTTTCTGGGGCGCCGAGCGCAAGTTCTGGCAGACGGACGGCGTCTGGACGACGCTCGTCGGCTACCAGGGCGGCTATACGGAGAACCCCGCGTACGAGGAGGTCTGCTCGGGCCTCACCGGCCACACGGAGGCCGTCCGCGTGGTGTACGACCCGAAGACCGTCACGTACGCCGAGCTGCTGAAGCTGTTCTGGGAGTCCCACGACCCGACCCAGGGCTTCCGCCAGGGCAACGACGTGGGTACGCAGTACCGCTCCGCGGTCTACACCCACACCCCGGACCAGGCGACGGCCGCCGAGGCGTCCCGCCAGGCGTACCAGAAGGTCCTGACGTCCTCCGGCCACGGCGAGATCACCACGGAGATCCTGCCGGCCGAGGGCCGCCCCTTCTACCCCGCCGAAGCAGCGCACCAGCAGTACCTGGACAAGAACCCGGGCGGCTACTGCGGCATCGGCGGCACGGGCGTCTCCTGCCCGGTGGGCGTGGCCCCGGCGGAGAGCTGAGACACCTCTGAACGGGACGGGCCCGGGCAAGCGCGCCCGGGCCCGTCCCGTTCGGCCGGCCTCACAGGCTCCGGTACACATCGCTCCGGTGTCCGAGGTGGAGGACCAGGATGACCAGCACGTCGCCCCGTACCTCGTACACCACCCGGAAGTCTCCGGCGCGCACCCGGTAGAGCCCGTCGTGCCCCGCGAGTTTCTTGACATCCGCGTCCGCCCGGCATGGGTCATCGCCGAGCGGGGTGATGGCTGTGAGGATGCGGAGCGCGTCCTGCCGGTCGATCGCGCGCAGTTGGCGCTGGGCGTGAGCGGTGAAGCGGAAGGCGTACTTCACGCGGCCGGGCTCTCACCCTCGAAGAGGTCGGCGAGGAGTTCCGCCATGCCGACGGTCGGGTCCTGACGGTGCGCCTCCGCCTCCCGGGCGGCCAGTTCGTCGGCAGCCGCGTCCAGGGCGTCGAGAACCTCTATCGGGACCAGCGCGGCAACGCGTTTGCCGTTGCGGGTCACCACCGTCGTTTCGCCGGACTCGGCCCTGTCGATGACCTCCGCCAGGTGCATACGGGCCTCGCGCACGGTCACGGTCTCAGTCATACCTCAAGCGTACACATAAGCGTGTACACAAGCCCGCCCTTCGGAGGACGGGAACGGGCCCGGGGAAGCGTCCCCGGGCCCGTTTCGCGTTGCGTGGCCGGGGTCAGATGAGGCCCTGGGCCAGCATCGCGTCCGCGACCAGTTCGAAGCCGGCGATGTTGGCGCCGACGACGTAGTTGCCGGGGCTGCCGTACTTCTCGGCGGTGGTGTAGCAGGAGTCGTGGATGTGGCGCATGATCTCCGAGAGCCGCTGCTCGGTGTGGGCGAAGGTCCAGGAGTCGCGCGATGCGTTCTGCTGCATCTCCAGGGCGCTGGTGGCCACGCCGCCCGCGTTGGCCGCCTTGCCGGGGGCGAAGGCCACTCCGGCGTCCTGGAAGACGCGGACGGCCTCGGGGGTGGTGGGCATGTTGGCGCCCTCGGCGACCGCCTTGACGCCGTTGCGGACGAGGGCGAGCGCGTCGGCCTCGTGCAGCTCGTTCTGGGTGGCGCAGGGCAGGGCCACGTCGACGGGGACGTTCCAGACGCCGGTGCCCTCGACGTACTTCACGTGCGCGCCGCGCCGCTCGGCGTACTCGGAGATGCGGCCGCGGCCGCGCTCCTTGATCTCCTTGAGCAGGTCGAGGTCGATGCCCTTGTCGTCCACGACGTAGCCGCCGGAGTCCGAGGCGGTGACGACGGTCGCGCCGAGCTGCTGGGCCTTCTCGATGGCGTAGATCGCGACGTTGCCGGAGCCGGAGACGGAGATCCGCTGGCCGTCCAGGGACTCGCCCCGGCTGCGCAGCATCTCGGCGGTGAACATGACGCAGCCGTAGCCGGTCGCCTCGGTGCGGACGAGGGCGCCGCCCCAGCCGAGGCCCTTGCCGGTGAGGACGCCGGACTCGTGGCGGTTGGTGATCCGCTTGTACTGGCCGAAGAGGTAGCCGATCTCGCGGCCGCCGACGCCGATGTCACCGGCGGGCACGTCGGTGTACTCGCCGACGTGGCGGTGGAGCTCGGTCATGAAGGACTGACAGAACCGCATGATCTCGGCGTCGGAGCGGCCCTTCGGGTCGAAGTCCGCGCCGCCCTTGCCGCCGCCGATGGGCATGCCGGTGAGGGCGTTCTTGAAGATCTGCTCGAAGCCGAGGAACTTCACGATGCCGAGGTTCACCGAGGGGTGGAAGCGCAGACCGCCCTTGTACGGGCCGAGCAGGCTGGAGAACTCGACGCGGAAGCCGCGGTTGACGTGGATGTCGCCCGAGTCGTCCGACCACGGCACGCGGAAGATGAGCTGGCGCTCCGGTTCGCATATGCGTTCGATGACCCGGGCGTCCACGAACTCCGGCCGCTTGGCGAGCACGGGACCGAGGGTCTCCAGGACCTCCCGGACCGCCTGGTGGAACTCCTTCTCGCCCTGGTTGCGGCGCAGCACCTCGGCGTACAACGGCTCGATGATGCGGTTCTCGGCGGCGTGCGAGGTGGCGGAGTCAGGGGTGACCGGCATCTGATCAAGACCTTCCATGGGTCGGCTCATACGCGGGGGCAGCCCCGATTCTCCCAGTGGGCCCGCCGGAAGGCCCGTGGCATCCACATGATGACCCTGCCCCGCGACACCCCGGACCTGGGCCAACGGCCTTGCGGGGGCCAGGATCGGCGCGCGATTGGCCGGGCCGGAGCGGCCACCGGGGCCCCGCCGAAGTGGTGAATCTCACAGCCGCGCGGTCTCGACGGTGAGGTTCCGGAAATCCAGCCGTTACGCCACCGGAGCGGCGACCGCCGCCCGCAGCGCCGCGGCGGTCGCCCTCGGGTCGTAGTCCCCCGCTACGCCCTCCACGAGCACCAGGTCGCCCGCCATGTTCCGGGTCCGCAGCGGCGCCAGCTCCTGGTAGGCCGCAGAGGCGTACCAGGCGCGCGCCTCCTCGATGGACGGGAAGCCGAGGACCACCACCGCACCGGGCCACGCGCCCTCGACCACCTCGACCGGCGCGACGTGGACCAGGAAGCGGCCGCCGTACGGGTCCATCGTCGGCTGGATGCGCTCGATGTAGTCGATGACCTCCGCGTTGGGGCGGCCTTCGGGGTACAGGTGCGCGATGGCGTAGGCGGTCATGGCGGGCCCTCCGGTTCGTGCGGTCGTCCGTCGGCTGATGGCTCCATGCTGCCGAGGGCGCCGGAGGACGTCGATTACCCGCGGGGTAATACGGAACGCCCCGGGACGTAATGACGGGTCATCAGACATGATTCGCTCATGACATCCATACGGGGAAACCGCAGAGGTCTCCGTCCGCACCGGCCCGCCGGGCCCGGGCTGCCCGCACGGTCCGGGCGCGGCGGGTCGTTACGCCCCGGGCCGCGCACCCCGCCGCGCGCCGGTGAGATGCGGCGCTGCCTCGCGGTGGGCCTGGACTGCTACCTCTGCGTACTCACGGCGGGGCTGCTGGCCAGGCCGTACGTGGACAGCGCCTCCCTGCCCGAGGCGGCGGCGCTGCTGGCCGGTCCGGTGCTCGCGCTGTCCTTCGTCAACCAGGTCGTGCTCACCGCGTTCCTCGGCGCGGGCGCCGGCAAGCTGATCATGGGCATCCGGGTGGTGAGCCTGCCGGACGTCCGCCGCCCAGGACCCGGCCTGCTGGTGCGGCGCTGGCTCTACGGGCTGGCCTGGCTGCCCCTGCGCCCCTGGTACGGGCTGCGCGGGCGGTACGACGAGGCCGGGTCCCCGCTGGTGCGGAGCTGCGAGCAGGAGGCCTGGTACGCGGACCCGCTCGGCCTGCGCCAGGTCCGCCGGGGCGACCTCGTGGCGTACCGCAGGGCCGCGCGGCCCGGGAGCTGACACCGCCGCCGGGGGCACGAAGGCCCGCCGGCGGCGGTCGGGGACGGGGCGGGAGGGCGGGTCAGGCCGGGGCGTTCTCCGTGATGGTGACCTTGCCCTTGCGGATGGTGGCCAGGCGCGGGGCGCGGCGGGCGATGGCGCTGTCGTGGGTGACCATGACGAAGGTGAGCCCGTGCTCCTTCCACAGGGTCTCCAGGACCTCCATGATCTCGTCGCGCATGGACTCGTCCAGGTTGCCGGTCGGCTCGTCCGCGAGGAGCACCTTGGGCCGCTTGACCAGGGCCCGGGCGATGGCGACGCGCTGCTGCTGGCCGCCGGACATCTCGCCGGGCACATGGCTCAGACGCTCGCCGAGCCCGACGGATTCCAGCGCCTCGGCGGCTCTTCTGCGCCGCTCGGACGCCTTGACGCCGAGGGGCACGAGGGCGGTCTCGACGTTCTCCTGGGCGGTGAGCGTCGGGATGAGGTTGAAGCTCTGGAAGACGAAGCCGATGTTCTCGGCGCGCACCTTGGTGAGCTTGGCCTCGCTGAGCTTGGCCAGGTCCATGCCGTCGAGCTCGATGCTCCCGGCGGTGGGCCGGTCAAGGCCGCCGAGCATCTGGAGCAGGGTGGACTTGCCGCCGCCGGTGGGGCCCTGGATGACCAGGCGGCCGCCGTCCTCGATGGTGAGGTCGACGCCGGCGAGGGCGTGCACGGTGGACTTGCCGCGCTGGTACTGCTTGGTGACGCCTTGAAGGGTGTACATGGGTGCTCTCCTGACGGGGTGTGGGGTCCGGGCTGCTACTCGACGCGGCGGAGCGCGTCCGCCGGGCGCAGCCGGGAAGCGCGCCAGCCGCCGAAGGCGCCCGCGATCAGCCCGCCCGCCACGGCGAGGCCGACGGCGGTGAGGATGACGGAGAGGGAGACGGGCGCGGTGAGCGCGATGTCGAGGGCCTTGGACGCGCTCTGCCGGCCGAAGCCGGGCCCGCCGCCGCCCATCATCCCGCCGCGCGCCCCGCCGCCGGAGGAGCCGAGCTCGGCGGTGAGCGTGGGGCTGACGGCGGTGACCGCGTAGGCGCCGGCCAGGCCGACGGCGATGCCGAGCACGCCGCCGATGAGGCCGTTGACCAGGGCCTCGCCGACGACCTGGCGGGTGACCCGGCCGCTCTTCCAGCCGAGGGCCTTCAGCGTGCCGAACTCGCGCACCCGGCGGCTGACGGCGGAGGAGGTGAGGAGCCCGGCGACCAGGAACGCGGCGGCCAGGACCGCGAAGGACAGCCACTTGCCGACGCCTGCGGCCAGGTCGGACGCGGTGGACAGGGAGCCGGAGACGGTGTCCGCGAGGTCGGCGGAGGTGGTGACGGTGGTGCCGGAGATGTTCTTCTGGATGGCCGACTTGACGCCGTCGATCTGCTGCGAGTCCGCGGCCTTGACGTAGACCGTGGTGACCTTGTCCTTGGAGTCGGACAGGGTCTGCGCCTGCTGGAGCGGGATGTAGAGGTTGGCGGCCGCGTCACCGCTGTCCGCCGTCGAGACGCCGATGATCGTGAACTTGGTGCCGTGGATGGTCACGGTCTTGCCGGTGGCGAGGCTCTTCTCCTTGGCGTACGCGGAGTCGGCCACGGCCACCTTGGCGTTGGTCTCGGTCGTCTTGAACGTACGGCCGGAGGTGATCTTCGAAGAGGTGAGCGGGCCGAGGTCCTGCTGGGTGACGTCGGTTCCGTACACCGTGTAGGAGTTGACGTCGAAGGAGGCGCCGCCGCCCCTGACCTCGCCCTGCGGCTGGCTGTTCCCGCCCCCGCCGGGCCCGCGTCCGCCGCCCTGGCTCGTACCGCCCTCCTGCTTGAACTCGCCGCGCTTGAACTGCCCGTCGACCTTCATGACGGACAGGCTCAGCCCGCCGACCGCACCGGCGACGCCGTCCTGCGCGCCGACCTTGGTGACGGTGGAGGAGGCCAGGGTCTGGAAGCCCTGGACCATGACCCGGTCGGTGCTCTGGGTCGCGTCGTCGTCGCTGTCCTTGGCGTCGAACTCGAATTTGGGGCGGCCGGTGGAGCCCGACCCCGGCGCCGCGGCCGCCTTGGTGACGGTCATGTCGGTGCCGAGCCCGTACAGCGATTCGAGGACCTTGTCCTGGGCCTTGCTCATGCCCGAGGAGACGGAGCTGACGACGATGACCAGCGCAATGCCGAGGGCGAGCCCGGAGGCGACGACGAGCGCCGCCTTTCTGCGGCGGCGCAGCTCGCGCCGGAGGTAGGTGAAGAACATGGCGCGAGGCTAGGAAGGGCTCGTGATGGTGGGTTAAGGCCACCCTGAGAGCCGGATGAGAACAGTGTGTACGCCGAAGGCGGCGGCACCGGATGGGGTGCCGCCGCCTTCGGGCGTACGGGGTGGGGTTCGGCCGGACGGACCGGTCAGGCGGTGGAGCCCGCCGTCCACTCGGCCCAGCTGAGGTTCCAGCCGTTCAGGCCGTTGGAGGGCTGGATCGTCTTGTCCGGGGAGTTCTTGACGACGACGACGTCACCGACCATGGAGTTGTTGTAGAACCACGCGGCGGCCGTGTTGGGGTCACCGGCGCCCTTGGCGTCCTCCAGGCCGACGCAGCCGTGGCTGGTGTTGACCTTGCCGAAGATGCCCTTGCCCCAGTAGTTGCCGTGGATGAAGGTGCCAGACGTGGACAGCCGCATGGCGTGCGGCACGTCCTTGATGTCGTACTCGCCCTTGCCGTCGTCGTCCGTGAAACCGACGGTGGCGCCGTTCATCCGGGTCTCCTTGTACTTCTCGGAGATCACCATCTGACCGTTGTACGTGGGGTTGTCGGGCCCGCCCGCGGAGATCGGGATCGTCTTGACCGTCTTGCCGTCCCGGGTGACGGTCATCATGTGGGTCTTGGCGTCGACCGTGGAGACCTGGTTGCGGCCGACCTTGAAGGTGACCGTCTTCTGCTGGACGCCGTAGACGCCGTCCGCGCCCTCGACGCCGTCCAGGGACAGCTTCAGGGTGACGGTCGAGCCGGCCTGCCAGTAGTCCTCGGGGCGCAGGTCGAGGCGCTGGTTGTTGAACCAGTGGCCGACGACCTCCTGACCGCTGCTGGACGTCACCTTGATGCCGTCCTGGACGGCCTTGGTGTCGGTGATCGGCTTGTTGAAGTTGATCGAGACGGGCATGCCGACGCCGACGGTGGAGCCGTCCTCGGGGGTGAAGTTCCCGATGAAGCTCTTGTCGGGCGAGACGGTGGTGAAGGAGGAGTTCTCGTGCGCCTCGCGGCCCTTGGCGTCCTTCGCCGTGGCGCTGACCTTGTAGGTGGTCGAGCGCTCCAGCTGGGCGTCCGGCTGCCAGCTCGTGCCGTCGGCGGAGAGGGTGCCCTTGACGCTCTTGCCGTCCGCGCTGGTCATGGTGACCTCGGTCAGCTTGCCCTTGGCGACGCTGACCTTGGCGGCGTTGTTGATGCTCGCGTTGGTCGCGCCGTTCTTGGGCGCGATCGTTATCTGCGCCTCGGAGGTCTCCTGGGCCGCCGCCTTGTCGACGTCGGCCGCCTGGGACTTCGAGCTCTCGGGGCTCGGACCGCCCTTGTCGCCGCCGTCGTCGCAGGCGGAAAGCACCAGTACGCCGCCGAGCAGTGCGGACGCGGCCATCAGGCCCTTGCGCCGCTTGCTGTCCGTCATCACACGCTTCTCCATCGTTGCCGAAATCCCCAAAAACCCCGAACAAGGCCGCCCAACGGCGAAACCCCGTCAATGTTCCAAGAACCCCTTGTACGGGATCCCCGTTCCACGTGCGTCGAATGTGTGGGGAACACCACTCTTCGACGCCGTGCCGGGGGCGGTGGTTCCCGCGTCCGCGACACGGACCGGCTCGGGTCCGCCGCGAGCGGGCAGGGCCTGCGTTCCCGCAGGTCGGGCCCGCCGCTCCGGGCCGCCGAAGCCGTCGCCCTCCCTCCCATTGTGCGGGACGCCCGGGGTGCGCCCCGCCGTGCACGCATTCCCCGGCCCCCTCACCCCCATGCGTTCACCGCGGCCCTGGCGTGAGGCGAATGACAGGCCCTAGCATCGGGACGAGCCGGACGTCCGGCCGTCGCAAGGGAGATCCGTTTCGTGGCCATCGCTCGCCGCCCGCTCCTGACCGCCGCTGCTGCGGGGACCCTGCTCTGTGCCCTGTGGTTCGTCCCGTCGGCCAATGCCACGGGCGATACGGGCACCGCGCCCGGCACGGTGGCCACAGACGCGGTGACGGCGGACGAGGACGCGGACTCCGGCCCTCTCACCGAGACGGGGACGGGCGTCGACACCACCCCGTACGTGCTCGGCGGTGTCGCCTTCCTGGGCATCGGGGCCGGTGTGGTGACGTATTCCTCCCACCGGCCGGCCCCGCGCCCCGCGCTCTGAGGCCCGCCCCGGTCAGGCCAGCGGCCCGGTGACCGGCTCCACGGCGGAGACCAGCCCGCCCGCCCGTACGAAGGCGTCGGCGGCGGCCAGGTCCGGCGAGAGGAAGCGGTCGGGGCCGGGGCCCTCGACACCGGCGGCCCGCAGCGCCTCGATGACGGCACGCGTGGCGGGGGCCGGGGTCAGCCCCTGCTGCGCGCGCAGCTCGACCGCGCGGGTTGCCGCGTAGAGCTCGACGGCGACGATCCGGCCGAGGTTGCCGACGGCGGTACGCAGCTTGCGCGCGGCGGACCAGCCCATCGACACGTGGTCCTCCTGCATGGCGGAGGACGGGATGGAGTCGGCGGAGGCCGGGACGGCGAGCCGCTTCATCTCGCTGACCAGGGCGGCCTGGGTGTACTGGGCGATCATCAGCCCGGAGTCCACGCCCGCGTCGTCGGCCAGGAACGGCGGCAGCCCGTGCGAACGGTTCTTGTCGAGCAGCCGGTCCGTACGGCGCTCGGTGATCGAGCCCAGGTCCGCCGCGGCGATGGCCAGGAAGTCGAGGACGTAGGCGACGGGCGCCCCGTGGAAGTTGCCGTTGGACTCCACCCGGCCGTCCGGAAGGACCACCGGGTTGTCCACGGCGGCCGCCAGCTCGCGGTCGGCGACGGTCGCGGCGTACGCGAGGGTGTCCCGGCCCGCCCCGTTGACCTGCGGCGCGCACCGCACCGAGTAGGCGTCCTGGACGCGCGGCGCGTCGTCCTGGTGGTGACCGGTGAGGCCCGAGCCCGCGAGCACCCGCAGCATGTTGTCGGCGCTGGCGCCCTGGCCGGGGTGCGGGCGGATGGCGTGCAGCTCGGGCGCGAGGACCTTGTCCGTGCCGAGCAGGGCCTCCAGGGAGAGGGCGGCGGTGATGTCGGCCGAGGTGTAGAGCGTCCGCAGATCGGCGAGGGCCATGATCAGCATGCCGAGCATGCCGTCGGTGCCGTTGAGGAGGGCCAGGCCCTCCTTCTCGCGCAGCTCGACCGGGGTGATGCCGTGCGCGGCGAGGAGTTCCCCGGCCGGGCGGACGGTGCCGTCGGGGCCCTCCGCGTCGCCCTCGCCCATCAGGGCCAGCGCGCAGTGCGACAGGGGCGCGAGGTCGCCGGAGCAGCCGAGCGATCCGTACTCGTGGACGACGGGGGTGATCCCGGCGTTCAGCAGGTCGGCCATGGACTGCGCGACCCCGGGGCGGACACCGGTGTGGCCGGAGGCGACCGTCTTCAGCCGGAGGAACATCAGCGCGCGGACGACCTCGCGCTCGACGCACGGGCCCATGCCGGCGGCGTGCGAGCGGACGATGTTGCGCTGCAGCTGGGCGCGCAGCTCCGGGCTGATGTGGCGGCTGGCCAGGGCGCCGAAGCCGGTCGAGACGCCGTAGACCGGCTCGGGCTTCGCGGCGAGCGCGTCCACGATCTCGCGGGCGGCGGCGAGCGCGGCCACCGCGTCGGCGGAGAGCTCGACACGGGCGTTGCCGCGGGCCACGGCGATGACGTCCTGAGCGGTGGTACCGGACGTCCCCACCACGACTGTATGCATATCCATATTCAGCAGCGTACGGATTGAAACCCTTCATGTCACCAGTGGTCGGCGGGTTGAACCCTTACGCGAACCCCGACGCGCATCCCGGTGCGAACCCCGGCGCGCGTGCCGGTCGTACGGGTCAGTGCTCGGGCGGATTGCCGCGCAGGCGGCGGCGGTCGTGCGGGGACTTCGGCGGGGAGTCCGCCAGCCGGATGACCTCGTCGTCGCGCCCCGCCACCACCGGGCGGTCCGAGCGGGCCGCCTTCGCCCGGTACTGCGCCGCGTCCGCCAGCCGGAACAGCCGCCGGGCCGAGACCACGGGCCCGATCTCGTCACCGGTGGACGCGATCCCGCAGGCGACCCCGTTGCCGAACTCAAGCCCGGCCGCCCGCTCGCACAACTCGGTGGCCACGGCGACCACCTCGTCCGCCCCGGGGCCCACCGCCAGCAGGCAGAACTCGTCGCCGCCCAGCCGGGCCGCCAGCGCGCCGGGCAGTATGGCCCCGCACCGCGACAGCACCGAGCCGAAACGTTCCAGCAGCCGGTCGCCCACCGCGTGGCCATGGGTGTCGTTGACCCACTTCAGCCCGTTCAGGTCGCAGACGACCAGGCTGACCACCGCCCCCTCCGCCCGGTGCCGCTCCAGCGCCTCGTCCAGCCGCACATCGACGGCCCTGCGGTTGGCGAGGCCGGTCAGCGGGTCCGTGAAGGCCAGCTTGCGGACCTCCTCCAGGCGCTCGGTCTGGGCGAGCCCGGCGGCCACCACGGCGGCCAGCACCGTCGCGAAGTCGGCGTCCGCGCGCCCGAAGACCACCTCGCCCACC
The DNA here is from genome assembly GCF_036346615.1 of Streptomyces sp. NBC_00523. Classification (NCBI taxonomy): domain Bacteria; kingdom Bacillati; phylum Actinomycetota; class Actinomycetes; order Kitasatosporales; family Streptomycetaceae; genus Streptomyces; species Streptomyces sp. NBC_00523. The sequence continues at coordinate 4,641,422 of NZ_CP107836.1, read as the reverse complement.
GGCCGTGCCACGTACAGCTCGCCCCAGGCCCGCCCGTGCAGCACGATCGGCGCGACCACGCAGCAGCCCCGCCCGCGCCGGCGCAGCGCCGCCACCCGCTGGTGGCAGTAGCCGGGCCCGTACCCGTGCGCCCCGGCCGCCGCCCGCCGTCCCGGGCCGCCGTCCACCGGGCCCTCGGCGGTCTCCACCCAGGCGTCCGGCTCGCCGCCCCCGGCCCACCGCTCGTGCAGGAACTCGGTGATCTCCGGGAACCGGTGGACCGGGTAGACCTCCTCCTCGGGGAACTCCTCCTCGCCCTCGGCCCGCTCCCCCGCGTTGACCAGGACCCTCAGCCGGCCCCGGTCGCGCTCCCAGACCGAGAGCGCGGCGAAGCTGCCGCCCAGCGCCTCGCAGGCCCCCAGGGCGGCAGCTCGCCAGCACCCCCGGGGCGTCTGCGCCGCGGCCATCGTCTGCGCCAGCGAGACCACGGCGCGCAGTCGTGCGTCGTCTCCACCCATTGCGCCAGTTTAGGGCGATATGGCCCCGGTGATCACTCGGCGACTCCGGAGCGTGATCGATCCGCCCGGAAACGGGCACTCAGGGTCACTCCCCCGGCCAGTTCGGCTTCCGCTTCTCGTTGAACGCGGCCACGCCCTCCACCCGGTCCCCGGAGAAGGCCACCGACCGCCACGCGGAGTCCTCGACTTCGAGCCCGGCCCGCAGGTCGAGCCCGTGCCCGAGCCGCAGCGCCCGCTTGGCCGCCCGCAGCCCGACCGGCGAGTGGGCGGCGATCCGGCCGGCCAGGGCCAGCGCCTCGGTCCGGTCCTCGCCCTCCGCCACCAGCTCGTCCACCAGGCCCAGCTCCCGCGCCTCGGGGCCGTGCACCCGGCGGGCGCTGAAGATCAGCTCGGCGGCGCGCGCGGCCCCGACCCGGCGCGGCAGCAACTGGGTGCCGCCGCCCCCCGGGATGACGCCGACGGAGACCTCGGGCAGGCCCATCAGGGCGGTCGGGTCGGCGACGATCAGGTCGCAGGACAGGGCCAGCTCGAAGCCGCCGCCCAGGGCGAAGCCGTGCACGGCGGCGATCGTCGGCATCGGCAGTTCGAGCACACCGGTGTAGGCGGCGCGCGCGGTGGGCCGCTGGCGCACCAGGTCGGCGTCGGAGAAGGAGTTGCGCTCCTTGAGGTCCGCGCCCACGCAGAAGGCCCGCTCATGGCTGGAGGTCAGGACGGTGACGCGTACGTCCCGGTCCGTGGCGAGCGCGTCGCAGGCGGCGGCGATCGAGCGGGCCATGTCCGTGGACACCGCGTTCATGGCCTTCGGCCGGTCGAGAACCAGCTCGGCGACGTGATCGAGGCCCTCGTGACCCCGGACGACGACGAACTCCCCGTACCGCTGCTCGGACGTGACGGTCATGCTGCACCCCTGTCGGTTAACGAGCGTTACCGAAGGGATCCTAGAGCTCTCCCCCGAAAGGGTGTGCGGAACGGATTCAGGAGCCGCCGCGCCGGGCCAGCAGCCAGGGTTCGACCACGCCGAGGCCGCGGACCGGGCGCTGCCACATCGGCTGGAGCCCGTAGCGGTACTTCGGCACCGGGACCACCTCGGCGTCCGGGCCCTCCTTCTCGGCCCGCTCCGCCGCCGCGGCGGCCTCCTCGGCCGCGCGCGCCTCGGAGACCGGGGCGTCGCCCGTACGCGTCAGCTCCTTGGCGAACGCCCCGTCGACCAGCACCGCGTCCTTGGGCGCTATCGAGGTGAGCCGGCTGGCCAGGTTCACCGTGGTGCCGAAGACATCGCCCATCCGGGTGGTGACCGTGCCGAAGGCGATGCCGACCCGGAGCGCCGGCATGGTCTCGTCCACGGTCATCGCCTCGACCAGGCGCAGCGCGATCTCGGCGGCGGTGCCCGCGTCGTCGGCGGCGAACAGGACCTCGTCGCCGAGGGTCTTGATGAGCCGGCCGCCGTGCGCCGCGACCAGGTCGGCGCAGGTGGTCTCGAAGGACTCGACCAGCTCGCCGAGCTCCTCCTCCTCCAGGCGGCGGGTGAGCCGGGTGAAGCCGACCAGGTCCGCGAAGCCGACGGCGAGGCGCCGGTCGACCATCTCGTCGTCGTCGGCCGCCTGCACGACCCGGCCCGTGGCGGCGGCGAGCTGGCGCCGCCACACGTACACCAGGAACTCCTCCAGCTCGGGCAGGAGCAGTTCGACCAGGGGGTACGTGACCTCGGTGCGGGTCATGCCGGGCTCGGGGGGCTCGGTCAGGCCCTCCAGGAAGGAGTCGATCTGCCATTCGGCCAGCCGGGCGGTGGTCTGCCCGGTCGACCGGGCGACCTGGATCGCCATCGGCTCGCTGAGCAGCCCGGCCTCCACGAGACCGGAGAGCCGCCGCAGGGCCAGCACGTCGGCCTCGGTGAGCGCCTTGGCCTGGCCGATGTCCGCGAAGCCCATGGCCCGCCAGAAGCGGGAGGCCAGGTCCATGGAGACGCCGGCCGTGCGGGCCGCCTGGAACGGCGTGTAGCGACGGTCGGCGCCCAGGATCAGCTGTTCCAGCCGGATCGCGAGGGGGTCGTCGGTCGGCTCGGCCGTGTGGTCGACTTCGTGGTGCGGTGTGGCGTGCACCGAGGAGTCCGACGACTGCTGCGCTCCATCGCCGGAGGTCGTGTCGTCGACGGTCACCAGCCGCCTCCTGCCCGTTCCCTGCGCACTGCCCTGCCGATCTGTCCGTCGGTGGATCACCTCAACGATACGGCAGGTGTGCCCTACCTCACGTCCTCAGGGCACGGTGCGCGGGCGGCGCCGGTTCAGGTCAGGCCGCCCGCCGCGCCCCTCAGGTGCACGATGTCGCCCGCGGAGACCGGTTCGCGCAGTCCGCCGTCCGTGGCCAGGACGAGCCGGCCGTCCCCGTCGACGGCGACCGCCTCGCCGGTGAGCGTGCGGTCGCCGGGCAGCTGGGCCCGTACGGCCTTGCCGAGGGTCGCGCAGCCCGCCGCGTACGCCTCCTGCACCCCGCTCGCCGCCGCGTCGCCGTCCGCGTCGCGCCAGAGCCCGTACCAGTGCTCCAGGGACCGCAGGACGCCGCGCAGCAACGTCTCGCGGTCGGTGGAGACCGCCCCGGCCAGGGCGAGCGAGGCGGCGGTGGGGGCCGGGAGCTCGTCGGCGCGCAGGGAGACGTTGAGGCCGATGCCGATGACGACGCCGTCACCGGCCCGCTCGGCGAGGATGCCACCGGTCTTGCGCTCCTCGCCCTCCACCGAGACCAGCAGGTCGTTGGGCCACTTCAGGGCCATGTCGACGCCCGCCGCGCGCGCCAGGCCGGTCGCGGCGGCGACGCCGGTGAGCAGCGGCAGCCAGCCCCAGCGCTCGGCGGGCACGTCCCCGGGGGTCAGGTAGACGGAGAAGAACAGGCCGGAGCGCGCCGGGGCGGTCCAGGTGCGCTCCAGGCGGCCGCGCCCGGCGGTCTGCTCCTCGGCGACGAGGACCGTGCCCTCGGCGAGACCCGCGGCGCGCGCGGCGAGATCGGTGTTGGTGGAGCCGGTCGACTCGACCACGTCGAGGGCGGTCCACAGCGAGCCGGGCCGCAGCAGTCCGCGGCGCAGCGCGGGGACGTTGAGGGGCGGCCGGTCGAGGTCCGACCAACGGCTCTGTGGCGCATCCGAAGGTGTCATGCAAGCCACCCTAGGTGTGTCAAAGGACGCACTGCCGAACCGTATCGGCGCCGATACGCTACGGCTCAGTAGCTGTTCGTCAGCAGATCAGCAGCCAAGTCGTCCCCGTGACCAGGCAGGGAGCCGCCACCCGATGTCCGAGCCGGAAGAGACCGACATCCACACGACCGCGGGCAAGCTCGCGGACCTGCAGCGCCGTATCGAAGAGGCGACCCACGCCGGGTCGGCGCGCGCGGTGGAGAAGCAGCACGCGAAGGGCAAGCTGACGGCGCGCGAGCGCGTGGAGCTGCTCCTGGACGAGGGTTCCTTCGTGGAGCTCGACGAGTTCGCCCGGCACCGCTCGACCAACTTCGGCATCGAGAAGAACCGGCCGTACGGGGACGGCGTCGTCACCGGCTACGGCACGGTCGACGGGCGCCCCGTCTGCGTGTATTCGCAGGACTTCACCATCTTCGGCGGCTCGCTGGGCGAGGTCTACGGTGAGAAGATCGTCAAGGTGATGGACTTCGCGCTGAAGACCGGCTGCCCGGTCATCGGCATCAACGACGGCGGCGGCGCCCGCATCCAGGAGGGCGTCGCGGCGCTGGGTCTCTTCGCGGAGATCTTCCGGCGCAATGTGCACGCCTCGGGTGTGATCCCGCAGATCTCGCTGATCGTCGGCCCGTGCGCGGGCGGCGCGGTGTACTCCCCCGCGATCACCGACTTCACGGTGATGGTCGACCAGACCTCGCACATGTTCATCACGGGTCCCGACGTCATCAAGACGGTGACCGGTGAGGACGTCGGCTTCGAGGAGCTGGGCGGAGCCCGTACGCACAACACCACCTCGGGCGTCGCGCACCACATGGCGGGCGACGAGAAGGACGCCATCGAGTACGTCAAGTCGCTGCTGTCCTACCTCCCGTCGAACAACCTCTCGGAGGCCCCGGCCTTCCCGGAGGAGGCGGACCTGGCGGTGAGCGACGAGGACCGCGAGCTGGACACGCTCATCCCGGACTCGGCGAACCAGCCGTACGACATGCACACCGCGATCGAGCACGTGCTGGACGACGGCGAGTTCCTGGAGACCCAGGCCCTGTTCGCGCCGAACATCGTCACCGGCTTCGGCCGCGTCGAGGGCTACCCCGTCGGCATCGTCGCCAACCAGCCGATGCAGTTCGCCGGCTGCCTGGACATCAACGCCAGTGAGAAGGCGGCGCGTTTCGTCCGCACCTGCGACGCGTTCAACGTGCCGGTGCTGACCTTCGTGGACGTGCCGGGCTTCCTGCCGGGCGTCGACCAGGAGTACGGCGGCATCATCCGGCGCGGCGCCAAGCTGATCTACGCGTACGCGGAGGCGACGGTCCCGCTGATCACGGTGATCACGCGCAAGGCGTTCGGCGGCGCGTACGACGTCATGGGCTCCAAGCACCTGGGCGCCGACATCAACCTCGCCTGGCCGACCGCGCAGATCGCCGTCATGGGCGCGCAGGGCGCGGTGAACATCCTGCACCGCCGCACGATCGCCGCCGCCGAGGATCAGGACGCCACGCGCGCCGAACTGATCGCGGACTACGAGGACACGCTCCTCAATCCGTACGTGGCGGCCGAACGCGGGTACGTGGACGCGGTGATCATGCCGTCCGACACCCGGGCCCACGTGGTCAAGGGCCTGCGCCAGCTCCGCACCAAGCGCGAGTCCCTGCCGCCCAAGAAGCACGGCAACATCCCCCTCTAGAAAGGGTCCTGGCCATGATCAAGGTCGTACGGGGCAACCCGACCCCGGAGGAACTGGCCGCCGCGCTCGCGGTCGTCCAGGCCCGTGCCGCCGCGGTGTCCGCGGTGCCGTCCAACACCCCGGCTCCCCCGGCCGGCTGGTCCCACCCGAGCCGCCTGGCCCGCACCGGCCGCCACCTGCCGGGCCCGCGCGCCTGGGCCCGTACGTACTGGCCCGCGTAACCGCTGGTGACACGGGTACCGGGCGGCGGTTGAGTACGCGTACTCAGGCGCCGCCCGGGCCCTGCGCAGCAGGATCAAGTCATGCTCTGGTCCGACCCCGAGAACAAGCCCCCCAAGGAACTCCGCGACGCGGAAACGATGATGCGTCGAGCCGGTTTGATCCTGGCCCTGGCGATGGTCGTAGCGATGTTCGTACTCGGTACGCGCTGAGGCGTTCCAAGCCCCTCCGCCCGCACAATCAGGCACCCCCGGCGCCAAAATCAAGCCCCTCCGGCGATTGAGGAGCGGGGGCCCGGGGGCAGCACCCCCGCAACGAACCCGCGCGCACCCCACGTCCGTACGATGGCGGTCATGACCGCCCAGCGCCTCGTACTCGCCTCCGCCTCCCCGGCCCGCCTCGGCCTGCTCCGCCAAGCCGGCCTCGCCCCGGAGGTGATCGTCAGCGGCGTCGACGAGGACGCCCTCACCGCAGACACCCCCGCAGAACTCGCTCTCGTCCTCGCCCAGGCCAAGGCGGCCGTCGTCGCCGCGCTCCCCGAGGCCGCCGGCGCCCTGGTCATCGGCTGCGACTCCGTGCTGGAGCTCGACGGACAGGCGCTCGGCAAGCCCGCCGACGCCGAGGAGGCCACCGCCCGCTGGAAGTCGATGCGCGGCCGCGCCGGGGTCCTGCGGACCGGGCACAGCCTGACGGACACCACGACCGGCCGCACGGTCTCGCGGACGGCGTCCACGACCGTGCACTTCGGGGAGCCGACCGACGCCGAGATCGCCGCCTACGTGGCCTCCGGCGAACCGCTGCACGTGGCGGGCGCCTTCACCCTGGACGGGCGCTCGGCGCCGTTCGTGGACTCCATCGAGGGCGACCCGGGCAACGTCATCGGGCTCTCGCTGCCGCTGCTGCGCCGCCTGCTGGGCGAGCTCGGTGTCGAGATCACCGGCCTCTGGGCCTGAGCGGGGATCAGGCCGGCCCGGGCTCCGGCTCGGGCCCGGCCGCCTCGGGAGCGGCCTTCCCGGACCGGGCGGCCGGCTCGGCCCCGTACGCCACCAGGACGAGCACGATCAGGCCGAGCGTCACCATCATGCAGACGAACGCCGTCCAGCCGACGAGTCCGACCGTCAGCGCGCCGAGCACGCCGTGGACGGCCGCGCAGCAGATGAGCACGATCCGGCCCACGCGCCCCGGGCCCCGGTCGCGGATTCCCGCCACCACGAGCAGCACGGCGCACAGGAGCAGGAAGACCCCGGAGACCCCGCCGAGCACCCAGGTGCCCTTGGACATCGCCTCGGGGTCCGTACCGGCGAGGGACATGTCCTGGTTCTTCACGACCGTGCCCAGGACCACGTTGATGATCACGATCCCCACGGCCTCCACGGCCAGCACGAGCGCGGCCAAGAAGGCGACCAGCCTGCGCACCACGACACTCACCCCCTGTTACCAGCAGTACGTGCAATAGCGCGGACCCTACTAACCGGTAATGGCCGCGACAAGAGCTGTGCGCAACCCGGACGCACCCCTACTTCTCCGGGCTTTCGTGGGTCGGGCAAAGAATTGCCCACCCCTTAGTGGGAACTCCACAAAGAATCACGGTAAGTCGCTGCTCGTGCCGATAGAGACCTGGGCCACACCTGGTCGCTACTGTGCGGTTTCAGAACCCGGCGTACCGTGGTGGCACAAGGGATTTCGCGACTCGAGCACACCTCGAATCACACTCCGTGTGGGCAAGCTCACCATTGGGGGCGGGTCGTAGGACCGTGTGGGTTGTCCCTAAACTCAGCTTGTTTCAAGGAGGGAGCCATCGTGCGCAAGGTGCTCATCGCCAACCGTGGCGAAATTGCTGTCCGTGTTGCTCGGGCCTGCCGGGACGCGGGGATCGGGAGCGTGGCCGTCTACGCCGACCCGGACCGTGACGCTCTGCACGTCCGTGCGGCCGACGAGGCATTCGCTCTGGGCGGTGACACCCCGGCGGCCAGTTATCTGGACATCGCCAAGGTGCTCCAGGCTGCCAAGGATTCCGGGGCGGACGCGATCCACCCGGGGTACGGCTTCCTCTCGGAGAACGCCGAGTTCGCCCAGGCGGTGCTGGACGCGGGTCTGACGTGGATCGGGCCGCCGCCGCACGCGATCCGGGACCTGGGTGACAAGGTCGCCGCCCGTCACATCGCGCAGCGCGCCGGTGCCCCGCTGGTCGCGGGCACCCCGGACCCGGTCTCGGGTTCCGAGGAGGTTGTCGCGTTCGCTTCGGAGCACGGGCTGCCGATCGCGATCAAGGCGGCGTTCGGTGGTGGCGGGCGGGGGCTGAAGGTCGCCCGGACGCTGGAGGAGATCCCGGAGCTGTACGACTCCGCGGTGCGTGAGGCGGTTGCCGCGTTCGGGCGCGGGGAGTGCTTCGTGGAGCGCTACCTCGACAAGCCGCGGCATGTGGAGACGCAGTGCCTGGCCGACACGCACGGCAACGTGGTCGTCGTCTCGACGCGTGACTGCTCGTTGCAGCGCCGTCATCAGAAGCTGGTGGAGGAGGCCCCGGCCCCCTTCCTGTCGGATGCGCAGAACGCGGAGCTGTACGCGGCGTCGAAGGCGATCCTGAAGGAGGCCGGCTACGTCGGTGCCGGCACGGTCGAGTTCCTGGTCGGTATGGACGGCACGATCTCCTTCCTGGAGGTCAACACCCGCCTGCAGGTGGAGCACCCGGTGACCGAGGAGGTCTCCGGTATCGACCTGGTCCGCGAGATGTTCCGGATCGCCGACGGCGAGGCCCTGGGTTACGACGACCCGGCCTCGCGCGGTCACTCCTTCGAGTTCCGGATCAACGGCGAGGACCCGGGCCGCGGGTTCCTCCCGGCCCCCGGCACGGTGACCCGGTTCGACGCGCCGTCGGGTCCGGGTGTGCGTCTGGACGCGGGTGTGGAGTCCGGCTCGGTCATCGGCCCGGCGTGGGACTCACTGCTCGCGAAGCTGATCGTGACGGGTGCGACGCGGGAGCAGGCGCTCCAGCGCGCGGCGCGTGCCCTGGCGGAGTTCCACGTCGAGGGCATGGCGACCGCGATCCCGTTCCATCGTGCGGTGGTGGTGGATCCGGCGTTCACCGCGGACCCGTTCCGGGTCCACACGCGCTGGATCGAGACGGAGTTCGTCAACGAGATCAAGCCGTTCGCCGCCCCCGCCGAGGCGGACGCGGATGACGAGGCCGGCCGCGAGACGGTGGTCGTGGAGGTGGGTGGCAAGCGCCTGGAGGTCTCGCTGCCCTCCTCGCTCGGGATGAGCCTGGCCCGTACCGGTCTCGCGGCGGGCGCCAAGCCCAAGCGCCGCGCGGCCAAGAAGTCCGGCTCGGCCGTCTCCGGCGACACCCTCGCCTCCCCCATGCAGGGCACGATCGTCAAGATCGCCGTCGAAGAAGGCCAGGAAGTCAAGGAAGGCGACCTCATCGTCGTCCTGGAAGCCATGAAGATGGAACAGCCGCTGAACGCGCACCGCTCCGGCACGATCAAGAGCCTGGCAGCCGAGGTCGGCAGCTCGATCTCCTCGGGCGCCGTCATCTGCGAGATCAAGGACTGACCCGCGTCTTCCCCGCCGGTGCCCCGGTCATGTCCTCGGACGTGACCGGGGCACCGGCGCATTCGGGGAACGGGGGCCGCCCGCGCGATGGCATCCTGGAGACCGGGGAGACAGGAGGGACCGCACCATGGCGATGAGTACGGCAGGGACGCCGACCCGGCCCATGCGTGCCGACGCGCGCCGCAACTACGGCCGGCTGCTGGCGGAAGCCCGTACCGCCTTCGCGGAACACGGCACCGACGCGTCCCTGGAGGACATCGCCCGGCGCGCGGGGGTGGGCATCGGCACGCTGTACCGCCACTTCCCGACCCGGCACGCCCTGATGAGCGCGGTCTTCCAGGAGGCGGTGACCGCCCTGATCACCCGCTCCCGTGAACTCGCGGGCGCGGATCAGCCGTGTGCCGCGCTGGTGGAGTGGCTGGGCGCGATCGTCACGCACGCGGGCGAGTACCGCGGCCTGGCCCAGGCCCTCATGTCCACGTGCCGCGACGAGAGTTCGGCCCTGGCCCGCTGCAACACCCCGCTGCGCGAGGCGGGTTCCACCCTCCTGACACGGGCCCAGTCGTCGGGCACGGTGAGGCAGGACGTCTCGATAGACGACCTGATGCAGCTGACCAACGCGATCGCCCTGGCAGCGGAACAGTCCCCGGACGACCCGGAACTGGCAAACCGCCTACTGAAGCTGACGCTACGAGGGCTTACTTCAGGCCCCTCCGACGGAGGCAGAACAAGCCCCACCGGCGACGGCACATCAAGCCCCTCCGGCGATTGAGGAGCGGGGGTCCGGGGGCAGCGCCCCCGAGCTACCGCCGCCGCAGGTCCGCCACCCGCGCCCGGTCCCGCTCACCGGCCCCCGCCTCCCCGAGCGCCCGCAACGGCTGCCCCTGCGTACGCCGCTGCCCGGGCAACGGCATCTCGCGCCGGGCGGAGGGCCTCCCACCCGCCCCCGGGTCCGCGGCGGCGGACGACGCCCCCCCGCCCCCCGCGACAGCGATCCGTACGCCCTGATCCGCCAGCGCCTGCAACTCCGCCGCCGACCGGTCGTCATGCGCGGCGGGCTCGTCCGTCACCAGATGGGTGATGAGATCCGTCGGCACCGTCTGGAACATCGTGTCGGAACCGAGCTTCGTGTGGTCCGCGAGGACCACCACCTCCGCCGCGGCCTGCACCAGCGCCCGGTCCACGCTCGCGGAGAGCATGTTGGACGTGGAGAGACCGCGCTCGGCGGTGAGCCCGCTCCCGGACAGGAACGCACGGGAGACCCGCAGCCCCTGGAGGGACTGCTCGGCCCCGCTGCCCACCAGGGCGTAGTTGGAGCCACGCAGGGTGCCTCCGGTCATCACCACCTCCACCCGGTTGGCATGGGCCAGCGCCTGGGCGACGAGCAGCGAGTTGGTGACGACGGTCAGGCCGGGGACGCGCGCGAGCCGGCGGGCCAGCTCCTGCGTGGTCGTACCGGCACCGACGACGATGGCCTCGCCTTCTTCGACCAGGCCGGCGGCCAGGTCGGCGATGGCCGTTTTCTCCGCGGTGGCGAGATGGGATTTCTGCGGAAAGCCGGACTCCCGCGTAAAACCGCCCGGCAAGACCGCACCGCCGTGCCGGCGGTCGAGGAGTCCTTCTGCCTCCAGTGCCCGCACGTCCCGCCGTACGGTCACTTCGGAGGTCTGGACGACGCGGGCGAGCTCACGGAGCGATACCGCCCCGTTGGCACGCACCATTTCGAGGATCAACTGACGACGTTCTGCAGCGAACACGAAACTGACAGTAACGTGACCGCGCGAGACTTTTCAGCAGTTTGCGCCGAATAGCAGAAGTTGGACATACAGGCAGTCACCAAGTGATATAGGAGACTGCCTTGTTGTCCTCTCCTGATCGAACGGCGGTCACGCCCCGCCCGTGCGCTTACGGCTGTGCAACTGACGGGCCACTTCGGCGATCGATCCCGACAGGGACGGGTACACAGTGAAGGTGTTTGCGATCTGGTCGACCGTCAGATTGTTGTCGACCGCGATCGAGATCGGATGGATCAGCTCGCTCGCCCGGGGGGCGACGACACAGCCGCCGACCACGATGCCGGTGCCGGGGCGGCAGAAGATCTTGACGAAGCCGTCCCGGATGCCCTGCATCTTCGCGCGCGGGTTGCGCAGCAGCGGCAGCTTGACGACCAGCGCCTCGATCTTGCCCGCGTCCACGTCCGCCTGGGTGTAGCCGACGGTGGCGATCTCCGGGTCGGTGAAGACGTTCGAGGAGACCGTCTTGAGGTCCAGCGGGGCCACCGCGTCGCCGAGGAAGTGGTACATCGCGATGCGGCCCTGCATGGCGGCGACGGAGGCGAGCGCGAAGATGCCGGTGACGTCACCGGCCGCGTAGACGCCGGGCGCGCTGGTGCGGGAGACCTTGTCGGTCCAGATGTGCCCGGAGTCCTTGAGCCGGACGCCGGCCTCCTCCAGGCCCATGCCCGCGGTGTTCGGGATGGCGCCGACGGCCATCAGGCAGTGCGTGCCGGAGATGACCCGGCCGTCGGCGAGGGTCACCTCGACCCGGTCGCCGACGCGCTTGGCGGACTGGGCGCGGGAGCGGGCCATGACGTTCATGCCACGCCGCCGGAACACGTCCTCCAGGACGGCCGCCGCGTCCGGGTCCTCGCCGGGGAGCACCCGGTCGCGGGACGAGACGAGGGTGACGCGCGAGCCGAGGGCCTGGTAGGCGCCGGCGAATTCGGCACCGGTCACACCGGAACCGACGACGATGAGTTCCTGCGGCAGCTCGTCCAGGTCGTAGACCTGGGTCCAGTTCAGGATGCGCTCGCCGTCCGGCTGCGCGTCCGGGATCTCCCGGGGGTGCCCGCCGGTCGCGATGAGCACGGCGTCCGCGGTGAGCGTCTCCTCCGTACCGTCGGCGGCCGTGACGACGACCTGGCGGGAGCCGTCGGCGGCCTGAAGGCCCTCCAGACGGCCGCGGCCGCGCATGACGCGGGCGCCGGCGCGGGTGACGGAGGCGGTGATGTCGTGCGACTGGGCGAGCGCCAGGCGCTTCACACGGCGGTTGACCTTCCCCAGGTCGACGCCGACCACACGCGCGGCCTGCTCTATGTGCGGGGTGTCGTCCGCGACGATGATGCCCAGCTCCTCGTACGAGGAGTCGAAGGTGGTCATCACCTCGGCCGTCGCGATCAGGGTCTTCGAGGGCACGCAGTCGGTGAGGACGGACGCGCCGCCGAGGCCGTCGCAGTCGACGACGGTCACCTCCGCGCCGAGCTGGGCACCCACCAGGGCCGCCTCGTACCCGCCGGGTCCGCCGCCGATGATCACGATCCGGGTCACGAAAAGTCCGCCTCGCGTTTCTCGTCCCACGGCCGCCTGCTGCCCCGGCCGGGGGTCCGGGGGATCGCCCCGGGGGAATGCAGTACGTACTTCATTGTCCCGCACGCGCCAAGGTGCTTCTCCCCGGGGCCCTCCATACGTGCGCCGGGGCGCGCGGCGCACGTGCGCGGCGGACACGTCCGCCCCGTTCCCGCCTCCCCTCGGGGGTCGTTCCTCACAGGAACCGGCATGCCCGCCGCCACCTCCCGTACCCTCGATCCCATGTCGCTCTACGCCGCGTACGCCGGCAACCTCGACGCGCGGCTGATGACGCGCCGCGCCCCGCACTCACCGCTGCGCGGGACCGGCTGGCTGAACGGCTGGCGGCTGACCTTCGGCGGGGAGCAGATGGGCTGGGAGGGCGCGCTGGCCACCGTGGTGGAGGCGCCCCGCTCGCAGGTCTTCGTCGCCCTGTACGACCTGGCCCCCATGGACGAGGACTCCATGGACCGCTGGGAGGGCGTCGGCCTCGACATCTACCGCCGCATGCGGATCCGGGTGCACACCCTGGACGGCGAGGAGCCGGCCTGGATCTATGTGCTGAACGGGTACGAGGGCGGCCTGCCGTCCGCCCGCTATCTCGGCGAGATCGCGGACGCGGCGGAATCGGCGGGCGCGCCCCACGACTACGTGATGGAACTGCGCAAGCGCCCCTGCTGAGGGGCCCGGCCGCCGGCCCGATTGTCGGAACACACGAACGATTCCCGCCAGACTCTGTACAGGGGCATCTACGCGCGTAGGGGTTCAGCGGTTACGCTCGTCCGCGTGAACGCATCACTTATTCCGGACCACATCCAGGGCGACCCGCACGCCGCCGCCGCCGACGCCGCCGCCCGCCTGCGCGAGCTGGCCGGTGCCGAGACTCACGACGTCGCCCTCGTGATGGGCTCCGGCTGGGCGCCGGCCGCTGCCGCGCTCGGCGTTCCGGCGGCCGAGTTCCCGGTGACGGCCCTGCCCGGCTTCCCGGCGCCCGCCGTCGAGGGCCACGGCGGCACGATCCGCTCGCACGTGATCGGCGACAAGCGGGCCCTGGTGTTCCTGGGCCGTACGCACTACTACGAGGGCCGCGGCGTCGCAGCGGTCGCGCACGGGGTCCGCACGGCGGTCGCGGCGGGGTGCCGGACGGTCATCCTGACGAACGGCTGCGGCGGCCTGCGGGAGGGCATGCGCCCCGGACAGCCGGTCCTGATCAGCGACCACATCAACCTGACGGCGGCCTCGCCGATCATCGGCGCGAACTTCGTGGACCTCACCGACCTGTACTCGCCGCGCCTGCGCGCGCTGTGCAAGGAGGTGGACGAGACGCTCGAAGAGGGCGTGTACGTCCAGTTCCCCGGCCCGCACTACGAGACTCCGGCCGAGATCAACATGGTCCGCGTCATGGGCGGCGACCTGGTCGGCATGTCCACGGTCCTGGAAGCGATTGCCGCCCGGGAGGCGGGGGCGGAGGTCCTCGGGCTGTCCCTGGTGACGAACCTGGCGGCGGGGTTGAGCGGGGAGCCGCTGAACCATGAGGAGGTCCTTCAGGCGGGGCGGGATTCCGCGACGCGGATGGGGTCCCTGCTGGCGCGGGTGCTGGACCGGATCTGAGGTTGTCCTGGGGGCGCTGCCCCCGGACCCCCGCTCCTCAATCGCCGGAGGGGCTCGGTCTGGCCGCGCGCGGCCACTTCCAGCCCCGCCGCAGGCGCAACGCACCCGCACCGCACACCGCACACGAAAGGCACCCCGTGACGACACCCCCGGACCTCCTCGCCCGTGCCGGCGCCTGGCTCGCGGAGGACCCCGACCCCGACACCCGCGAAGAGCTCGCCAAGCTCATCGCCGCCGAGGACACCGCAGAGCTCACCACCCGCTTCGCGGGCACCCTCCAGTTCGGCACCGCCGGACTGCGGGGCGAGCTCGGCGCGGGCCCGATGCGCATGAACCGCTCCGTGGTCATCCGCGCCGCCGCCGGCCTCGCCGCGTACCTGAAGGACCAGGGGCAGACCGGCGGTCTCGTCGTCATCGGCTACGACGCCCGCTACAAGTCCGCCGACTTCGCGCGGGACACCGCCGCGGTGATGACCGGCGCGGGCCTCCGCGCGGCGGTGCTCCCCCGCCCGCTGCCCACCCCCGTGCTGGCGTACGCCATAAGGCACCTGGGCGCCGTCGCCGGCGTCGAGGTGACCGCCAGCCACAACCCGCCCCGCGACAACGGCTACAAGGTCTACCTCGGCGACGGCTCGCAGATCGTGCCCCCGGCGGACGGCGAGATCGCCGCGGCCATCGCGGCCGTCGGCCCGCTGGACACCGTGGACCGCCCGGACTCCGGCTGGGAGACCCTGGGCGACGAGGTCCTGGAGGCGTACCTGGCGCGGACGGACGCCGTGCTCGACGCGGACTCGCCGCGCACCGCCCGCACCGTGTACACCGCGATGCACGGCGTCGGCACCTCCGTGCTCACCGCCGCGTTCGATCGGGCCGGTTTCCCGGCCCCGGTGCTCGTCGCGGAGCAGGCCGAGCCGGACCCCGCGTTCCCCACCGTGGCCTTCCCCAATCCGGAGGAGCCCGGCGCGATGGACCTCGCGTTCACCACCGCGCGCCGCGCGAAACCGGATCTCGTCATCGCGAACGACCCGGACGCGGACCGCTGTGCCGTCGCCGTGCCGGACCCGGCGGCGGACGGCGGCTGGCGGATGCTGCGGGGCGACGAGACGGGCGCGCTGCTCGCCGCGCACCTGGTGCGCCGGGGCGCCACCGGCGTGTTCGCGGAGTCGATCGTCTCGTCGTCGCTGCTGGGCCGGATCGCCGAGAAGGCGGGCCTGGGCTACGAGGAGACCCTGACGGGCTTCAAGTGGATCGCCCGGGTCGAGGGGCTGCGTTACGGGTACGAGGAGGCGCTGGGCTACTGCGTGGACCCGGACGGCGTCCGCGACAAGGACGGCATCACGGCCGCGCTGCTCGTCGCCGAGCTCGCCTCCGTACTGAAGGAGCAGGGGCGCACGCTCCTGGACCTGCTGGACGACCTCGCGCTCGAACACGGGCTGCACGCGACCGACCAGCTGTCGGTGCGGGTCGAGGACCTGTCGGTCATCGCGGACGCGATGCGCCGCCTGCGCGAGCAGCCGCCGGCCGCCCTGGCGGGGCTGCCCGTGACCTCGGCCGAGGACCTGTCGCGGGGCACGGACCGGCTGCCGCCCACCGACGGGCTGCGCTACACGCTCGACGGCGCCCGGGTGATCGTCCGCCCGAGCGGCACCGAGCCGAAGCTGAAGTGCTACCTGGAGGTCGTCGTGCCGGTGGGCTCCGCCGACGCGCTGCCCACCGCCCGCGCCCGGGCCACGGAGCTGCTGACCGGCATCAAGCGCGACCTGGCGGCAGCGGCGGGCATCTGAGACGGGGCGGCCGGGGCCCGGCCCGGCCGCCCTCCGCTCAGCCCGCCACCCGCGCCATCCACGCCTCGACCTCGTCCGCCGAGCGCGGCAGCCCCGCCGACAGGTTCTCGTGGCCGGAGTCCGTCACGACGAGGTCGTCCTCGATGCGGACGCCGATGCCCCGCCACTCCTCCGGGACCGTCAGGTCGTCCGGCTGGAAGTACAGCCCGGGCTCGACGGTCAGCACCATGCCCGGTTCCAGCACCCCGTCGACGTACGCCTCGTTGCGCGCCCGGGCGCAGTCGTGGACGTCCAGGCCGAGCATGTGACCGGTGCCCGCCATGGTGAAGCGGCGCTGGAGGCCGAGTGCGTACGCCCGCTCGGCCGGGCCCTCGATGAAGCCCCACTCCACGAGCCGGGCGGCGAGATGGCGCTGCGCGGCCTCGTGGAAGTCGCGGTAGTGGGCGCCCGGCTTCACCGCGGCCATGCCCGCCTCCTGCGCCTCGTACACCGCGTCGTAGACCTTCCGCTGGAGCGGGGTGAACGTGCCGCTGACGGGGAGGGTGCGCGTGACGTCGGCGGTGTAGAGGGTGCGCGTCTCCACGCCCGCGTCGAACAGGAGCAGGTCGCCGGGGCGCACGGGGCCGTCGTTGTCCGTCCAGTGCATGATCGTGGCGTGGTCGCCGGCGGCGCAGATGGAGCCGTAGCCGACGGCGTTGCCCTCCAGGCGGGCGCGGCGGAAGAACGTGCCCTCGATCCACCGTTCCGAGGTCGCCACGGCTGTGGACAGGTCGGCGATCGCGTCGGTGAAGCCGCGCACGGTGGAGTCGACGGCCTTGCGCAGCTCGCCGAGCTCCCACGCGTCCTTGACGAGCCGGAGGTCGCTCAGCGCCTCCGCCAGTTCGGCATCGCGCTCCTCGTCGGTGGCGACCGCCCGTTCCAGGGCCGGATCGATGCCCCGGACGATCCGGGTCGGCACCGGGCCGCCCGCCGGGACGGCGGCCAGCTCCTCGGCCGCCGTGCGGACGTCCCGGCAGGGCAGCCCCAGGACCCGCGCGGACTCGGCGAGCGTGCGGCGCCGCCCGGTCCACAGCTCGGCCGTGGCCCCGGTCCAGAACTCGTCGTCGTCCCGGCTGTCGCGCGGCAGCTGGAAGCAGTAGGCGTCGTGGCCGCCGTTTGCCCGGGGTTCCAGGACGAGGGCGCCGTCGCGGGCCTGGTCGCCGGTCATGTGGACGTAGCCGGAGTAGGGCCGGAAGGGGTAGTCGTCGTCGTTCGACCGGGTCTTGAGGTTCCCGGAGGGAATGACGAGGCGTTCGCCGGGGAAGCGCGCGGAGAGCCTGGCGCGCCGGGCGGCGGCATGGGGAGCCTGCTCGTCGGGTACGAGGTCGTGCCGTTCGGTGTCCGCCCACCCGGTCCGCATCAGCGCGGAGAGTTCCTCGGAGATTTCCGGGTAGAGCCCGTTCTTCCGGCCTTTCGCCACGTCATGCTCCCTGTCTCGACGGGTGGGCCACCGGCTGTCACCGGCGGTTCACGGAAGCTACCGCCGACGGGACGGCCCGGGGGCGCGGCTGTGCCAGTGGCACTGATCGGCCATCTCGTGGTGTCCTTCGCGGCGGAGAATGCGGTGCATGACGAACGCGAAGCTGGCCGACGCCCTTCGGCTCCTCGGGATCGGCGAGGCGGCGGCCCGGGTCTATCAGGCGCTGCTCGACCTGGCGCCCGCACCCCTGACCGCGATCGGCCGGGCGGCCGGTCTGGACGCCCCGGCGCTTTCGGCGGCGTACGGGGAGCTGGCCGACGCGGGGCTGGTCAGCGGGGCGGGGACCAGCGCGGACGTGGTCGCCCCGGTCCCGCCGGGCGACGGTCTGGAGATCCTGGTCCGGCAGCGGGCGAGCGCGGTCGAGGAGTCCCGGATCGCGGTCGGGGGCGCGTTCGAGTCGTTCCGGCGGCAGCGGCTCGCCGCGTACAACGACCATCTGGTCGAGTCCGTGGCCGGTGACGCGGTCGGGCCGAGGATCCGCCGGGCGTGGGCGAGCGCGCGGGAGCAGATCCGGCAGCTGGAGTCGCCGCCGTACGTCCCGCTGCCCGGGGCGACCGAGGACGCGCTGGCCACGCTCGCGCGCGGGGTGAAGCAGCGCGTCGTGTACTCGCGGGAGTCGCTGGAGCACCCCGGGCATCTGAAGGACGTCATCGAGCCGTGCGTCCGGGCCGGGGAGCAGGCGCGGGTGGCGCCCGCGGTGCCGGTGAAGCTGGTGATCATCGATGACGCGTCGGCGCTGGTGTCGCTGTCGATCCGGGAGGCGGACGTGCACAACACGATGCTGGTCGTGCAGCCGTGCGGCCTGCTCTCGGCGCTCATCGCGCTGTTCGAGCAGTACTGGCAGAGCGCGCTGCCGTTCAGCGGCCGGACGACGCGCCCGGGCGGGCTGGCGCCCGCGGACCGGCGGCTGCTGTGGCTGCTGGCGGGCGGCACGAGCGACGAGGTGATCGCGCGCGAACTGGGCATCAGCCGCCGCACGCTGTTCCGTCGGTTGCAGGTCCTGATGGCCAGGCTGGGCGCCACGAACCGCTTCCAGCTGGCGTTGCAGGCGCAGCGCCAGGGCTGGCTGTGAGCGCCCGGAGGGTCAGCCGGTCGCGCCGAGGACCACGAGCAGCACCGCGCCGACGACGGCCGGGGCGATGACCTCGTACGCCCAGCGCACCGAGGCGGCGGGGGCGTCGGCCACGGGCTTGTCACCGGCCCGCTCGGCCAGCTCGCGCAGGTCCGCGACGGTCTGGTCGGCGGCCGCGGTGCGGGCCTTGGTGTTGCGTACGTCGGCGATCGTGGACGTACGCCGGTACGGGTCGTCCATGGCCTGCCGGGACTGCTGGCGGGCGGCCTTCTTGCGCTGCCGCAGCGATACGGGGACGGCCCAGAGCTGGAACTTCTTGCCGTCGTTCGTGAACAGCTCGCTCGAATAACCGGCCCGTACGTCGGCCACGTCGCTCCACGGCAGCGTGATCGTGCGGAAGGGGTTGCGGATGCGGATACGGGCGTCGTTCGCGGCGACCACCGGGCGCAGCGTGAAGGCGACGATCACCGGCACGGCGGTCAGCATGCCGGCGAGCGCCATCCACGGCACCCGGCCGTCGCCCCGGAGCAGGGCGTCGCCGCCGATCCCGCAGACGAGCACGAGGAGCAGGACGCCACCGGCCAGCCCGGCGGGCGACCGGAAGGTCCGGTCGGCGTAGGTGGGCTCGTCGGCAGGCGTGGGGCTCGTCATGAGCCCGATTGTGCCTGACGCGGCGCGGGGGCGCGGTGGCGGCTTCGCCCGCGGTGGGGGCGCGGTGCGGGAACCTCCGGTGACCTGGGTCCCTGTACAGGTCGCTACGCGCGTAGATATGCTCATGTGGTGACCATGCCCACCACCCTCCCCGCATTCGCCGACGCGACGGCGTCCGACAGTGCGCTGCGCCGCTTCCTGCACGGGCTGCCCGGCGTCGACGCGGTCGGCCTCGAAGCGCGTGCCGCCGCCCTCGGAACCAGGTCGATCAAGACGACGGCCAAGGCGTACGCCATCGACCTCGCGATCTCGATGATCGACCTGACGACGCTCGAAGGCGCGGACACCCCCGGCAAGGTCCGGGCCCTCGCCGCCAAGGCCGTCAACCCCGATCCCACCGACCGCACGACCCCGCGCACCGCCGCGGTCTGCGTCTACCCCGACATGGCGGCCACCGCCGCCGCCGCGCTGGCCGGCTCCGGCGTGAAGGTGGCGTCCGTGGCGACGGCCTTCCCCGCCGGGCGGGCCGCGCTCGACGTGAAGCTCGCGGACGTCCGGGACGCCGTGGCGGCCGGGGCCGACGAGATCGACATGGTGATCGACCGGGGCGCGTTCCTGGCCGGCCGCTATCTGAAGGTGTACGAGGAGATCCTCGCCGTGAAGGCGGAGTGCGGGTCCGCCCGGCTCAAGGTGATCTTCGAGACCGGTGAGCTGTCCACGTACGACAACATCCGGCGGGCCTCCTGGCTCGGGATGCTGGCCGGCGCGGACTTCATCAAGACCTCGACCGGCAAGGTGGCGACGAACGCCACGCCCGCGAACACCCTGCTGATGCTGGAGGCGGTGCGCGACTTCCGCGCGCAGACCGGCGTCCAGATCGGCGTGAAGCCGGCCGGTGGCATCCGCACCTCGAAGGACGCGATCAAGTTCCTCGTGCTGGTCAACGAGACGGCGGGCGAGGACTGGCTGGACAACCACTGGTTCCGCTTCGGCGCCTCCAGCCTGCTGAACGACCTGCTGATGCAGCGCCAGAAGCTCAGCACCGGCCGTTACTCCGGCCCCGATTACGTGACGGTGGACTGATACCCATGGCATCCGCATTCGAGTACGCACCGGCGCCGGAGTCCCGTTCCGTCGTCGACATCGCCCCCTCGTACGGCCTGTTCATCGACGGTGAGTTCACCGACGCGGCCGACGGCAAGGTCTTCAAGACGGTCAGCCCGTCCTCGGAGGAGGTGCTGTCCGAGGTCGCCCGGGCCGGTGCCGACGACGTGGACCGGGCCGTGAAGGCGGCCCGCCGCGCGTTCGAGAAGTGGTCGGCGCTGCCCGGCTCCGAGCGCGCCAAGTACCTGTTCCGGATCGCCCGGATCATCCAGGAGCGCAGCCGCGAGCTGGCCGTCCTGGAGACGCTGGACAACGGCAAGCCGATCAAGGAGACCCGCGACGCGGACCTCCCGCTGGTCGCCGCGCACTTCTTCTACTACGCGGGCTGGGCCGACAAGCTGGACCACGCGGGCTACGGTCCGAACCCGCGTCCGCTGGGCGTGGCCGGCCAGGTCATCCCGTGGAACTTCCCGCTGCTGATGCTCGCGTGGAAGATCGCCCCGGCGCTCGCCACGGGCAACACGGTGGTCCTGAAGCCCGCCGAGACGACGCCCCTGTCCGCGCTGTTCTTCGCGGACATCTGCCGCCAGGCGGGCCTGCCGAAGGGTGTCGTGAACATCCTGACGGGGTACGGCGACGCGGGCCAGGCGCTCGTGGAGCACGGGGACGTCGACAAGGTCGCGTTCACCGGTTCGACCGCCGTCGGCAAGGCCATCGCCCGGAGCGTCGCGGGGACGGACAAGAAGGTCACGCTGGAGCTGGGCGGCAAGGGCGCCAACATCGTCTTCGACGACGCCCCGATCGACCAGGCCGTCGAGGGCATCGTCACCGGCATCTTCTTCAACCAGGGCCAGGTGTGCTGCGCGGGCTCCCGCCTGCTGGTCCAGGAGTCGGTCCAGGACGAGCTGCTGGACGCCCTGAAGCGCCGCCTGTCCACGCTGCGCCTCGGCGACCCGCTGGACAAGAACACGGACATCGGCGCGATCAACTCCTCGGAGCAGCTGGCCCGGATCACCGCGCTCGTGGAGACCGGCGAGGCAGAGGGCGCGGAGCGCTGGAGCGCCCCGTGCGAACTGCCGTCGGCCGGTTACTGGTTCGCTCCGACGCTCTTCACCAACGTCACCCAGGCGCACACGATCGCCCGCGACGAGATCTTCGGCCCGGTGCTCTCGGTGCTGTCGTTCCGTACGCCGGACGAGGCGGTCGCCAAGGCGAACAACAGCCAGTACGGCCTGTCGGCCGGCATCTGGACGGAGAAGGGCTCGCGCATCCTCGCGGTCGCGAACAAGCTCCGGGCGGGCGTCGTCTGGGCCAACACGTTCAACAAGTTCGACCCGACCTCGCCGTTCGGCGGTTACAAGGAGTCGGGCTTCGGCCGCGAAGGCGGCCGTCACGGCCTGGAGGCGTACCTCGATGTCCGATAACCGTCTGAGCGTCTTCAAGACCTACAAGCTGTACGTCGGGGGCAAGTTCCCCCGCTCCGAGAGCGGCCGGGTGTACGAGGTGACGGACTCGAAGGGCAAGTGGCTGGCGAACGCGCCCCAGTCCTCCCGCAAGGACGCGCGCGACGCGGTCGTGGCCGCCCGCAAGGCGTTCGGCGGCTGGTCCGGCGCGACCGCGTACAACCGCGGCCAGATCCTCTACCGCGTCGCGGAGATGCTGGAGGGCCGCCGCGAGCAGTTCGTACGCGAGGTGGCCGAGGCGGAGGGCCTGTCGAAGTCCAAGGCGGCGGCCGTCGTGGACGCGGCGGTGGACCGCTGGGTCTGGTACGCGGGCTGGACGGACAAGATCGCCCAGGTCGTGGGCGGCGCGAACCCGGTCGCGGGCCCGTTCTTCAACCTGTCGACGCCCGAACCGACCGGCGTGGTCACGGTCCTGGCGCCGCAGGAGTCCTCGTTCCTGGGCCTGGTCTCGGTGATCGCCCCGGTGATCGCGGCCGGCAACACCGTCGTCGTGGTCGCCTCCGCGGAGGCCCCGCTGCCCGCCCTGTCGCTGGGCGAGGTGCTGGCCACCTCGGACCTGCCGGGCGGTGTGGTCAACGTCCTGTCGGGAAAGACCGCGGAGATCGCCGCGCCGCTCGCCGCCCACCAGGACGTGAACGGCATCGACCTGACGGGCGCGGACGCGGAGCTGGCGAAGGAGCTGGAGATCGCGGCGGCGGACAACCTGAAGCGCGTCTCCCGTCCACAGGCTGTGGACGGCGGCCACGACTGGACCGCCGACCCGGGCACGCACCGCCTGACGGCGTTCCTGGAGACCAAGACGGTCTGGCACCCGACGGGCGCGCTGGGCGCGTCGGGCTCCTCGTACTGACCGCACACGGCGACGGCCCGTTTCCCGGAAGCGCCTCCGGGGAACGGGCCGTCCCGCTGCCCGCGGGAACTCAGCCGCGCAGACCCTCCACGACCGGGCCCACGACGGGCAGGTCCTTGATGGCGCCGCCGCTCGTCAGCGGGTCGGTGACCAGAGCCGTGGACAGCGGCTTGAAGTCGGCGACCTGGGTGCCCACCGCGTTGTCCAGCGGGTCCGTGCCCGTGCCGGCCAGCGGGTCGAGCCGGAGGTGGGTGACGGGCGCGACGCTGTGCTCCAGCGACTGCCCGAGCGCCCCGGTGACCGCGCCCCCGGCCGCCCCGGTGGCCTCCGCGAGGCCGACGTCGGCCCCGGTCTCCTGGACGACGGGCAGCGGGGCGGCCTGCGCCGCCGCACCCCCCGCGCCGAGTGCGGCGCCGACCGCGGTGACGGTCAGACCTGCGCGCAGCAGGGTGCGGCGCCGGGACTTGGAAAGTGCGTGACGTGCCATGGATTTCCCACCTGATCGAGCCGATCGAACCATCGGTCGCGTAATCAACCGAACGCTCAGCGTAGTTGAGTTGTGATGCGCGATACCAACAAGACCTCCGGGGGTCCCACGTGCGGGTCAATGCCTCACACTCGTGTCCTGTGAGTTCCCAAGCGCTTTCGACCCGCGTCGTCCTGTTGACGGGCCCCTCCGGCTCCGGCAAGTCGTCCCTCGCCGCCCGCACCGGCCTCCCGGTGCTGAGGCTCGACGACTTCTACAAGGAGGCCGGCGACCCCACCCTGCCGCTGGTCACCGGCAGTACGGACATCGACTGGGACTCCCCGGGCTCCTGGGACGCCGACGCGGCGGTCACCGCGATCACGGAGCTCTGCCGGACCGGCCGCACCGACATCCCGGTGTACGACATCTCCACCAGCTCCCGCACCGGGCACGAGGTCCTGCACATCGGGCGCACCCCGCTCTTCGTCGCCGAGGGCATCTTCGCGGCCGACATCATCGACCGCTGCCAGTCCCTGGGCCTCCTGGCCGACGCCCTCTGCCTGCGCGGCCGCCCCTCCACGACCTTCCGCCGCCGCCTCCTGCGCGACCTCCGCGAGGGCCGCAAGTCGGTCCCGTTCCTGCTGCGGAGGGGCTGGCGCCTGATGCGTACGGAACGCCGCATCGTGGCCCGGCACACCGCCCTGGGCGCGCACGCGTGCGCGAAGCCGGAGGCGCTGGGCCGCCTGGCCGCCGCGGCGGCGGGCCGGTGCCGTTTGCCGGCACATTCAGGGGCGGCGAATTCAAGTGCCGCAGCGGCGAAATCAAGCCCCTCCGGCGATTGAGGAGCGGGGGTCCGGGGGCAGCGCCCCCGAAACGCGCCGCAGGGCCGGACAGGACCCCCCGGCCCGTCCGACCCCACAACTTCCCCGTATCCCCGTTGTCCCCCGAGATACCCCCGTATCCCTCGGGCCCCCGTTGCCTCCCCCGTAACAACACCACCGCGTCCCCCGACGCGGCAGCGCGCCCCCGTTCCCCCAGCCTTCAGGCCACCAGCTCGCCGAAGGACTCCTCCTCGTCACGGCCGAAGCTGAGGACCTCGTCCTCGCGCAGCCGGCGGAGCGACCGCCAGATGCTCGACTTCACCGTGCCGACACTGATGTCGAGGATCGACGCGATCTCGGGGTCCGTACGACCCTCGTAGTACCGCAGGACGAGCATCGTGCGCTGCAGCTCGGGAAGGCGCGCCAGCGCCTGCCAGAGCACGGCGCGCAGCTCCGTACCGCGCATCGCGTCCGTGTCGCCCGCCGTCTCCGGCAGCTCCTCGGTCGGGTATTCGTTCAGCTTGCGCCTGCGCCAGGCACTGATGTGCAGATTGGTCATCGTGCGGCGCAGATAACCGCCGACGGCGGCCTTGTCGCTGATGCGGTCCCAGGCCCGGTACGTCGAGAAGAGGGCGCTCTGGAGCAGGTCCTCGGCCTCGAACCGGTCACCGGTCAGGTGGTAGGCGGTCGCGTACAGGGAGGCACGGCGCTCCCGGACGTAGGCCGTGAACGCCGCTTCGGCGTCCCCGGACCGTTCCGGTGCCTTCCGCTCCCCCGAGTCCTCCCCGTACGCGCTCCCCCCGTTGCCCCCCGTGTCAACCACCGTCATGAATGACGTGTGCTGACGCCCGGCGCCACGAACGCACCCCCGTCCGTTCACTGCGGCGCCGGACTTCTCTGTGCTCCGTCCGACATCGTGGAGACGCGTGACAACTGCGCTTGCGTTGATGCTGTGAGTTGCGTTCATCTCGCGCCCCCCATCGGTGGAGTCCGTCCGTTCCTTGTGCCAACGAGCTTGCCGGGGCAGTTTCATGGCGCTGTCCGCCGACTGTCACAGGGCTGTCACAGGGCCCGGCGGCGGCACGAATCCGTGCTTCCGGATGCATGAGGGACGTATGGGGCACGCATCAGGGGGGACCAACTGTCGAACTGGGGCGCCCCATGGGTCAGAATGACCAAGTGCCTTTCCTGTTGCTGATCGAGGACGACGACGCCATCCGCACGGCCCTCGAACTCTCGCTGTCACGCCAGGGCCACCGTGTGGCCACCGCGGCGACGGGAGAGGACGGCCTCAACCTGTTGCGCGAGCAGCGCCCCGACCTGGTCGTGCTGGATGTGATGCTGCCCGGGATCGACGGTTTCGAGGTGTGCCGTCGCATCCGCCGCACCGACCAGCTGCCGATCATCCTGCTGACCGCCCGCAGCGACGACATCGACGTCGTGGTGGGTCTGGAGTCCGGTGCCGACGACTACGTGGTGAAGCCCGTGCAGGGCCGGGTGCTCGACGCCCGCATCCGCGCGGTGCTGCGCCGGGGCGAACGGGAGTCGACCGACTCCGCGACGTTCGGGAACGTGGTGATCGACCGCTCCGCCATGACCGTCACCAAGAACGGGGAGGATCTGCAGCTCACGCCGACCGAGCTGCGTCTCCTGCTCGAACTGAGCCGGCGGCCCGGCCAGGCCCTGTCCCGGCAGCAGCTCCTGCGCCTGGTCTGGGAGCACGACTACCTGGGTGACTCCCGGCTGGTCGACGCCTGTGTCCAGCGGCTGCGCGCCAAGGTGGAGGACGTACCGTCCTCGCCGACCCTGATCCGTACGGTCCGGGGCGTGGGTTACCGGCTGGACTCACCGCAGTGAGCACGGCTGTGCGGCGGGGCCTGCGCGCCGGGCTCCGCTGGACCAGCCTGCGCCTGCGGCTCGTCATCGTCTTCGGCCTGGTCGCGCTGACCGCCGCCGTGTCGGCCTCCGGCATCGCGTACTGGCTCAACCGCGAGGCCGTGCTGACGCGTACGCAGGACGCGGCGCTCGGGGACTTCCGCCAGGAGATGCAGACCCGGGCGGCCTCGCTGCCGCTGCGCCCCTCCAAGGAGGACCTGCAGACGGCCGCCGTGCAGATGGCGAGCAGCAGCCCAGGCTACAGCGTGCTCCTGATCGACGAGCGCGACCCGGGCAAGCCCATCGTCGGCAACAGCGACCTGGACACCTTCACCCGCGACAACGTCCCGCTGTCGCTGCAGAAGCAGGTGGACCGCAAGCAGCCGGTCAAGGCGGGCAACAAGTACGAGTACCACCTGTTCTGGCAGCGCACCTCGATACGCGGCACGCCGTATCTCGTCGCCGGTACGAAGATCATCGGCGGCGGGCCGACCGGCTACATGCTGAAGTCGCTCGACCAGGAACGGCAGGACCTCAGCTCGCTCGCCTGGTCGCTCGGGATCGCCACGGCGCTCGCCCTGGTCGGCTCGGCGCTGCTCGCGCAGGCGGCGGCGACCACCGTGCTGCGCCCTGTGCAGCGGCTCGGGGACGCGGCCCGCAAGCTCGGCGAGGGCAAGCTCGACACCCGGCTCGTGGTGTCCGGCACCGATGAACTGGCCGACCTGTCGCGCACGTTCAACCGGACCGCCGACTCGCTGGAGAAGAAGGTCGCGGACATGAGCGCCCGCGAGGAGGCCAGCCGCCGCTTCGTCGCCGACATGTCGCACGAGCTGCGTACGCCGCTGACGGCGCTCACCGCGGTCACGGAGGTGCTGGAGGACGAGGCCGACAGCCTCGACCCGATGATCGCGCCCGCGGTGAACCTGGTGGTCAGCGAGACCCGCCGGCTGAACGACCTCGTGGAGAACCTGATGGAGGTGACCCGCTTCGACGCGGGCACCGCCCGCCTCGTCCTGGACTACGTGGACGTCGCCGACCAGGTGACCGCCTGCATCGACGCCCGCGCCTGGCTGGACGCGGTCGAACTGGACGCCGAGCGCGGCATGATGGTCCGCCTCGACCCGCGCCGGCTCGACGTGATCCTCGCCAACCTGATCGGCAACGCGCTCAAGCACGGCGGTTCGCCGGTCCGGGTCGCGGTGCGCATCGAGGGCGAGGAGCTGGTCATCGAGGTCCGGGACCACGGCCCCGGCATCCCCGAGGACGTCCTGCCGCACGTCTTCGACCGGTT
This sequence comes from Streptomyces sp. NBC_00523, assembly GCF_036346615.1. Taxonomy (NCBI): domain Bacteria; kingdom Bacillati; phylum Actinomycetota; class Actinomycetes; order Kitasatosporales; family Streptomycetaceae; genus Streptomyces; species Streptomyces sp. NBC_00523. The sequence goes on along the minus strand of NZ_CP107836.1, from coordinate 4,614,438 downwards.
CTACAAGGCGAGCGCCTCCAGGCCCCGTTCGGACGGCAGCGGGCTCGGGCTCTCCATCGCCATGGAGAACGCGCACATCCACAACGGCGACATCACCGCCCGCAACTCCCCCGACGGCGACGGCGCGATCTTCGTGCTGCGCCTGCCGCGCGACCCCGGGGCGCCGAGCGGTGCCGCCGGGGACCACGACGCACCGATACCGGACCACCAGGAGGACGACGCGACGTGAGGCGCAGCGAACGCCGGGGACACCGAACCGCCGCCGCCCTGGCAGGTGCCGCACTCTGTGCCGTACTGGCGGCGGGCTGCGGCATCCGTACGACCTCGGTGCCGGTGGACGCCGGTGCCGCCCCGTCCCGGGTGCCATGTGCGATGCCCGCCGGGGACGCCGCGTCCCAGGCCGGGCGGGGCATCCCCGTGCAGGTCTACCTGGTCTGCGCCGCGCAGCTGGTGACGGTGGACCGGGCGGTGCAGGTCCAGGAGGCCAAGGCGGACCGGCTGGCGGTCGCCACGGAGCTGCTGGACGAGTTGCGCAGGCAGCCCACGGCGGACGAACGGCAGGCGGGCTTCTCCACCGATGTGCCCGGGACGCTCCGCGTCTTCGCGCCGCGCCTCGGCGACGCGAAGGACGCGCTGCGGCTCAACGAGCAGCCGGAGGACCTGCCGGCCGAGGCCCTGGCCCAGGTCGTCTGCACCTTCGCGGACAGCGAGGCCCTGACTCCCGGTGACACGGTGACGCTGGGCGGCCCGGGCGACTACCCGGCCCGCGGCTACCTGTGCACGGCGGAGACGAAGGCCAGCCCGAAGGCGATGCCGAGCGCGGTGGGGGTGCCGTAGGGGGCGCCTCGGGGGTCCGGGGACCGGCGTGAGGCAGGTCTCCCCAGGTCGGGCGGAACCGATCCTGCCGCCGCCCGCGTCTAGGGCATCGTGCGTCAAGGTTCGGACGGCCAGGCCGTCATCCGCTTCCGCGCGGCCGGGGTGTCGCTGCTCCTCGCGCATCTGCTGCTCGTCGGGTGGCTCACTCTGCGTCCGCTGGACGTGCCGTGGATGAACGCCGCCAACCTCTCGCCCTTCGCCGGCATCAGGGCCGATCTGTCGCTCGGTCCCGCCGCCGCGTTCCGCCGGATCGGCGGCGGGCTGCTCCTCCTGGCGCCCCTGGGCGTGCTGCTCCCGATGGCCGGGGGCCGTCTCCACGTGTCCCCGTGGCTCTCGCTGGCCCGTACGGTCGCGGCCGGCTCCCTGATCTCGCTGGCCATCGAGCTGGGGCAGACCGGGGTGCCCGGCCAGGTGGTGGACGTGGACTCGCTGTTCCTGAACACGGCGGGCGTCGCCCTCGCCCATGTCCTGGTGGTGCCCGCGTGCCGGGCGCGCCTGCGGCGGCGCGGCGGAGCGGCGCGGACGCATGTGGTGGCGCGCAGGGGGCACGAGGCCCCTCAGGGTTCGACCCCGACGATTTCCGGGGTCGGGATGGCCCCGTAGAGCGACGCTTCGTCCGGTTCGTCGAGGGACCATGGACGTATCGGGAGCACACCGGACTGCTCCCCGCAACGGTTCGCGAAGGAGCCCATCATGGCCGCACTTGCCCGCCCCCGTGACGGACGCGTGCTCGGCGGAGTGTGCGCAGCGCTGGCACGGCGTTTCGGCACGTCGGCGAGGACCATGCGCATCATCTTCGTGGTCTCGTGCCTGCTGCCGGGCCCGCAGTTCCTGCTCTACCTGGCGCTGTGGCTGCTGCTGCCCCAGGAGGGGTCGTCGTCCTCGACGGCCTGGTAGTCGTTCCCGTACGCATGCCGGTGGGCGGGCACCCGCTCGGGGTGCCCGCCCACCGGTGTGATGCTGCTTCGGCTCAGCCGCCGAGCGGCAGACCGTTGGCGGACAGGCCGCTGGTGCTCAGACCACCGGCCGGCATGCCGCCGAGGAGGCCCTTGACGGGGGTGGTGGCGTCGCCGAGGAGCTTGGTCTGGCTGGTGCCGAGGACCTGGTCGGCGGTGTCCTGGACCGGCAGCGTCGAGGTGGCGTCGGCCAGGGCGCCGGCGACGGGCAGCACGCTGGTCGCGGTCTCCAGCGGCAGCGCGGAGGCGGACGCGGTGCCGGCGGCGGCAGCGGCGAAAGCGGCACCGAGAGCGGCGACGCCGAGAGTCCTGGCGGCAGACTGCTTCATATGACATTCATCCTTGGGGAAGGGGACGTGAGCGGCTATGCAACGTAGTCAGCCGCGACCCCGCTCCGCAAACATGCGACACCACGGAAAACGGCCGGGAAAACCTTTCCCCGGCCGTTTTCCGTACGTCTACGTCAGCCGGCCAGCGAGGAAGACACGCTGGTCGCAGCGGTCTGCTCGAAAAGCCATTCGGACTTCAGCTCGGCGTAGCCGGGCTTGATGACGTCGTTGATCATCGCCAGACGTTCATCGAAAGGAATGAATGCCGACTTCATTCCATTGACGGTGAACCACTGCATGTCATCGAGCGTGTATCCGAAAGCTTCGGTCAGCTTCTCGAATTCCTGGCTCATGCTCGTACCGCTCATCAGCCGGTTGTCGGTATTGACGGTGGCCCGGAAGTGCAGCTTGCGGAGCAGCCCGATGGGGTGCTCGGCGTACGAGGACGCGGCCCCGGTCTGGAGGTTGGACGTCGGGCACATCTCCAGCGGGATGCGCTTGTCCCGTACGTACGAGGCGAGGCGGCCCAGCTTCACGGAGCCGTCCTCCGCCACCTCGATGTCGTCGATGATGCGGACCCCGTGCCCGAGCCGGTCGGCGCCGCACCACTGGATGGCCTGCCAGATCGACGGCAGCCCGAACGCCTCGCCCGCGTGGATCGTGAAGTGGTTGTTCTCGCGCTTGAGGTACTCGAAGGCGTCCAGGTGCCGGGTGGGAGGGAACCCCGCCTCGGCGCCCGCGATGTCGAAGCCGACGACGCCCTGGTCCCGGTAGCGGTTGGCCAGCTCCGCGATCTCCAGGGAGCGCGCGGCGTGCCGCATGGCGGTGAGCAGGGCGCCGACCCGGATGCGGTTGCCGTCCTGCCGGGCCCGCCGCTCGCCCTCGCGGAAGCCCTCGTTGACGGCCTCGACCACCTCTTCGAGGGTCAGCCCGGCCTCCAGGTGCTGCTCGGGGGCGTACCGCACCTCGGCGTACACGACCCCGTCGGCGGCCAGGTCCTCCGCGCACTCGGCGGCGACCCGGACCAGCGCGTCACGGGTCTGCATGACCGCGCAGGTGTGGGCGAACGTCTCCAGATACCGCTCCAGGGAACCGGAGTCCGCCGCCTCCCGGAACCAGATGCCGAGTTTGTCGGGCTCGTTCTCGGGAAGCGCTTCGTAACCGATCGCCGCGGCGAGATCGACGATCGTTCCGGGGCGCAGACCGCCGTCGAGGTGGTCGTGCAGAAGGACCTTGGGGGCGCGCCGGATCTGGTCCGGGCCGGGCACGTTGAGGGTCGGGCTCATCATCCAGGCACTGTAGCGCCTACGCGCGTAGAGCGGGCTTGTCGTTGCATAACGGTACGGTCGAGCCGCCCCGCGCCCCACTGCGTAACAGACCCCGCGAACAGGGGTGGCGGACGGACGCTCGTCTGACACTGTTACGCCATGGCACAGCGCGTACTCCCCCAGCCCGCGGCGCGGCTGGGACGGGCCGTCGGAGCGGCGGCCGGAGCAACAACGGTCGGCGGCGTGGTCCTGCTGCTCCCGGACGGCGAGCCGCACTCGCACCGCCGCCCCTCCTCCCTCTCCCACGCCCGCCTGCTCCCGCTGGCCCGCGCCCTGGCCCACGCGGGCCGCGCCGACGGCCTCACCGCCCATGTGGTGCGCTACCGCTGCCGCGGCTGGAACGAGGACGACGCCCACCTCGCGGCGGACGCGGAGTGGGCGGTGGACGAGGCCGTACGCCGCTACGGCGACGTCCCCCTCTGCCTGGCCGGCCACGGCATGGGCGCCCGGGCGGCCCTCCGCGCGGGCGGCCACCCGGCGGTCGGCGCGGTCCTGGCCATGGCCCCCTGGCTCCCCGGCGACCCGGCCGCCGCCCCCGAACCGGTCAAACACCTGGTCGGCCGCCCGGTCCTGCTGGTCCACGGCACCAACGACACGCGCTGCGCCCCGGACTTGTCCTTCCGCCTGGCCGAACGCGCCAAGAAGGCCAACCGCGACACCTGCCGCTTCGAGGTCCACTCGGACGGCCACGCCCTGCGCCAGCACCGCTCGGAGGTCGCGGCCCTGGCCGCCGACTTCGTACGCGGCACCCTGTTCGGCCACGCCTACGCCCGCCCGGTGACGGACGCGCTGGCGGCCCCGCCGCCCCTGGGGCTGCGGATGCCGTTGGCGGTGGGGTTCGGGGAGTCGTTGGGGGTCAGCTGAGGGGCCAGTCGTCCTCGGTGTCCCGCGGTGTGCCCAGGTGCTTCTCCGTAATGGCGTGGATGGTGGCGAGGGTGTCGGGTGCGATGTGGGACAGGGCCGGGATGGCGTGATGCCAGCCGGGTGTCGCCAGGGCGTGTTGCAGGGACCTCGCGGCGGGCCGCACGGCGGCCGGTGCGGCCCGGGTCGTGTGGAGCGCCAGGTACCGGACGGTGTGCGTGAAGGTGTCCGTGCCGACCGGGTCCGGGACGGGGCAGGGACGGCACGGCACACGGGCGAGGTGCGCGGCCACCGCGGACAGCGCCACGGCTCTGTGGCGGGGTGCGCCGGGAGACATCGCCACGCGGTGCGCGGCGGTGTGGTCGCCCAGGGCCGCGTGCAGCACGGCCAGCGCGGCGGTGGGGGAATGCTCGGCCCCGCGATGGGCCATGTCCTGTGTCAGCCGGTCCAGCTGACGGGCGGGCTCTTCCCCGTCAGCGATGAGAAGGAACGCGTGCACGAGGAGGTCTTCGGGGCGCCAGGAGTCGGGATCGTTCCGCGCCGCCTGCTCCCGCGCGGTCGCCATGAGCTCGTGGAACAGCTGCTGTTGGTGGGGCGGCAGGTCTGCAACGGCAGGGAGTAGTCCTGCCAGCGAGGGCAGCAGCCCGTGGCTTCGGATCGCGTTCCGGGACGCGTGCAGACGTTCCAGCACCGGACGGACCAGTTCGTACGCTGCTTCGGGGTCGTGTGACGCGAGTTCGGCTGCGACGGCGACCCGCGCCGCCCGGTCCGCCGTTCGCCAGGCGGCCCGCCCGCCGGGGTGCTGCGGCGGACGGTGCCGCTCGACGTGGTCGACGGCGGCCGCCACCTCGCCGACACGGGCCAGTGCCTGCGCGGTGTACGCCCAGCCCCTGCCGGAGCCCCCACGGGCCGCTTCCCGCGCGTGGTGGCGTGCCTCGGCCTGCCGGTCGCAGTCCGCATGGGCCAGGGCCATGGCCGCGTGTACGCGCACCCGCTCGGCCGGGTGCCGTGCGAGGCCGGGCAGCTCCTCGGGATCGACGGCTGCGCCGGTACGGACGAGCGCGCCCGCGAGGTCCGGCAGCCAGACGGGTCCCCGGCCACCGCGTCCGGCCGGGGGCAGGAGGGTCAGCGCCTGTTGCAGATGGTGCTCCGCGTCGTCCACGGCGCCGCGTCCGGCGAGGTGGACGGCCTGCTCGGCGAGCGCGGTGGCTTCGGTGAACGTGTCGTCCTCGGCGGGGTCCTCCTCCGGGTCGTGTGCGGGCTCCAAGGGCACGGCAAGCTGCCCGAGCTCCAGGATGCGGGTGGCTTCCTCCGGTGGTGCCCCCACGTCGGTGAGGGCCCGGGCGAGCACGGCGAGTGTGTGCGGGAAGCCGAATTCCAGGTGGAAGGCGTCCTCCGGCGAGCGCTCCCCGGCGTCGGCGTGCAGCACGCGTTCGAGGCGGTCGCGGGCGGCGGCCGCGAGTTGCCCGGCCTGCGCCGGACGGGTGGGTGCCACGAAGGACGCGGTGGCGGCGAGCGTGGCCACGGCCTCCAGTGAGGGGGCCTCCTGCCACGCCCTCGTCACGTGCTCCAGGGCGAGGTCGTGCAGACGGCCGGCGCGGTCCGGGTCCGCGGCCGCCACCGTCTGCCAGAGCTGCACCGCGACGGCCACGCCCTTGCCGCCCATGGGTTCGGCCTGCCGTTCCAGTTCGTCCAGGAGTCGGGCCGCGTCCTGTGGATGGTCGGGTGCCGGCAGGGCGGCGGCCAATGCCCAGGTCTCGCTGCGGGCCGACCCGGTGCCCCGGGTGGAACGGAGCAGGGCGAGGCCGTCCGCGTACTGCTCCTGCTGATCGCGGCCGCCTGCCGTCGTCAGCAGGGCGAGAGCCGCCCGCGCGGCCGCGCCCTCGGCCTCATCGGTGACGTACCCGGCCCGGTCCGCCTCCCGCAACGCCGTGCGCGCCCACCTCTCCGCCTCCCGGGCGATGACGGCGGCCTCCTGCTCGTCCATCGCCCGCACCGCCTCCGCCAGGTCGGCGAGCCGCAGCGCCTTGTCCACGGCACTCCCCGACGCGACCGCCAGCGCCCGCCCCCTCCCCGGATCCCCGAGCCGGGCAACGGCCTGAGCGACGGCCACCGGGACCGACCGCACCCGGCCCAGCAGCATCTCCCGGGAAACGGCGGCCGCGACGGCCGGCCCCAGTGCCGCGTGCTTCCCGCGACGGGCGGCGACCGGACCCAGATGGGCGAGGGCGACGTCGGCGCCGGAGCGGTCGGCGAGGCGCAGTTGGTAGCACGGATCGAGAACGAGGGCGTCGAGACGCTCGGTGTCCGCGGAGTCCTGGAGGAGGCGGATGTAGCCGGTCAGAAGATAGTTGGGCGTGTTTTCGGGCCAGCCCTGGTCCTGGTACGCCTGCGCCCAGCGGTGCAGGTCGTCCCTCCGTTCGGCGAGGTCGGGCTCCCCCAGCTCCTGGCACACCGTCCTGAGGATCGCGTCGTGGGCCAGCACGAACGCCTGGCGGTCCTCTTCTGCCTCCGCTCCGGTCCGTCCGTTCAGGGCGAGGCGATCGACGCGCGTGGGCGCGAGTGATCGGCTGACCACGGTGCCGAGCCGGAGCCGCACCTCGCGCGGCCGGACGCGGAGGATCTTCGCCAGATCCGCTCGCGTGAGGGCTCCTCGCGCGGTGGCGAGCAGCCCCAACACCTGTTGGCCGATGCGGGGGTCGCCCAGGAGCTCGTCCAGCTCCACCAGAGCCATGTCCCGGATGGCCCGTGCGGCCGGAGAGGCGGTGAGCTGCCGGACGATGCCGGGATCCCGCAGGGGGTGATCCCCCGCCAGTTTCAGCGGGACCGAGGGGTGGGCACGGCCGCTGACAATGACGCGCATGCCGTGCGGCGGGGCTTTGGGGAGCAGCCCGGCGATGCCCATGCCGTCCCGATCCACGTCGGCGTCCTCGTCAAGTCCGTCAACGATCAGTACGAGCCGACGATGGCGCTGCTCGCAGGCTTGAGCGGCCGCCGCGTACGCCACGGAGAAGTCCTTGAGGGCGGCAGCAGGCAGACGTCGTATGCCCGACGCGGCAGCCAGTTGCTGCCCGACCACGCGCGTGAAGTCCTCGCGTCGATCCGTGCCCAGGCGCCCCGAGATGAAGTGGTGGGCGATGTCGATCCCGGGCAGCCGGTAGCGGTCGGCGAACCAGGCCAGCAGCGCGGTCTTCCCCGCCCAAGGGCTCGCCTGGTACCACCGGTAGTCCGGCCCGTCCTGACCCGCCGTCACGAATGCGACCAGCTCGTCGAGCTCGGCCTCCCGGCCCGCGAACTCACGTGGCAGTACGTCCAGGAGCGCTGGGGACGGCCCGGCCAGCAGACGCCCTGGGGACGTTCTGTGCACCCGGGGGCCGGAAGGGCTCTGCTTCCTTTGGCGGACCGTGTTGGCAGCCAAAAAGCGGGCCTGCCACGTGGCCTTGGTCCGGCCGACATAGGTACGCGACCGGCTCTTCGCACACTTCTCCAACGTGGGGATCAGCTGACCCAATACATAAGGCATGTTCTCTTCACGAGGGAGCGTTTCACCCCGCAGCCACGTACTCAGGCTTGAGACCGTGACCGTGCACCCCTCAAGGGCGGCCAGTTCGTGAAGCCCCGGCCCCTTGGACCGGCCGCCCGCTGCCTCGTCCAGCCTCCTGAGGTCGTCGCGGAAATCAGGCGCTGCGGAAGAGTGCTCTGGAATGTTTTTCATCCGTCCCTGACCTGCATGTTTCGGGCGTGTACGGGTTCCCGAACGTTTCTGGAATCCGGACGCACGGTGGATACCTGAGGCACGCCGCCCGGCGGAGTAGCCACGGGCGACACCCCTGAGGAGATCCGCATGTCCGGCCTGCCGCCCGTCCTCGAGTCCGTCCTGCAAGGGGCCGCCGCCACCGGCCTCGCCTACGTCGGGGCCGTCGTCACCGTCGCCGCCTCCTCCGTGCTGTTCCGCAGCCCGGAGCGCCGGCGCGACGCGCGGGCGACGCTGACGATCCTGCTGCGGCGTGGCAGTGGGAAGCGGTGATGTCTGAGGGGCTGGTCGCGGCGGGGCCCGAGGGCCTACTCTCGGCCCTTGCCGGAGGTTCCCCGCACGCGTGGGGATGGCCCCCGTTAGGAGCAGATCCTGCTCGGCCCCCCGCGTGCGCGGGGATGCCCTCCATCGGTCAACGCGCCAGTATCAGCCCGCAGCTGTACGCCCGCGCGTGCCCCAGGCCGTTCGAGAGGGACGTCACCAGGGGCTCCGGGTCCGTGACCGTCAGGGTGCCGCGGATTTCGGCGCGGCCGATGCGGACGGGTTTGGCGCGGTGGGCGCTGGACACCGTCGGCAGCATGCGGATGCCCAGGGTCTCCGGATCCGCGGTGGCGCCGATGCGGGTGACGCCGTCCTCGGCGACCGGGGGCTCGCCGGCGGCCTGGAGGCGGCGTGCGAACCAGCGCTTCACGTGTTCCGGGGTGGTGTGGGCGGTACGGGTGCCGCGCACCTTCTCCTCGGGCGGGCGGCCCGACGGTCTGCTGCGCGTGGGGTTCACGACCGCGCGGAAGCCGAAGACCTCGCCCCGTTCGAAGGTGCGGTCGACGGTGATGATGTGCGGGGCCGTCGTCAACGCTTCGCGGGGGATGCGCGACCAGTCGCCCGGGACCCTGGACTGGACGACCAGGACGAGGGCCCCCGCCTTCAGGTCGACCGACCAGGTGGACAGGACGCCCATCTGGGCGCGCGCCTCGGGTTCGCCGTCCTCGACCCAGCCCCGGAAGCCGCTCATCACCGTGCGGTGCATCTCCTGGGCGTCGACCAGGGACTTGGCGACCAGGGGGTGGCGGGCGTTCAGCGTGAGGACGGAGTGCGTGGCGACGAAGCGGGCCGTCGAGGCCCGGGTGCTCTTCACGGGATGATGTCCCATCCGGTTGCGGTCGGTGCGATGGTGATGCGCGTACGGGTCTCCCAGCGGGTGACATGGGCCCGCCGGCCCGGGTCGAAGCTGACCGGCTCGTCGTTGACCTGGAGCGCGCCCCGGGTGCCCGGCGCGGCCTGGATCCACGCCCAGGGGCGCCGCCCCGAGGTATCGGGCCCCTCCGGCCCCGGAAGCAGGAGCTTGCCCGTGAAGGCGTCGGCGAGCGTGCCGGGCAGGATCTCCGCGGCCAGGGTCCCGGAGGGCGGGCAGGACTTCCGGCCGAGCCACAGCAGCCGCTTCGGGTGTTCGAGGGCGTGCGCGACCTCCTCCAGGAGCGCCCGGTCCTGATGCTGGAGTCCGACGACGAAGGCGGCGTCCGACAGGTACCAGCGCTCGGTGATCAGGGCCGTACGCGACAGCTCGGCCGAGACGAGCGCCCCGGAGACGGGGTCGGCGGTGATCTTCTTCGGAGCCCCGTACCAGCCGGCCAGCTCGTGGTGTCCGAAGCCCTCGCCGTCGGCCGCCTCCATGCTCGCGGCGACGGCAGCGGCCCTCCGGTGGTCGGTGATGATGTCCCGGGGCCGCAGGGGGAACCGCCCTGCGCCGACCGTGTGGTAGTCGCGCACCGGGGTCCCTGGGTGGTCGGCGCGGACCCCGAAGGCGAGCGTGGCCAGGTCGTCCACGGGGTCGGTGCGTTCCCGGCCGAGGGCCGCCGCACACATGCCGATGACCGCCGACTTGGTGGGGCGGGCATGCGTGTCGCGGTGCGAGAACCGCGATGCCACCCCCCAGGACTGCAGCGGCGCGGCAAGCCGGACGAGCAGGACGTGCGGGGTCACGCCGTCAGCTCCTCGGCCGAGGCGACGGCCAGGGCGCCGGTGTCCTCAAGCGTGCCGAGGAGTTCCTCGATGCGCGGGTCGTAGGTGAGGACGCGGCCGGTCCTGATGTCGGGGCGGCGGCGGCTGACGAATGCGTGGTGCTTCAGCAGCCGCCGCACCGCGGCCGGTCCCGCGGGGCCCTCGCCGTCCTTGTCCACGGGGTTCTCGTCAATGGGGGCCTGGAAGGCGGCCGCGTAGTTGTAGGGGCGCTCGCCCTCGAAGGCGAGGACGAGCGCGGGCAGCGAGCCGGTGGAGGCGGTCGAGTTCTTCTTCGCCTCCGGGAAGGCGTCGACGAAGGCCGTGACGAACTCGGCCTCGGCCGCGACGGAGGCCTCCTCCGCCTCCTGTGCGGTCATCCCGGCGGCGCGGAGGTTGTTGCGCAGTTTGACGCGGTCGAGGACGGCGTGCCGGTAGAACGTGCCGGTGATCAGGGACTGGTAGCCGGTCATGCCCGCTCCGGCGTCGTCCGCCGCGTCGAGGAAGTCCAGCGCGTTGGCCTTGCGGTCCAGCTTCGCGTCGTCGGCCGCCGCGTAGAAGTCGTCCACCTGCTCCGCCTCGTGCACCGTGAAGGCGTGGCTGCTCTGTACCGCGCCGTCGACGTTCGGCGAGTCCGCGATCTCGGCGAGGAAGCGTCCGTACAGGGCGATGTCGACGGCGTCGCGCGGGGCGAGCGCGGTGAGGACCGCCGCCCTGGTCGCGCCCGGCAGCGCGGGCAGCTTGGCGTCGGCCGCCGGGGTGTCCGCGCCCTCGCCCTCGGCCGGCTCGTCCTGGACGGCGCCCTTGCGGGTGCCCTTCTTCGCCTTGGCCCTGGCCGCCGCGGTCTGCGCCGCCACGTACTCCTCGGTCCAGGGCCGGAGGGCCCCGGCCTGCTCCTCGATGTGGGCGGCGATGCGCGTGCCCGCGTCCTCGGGGGCGAACAGGAGCACCTTCGTCAGGTTGGCGACGGTCTTCTTGGCGGGGTCCCCGAACTTCAGCCCGGTGGCCTCGATGACGGCGCGGGCGGTACGGATGGCCTCGTCCCACTCCCAGCCGTGCGCGGAAACGAGGGCGCGCGCGGTGGTGAGCGCCCACTCACGGGTCCGGACACCGGTGCGGTGGCCGGCCAGGGCACCGACGCCCGCGTTGGCCCGGTTGCGGGTGTGGACGCGTTCGGCCCTGCGCCGCGCCTGACTCGTGATCATGTGGCGTTCGTAACCGCCGTACACGATCGACTTGGGCGCCCCGTTCTCGTCGCGTACGGGCAGGACGGCCACCAGGGTCTCCAGCAGGTGCAGGGAGAGGAACTGGCTGCCGGAGGATGCGGCGTTGCTGGTCATGCGAGGGAGCCCTTCTCGGGGTCGGCGGCGGCAGTCGGCGGGGCGGTCCGGGCGGGCGGCATGTGGAAGGCGGCGCCCCACTCGTACGAGATGCGGGCCTTGCGGTCGTGCCACAGGCAGAGGTCGTCCACGAGCCGCGCCCAGGACGGCGGATGCCGGTCGCAGGAGCGCAGCCGTGCGACGGCGTGCTGCAGATGACGCCACGGGATACGGCGGCTGGACACGATGCGGTCCACGAGACGGGCCGCGCCGGGATCGTCGGGTCCGCGTCCGGCTCCGCCGCCGATACGGCGGGCCGCTTCGCCGAGACTGCCGTACCCGAAGTCGGGCTTCGACCGCCCCTGGTGGTAGACCGCGAACAGGAAAGCGACCTGGCCGTAGATCTCTCGCTGGGCCTCGGTCGGGCTGTACCAGAGGGCCCGGAAGTGGGGCTCGCGCTGGACGCGGGGGCGTCTCAGTTCGGCGAGGCTCGCGTAGTTGTTGTTGTGGACCAGGCCGGCGAGCCAGGCCGTGAGCGCGGCGCTGCTCTCGCTGGTGCGGGCGTCGGCGCCCGTGCGGGTGGTCATGTCGTTCCTCCCCCTCGGATTTCGGCCGGGGCCTTCGGTGCGCTCAGCTCGGCGTCGAACCTTCTCAGCGCGGCTGCCCGGGTCTTCGCCCCCTGAGCGCTCCTGGGCCGCGCGTCGAGGCGTTCGGCGAGGAACCGGCGGGCGGCGGCGGTGACGGTGGCCGCGTACTCGTACAGGGAGGCGTGGACGTCCTCGCCCAGCGTCGTTTCCTCCATCAGCAGGTCGAACGGCTCCAGGGTCGCCGCCCAGTGCTGGGCTCGGGCGTCGAAGCGGTCGATCTGGGCGGCCTTGTCGGCCGGTTTGGGGTTCGGGTACGCCACGGTCCAGGCCGCGTACGCCGCCTTGGACAGGGCGGACGCCACGTACTCGGCGATCTCCGAACCCCCTCGGGAGGCCGTGTACAGCCTGGCTTCGAGGCCGGGGGCGAACGGGAAGACGCCGTCGACCCAGGCGATGGCCGTGGTCTGCCTGGCCACCAGCCCGACCGCCCAGAGGTCGATGCGCCGGGCGGGCTGCTGTCCGGGCTCGGGGGCGACGTCCTGGGCCGGGAAGAGCGCGAGCCGCCGGTACAGGGTGCCCCCGTCGTTGCCGCCCCCCGGGTGCGACCGCGCCTCGGCCACGGCGGCGTAGAGGGCGTGCGCCTCCCGCCATACGGCCCGGGTGGCGGAGGCCCACAGCGGTTTCCTGACGCCGTCCGCCCTCTTCGCGTATACGGCGTCCTGCCGGTGCTCGTCGCTCAGTGCGAGCAGTTCGCCGGCCCCGAGGAGCACCCGGTCCACGTGGTCCCCGGTGCGGGTCGGGCGGAGCAGGACCGACCGGCCGAGGGAGCTGTGCAGGTCGGCCGGACCGGTCACCGCCCGGCCGCTCGGCTTGGCCGTGAACCCCCGCCGCTCCTTGCCCGCGGTCCACGTGCGGTTCAGTTCGCCGGGCGGACCGGGGACCGGGGCGAGGTTGAGGCGCAGCGTCTCACCGAGGGTGTCCCCGAGCGCGATCACGCGGATCCGGCTGCCGAGACGGGTGGCGGCGAGGTTGGTGAGGGTGGCCCCGAGCGTCTCCTTGCCGGAGATCCGGGCGCGCCCCGCCGGACCGTACACGTGCTGGGTGAGCATGGCCCGGAACGCCTCGGCGGCCGGGAGCGGATCCGGGTGCTCCAGGTGGTGGTGGTCGAAGAACTGGTTGTAGTCCCCCACCCGCTCGATCACCAGCTGGGCGGGACCCGCCCCGTGCTCATCGATGAACGGGGCCAGCAGGGCGTTCTGCCCCAGGGGCTCCTCGGGGTGGAACAAATCCCAGACCTCGTCCTCCGGACGCTGGGCGAGCCAGTCGGCAGCGGGCCGGAGCGCGTCCTTCCGGTCCACCCAGGCGGGCCACTGCGCGGCCGACTCCGGATACGTGCCGGAGGCGTAGCAGATGGCCAGCAGGTACTCGATGACGGCGACCCGCTCCCCCGGCGTGCCGCCTTCCACACTCCGCAGGCCGTCGGCATCGTGGAACAGCTCCACCAGATTCAGCTCCACGAGCCGGCCGTCCAGGGTCAGGACCCGGACGCAGGGGGAGTCCCGGGGGTCCCATCGGGGCCGTAAGCCCTTACCGGGCAAGGCACTTGATCCAGCCACGCTCCACCGTTTCTTTTTGCTCTTAACGGTTGCCTGCTTGAACGGGACAGGACGCTAGCAGCCGGACGCCTGCGGAGCGGCGGCATTGACGTATCTCCAACGAGCTTGTGCGAAGAGCCAGTTGGGGAAGGAGCGCGGCTGTACGATGCCGTGGCCGAGATGGCCCGTACGGGACGAGGAACCCGTTCCCCGCGGTGCTCGACTCCCGCGCACGCGGGGATGCCCCGAAGGCCGAAGACCTGCTGGACACGTTCAACGACTGCTCCCCGCACACGCGGGGCCTCACCCCGGCAGCAAACTCCCCCGCCGCCCCAGCAGGAACTTCTTGAACGCCGCCACCGGCGGCGTATCCGGGTGCCCGTCCAGCCACGCCACCCCGATCTCGCGCACCGCGCGCGGCGCCGTCACCGTCAGCTCCACCACCCCCGGGCGGGCCACCGCGGGCGGAGGCAGCAGGGCCACGCCCAGGCCCGCCGCGACCAGGCCGCGCAGGGTCTCCGCCTCCTCGCCCTCGAAGGCGACGCGGGGGACGAAGCCCGCCGCGGTGCAGAGGTCGTCCGTGATGCGGCGGAGGCCATAGCCTGGTTCGAGGGTGACGAACGTTTCGTCGGCGGCTTCGGCGAGGCGGATGCGGCGGCGGGTGGCGAGGGGGTGGTCGTCGGGGACGACCAGGCGGAGGCGTTGTTCGTCCAGGCGGCGGGTGACCAGGTCGGGGGCGTCCGGGACCGGGGAGGTGAGGCAGAGGTCGAGGCCGCCGGCGCGGAGGCGTTCGATCATGGCCTCGCCGTAGTTCTGGACGAGCTGGAAGCGGACCCGGGGGTGGTCGGCCCGGAAGGCGCGGATGAGGGCGGGGACCGTTTCGGAGCCCATCGTGTGGAGGAAGCCGAAGGCCACCTTGCCCGCGGTGGGGTCGGCGTCGGCGCGTACCGAGTCGGCGGCCTTCTCCACCTCGGCGAGGGCGCGCTCGGCCGAGCCGAGGAAGGTGCGGCCGGCCGGGGTCAGGGACACCGTGCGGCCCTTGCGCGCGAACAGGGCGACGCCGAGGTCGTCCTCCAGCCGCACCATCGCGCGCGAGAGCGTGGACTGCGGGACGCCCAGCTCCTGCGCGGCGCGCGTGACGTGCTCGTGGCGGGCGACCGCCTCGAAGTACGCGAGGCGCGGTGCGAGGACCGCGCGGATGTCTTCTTCGTAACTGCTCGGTGACAGCCGGGGCTGTGAGCTGCGTTGATGCACCATGGGATTGATTATTCGCTGTTTGTGCATTGGACGCATGAATCCCGCGCGTCCTACGGTCGTCGCATGCCTCCCGCCAGTACCGGGGCGTCCACCCTCACCGTGGCCGCCTCGACCCAGTCGTCCCCCGTCACCGACACCACCGACCGGCTCGCACCCGGGCGCCCCGGCTACCGCCGGATGAGCTTCGCCCTTTTCGCCGCCGGTGTCGCGACCTTCGCGCTCCTCTACTCCACGCAGGCGCTGCTGCCCGCCGTCTCCGCGTCCTTCGGCGCGACGGCCGGGCAGGCGAGCTGGACGGTGTCCGCCGCGACGGGCGCGCTGGCACTGTGCGTGCTGCCGATGAGCGCGCTGTCCGAGCGGTTCGGGCGGCGGCAGATGATGACCGCCTCGCTGGTGATCGCGGTGACGGTCGGCCTGTTCGTGCCGTTCGCCCCCTCGCTGGGCTGGCTGATCGCGCTGCGCGCGGTCCAGGGCGCCGCGCTCGCCGGACTGCCCGCCTCCGCGATGGCGTATCTGGCGGAGGAGGTGCGGCCCAAGGCGCTCGTCGCCGCGATCGGGCTGTTCGTCGCCGGGAACAGCATCGGCGGGATGAGCGGCCGCATCCTCACCGGCTGGGTCGCCCAGCTGTGGGGCTGGCGGGCGGCGCTCGGCGCGGTCGGGCTGCTGGCCGTGGCCTGCGCGGTGGTCTTCCACTTCATGATCCCGCGCGCCCGCCACTTCACCCCGGGCACGCTGAACCCGAAGGCGCTCGCGCGTACGGTCGGTTCGCACCTCGCCAACCCGCTGCTGCGGCGGCTGTACGCGATCGGCGCGCTGTTCATGACGGTGTTCGGCGCCGTGTACACGGTCATCGGATACCGGCTGGTCGAAGCCCCCTTCAACCTGCCGCAGGGCGTCGTCGGTTCGATCTTCCTCGTGTACCTGGTCGGTACGGTCTCCTCCGCCGCCGCCGGACGCCTGGTCGCCCGGCTGGGGCGGCGGGGCGCGCTGTACCTCGCCGTCTCCACGACGGCCGCGGGTCTGCTGCTCTCGCTGGGCGACCAGCTGGCCGCCGTGCTCCTCGGCCTGGTGCTGATCACGGCCGGCTTCTTCGCCGGGCACGCGGTCGCCTCCTCCTCGGTGAGCCGTACGGCGACGACCGGCCGCGCCCAGGCGTCGGCGCTGTACCAGTCGGCGTACTACCTCGGCTCCAGCGCGGGCGGCACGCTCGGCGCGGTGGCCTTCCACACCGGCGGCTGGGCGGGCACGGTCGCGCTGGGACTGCTCGCGGTCCTCGGAGTCGTATCCATCACGCTGTACGGGACGCGGGCCGCCCGCGCCGAACGGCTGCGGCCCGCCGCCGCGGTGCCCGTACAGAACTGAGACATTCGGCGCACAACCAGTCGCTCCCCTTCGCGCATCTAGCAGGCGGAATCACCGCAGTGCGCGCGAAGGGGAGTTGGCGTACATGGGAGTCAGGAAGAGCATGCGTGACATACGGGGCATTACGGGCGTGAGGCGCGGGCTCGTGCTGTCCGTCGCGGGTCTGACCGCGATACCGGCGTTCGTCCTCGGTACGGGCACCGCCGCGCAGGCGGCGTCCTGCACGACGTCCACGGGCCCGAACCAGAAGCAGGTCGAGAAGTACCTGCACCTGAAGGTGGACGGGAAGCAGTCGGCGGCCGACTGCAAGAAGATCCGGTCGTTCCAGAGCACCTACGGGGTCACCCCGACCATCGGTTACGCGGGCCCGGTCACCTGGCGCACGATGCAGACGCTCACCGCGCAGAAGGCGGCCGGCAAGAACCCGAACAAGGCCGGGAAGTGCCCGACCAACAAGGGGCGCATCGCCTGCGTCGACCTGACGCGGCAGATCAGCTGGATCCAGGACGGCAAGAAGCTGAAGTTCGGGCCGGTGCCGGTGCGGACCGGGCGGGACAAGTACGAGACGCGGACGGGCGCCAGGAAGATCTACTGGCGCCACAAGAACCACGTGTCGTCCCTCTACCACGTGTCCATGCCGTACTCGCAGTTCTTCGACGGCGGTCAGGCGTTCCACGCGGTCGGCGTGAAGATGTGGAACCCGCCGGGGTCGCACGGCTGCGTCAACATGCGCACCTCGGACGCGAAGTCATACTGGAATTTGTTGAAGAACGGCGACGACGTCTACGTGTACGGCCGCAAGCCGGGGACCTGACGGCTGCCGCTCGCCCGCCCCGTTGTCAGTGCCCCGCTGTAGCTTCCGAAGGACTGGACGAAGCGAGCGGTCGCACGGCACGGCAGGGTGGATCGGCGATGAGGGAACTGACAGCGGCGGCAGCGGGGCCCGGCGCGCCGGGCGACATCGACAGCCGCCTCGAAGGGCACCGGGTCGAGCTGACCGGCTACTGCTACCGGATGCTCGGCTCGGCGTTCGAGGCGGAGGACGCGGTCCAGGACACGCTGGTACGGGCCTGGCGCGGCTTCGACAAGTTCGAGGGCCGGTCCTCGCTGCGGTCCTGGCTGTACCGCATCGCGACCAACGTCTGCCTCGACATGCTGAACGCGGGCAAGCGGCGGGCCCGCCCGGTCGATCTGACCGGGCCGACGCCGCTCGCCCAGGCCGCGCTCAATCCGCTGCCGGAGAACACCTGGCTGGAGCCGATGCCGGACGGCCGGATCATCCCGACGACCGACGACCCGGCGGAGGCGGCGGTGGCGCGCGAGTCGGTCCGGCTGGCGTTCGTCGCGGCGCTCCAGCACCTGCCGCCGAAGCAGCGCGCGGTGCTCATCCTGCGCGAGGTGCTGGCGTGGAAGGCCGCGGAGGTCGCGGAGCTGCTGGGCACCTCGGTCGCCTCGGTCAACAGCGCCCTCCAGCGGGCCCGGGCGACCCTGACCGACCACGAGTCCGTGGCGGCCGACGCGGCGGACCCGCTGGACGCGGAGCAGAGCGCCCTGCTCGAACGGTACGTGGCGGCGTTCGAGGGCTACGACATGAAGGCCCTGACCGCCCTCCTCCACGAGGACGCGGTGATGACGATGCCGCCGTTCGACCTGTGGCTCCGGGGCCACGAGGACATCACCGGCTTCATGACGTCCCTGGGCGCGGGCTGCGCCGGCTCCCGCCTCCTCGCGACCACCGCCAACGGCACCCCGGCCTTCGCCCACTACAAACCCGACCCGGCGGGCCCGGGCTTCCTCCCCTGGGCGGTCCAGGTCATCGACATCCAGGACGGCGCGATCACGGGCCTCCACTGCTTCCTGGACGCGGACCGCTGGTTCCCGCTGTTCGGCTTCCCGGACCGTCTGGAGGCGGATGCGGTGCGCTGACATCCTCCATCACGCTCCCCAGCCCCACCAGGCCCAGCAGTGCCCGTAGTTCCGGTGGGGTGCCGTGCAGGCGCAGGCCCGGTGCGCCCATTCTGCGGGCCGTCAGGGACAGGCGGGCGATCGCCTCGATCGTCGTCAGGTCCGGGTGGGCGACGGCGCTCGTGTCGCAGGCCGCCTCCGCGGTCGGGGACGTCGTCAGGGCCGCCGCCAGTTCGGTGCAGAGGCGGGGGACATCGGCCCGGGTGAGGGGGTCCGGGAGGACCACGACGGCCGCCGGCTGCTCGGGGTTCATGTCCAGGCAGACCGGCGGCTCGCCGGAAATTCATCGCACGGGGTCAGGCGATGCGTTCCCGTACCACCGGGGTCGCCGTGAACGCCGTGCCCGTGGGCTCGATGTCGTAGGCGTCCGGGAGCGCCTTCAGGGCGTAGTCGAACTTCTCCGGGGTGTCCGTGTGCAGCGTCAGCAGGGGCTGGCCGGCGGTGATCTCGTCGCCGGGCTTGGCGTGGAGCTCGATGCCCGCGCCGGCCTGGACCGGGTCCTCCTTGCGGGCGCGGCCCGCGCCGAGGCGCCAGGCGGCGACGCCGATGTCGTAGGCGTCCAGGCGGGTCAGGACGCCGGAGGAGGACGCCTTGATGACGTGCTGCTCGCGGGCGACCGGGAGCGCGGCGTCGGGGTCGCCGCCCTGGGCGGAGATCATGCGGCGCCAGACGTCCATCGCGGAGCCGTCCTGGAGGGCCTTCTCCGGGTCGGCGTCCTTGAGGCCCGCCGCGTCCAGCATCTCGCGGGCGAGGGCCAGCGTGAGGTCGATGACGTCCCTCGGGCCGCCGCCGGCCAGGACCTCGACGGACTCGCGGACCTCCAGGGCGTTGCCCGCGGTGAGGCCCAGCGGGGTGGACATGTCGGTGAGCAGGGCGACCGTGCGGACGCCGCTGTCGGTGCCGAGGGCGACCATCGTGGAGGCCAGCTCGCGGGCGTCGTCCAGGGTCTTCATGAAGGCGCCGGAGCCGACCTTGACGTCCAGGACCAGGGCGCCGGTGCCCTCGGCGATCTTCTTGGACATGATCGAGCTGGCGATGAGCGGGATCGCCTCGACGGTGCCGGTGACGTCGCGCAGCGCGTACAGCTTCTTGTCGGCGGGGGCCAGGCCGTCGCCCGCCGCGCAGATGACCGCGCCGGTGGTGTCGAGGACGTCCAGCATCTCGGCGTTGGAGAGGTGGGCGCGCCAGCCGGGGATGGACTCCAGCTTGTCGAGGGTGCCGCCGGTGTGGCCGAGGCCCCGGCCGCTGAGCTGGGGGACGGCCGCGCCGCAGGCGGCGACCAGCGGGGCGAGCGGCAGGGTGATCTTGTCGCCGACGCCACCGGTGGAGTGCTTGTCCGTGGTGGGGCGGGAGAGGCTGTCGAAGTTCATCCGCTCGCCGGAGGCGATCATCGCGGCGGTCCAGCGGGCGATCTCCGTACGGTTCATGCCGTTCAGCAGGATCGCCATGGCCAGCGCGGACATCTGCTCGTCGGCGACCTCGCCGCGGGTGTACGCGTCGATGACCCAGTCGATCTGCTCGGGGGTCAGCTCGCCTCGGTCCCGCTTGGTGCGGATGACGGAGATGGCGTCCATGGTCTGGCGTCCTTCCGGCCGGTACGTACAAACGCGTGGGTCCCGTTGACTCTACGCGCATAGAGAGCAAAAGAGCCGCCGGGTGGGCCCGTTGTGCGGGCCCACCCGGCGGGAGGCGTCAGCCGAGGTGCGACGGGCCGAACGCCTGGGGCAGCATCTCGTCCAGGGTGCGGAAGCCGTCCGGGGTCTCCAGGATCAGCTCCGGTCCGCCGAACTCGTACAGCAGCTGTCGGCACCGGCCGCACGGGACCAGGCTCTCGCCCGCCCCGTCCACGCAGGTGAAGTGGGTCAGCCGGCCGCCGCCCGTGGCGTGCAGCTGGGAGACCAGGCCGCACTCGGCGCACAGCCCGATCCCGTACGAGGCGTTCTCGACGTTGCAGCCGGTGATCGTACGGCCGTCGTCCACCCGGGCGGCGACGCCGACCGGGTAGCCGGAGTACGGGGCGTACGCCCGGGACATGGCGTCCCGGGCCGCGGCCCGCAGGGCCTCCCAGTCGGCCTCGGTGAAGGGCGGCGGCGTCACTTGCCCTGGCCCTTGCGGTAGCGCATGCCGTCCGCCTTCGGCATCCGCAGCCGCTGCGCGGAGAGCGAGAGGACGAGCAGCGTGACGATGTACGGCGTGGCGCTGACGAACTCCGTGGGCACGCTGTCCGTGCCGAGGTACCAGACCAGGACGACGGCCGCGATGACCGCGCTGACGACGCCCTGCAGCCAGCTCTTGCGGTAGAGCTTCCACGCGGCGATGCCGACGAGCACCACGAACAGCAGCAGGAGCAGCGCGTGGACGGACTCGCCGCCGTTGCGCAGCTGGAGCGCGTCGGCGAAGCCGAACAGGCCCGCGCCCATGGCGAGTCCGCCGGGGCGCCAGTTGCCGAAGATCATCGCGGCGAGACCGATGTAACCGCGTCCGCCGGTCTGGCCCTCGTTGTAGATGTGCGAGGTGACCAGGGAGAGGAAGGCACCGCCGAGTCCGGCGAGGCCGCCGGAGACGATCACCGCGATGTACTTGTACGTGTAGACGTTGACGCCCAGCGATTCGGCGGCGACCGGGTTCTCGCCGCAGGAGCGCAGCCGCAGGCCGAACGCGGTCTTCCACAGGACGAAGAAGGTCGCGACGAAGAGGACGATGGCCAGGATCGTCAGCAGCGAGAGGTTGGTGACGAGGCCGCCGAGGATGCCGGCCAGGTCGGAGACGAAGAACCAGTGGTGCTTCTCGATGGAGTGGAGTCCGTCGGAGAGGCCGGGGATCGTCACCGAGGTGATGTCGTCGGCCGGCGGGGACTGCTTCGGGGAGCCGCCCTTGGCCGCCGCCTCACCGCTGTTGAACCACAGCTTGGCGAAGTAGGTGGTGAAGCCGAGCGCCAGGATGTTGATCGCGATGCCGGAGATGATGTGGTCGACGCCGAAGGTGATGGTCGCGACCGCGTGCAGCAGGCCGCCGAGCATGCCGCCGATGACCCCGGCGAGGACGCCGAGCCAGGGGCTGGTCTGCCAGCCGGCCCAGGCGCCGAAGAAGGTGCCGAGGATCATCATGCCTTCGAGGCCGATGTTGACCACGCCGGCGCGTTCGGACCAGAGGCCGCCGAGACCGGCGAGGCCGATCGGCACGGCCATGGCGAGCGCCGCGCTGATCTGGCCCGCCGAGGTGACGTCCTGGGCGCCGGTGATGGCACGCACGGCGGACAGCGCGAGCAGGACGCCCGCGACGATCAGCAGGATGACGGGGAAGGACAGGCGGGAACGCCCGCTCTTGCCGCCGGAGACCTTGGGGGCCGCCGGGGGCGGGGTGGAAGTCGCCGTGACGGTCACGCCGACACCTCCTGCTGGTCGGAGTTACGGGCGGCCTGTGCGGCGAGTTCCGCGCCGACCTTGCTCTGCTGGCGCTTGAGTCCGTAGCGGCGGACGACTTCGTACGCGATGACGACGCACAGGACGATGACGCCCTGGATCACACCGACGATCTCCTTGTCGTACCCCTCGAACTCCAGCTTTCCGGTGCCGCGCTCCAGGAAGCCCCAGAGCACCGCGCCGAGCGCGATGCCGACGGGGTGGTTGCGGCCGAGGAGGGCGATGGCGATGCCGGTGAAGCCGATGCCGACCGGGAAGTCGCCGCTGAACTCGTGGCTGTCGTTGAGCAGCGTCGGCATGCCGATGAGACCGGCGACGGCGCCCGAGATGAGCATCGAGGTGATGACCATGCGGCGGACGTTGACCCCGCTGGCCTCGGCGGCCGAGCCGGACTGGCCGACCGTGCGCAGGTCGAAGCCGAAGCGCGTACGGGAGAGCGTGAACCAGTACGCGATGCCGGCGGCGACGGCGATGACGATGAAGCCCCAGATCGGCGTCGGCGTCGTCGGGAACTCGAAGAAGTGCGAGGACTCCGGGAGCGGCTTGGTGGAGATCTTGGTGCCGGCCTCGTCCAGGTGGCCGAGGCGGTTCTGCTGGAGCAGATAGCCGATGATCGCGGTCGCGATGGAGTTCAGCATGATGGTCGAGACGACCTCGCTGACGCCCCGGGTGACCTTGAGCAGACCGGCGATACCGGCCCACATGGCGCCGACGATCATCGCGGTGAGGATGATCAGCGGGATCTGGAGGGCGCCGGGCAGGGTCAGCGCGCCACCGAGCGCGGCGGCGAAGAAGGCGGCCAGGCGGTACTGCCCGTCGACACCGATGTTGAAGAGGTTCATCCGGAAGCCGACGGCCACCGCGAGACCCGCGAGGTAGTACGTCGTCGCCTTGTTGAGGATGTAGACCTGGCTGTCCGACTTCAGGCCGTAGTCGAACATGATGCCGAAGGCGTTGAACGGCTCCTTGCCGGTGGCGGCGAGCACGAGTGCCGTCACCAGGAAGGCGACCACGATCGCGAGTACGGGGGCCGCGATCCCCAGGAGCAGCCGCTCCTTGTCGATCTTCTTCATCGGTCCTCTCCCCCTTCGCGGGGGTCGGTGTCGTCGTCCGTGGCGGGCGCGGCGGACGCCTCGCCCTCCTCCGTCGCTTCCAGGTGGCCGCTGGCCGCGCCGGTCATCGCCGAGCCCAGCTCCTCGGGGGTGATGTCCGCCGGGTCGGCGTCCGCGACCAGGCGGCCGCGGTACATGACGCGCAGGGTGTCGGAGAGCCCGATCAGCTCGTCCAGGTCGGCGGAGATCAGCAGGACCGCCAGGCCCTCGCTCCGTGCCTCGCGGATCTGGTCCCAGATCTGGGCCTGGGCGCCGACGTCGACGCCCCGGGTGGGGTGCGCGGCGATCAGGAGCTTGGGCGCGTGGCTCATCTCGCGGCCGACGATCAGCTTCTGCTGGTTGCCGCCGGAGAGGGAGGCCGCGGTGACGTCGATCCCGGGGGTGCGGACGTCGTACTCGCGGACGATGCGCTCGGTGTCGGTGCGGGCGGCCTTGATGTCGAGGAAGGCGCCCCGGCTGTTGGGCCGCTCGGTGACGTGGCCGAGGATGCGGTTCTCCCAGAGCGGGGCCTCCAGGAGGAGGCCGTGCCGGTGGCGGTCCTCGGGGATGACGGCCATGCCGCCCTCGCGGCGCTTGCGGGTCGGGGTGCGGGAGATGTCCGCGCCGTCCAGCGTGAGGGAGCCCGCGTCCGGGGAGCGCATGCCCATGATCGCGTCGACCAGTTCGGACTGGCCGTTGCCCTCCACGCCGGCGATGCCCAGGACCTCGCCCTTGTGGATGGTGAAGGTGATGCCGTCGAGCACGGCGCGCACGGCGCCGTCCGGGTCGGTCGCGGTGAGCCGCAGGCCGTCCACGGTGAGCATGGGCGTGTCGGTGACCGTGGACTCGCGGGTCTCCGGGGAGGGGAGCTCGCTGCCGACCATGAGCTCGGCGAGCTGCTTGGTCGTGGTGTTCCGGGGGTCGGCGGTGCCCACGGTGGTGCCGCGCCGGATGACCGTGATCTCGTCGGCGACCGACAGGACCTCGCCCAGCTTGTGCGAGATGAAGATGACGGTCAGACCCTCGGCCTTGAGCTCCCGCAGGTTGTCGAAGAGCGCGTCGACCTCCTGGGGCACGAGGACCGCGGTCGGCTCGTCCAGGATCAGGGTGCGGGCGCCCCGGTAGAGGACCTTGAGGATCTCCACGCGCTGCCGGTCGGCGACCCCGAGGTCCTCGACCATGGCGTCCGGGCGGACGCCGAGACCGTACGCGTCGGAGATCTCCCGGATCTTGGCGCGGGCCCGGTCGCCGATGCCGTAGAGCTTCTCGGAGCCCAGGACGACGTTCTCCAGGACGGTGAGGTAGTCGGCGAGCATGAAGTGCTGGTGCACCATGCCGATGCCGCGGTCGATGGCGTCGCCCGGGTTGGAGAACACGGCCTGTTCGCCGTCGATCGCGATGGTGCCCTCGTCCGGCTTCTGCATGCCGTAAAGGATCTTCATCAGAGTGGACTTGCCGGCACCGTTCTCGCCGACGAGGGCGTGGACGGTGCCGCGGCGCACGGTGATGTCGATGTCGTGGTTGGCCACGACTCCGGGGAACCGCTTGGTGATACCGCGGAGCTCCACGGCGTGGGGACTGCTGGACGCGTTGATGGCGCACTCTCCTTGGCAGGAGCGGAGGGCGGGGGCGGTGAGGACGGGAGGCGGGGGTGGAAAACGTATCGCGCCCGGCCGGTTCCAGTCCCGACGCTACGCGCGTAGCGTCGCCGAATCGTTGGCCACCTGATCACAGGTGGCCTCCACCCCGCCGGGGGTACGTGAATCGGGGCCCGGAACGAGCGGCCGAAGCCGCTCGCCGGGCCCCGATCGACGGTGGATCAGGTCGTGGTCTTGACCGTGATGGTGCCGTCGACGATCTTCTTCTTCGCCTCGTCGAGCTGGGTCTGGATGTCCTTGAGGTGGTCACCCGTGGGGGTCAGGCTGACGCCGCCCTTGGCCAGCGAGTACGTCTGCGTGCCGGTCAGCGGCTTGCCGTCCTTGACCGACTTGACCAGGTCGAAGACGCCGGAGTCGACGTTCTTGACGACCGAGGTCAGGATTGTGTCGGCGTACTTCGACAGGGCCGGGTCCTTGGCCTGGTCGGAGTCGACGCCGATGGACCAGGCGCCCTTCTTGCCGGCGACGGCCTCGATCGAACCGGCACCCGAACCGCCCGCGGCGGCGAAGATGACGTCGATGCCCTTGTCGAGCATGCCCTTGGCGGCGGCCTTGCCCTTGTCGGGGCTGCCGAAGCCGGAGAGGTCCGAGCCGGTGGACAGGTACTGGATCTGCACCGTGGCCTTCGGCTTGGTGTCCAGGACGCCCTGGCGGAAACCGGCCGCGAACTTCTTGATCAGCGGGAGGTCGACGCCGCCGATGAAGCCGATCTTGTCGTCCTTGGACTTCAGCGCCGCCGCGACACCGGCGAGGTACGAGCCCTGCTCCTCGGTGAAGACGATGTTGGCGACGTTCTTCGCGTCGGAGACCGAGTCGACCAGGCCGAAGCTGACCTTCGGGTACTTGGGCGCGATCTTGTCGACCGCGTCCTTGTACGCGAAACCGATCGCGATGACCGGGTTGTAGCCGCCCTCGGCGAGCGACTGGAGGCGCTGGTCACGGTCGGCCGAGCTCTCACCGGTCTTGGCGGTGAGCTCCTTCGTCTCGGCGCCGAACTCGGCCTTGGCCTTGTCCAGGCCGCGCGCGGCGGAGTCGTTGAACGAGTTGTCGCCACGGCCGCCGACGTCGTAGGCCATACCGATCTTCATCTTGCCGTCGCCCGAGCCACTGCTCTCGTCGGACGACTCGCCGCACGCGGTGGCGGTGAGAGCGAGGGCCGCGGTGACGGCGATCGCGGCGCTGAACTTGGATACCCGGCGCAAGGGAAGGCTCCTTCAAACCTGACCGAAGCGCCTCTTCCGGCGCTGGTTTCGCCGCGATCGTAACGCGCGTAGATGTCAGATAAAGCCCTGTACGGAAGCCGTTATCGGATCGTCGCGAACGCGCGCCGAACCCGGGGCGACGCGTCCGGTTACAGGTGGTTGACGTGGAGCAACGCGGAGGCGGTGAAGAGTTCCACGCCGACCGTGATCGCTTCCTCGTCGACGTCGAAGTTGCCCCGGTGCAGGTCCAGCCCGCGCGTGTCGCCTGGGGTGCGGACGCCCAGGCGCGCCATGGCCCCCGGGACGTGCTCCAGGTACCAGGAGAAGTCCTCGCCGCCGAGGCTCTGCTCGGTGTCCTCGATTGCGTACGATCCCCGGCGCGCGGCCATCGCGCCGGCCAGCAGGTCGGTCGCTGCGGTCTCGTTGACGACGGGCGGGACGCCCCGGACGTAGTTGATCACCGTCTTGGCCCGGTGCATTCCGGCCACCTCGTCGATCGCGGCGTGCACCAGGTCCGGCGCCTCGCGCCACGCCTTGAGGTCCAGGCAGCGGACCGTGCCGGAGAGCTCCGCGTGCTGCGGGATGACGTTGCAGGCGTGGCCCGTCTCCAAGCGCCCCCAGGTCAGGGCGAGCCCGGCCCGCGCGTCGACCCGGCGGGCCAGCAGGGCGGGCACCTCGGTGGCGACCTTGGCGGCTGCGGTGACCAGGTCCGTGGTGAGGTGCGGGCGGGCGGTGTGGCCGCCGGGTCCGTCCAGGGACAGTTCGAGGCGGTCGCAGGCGGAGGTGATCGCGCCGACCCGGAGCCCGATCCGGCCGACGTCCACCTTCGGGTCGCAGTGGACGCCGACGATCCGGCCGACGCCTTCCAGGACCCCGGACTCGATCGCGTCGGGCGCCCCGCCGGGCAGGACCTCCTCGGCCGGCTGGAAGATCAGCCGCACCGGGTTGGGCAGCAGCCCCTGCCGGTCCAGCTCGGCGAGCACGAGGCCGGCGCCGAGCACGGTGGTGGTGTGGATGTCGTGCCCGCAGGCGTGCGCCCGGTCGGGCACGGTGGAGCGGTAGGGCACGCCGCTCTTGGTGTCCGGGATGGGCAGCGCGTCGATGTCGGCCCGGAGCGCGAGCATCGGCCGGGTGTCCTCCCCGCGCGTCCCGACGTCGCACATGAGCCCGGTCCCGGAGGCGAGCACCTTCGGCGCGAGCCCGGCCTGCTCCAGCCGGGCCTTGATCGCCGCGGTGGTGCGGAACTCCTGATTGCCCAGCTCAGGGTGCATGTGGAGATCTCTGCGGAAGGCGATCAGCTCGGCGCGCAGGGCGTCGGGCAGAGCGCCGGGCAGGCTCTCGCCCTGGGAGGGACCGGCTTCGGACTCGGGGCAGATCAACTGGCTCACCTTTTGAAGGGTAAGCCTGTTCCCTCCTCAACTGACCATGAAACAAGAAAACTTCAGCCACACAGGCGAATGTTTGGCCGCGTCCCGGCGTGTGGGACGGGCGCGGGATGGGTACACTCCGGCGCTCGTCTCGTGGCGGAACCCGGCTCGATCCCCTGTACGGCTGTCCGAGCCGCGGCCTACTGTGCCGTCCGCGGACACGCACAGGTGTCCGCCGTACACCTGAGCGGTCTCCGGCCGGAGCCGCGGGACGAGGGGGCCTCGGCAGTGCTCGACGCAGTGGACCAGCGTATGCGGTCATGTCCGGAGTGCGGGGCGGAGATCCTGACGGGCCACGGGTTCGTGGAATGGTGCGCCGCCTGCGACTGGAATGTGGACCCGGGGCAGCCCGAGGAACCGATCGGCCGGGTGGACGTGCTGCGGCGCAGGCTCGCCCAGCAGCACGGCGAGGCGCTGCTCGCCGAGGTGACGACGGACGAGGCCCTGCGTCCCGGGCGCGGCACGGCCGGCGTCCTGGCCCTGGCCCTCGCGCCGGCCGTCCACGGGGTGACGGTCGCGCTGTTCGTCGGCGGGCTGCTGCTGGTGGTGCTCGGCTGGGGCGGTGGGCTGCCGCTGCTCGGCGCCGTCTGTCTGGTCGTCGCCCTCGTTCTGCGTCCGCGCTTCGGCAAGCTGCCCGAGGACGCCCCGGTCCTGCGGCGCGCCGACGCGCCGGGGCTGTTCTCGCTGATCGACGAGGTCGCCGCCGTGGTGGGAACCCGCGGCGTGGACGTCGTCGTGGTCGACGGCGAGTGCAACGCGAGCGTGTCCACGTACGGCATCCGGCGGCGCCGAGTGCTGACCCTGGGGCTCGGCCTCTGGGAGGTCCTCACGCCCGGTCAGCGTCTCGCGCTGCTGGGTCATGAGCTCGGACATTACGCCAACGGGGACTCCCGCCACGGATTCGTGGTCGGAAGCGCGCTGCGGTCGCTGGAGACCTGGGTCTACATGGTCGGCCGGACCGAACGGCCCACGCCCGGCGAGGCCCTGCTCAACGGATTGCTCCTGCTGCCGCGCTGCGCGGTGACCGGGGTCCTGCTCCTTCTGGAACGCCTGACCCTGCGGGCCGCGCAGCGCGCGGAGTACCTGGCCGACGACAGCGCCGCGCGATGCGGTTCCACCGAGGCCGCTTCCGGTCTGATGGACCGCCTGCTGATCGCGGACTCGGCGGAGGTCGTGCTACTGCGCGAGTCCAATTCCGCGCAGGCGGTACGTGGCGCGGACGCCCGGGATGCCTGGCGGGGTCTGTGGGACCGGCTGGCCGCGCGCATTGACGCCGTACCGGAGAGCGAGCACGAACGGCTGCGCCGGGCCGGGGCCCGTCGCGGGCACAGTGTCGACGCCACGCATCCGCCCACCCATCTGCGCCGGGCCCGACTGCTCGCCTCGTCCCCGGTACCGGCGGCGGTCACCACGGGCGCGGCGCGCGAGGCGGCCCTGAGCGAGGAGCTGGCCGGGGCCCGGGAGCGCGTGGCGCGGCAGATCATGAACGGCCGTTAGTCCGCGCCCCCTCACGCCTCCCCCGTCACCGCCGTAACCCGCCAGGGCGCCAGGCGGTGGACGTCGCGGGCGGTCTCCGTCACGCCGCTCAGGAAGCCCTGGGCGCGGGGGGAGGCCGTTGCGTGGAGCCATTCCGGGGCGATGTCGCAGACCGCGACCTTCACCTCGGTGCCGGCCAGGGCGAGGGGCAGGGTGTGGACCACCGTGGACGGGAAGCTCAGGACCGTGCGGCCGATGGGGCCGCGGCGGGCGATGAGCTCCAGGGGGAGGTCGGGGCGGACGATCTCCAGGCCGGTGACCGCCTCCAGGGCGTGCAGCTTCTCGGTGGACTCGCGGCGGTGCGCGAAGTAGCGGGTGGCGCCGTGCGTACGGGCGAGGGCGCCGACCGCCTCCAGATAGCGGTCCCGGTCCACCACGCCCGTCTCGACCAGCGAGGTGCCGACCAGGTCCGCGCCCTTGGTGAGCGAGGGCGGGCCGAAGCGGGACCGGGTCCAGGAGAAGGTGTTCGGGATGAGGGTGACGCCCGGCGGCGGGATCACGGGCATGGCGGTGAACAGCTCGACCTCGCGCGCCGCCGACGGGGTGAACCTGCGCCGCGCGGTGGACGTCACCGGGGCGAGGGCCAGGCCGCGCGGGTCGAAGCCGCCGCGCCGGTGCCAGCGCACCAGGCGCTCGCCCCGGGTGAGCTGGGCGACGAACTCCATGGTGGCGGTGCCGTCGTCCACCACGGTGAGGCGGCGGGGGCGTACGAGCGACAGCAGCAGCTGCACGTAGCGCGAGAACGGGTCGCCGATGACGATGTGGTCGGCGTTGCGGACGAGCCGGGTGAGGGCGCGCAGCGACTTCAGGGGGGTGCCCGAGTCGCCGCGCGCCTCCTGCCAGCGCACGGTCATGCCCTCGTCGCGGGCCAGCTCCGCCATCCGGCGCAGCTGACCGCGCGACATCGGGTCGACCGGGGGGAGGACGACGACGGTGACGTCCGTGAGGACGCGCCCGCCGCCTCCCTCGGTGACGGCCCACTCCAGGACGTTCAGGAGCTGGACCGGGCTCTCGACGAAGGCGAGGTTCACCGGCCGGCCCGTCAGACCGCGACCGGCTCGGCGGCCGGGGCCGCCGCGTCGCTCTCCGCCACGACGCCCGGGACCCGGCGGAGCTTCTTCATCGGGCCGAGCTCGGACTCGTACACCTTCTTGACGCCGTCGCCGAGGCTCGCCTCGATGGTGCGGATGTCGCGGACCAGGCGGGACAGGCCCTGCGGCTCGACGGACGCGGCCTGGTCGGAGCCCCACATGGCGCGGTCCAGGGTGATGTGGCGCTCCACGAACGCGGCGCCGAGGGCGACGGCGGCGAGGGTGGTCTGGAGGCCCGTCTCGTGGCCGCTGTAGCCGATCGGGACGTTGGGGTACTCCTGCTGGAGGGTGTTGATGACCCGCAGGTTCAGTTCCTCGGCCTTCGCCGGGTACGTGGAGGTGGCGTGGCAGAGCAGGATGTTGTCGGAGCCCAGCACCTCGACGGCGTGCCGGATCTGGCGCGGGGTCGACATGCCGGTGGAGAGGATCACCGTGCGGCCGGTGGCGCGCAGGGTGCGCAGCAGCTCGTCGTCGGTGAGCGAGGCGGAGGCCACCTTGTGGGCGGGGACGTCGAACTTCTCCAGGAAGGCGACGGCCTCGGTGTCCCACGGCGAGGCGAACCAGTCGATGCCGCGCTCGGCGCAGTGCTCGGAGATGGCCCGGTACTCGTCCTCGCCGAACTCGACGCGGTGGCGGTAGTCGATGTACGTCATGCGGCCCCAGGGGGTGTCGCGCTCGATGTCCCACTGGTCGCGCGGGGTGCAGATCTCCGGGGTGCGCTTCTGGAACTTGACGGCGTCGCAGCCGGCTTCGGCGGCCACGTCGATCAGCGCGAGGGCGTTGCCGAGGTCGCCGTTGTGGTTGATGCCGATCTCGCCGGTGATGTACACGGGGTTGCCGGGTCCGGCGGTGCGGTTGCCGAGGGTGCGCAGGCGGGAGGTGCTCATGAGGGTGTTCCTTACTCGGTGGGGGCTGTGGTGAGGGTGGGGCCCAGGAGCCAGGCCGCGATCTCGCGGATGGCGCCGGAGCCGCCGGGGGTGGTCGTCACGGCGCGCGCCGCTGCGCGCACCGAGTCGTGGGCGCTCGCGACGGCCACGGGCCAGCCGGCGAGCGCGAAGCAGGGGAGGTCGTTGACGTCGTTGCCGACGTACATGACGCGTTCGGGTGCGAGGGACTGCTCGTCGCACCACTGCTTGAGCGCGAGGTCCTTGCGGTCGACGCCGTGCAGGACGGGCACCCGCAGCTTGTGGGCGCGGGCGGCGACGACGGGGTTCTGTTCGGTGGACAGGATCAGCAGCGGTACGCCCGCCTTGCGGAGGGCGGCGATGCCGAGCCCGTCGCCCCGGTGCACGGCGACGGTCTCGCGGCCGTCGGAGTCCACGAGGACCCGGTCGTCGGTCTGGGTGCCGTCGAAGTCGAGGACCACGGCGTCGATGTCGTCCAGGGTCGGCAGCGGGGCCGGGTCCAGGAGCGGGGCGAGCGCGCGGGCGCGGGCCAGGTCGTGCGGGTCGTCGATCTCCAGGACGCGCGCGGGGTCGGTACGGACCAGCGCGGTGTGGCCGAAGAAGCGGTGGCGGTGGATGCGGAAGCCGGCGGCGTCCATGGCGTAGGCGGCGCCCGTCTCCAGCAGGTCCTCGGGGCGGTCCTGGCGGCGCGGGCGGACCCGCTTGTCGTGGTTGACGCCGTAGTTGTGGTCCTCGACCGCGGTGCCGTCGCGCCACAGGAAGCCGTGGAAGGGGGCGACGGTGACGGCGGTGTCGGCGCCCTCGCGGGCGACGGCGGCGGCGACCCCGTCGATGTCCTCGCGGGTGACGAAGGGGCTGGTGCACTGGACGAGCAGGACGACGTCGGCGGTACGTCCCCGCAGCGCCTCGTAGGCGTCGAGGGCGTGCAGCACGGCGGCCTCGCTGGTCGCGGTGTCCCCGGCGATCTCCTCGGGGCGCTGGACGCAGTGCAGCCGGGCGCTCTCACCGAGGGCTTCGGCCGCCGCGCGGGCGGCCTCGGCGACGGCGGGCGCGTCGGTCGTCACCACGACGTCGGTGACCTCGCCGGAGGCCAGGCAGGCGTTGACGGCGCGGGCGACGAGCGGGACGCCGCCGACCCGGGCGAGGTTCTTGGCGGGTACGCCCTTGGAGCCGCCGCGTGCGGGGATGACGGCGAGCACGGTGGGTCGGTTCATCGGTGCTCCAGTAGGTGGCTTGTCGGTGTTCACAGCTCCCCCATCCGCCGGACGACCGGGGCGACGCGCTGGACGCCGTGCCGGTACGCGCCCCGGGCCGCGTCCCGGACCGCCTCGCGCACCGCCGTCCTGACCCGGCCCGCCTCGCGGGGCACGGCGGCGCCGGGCAGCGGGTGGCCGTCGGGGGCCAGGTGGTGGCGGGCGAGGATGCCCGGGAGGTAGCCGGGGGCGGTGGCGGGCGTGTAGTAGGGCGCCGGGTCGGGGAGTTGCGCCCCGGCGAGCAGCGCGGTGACCCGGGCCCGGGCGGTGTCGTACGCCGTGGGGTAGCTGCCGTCGGCGGCGACGCCCTGGCCGGCCAGCCACTCCGGGTCGGGTTCCGGGTGCCCGCCGCCGTCGAGGTGGTCGAAGGAGGTGAGCAGTCCGGAGCCGGTGAAGTGGTGGTTGCCGAGGGCTTCGCGCACCCCGAGGTCGGTGAGGACGGCGGTGGGGATGCGGCGGTGCAGGGACTCCAGGGCGGCCGTGGAGGAGACGGTGACGAGGAGGTCGGTGCGGTCCAGGACCTCGCCCATGTGCCCGTACACCAGGCGGAAGTTGGGCGGGAGTCCGCCGGGCAGCCGTTCGGCGAGCCGCTGGTAGGGGTGCTCCTCGATGTGCGTGGTGTGCTCGCCGGGCTTGGAGCGCAGCTTCAGCAGCACCTCGCGGCGGGGGTGCAGCCGGGCGTGTTCGACCAGGCGCCGCAGCAGGTACGCCCGGTCGGCGCGGCTCTCCGGCACGGAGGGCTGGGCGGCGAACACCAGGGTGTCGCGACCGGGTTCGGGGCGGTACGGCTCGCCGCCGAGGAACGGGAGGGCGGCCTCGGTGACGGCCGAGACGTCGGCGCCCACTCCCTCGTACACCGCGCGGAAACGCCGGGCGTCGTGGCGGGAGTTGGCGAGGACGACGTCGGCCCCGTGGCGCAGCAGGAGCCCGTCGGTGAGCTTCTCGTAGACGACGCCGACGTAGCCGGTGACGAGGACGGGCCTGGTGGGCAGCCGGAGCGCCGCGATGCCGTGCAGCATGGCCTGGACGGCGCCGCCGACGAGGGCGAGGACGACGACGTCGTATCCCTCGTCCCGTACGGCGTGCAGGAATTCGACGGCGGTAACCTCGCGCACCCGGTCGGCGGGGATCCCCACGTCGCCGACCTCGGCGAGCTGGCGGGGGGTCGGGGTCGCCCGGCCGCGCAGCAGCAGTCCGCTGATCTCCACCCGCTGCGCGGGCTCCCCGGACACGGGGGCGGTGAGGCGGTGCGCGGTGAGCGCGCCCCATTTCCACCGGGTGTCGGAGTCGGCGATCACGGCTGCCCTGAGGGCGGTCGTCTTTTCGGTACGTCGTGGCACGTCTTCGAATTTAGGAAGGCATTCGGATTCGCGGCCCAACGTGACGGCAACAGCGGGTTAACAGCCCGCCGACACCCGGAGAATCAGCTGATGGAAAGGGCGTTCCGGGGCGGGGAATCGGGCCGGTTCATGGTCCCGACATTCTTCGTTCACCTGGTGTACCCGTCGGGTCCAGGGTAAATGCCGGACCGGCGCCTAGCGTGGTCCGCGTGGTCAAGCTCTCCGTCATCGTGCCGTTCTACAACGTTCGGGCCTACGCCCCCGACACCCTGAGAAGTCTGCGGGCCAATGCCCGCGAGGGGGTCGAATTCATCCTCGTCGACGACTGTTCGTCCGACGGGACCCTGGACATCCTCCGGCGCGCCGAGCGCGAGCTGCCGGGTGCCGTCCTGGTCCCGCACGAGCGGAACGGGGGCCTGGCCACCGCGCGCAACACGGGGATCGACGCGGCGCGCGGCGAGTACCTCACGTTCCTGGACGGCGACGACTGGGCGGCGCCCGGGCACTACGAGCGGCTGCTCGCCGCGATCACGGCCCTGGGCTGCGATTTCGTCCGTACGGACCATGTGCAGTTCACCGACCGGGTGCGCACGGTCCACCGCGTCCCGTTCGGGCTGCGGAACACCGTGGTGAGCCCGCGCGAGGTGATCCTGCCGGCCGACCGCTCGACGCCGGTGGACTACGCGTAC
This sequence comes from Streptomyces sp. NBC_00523, assembly GCF_036346615.1. Lineage (NCBI taxonomy): Bacteria > Bacillati > Actinomycetota > Actinomycetes > Kitasatosporales > Streptomycetaceae > Streptomyces > Streptomyces sp. NBC_00523. The sequence continues at coordinate 4,580,640 of NZ_CP107836.1, read as the reverse complement.
GCCTGGGCCGGGGCCTATCACCGCCGGCTCGCGGATTCGGGGCTGCTGCGGTTCCGGGACGGGCTGCGCACGGCGGAGGACCGGCCGTGGATCTGGCGGCTGCACCGGGAGGCGGAGTCCTTCGCGGCGGTCGGGCTCCCCGGGATCTTCTACCGGCGCGGGGTCGCCTCCTCGCTGACCCAGATCGGCGATGTGCGCCAGCTGGACTTCATCCGCGCGTTCGATCAGGTGCTGGAGGAAACGGCCCTGGATCCGGACGCGGACCGGCTGATGCCGAAGGCCGTGCGTACGTACTGCGCGGTCATGGCGCACCATTTGGAATCCATCGAAAGGTTCGAACCAGCAGTGGCCAGGAAATTGCGCTCGATGAGTGCGGCTTCGCTGCGGCGCATGCCCCAGGACATTCTCGCGGAAACGCTGAATTCGCTGGGCGAGCGCCGTGCGGACCGGCTGCGCCGGGTGCGCCGCCGCTCGGTGTCGCGGGAGGTCGCGGCCTGATGCCCGCCACCATCCAGATCTTCTCGGCGTGCACGCAGTACGCCGCCGCCACGCTCGTCGCGGCCCTGCGCTCGGGCATGTTCGGGCCGCGCTCCGAGCACCGGCGCATCCTCGTCGTGAGCGACACCTCGCCCGCCCCGGAGCTCGGCACCCCGCTCCACGAGCGGCCCGGATTCGGGGCGCTGGCCGCCGAGTTCGACGCGGTGCGGTCCTGGAACGACTTCATCAGCCCGTTCCACCCGGGCGGCTGGGCCCCCCGGGAGCAGGACGCCCCGCTGTGGGAGCGGGCGGTGCGCGCGGCCTGGGACCTCGGGGACGGACCGGTCGAGCTGGCCTGCGAGTCCATCCAGGCCAACCCCGCCCAGGCGCTGGCGACGGTCTTCGGGGACAGCCCGCTGCATGTGTACGCGGACGGGCTGATGAGCTACGGACCGACCCGCAGCCGGCTCGACCAGCTGATCGGCACCCGCATCCGCCGGCTGCTCCACCTGGACCTGGTGCCGGGGCTCAAGCCCTTGCTGCTCACGGAGTTCGGGGTGGAGCCGGAGGTCGTCCCGACGGACGTGTTCCTCAAGGTGCTGGGCGAGCTGGCCGACCCGGTCGCCGCCCCCGTCGTCCCCGCCCAGGCCCCGGGCCCCGCGCTCGTCCTCGGCCAGTACCTGTCCACGCTGGGCATCCTGACGCCCCGCCAGGAGGAGGAGCTGCACGCGGGAATGGTGCGCGGCGCGGTCGCCCTCGGCCACACCCGTATCGTCTTCAAACCGCATCCCAGCGCGCCCGCCCACTGGACGCGCGCCCTGGAGGAGGAGGCGGTACGGCTCGGTGCGGTGCTCACCGTGGCGGACAGCCCGGTCCTGGCGGAGACGCTGTTCGAGTCGATGCGCCCCGCCCTCGTCGTCGGCTGCTTCTCCACCGCGCTGCTGACCGCCGCCTCGTTCTACGGACTGCCGGTCGCCCGCCTGGGCACGGGCCCGCTGCTGCAACAGCTCAGCCCGTACCAGAACAGCAACCGCATCCCCGTGACCATCGTGGACGCCCTGCTCCCCGACCTGGCCGACCCGGCGGCGGTGACCGGCTGGTCGATGCCCTCGCCGGAGGAGATCGCGCGCGGGGCCGCCGGGCTGGTCGGCGCGGTCGGCTACGCGATGCAGCCGCAGCTCCAGGCCCCCCTGCGCCCCGTCGCCGAGCGCTATCTGAGCGGCCACCGGGACGCCGTGCGGCGGTACTTCAAGCGGCGGCGGCTGACCGCGCTCGGGCTGCCGGGGGCGATTCCGGCGCAGCTCACGTTCATCCCGCGCAACGCGACGGTCCGCCGCCTCGCGCGCCGGGCCCGCACCCTGAAGCGGGCTGCGGCCGGCTGAGCATGACGAAACTCCCGATACTCCGGTTGCCGCGCGGCCGGGCCGCCGCCCTGGCCGCCGTGCTCGCCGCCCTCACCGTCTGCGCCGGGGACGCGGTGGCCCGCAGCCACCCCTTCGGCCCGCTCACCCGCAGCGTCAACGACCTGGGCAACCAGTTCGTCCCGTTCCACGCCCGCCTCTGGGACCTGCTGCACGGCCGCGCCGACGGCGGGCTGCTGCTGAACTGGCAGTCCGGCTACGGCACGGGCTTCCTGCCGGACTTCGGTACGTATCTGAGCAGCCCGTTCGCCCTGCTCGTCGGCGTCTTCCCCCGGGACCGCATCGACCTGGCGGTGTACGCGGTCACGCTGGTGAAGACCGGGGCGGCGGCGGCCGCGATGACCTGGCTCCTGACGGCGCTCCGTCGCGGCCGGGGCCGGGAGTGGGCGGCCGTCGTGCTCGGGGCCTCGTACGCGCTGTGCGGGTGGTCGGTCATCGAGGCCGTGTACAACCCGATGTGGCTGGACGGGCTGATCGCCTTCCCGCTGCTGTGCCTCGCCGCCGAGTGGGCCCGCACGGGCCGTCGGCCGGTCCTGGGCACGCTGCTGGTGACGCTGGCCTGGGTGTCGAACTTCTACACCGCGTACATGGCGACGCTCGGCGCGGCGCTGGTGCTGGTGGTGCGGCTGCTGGTGGAGGGCGGGACGCGCCGGGAGCGGGTACGGGGGCTGGGGAGGGCGGTACGGACGGTCGCGCTGGGCGTGGGACTCGCCGCGCCCGTCCTGGTGCCGGTGTATCTCGGGACGCGGCACGCCTACCCGGGCTGGACCCGCGCGTTCGCTCCGGCGGCCTGGCCCGATGTCGCGGCCCGGTTGCTCCCGGCGACGTACGGCTTCTTCAGCCCGGCGCTCTTCCTCGGCACCGGCGCCCTGCTCCTCGCGGGCGCCCTGGCCTTCCACCGGGCCGTCCCGCGCACCGAACGCCTGGTGTGGGCGGGGCTCGTGGCGGGGGTCGCGCTGTCGTTGCAGTGGGGGCCGACGCATCTGCTGTGGCACGCCTTCGCGACGCCCAACGGCAGTCCGTACCGCCAGACGTTCGTGCTGTCCGGGCTTCTGGTGATCGCCGCCTGGCTGTCGGTCGCCTCCGGCTGGCCGGACCGGCGGGCGCTCCTCGGCGGCGCGGGGGTGGTCGCGCTGATCGCCGCCGGGGCCGCGTCCAGCGCCCTGGTCACCGCCTGGACGTACCCGCTGTCCGTGGCGGGCCTGGCGGCCGTGGCGGGCGCCCTGGTGCTGGCCCGGCGCGGCCGGTACGCCGTGCTGGCGGCGCTCCTCCTGGTCGGGGCGCAGGCCGGGCAGGCCGCCGCGACGACCGCGTACGCCGACCGGCAGCGGCTGGGCCGGCTGGACGACTACGCCCCCTGGGGCGAGCGCCAGCGCCTCCAGGCGGCGGCGGTCGCCGAGGCGGACGGCTGGCCGCGCTACCGGACCGATCCGGGCCTGGAACAGAGCACGGCGAACGATCCGATGCTGACCGGCGGCCAGGGCGGGGCCTACTACAGCAGCCACACCCCGGACGTGCTGACCCGCACCTTCCTGGCCCTGGGCGCCGGGTGGACGTCCAACGGCCGCGCCCTGCACGACCCGGACAGCCCGGTGACCGACGCGGTGTTCTCCGTGGGCGCCCGGGTGCACATGCCGCGCGACCCGCACCAGGGCTGGAACCGCCCGGACGACCGCCCGGTCACGGTGACGCACGAGGACGTGCCGCCGCTGGTGACCGTACGGCCCGCCGACGAGCATGCGCGCTACGGGCGTTCCCCCTTCCGCAACCAGGAGAAGCTGCTCGGCGCGTCCGTCTACACGGTGCCGGAGACCTCTCTGCGCGCGGCGGACGGGAGCGGTGCGGGCGACACGGGCGCGTACGACTACGCGGTGCGGCCCGGCGCGTACACCCTCCGCGCGGCCTGCCCGGCGGGCAGTGAGGTGTATCTGTGGGCGCCGGACCTCTTCGGCCGCGCGCGGCTGGGTTCTGGGGAAGAGGCCGACTTCCGGGGTGAGTTGCCGGGGCGCCGGGCCGAGCTGCGGAAGCTGGGCGACGGGGGCGGGGCGCTCGACGTGGCCTTGCGGGTGGCCCGGCCGGGGACCGTCCCGCACGAGGCCGTCGGCTGCCTGGACCGGGACCGGCTGACCCGTGCGGTGGCCGGGCTGAAGCGGACGGGGGCGACGCGGGTGACGGTCACCGGGAGCGGGGTGCGCGCCGAACTCCCCCGGGGGACAAAGGGCTTGGCGGTGCTCGCCGCGCCCCGGATCGCCGGGTGGAGCTGCGGGGGCCGCCCGGCGGACTCGTACCTCGGGCTGGTCGCGGCCCCGGTGAGCGGCGACCGGCCGGTGCTGGACTGCGCGTACCGGCCGCCGGGGCTGAAGGCGGGGAGCCTCGCGGGGGGCCTGGCGCTGCTGGGGCTGGTGGCGGTGGGGCTGACCGGACGGCGGCGCAGGGCGGCGCCGTAAACCTGAACACCCCCGACGACACCGAGACTTCATCTCCGCGTGGTGGGAGCGGCCCGGCGCTCGCGCGTACGTTCCCAGCCATGGTCTCCCTTCTGAACAACCGCCTCGCACGGCGCGCCCTGCGCCCCGCCGCCGCCCTGGTCGACCGCCGCATCCAGCAGCGCGTGGAGCGCGCCGCCGGGCCGTTGCGCGGCGAACTCGCCACCCTGCGCAGGGAGTACGAGGAGGAGCGGCGCGGCCGGTATGCCGTGGAGCTGCTGCTCGACGGGACCGGGCGCGGCGCCCACCGCATGCCCCCGGCCCATGAGGTGGACCGGCTGGTCCGCGAGGTGGGGGCGCTGGCCGGGAACAACGCGGCGGCGCGGCGCAGTGTGGTGTCCGCCTACCGCACGGTGGTCGCCCTGGAGGCGCTGGGCGTCGGGCGGCTGGCGGGCTCGACGTCCAATGTGTGCGGCAAGCTGGCGACCGTACCGCTGCTGGCCCCGCCGAACGGGCGCATCCTGGAGATCGGCACGCTGTACGGGCTGTTCGCCGCCGCGCTGACCCGGATGACGCACCGGGCGGGGGTCGAGCCGGAGCTGACGATCGTGGACCCGTTGGCCGGTTCCCAGCTCCAGCCGGGCACCTCGCAGCCCGCCGACCCCACGGGCACGCCGGTCCGCGAGGACGTGGTGCGGGCCAACCTGGCGCTGACCGGGGGCGGCACCACCCACCACCCCCGGATCGTGCGGGGCTTCTCCAGCGCCCCGGAGGTGCGGGCGGAGGCGGGCGACCGGGAGTACGGGGTGATCGTGGTGGACGGCGACCACTCCATGGCGGGGGTGGCCGCCGACCTGGAATGGGTCGAGGGGATCGTGGCCCCCGGCGGGATCGTGGTCCTCGACGACTACGGGGACGCGGCGTGGCCGGGCGTCCAGGAGGCCCTGGACAAGCATCTGGCGGACGGGACCTCGCGGCTGCGGCTGCTGGGGCGCGTGGCGACGTCGGCGTACCTGCGGGCGGAGTGACCCGTAGCCCCTGAAGGACCCGTCAGACGCTGCTGAGCGACAGCTTCGCGGCGAAGCCGAGGAACAGCACCCCGGCCGCCGAGGTGGCCCCGGCCGAGAGCCGCCGGCGCCTGCGGAAGGCGGCGGACAGCCGGGTGCCGCCGAAGATCAGCGCCGACAGGTACAGGAAGCTGGCGAGCTGGAGCAGGGTGCCGAGGACCAGGAACGACAGGGCGGGGTAGGCGTATCCGGGGTCCACGAACTGCACGAAGAACGAGATCAGGAAGAGGATCGCCTTCGGGTTGAACAGGCTGACCACCAGCGCCCGCCGGTACGGCCGCTCCATGGCCCCCGGGGCCCGCGCCTCGGCCCGCTCCTCGTCGGTGATCTCGGCGACCCGCCGGTGCCGCTCGCGCCACATCGACACGGCCGCCCGCAGCATCCCGATCGCCATCCAGGTCAGATAGCCGGCGCCCGCGTACTTGACGACGGCGAACAGCACGGGCGTCGTCTGCAGCAGCGACGAGGCGCCCAGCGCCGACAGCGTCATCAGCACGGTGTCCCCGGTCCACACCCCGGCCGCCGCCACATACCCGGTCCGCACCCCGCGCCGCGCGGCGACGGACAGCACGTACAGCGAATTCGGCCCCGGCAGCAGAACGATCAGCACGAGGCCGGCGAGATAGGTCGGAAGGTCGGTGACACCCAGCATGAAACGGAGTCTCGCACGCGGCCACGACCGCGCGGAAGCGGGAATTCCGGGTGCGGGGGTGCGGAAGGGTGCGTTCTGCGTCACAGACACGCGACGGTTGACGCGGTGCAGGATTCGGCAACCGGTTGGCGTGGGAACCCGTCCCATGAGATACGCGAGTGCGCGGGCCGAAGACGCCGGGGCCGAGGATGCAGGGGGCTGGGATGATACGCACGGGCAGGACCGGGCGCGGTTACGCGCTCCGAGGGGCCGCCGTCGTGGCCGTGGTGGCGATGGCCGGGGTGACCGCCGGATGCAAGGAGCAGCTCGCGGCCGGTGCCTCGGCCGCGCCCTCCGCACCGGCGGGCAGCAGCTCCCCCGCCGACGACGCGAAGCCGGGCGACGGCTCCGCGAGCCCGTCGGCGAGCGCGAAGCCGAAGGAGCCGGTCAAGGCGTCGCCCAAGCCGAGCGCGACCCGCTCCACGCCCACGGCCGACCCGCAGGGCACGGTGCTGATGGCGAGCGGGGCCGAGGGCAAGCAGGTGCGCGAACTCCAGGCGCGGCTGCGGCAGATCGGGCATTTCGACCGCAGCCCCACGGGCTACTACGGGACGGTCACCGTGGCCGCCGTGCAGTCCTTCCAGGGCAAGCGCGGTCTGGCCAGGACCGGCAGGACCGACACCGTCACCTGGCAGAAGCTGCTCGGCATGACGCACAAGCCGACAGCCACCGAGCTGAACCCGCCGACCACCCGGCCGGTCGCCAAGCCGGACAAGCGGTGTCTGACCGGCCGTGTCATCTGCATCAGCAAGAACAGCCGCACGCTGTCCTGGATGATCGACGGCAAGGTCCTCTCGTCCATGGACGTGCGGTTCGGCTCGCAGTACACACCGACCCGCGAGGGCACGTTCTCCGTGTACTGGAAGTCGCGCCACCACGTGTCCACGATCTACCACACGGCCATGCCGTACGCGATGTTCTTCAGCGGCGGCCAGGCGGTGCACTACTCCTCGGACTTCGCGGCCCGCGGCTACAACGGGGCCTCGCACGGGTGTGTGAACGTCCGGGACGAGGGGAAGATCGCGGCCCTGTTCGCCGCCGTCCGCACCGGGGACAAGGTCGTCGTCCACAAGTGAGGCGGCGAGAGGAATGAGGGGCGCGGACGGGACCGGGGGAACGTGTCCCGCCCGCGCCATGTGCGCCGAGCCGCAGGTACGGGGGGAACCCCGGCTCCGGGCGCTGCCGATGACCAGTCGGCTCATTCCGTACAGCGTCGGCAGGCCGGAAAACGTCACACCGACCGGTACGGACGCTCAGCGGGCCGCCGCGGAGGCGGCCGGCCAGGGGTCATCGGAGGCGAAGTCCGTCGCCCCCGGGTCCGGTGCGACGGCCGCCGTCGAGGGGCCGGGCGACTCGGTGAACCGGATGGCGGGGAGCGGCGCGGAGGCGTCGCCGCCCTGCTCGGCGTCACCCGCGCCGCTGCCGTGCTTGCCGTCCTCGGCGTCGAGCAGCCGGTCGCAGAACCGGTCGAGGTTGCGGGCGCCCTTGGCCAGGGCTTCGAGGCGGGTGCGGCGGTCGGCGTCGAGCGTGCCGTCCCGGTAGTCGCGGCACGCCTGGAGAGTCTTGGCGTACCAGGAGCCGGAGGGGTCGTCGCCGGAGTGGCCGCTCCCCTTGCCGGTGTCCTCGTCGCTGTCGCCGTCGCCGTCGTCATGGGAGGTGCCGCCGCCGGGGGACGTGGCGCCGCCGGTGCGGCTGCCGCCGGTCCGGTCGGTGCCGGTCCCGTCGTCCTTGCCGCTCCGGTCGTCGTGGGACGCACCGTCGCCGGGGAGCGCGGTGTCCTCGTCGTCGGCGTCGGGACGGTCGCCGGGGGGCGGGGCGTCCGGGGTGGGGGTGCCGGGCGGCGGGGGCGCGGAGGTCTCCTCGTCGGGGAGGACGTCGGTGCCCAGCTCCTCGGGGGACTCGGCGGCCGAGACCGAGGTCGCCGGTGAGGGGGTGTGCCGGCCGAAGGGGCCGGGCAGCATCCCGGACCCGGCGGCCACGGCCACCCCTCCTATGGCACAGCAGGCCAGCGAGGCGACGAGTCCGAAGCGCAGGGGCCGGCTCCAGCGGAACGGGCGGTCGGTGCGCTTCGGGCCCGCCGCCCGGCCTATGTGGACCGGGGCGAGCGTCGCCGTCTCGGCTTCGTCGTCGTGCGCGGCCGTGATCCCGGCGGTACGGGGGCTGCGGGGGGCGGCGCGGAAGGCGGCGAGCGCGGCGGCCTCGCCGGGGAGTTCACCGGTGGCGGGGCGGGCGGTGCGGGCGACGGCGTCGAGGGCGGCGGCCAGGCGCTCGGCGTCCTGGCGGGGACGGCCTTCGGCAGGGTCGACCGGTTCGCCGCGGAGCAATTTCTCCGCCGCTTCCTTGTCAAGCCATGCGTACTGCTCGTCGGCCATCACATGTCCTTCTGCGTCCACAGACGCGAATGCGTCACACCGGCGGGAGCCACCAGGCCGGTGCGTGGGGGGCGTTGCACGGGTACGGCACCGAGCTCCCCGGTCCGTCCCGGCGCGTCCCCCGCATTCTTCCGGAAGGCCGCCGAGGACGCCTCGGGGCCCTCCGGCTCCGCCCGGCGCCGCCGGGTGCCGTCCGCCTGACCGGGGAGCCTGGCCGGGCCGGGGCCGGGCTGTCCGCCCTCGCCGCCCGGGCGCTGGGCCGCGATGCCCGCCGTGTCCGCCCCGAGCAGTTCGGCGAGCCGCTTCAGTCCGCGGTGGGCGGCGGTGCGGACCGCGCCGGGCCGCTTGCCGAGGGTCTCCGCGGCGCTCTTCGCGTCGAGGCCGACCACCACGCGGAGCACCACCGCCTCGGCCTGGTCCTGCGGCAGCTGGGCGATGAGCGACAGGGTGCGCCCGGTCGCCAGGGACTCGATCGCCTCGTCGGCCGTGTCGGAACCGGCCGGCTTGTCGGAGAGCTCCGTCTCGTCGCCGCCGATGGCGGGGCGCCTGCCGCGCATCCGGAGATGGTCCAGCGCCCGGTTGCGGGCTATGCGCGCGGCCCAGCCCCGGAAGCGGTCCGCGTCCCCGCTGAAACGGTCGAGGTCACGGGCTATCTGAAGCCACGACTCGGACGCCACGTCCTCGGCGTCCGGCTCCCCCACCAGTGTCCTTATGTAGCCAAGCAGCCGCGGCTGCACAGCGCGGTACACAGTACGGAAGGCGTCCTCGTCCCCGCGCTGTGCCGCGAGCACCGCGGCAGTAAGCCCCGCGTCGTCCCCCAGCACTACCTCAACCCTGCCCTGCTGTCCGAATCGCAGCTGGTCACCACTGCCGCGCCACCCTGCGCGACTCCGCACGCTACGTCCTTGGCGTGCACCGCGTCCATGACTTGTACAACCCGCAACATTCCATCGCCCCACCCCGGTGTGACAGAAAACGCACCCGCGGCGCAGAGATGAGTACGGGGTCGCCCTGCGGCCCCGCGGAAGACGACCGGGGCCTCTCCTGTGGGGGGTGGCGGCCCCGGTCGTCCTCGTTCTTCCCGCCACGCGACGGCCGTTCACGTACGAGGATGACTCCGTGACGACCACCGCAGGCGTTCCCGCCGTCCCGGTCCGCGTGTGCGCGGTCCTCGTCGAAGGCGGCGAGCTCTGTCTCATCCGGCGTGGGCGGCCCGCCGGAGCGCAGTACTCGCTGCCCGGCGGGCTGCTCCACGCGGACGAGCAGGTGTCCGCCGGACTGGCCCGGGAACTGCGCGAGGAGCTGGGCCTCGATGTCGCGGCGCTGCCCGAACCGCCCCGGCTGCTCCGGGTGCAGGACCAGGTCACGACGCGGCCCGGCCGCCCCGGTACGTTCCGCCGGCTCCACCTCATCCATCTGCTGCCCGTGCCCCGCGAGGTGCGCGCGGCCTTCCCGGCCACCGAGTTGGACGCGGAGGACGGGGCCCGTGTCGTCTGGGTGCCCCTCGCGGAGGCCGCCGGGCTGCACCTCTACCCGGCGGCCGGACCGGTGCTGCTGGACCCGGCCGGGCCCGACGTACTGCTGCCCCCGCTCACCGACCTGACGTACGCCTGGCGGTAGGGGCCGAGGGCTCAGGACCGCACCCGTCCCCGTCGGGCCGCCGCCGCGCGGAGTATCCGGCCGCCCTCCGTGGAGACGTCGCGGATCTGGCGCAGGCCCGCCGTGGCCGGGGCGTTCTCGTCCATGGCGGACAGCATCTCCAGGATCGCGGTCTGGCGGGCCGCCTCCCCGGCCAGCAGCGGGCCCGCGCCCGAGGGGTCGCCCGCCCGGCAGCGGGCCACCGGGTCCGGGAGCGCGGGGGCGGTCATGTCGTGGCCGAGGTGGACCTCCAGGGCCAGCACCGAGCAGGCGTCCGCCCAGGCGCGCAGCGCTTCGCCCGCCCGGTCGTCCGGGGCGTCGGCGAGCAGGTCCCGGACGGGGGCGGCCGGTTCGCCGGGGTGCGCGAGGGTGTCCAGGGCGGTGCGGGCCTCGGCGAGGCGGGCGGGCCAGAGGCGGGGCTCGGCGCAGGCGGCCCAGAGCGGGCGCAGCGGTTCGGGGCCGGTGGCGCCCGGGGCGGGCTGGGGCAGACAGCGTTCGAGGCAGGCGACCGCGGAGGCGGCGAGCCCGCGTTCGTCGGCGGCGGCGATCAGGTCGAGCAGGCTCATCGGCGTCTCCTGTCAGCCCTCCCATGAGCCCCATGCCGGGACACAGGGGGGCGCAGCGCTTCCTGTTATCGCATTCAGCGCCGAATGGCCGAAAAGCGTCACTGCCTCTGGCCGATTACCGCCGCCGGGGCCCCCGTCTCAGTGCGCCTGGAGCGGACGCGGCACCGCGGGGAACGCGCCGAGTTCCGCGCGCCGGGACTGCATCGCCGTCACCCTGCGGACGACCAGGATGGCCAGGACCGCCGCGACGAGGTCGAGCGCATCGGTGGCGGCAACCAGGTCGAGCCCGCGGATGATCTCGTCCCCGGTCTCCGCGTCGGCGTAGAGGCGGCCGGCGCCCCGGCTCACGAGCTGGTCCGCGACCAGCGCCGCCCACCACGCGTTCAGCAGGCCGCGCGGCACGAAGGACCGGTGTCCAAGGCCGTCGAGCGGGGCACTGGCGGACCACACACCGCTCACCACCCGGTACGGCAGCCACAGGTTGCCGATGGGTACGAACCAGCCGCCGATCGCCCAGCCGGGCCGCAGCGTGTGGGCGGACGGGTCGAACACTTCCGCGTTGCGCCGGACCCGGTGCAGCCACACGAGGAAGACGACGACCGTCGCGAGGAAGGTGAGCGACTGGAGGGCCCCGGTGGACCGGTACAGGTTGTCGGCGTGGTTCCACGCCACCTCGTCGACCCTGCCGCCGTCCGCCTCGTCGGCGTACAGCATGCGGGCGTGGACACCGGCGGCGATCGACAGCACGTCCGCGACGGCCGCCGCGCCGAGCAGCACGCACACCGCCCTGGCCAGGCCGACCGGTGAGCGCAGCTGGTCCGGCCCGAGCGGCTCCGGCGCCCAGCCGGGGCTGCCGGCCCAGGACTGGGACTGGGACTGGCCCCGGCCGGCGTCCGCCGCAGTGGTGCACACGGCGCACCGCGCACCGGCCGAGCCGACCGGTCTCGTACCGCAGAGTGAACAGAGCATGGAAACGGAACCCCCCAGGATTCAGACGTCGACGCGAGAAGCGCGCGCGTCCCTCCCCGGACGAGCGCGGCCACCGGAACGTAATGCCCGGTGGCCGCGTTGTCCATGGTCAGAGACGTTTCCGGCGGCTCAGCCCGCGTCGATCTCCTTCGCCAGGGACTGGAATTTCGCGTAGCTCAGCTTCGGCTTGCCCGGGACCCACAGCTTCTGGGCCGTCGCCCGCAGCGGCATCCGGATGCCCGCGGCGACCTGCTCGGCGGTCTGGGCGTTCGGGAAGTCGCCCCAGACCGCGAACCGGCCGCCGAGGATCTGGTCCGAGTAGCGCGCCGGGACCGGGGTGGTGCCGCGCAGCACGAGCGGGGTCCACTGCTCGTAGATCCGCTTGCCGGTCGGGTAGACGAAGGCGTTGGGCTGGCCGAGCACGTAGTACATGAACTCGTCGTTGAGGTTGAGGACCTTGCGGCCCTCGCGCAGATACTCCTCCGGCGACCGGGCCCCGTACTCCTTGCCCGTCCAGTACTCGACCTCGATGTCCTTGTCGGCGCGCACCTCGCTGTCGCGGAACTGGCCGTCGTTCCACGCCTTCGGCCGCATGTCGTGCTTGCGGACCACCTTCGCCCGGTCGTTGAGCCAGCCGGTGGCGAGGTCGGAGATGCCGGCCCCGGAGCCGTACTTCGCGACCGCCGCGCGCTGGAGCTGCGGGTAGGAGGCGGCCGGGTTGCTCGCCATCAGCGCCCGGTACTCGTCGCCGCCCAGGTGCCAGTACGCGCCGCCGAACAGCTCCGCGTACTCGCCGAGGAGCTCGTCGATCAGCTTGGCCGCGCCCGGCTTGGAGATGTCCAGCGACCCGGTCGAGGCGACGCCCGAGACGTTGTGCAGCTGGAGGTCGGGGTGGGCGCGCAGCACCGCGCCGAGGTGGCCCGGCGAGTCGATCTCCGGGACGACCTGGATGTGCAGCCGGCCGGCCAGGGCGACGATGTGCCGCACCTGCTTCTTCGTCAGGTGGTCCGGCGAGACCACCTCGGGGTGCGTGTCCGACTCGATGCGGAACGCCTGGTCGTCGGAGAAGTGCAGGCCGAGCTGGTTGAGCTTGAGGTCGGCCATCTCGTGCATCCGGTCCTCGATCCAGGACGCGGTGTAGTGCTTGCGGGCGATGTCGAGGTTGAGGCCGCGCTGCGGCTTGTCGGGCCGGTCGCGCACCTCGCCCTCGGGCATCGAGCCGTCGGCGCGCACGGACTGCTTGAGGGTGCGCGTCCCGTAGAAGACGCCCGCCTCGCCCGGCCCGCTGATCCGCACCCGCCCGTCGGCGGTGCGCAGGGTGTACGACTCGGACCCGCCGGACGCCTTCGGGGTGAGGGCCAGCTCGACGTCACCGGCGCGGGCGGCCGCCTCGCCCCGGTAGTGGATCTTCAGCTCGCCGGCCAGCAGCTTGCCCTCGTCGGCGAGCTTGCCGCTGCCCTTCGCGAGGACCACCCCGCTGTCCTTGCCGGGCTTCCAGCCGGGCCCGTGGGCGGGGGTGTGCTCGCGTACGGCGGGGATGGTGCGGGGCGTCTTGGAGAGCGGGTAGCTGCGGGTCGGTGACGGGGTGGGGGAAGGGGACGACGCCGCACGGGACGTCTCGGGGCCGTTGCCGTGCTCGGTTCCGGAGCCGCCGCAGCCGACGAGCACGACGCTCGCCGCGGCCACCGCCGTCACGGCCAGGAGGGCGCCGCGTGAGGATGCCATCAGTCAGAAACCTCCGGTTCGGAGAAACGTGGGGGGAGAAAAGTCAGAGGCGGGTCAGGGAAAAGTCAGGGGCGGGTCGGAGTAAAGGGAGCAGAACTACGAGGAAAAGGGGCAGATGAAGGGAGGTAACCGGGCATTCTCCTCACACAACCGCTCGCCAGGCATCGCGAAACTCTCCCGTCCGGGTGAAATTCGCGCATCCTTCGCCCACCCTTATCCCCTCCTCGCTAGCGTTGAGCTTCCTTCACATCCGAGTCCCCCTTCATCTCTCCATTCGGGAGCTCCCGCTGTCCAGGTCCAGCGAGTCCCACGCCGGCCTTCCCGAGCAGCCGCCCCGGCCCGCCCGGCGCACCGCCGTGCCCGTACAGAGCCGCAGCGGCGCCCCCGCCCGGTCCGCCCCGCACGCCTGGGGCCTGCCCCGGTTCAACGGCGCGCCCGCCCCCGAGGCCGAGGCGGCCCTCCTGGAGTGCTTCGGCAGCGCGGCCTGGGCGCGCCGGCTCGCCGACCACCGCCCCTACCCGGACACGGACGCGCTGCTCGCCGCGGCCGACGAGGCGGCCTACGACCTGGCCCCCGCCGATCATGCCGAGGCGCTGGCGGCCGAGGAGTCACCGGGGCTGCGGCCGGACGCGCCGCGCTCCGCCCATCTCGCACTGGCCGCCGCCCACGCCGAGTACGAACGCAGGTTCGGCCACGCCTTCGTGATCTGCCTGGACGGCTATCCGCCTGCCGAGCACCCGGACCAGGTCCTGGCCGGCATCCGGGCCCGGCTGGGGCACGAGGAGGACCGGGAGCGGGCGGTCGCGGCGGACGAAATGCGGCGACTCGCCCGGGGTCGACTGGCCGCGTTGGTATCGAGTCGATAACGGGTTGCGGACGGGCCGGGCGGGCCGGATTCCCCCGCACGGAGGGGCCGAGCAGGGTCGCGGAGGGCTGTCCATAGCCCGTCCGTGCCTGTTTCGTTGCCACTTTGATCACACCGGAGGGCCCCGCGCGATCGAACCGACAAACCGTCGCTACGATGGCCGGGGCCGGTGGACCGTACCCGGCCGGGTCAGACCGACAGTCAAGCCGGCCGACCCCAATCCCCGCTCCCGGAGGGTTCTTCCGTGCCGGCTGGAACGCTGTACCGCGGCCGGGAAGGCATGTGGTCCTGGGTGGCTCATCGAGTCACCGGTGTCCTCATTTTCTTCTTCCTGTTCGTTCATGTCCTGGACACCGCCCTCGTCCGCGTCTCCCCCGAGGCCTACGACGACGTCGTGTCCACGTACAAGACGCCGATCGTCGCGCTGCTCGAATACGGCCTGGTGGCCGCGATTCTCTTCCACGCGCTGAACGGTCTGCGCATCGTCGCCGTGGACTTCTGGGCCAAGGGCCCGCGCGTTCAGAAGCAGATGCTCTGGGTCGTGCTGGGCATCTGGATCGTGCTGATGCTGGGTGCCCTGTACCCCGTGCTCGGCCACGCCGTACGCGAACTCTTCGGGAGCTGAGGCCCATGTCCACCGAGACTTCCGCGATCGGCGCCGTCGAAGGCGTTTCCTTGTACGACGTCGACAACCCGGCCCCCGTCATCGAGCCGCCGCGCAAGCGGACCGGCAAGACCCCCAAGGGCTCGCGCACCAACTTCGAGATGTACGCCTGGCTCTTCATGCGCCTGTCGGGCATCGTGCTGGTCGTCCTCGTCCTCGGCCACCTGCTGATCCAGCTGGTGCTGGACGGCGGCGTGTCCAAGATCGGCTTCGCCTTCGTGGCGGGCCGCTGGGCCTCGCCGTTCTGGCAGGTCTGGGACCTGGCGATGCTGTGGCTCGCCATGCTGCACGGCGCCAACGGTCTGCGTACGGTCATCAACGACTACGCCGAACGGGACAACACCCGCTTCTGGCTGAAGATGCTGCTGTACACCGCCACGGTGTTCACCGTCCTGCTGGGCACGCTGGTGATCTTCACCTTCGACCCGAACATCCGCTAGGCGCCGGGCCCGAAGGACCAGAGGTAAACCATGCAGATCCACACGTACGACACCGTCATCGTCGGCGCCGGCGGCGCCGGCATGCGCGCGGCCATCGAGTCGACCAAGCGCAGCCGCACCGCCGTGCTGACCAAGCTCTACCCCACCCGCTCCCACACGGGCGCCGCGCAGGGCGGCATGGCCGCCGCGCTGGCCAACGTGGAGGAGGACAACTGGGAGTGGCACACCTTCGACACGATCAAGGGCGGTGACTACCTGGTCGACCAGGACGCCGCCGAGATCCTGGCGAAGGAGGCCATCGACGCCGTTCTCGACCTGGAGAAGATGGGCCTGCCGTTCGGCCGCACGCCCGAGGGCAAGATCGACCAGCGTCGCTTCGGCGGTCACTCCCGCAACCACGGCGAGGCCCCGGTCCGCCGCGCGTGCTACTCGGGCGACCGCACCGGCCACATGATCCTCCAGACGCTCTACCAGAACTGCGTCAAGGAGGGCGTGGAGTTCTTCAACGAGTTCTACGTCCTGGACCAGCTGGTGGTCGAGGAGGACGGCGTCAAGAAGTCCGCCGGCGTCGTCGCCTACGAGCTGGCCACCGGTGAGATCCACGTCTTCCGCGCGAAGGCGGTCATCTACGCCTCCGGCGGCACCGGCAAGTTCTTCAAGGTGACGTCGAACGCGCACACCCTGACCGGTGACGGCCAGGCCGCCTGCTACCGCCGGGGTCTGCCGCTGGAGGACATGGAGTTCTTCCAGTTCCACCCGACCGGCATCTGGCGCATGGGCATCCTGCTGACGGAGGGCGCCCGCGGTGAGGGCGGCATCCTCCGCAACAAGGACGGCGAGCGCTTCATGGAGAAGTACGCGCCCGTCATGAAGGACCTCGCGTCCCGTGACGTCGTGTCCCGCTCCATCTACACGGAGATCCGCGAGGGCCGCGGCTGCGGTCCCGAGGGCGACCACGTCTACCTCGACCTGACGCACCTCCCGCCGGAGCAGCTGGACGCCAAGCTCCCGGACATCACCGAGTTCGCGCGTACGTACCTCGGCATCGAGCCCTACACGGACCCGATCCCGATCCAGCCGACCGCGCACTACGCCATGGGCGGCATCCCGACCAACGTCGAGGGCGAGGTGCTGGCCGACAACACCACCGTCGTCCCGGGCCTGTACGCCGCCGGCGAGGTCGCCTGTGTGTCGGTGCACGGCGCCAACCGCCTCGGCACCAACTCGCTGCTCGACATCAACGTCTTCGGACGCCGCGCGGGCATCGCCGCCGCCGAGTACTCCGCGAAGAGCGACCTCCCCGAGCTTCCCGAGGACCCGGCGCAGCAGGTCATCGACCAGGTCGAGCGGCTGCGCAACTCCACGGGCACCGAGCGGGTCGCTGCGATCCGCCAGGAGCTCCAGGAGTGCATGGACGCCAACGTGATGGTGTTCCGCACCGAGCAGACGATCAAGACCGCGGTCGACAAGATCGCGGAGCTGCGCAAGCGCTACCTGGACGTCTCCGTCCAGGACAAGGGCAAGCGGTTCAACACCGACCTGCTGGAGGCCATCGAGCTGGGCAACCTGCTCGACCTGGCCGAGGTCATGGCGACGTCGGCGCTGGCGCGCAAGGAGTCCCGCGGCGGTCACTACCGCGAGGACTACCCGAACCGCGACGACGTCAACTTCATGCGCCACACCATGGCGTACCGCGAGGTCGCCGAGGACGGCACCGAGTCGATCCGGCTGGACTACAAGCCGGTCGTCACGACCCGCTACCAGCCGATGGAGCGTAAGTACTGATGGCTACACCCACCCTGGACAAGGCCGACAAGGCTCCCGAGCCCGAGGCCGGCTTCGCCGACTCGCCGTACATCACGGCCACGTTCCGCATCCGGCGGTTCAACCCGGAGGTCTCCGACGAGGCCCAGTGGCAGGACTTCCAGATCGAGATCGACCCGAAGGAGCGTGTCCTCGACGCCCTTCACAAGATCAAGTGGGACCAGGACGGGACGCTCACGTTCCGCCGGTCCTGCGCGCACGGCATCTGCGGTTCGGACGCCATGCGGATCAACGGCAAGAACAGGCTCGCCTGCAAGACGCTGATCAAGGACCTGAGTCCGGAGAAGCCGATCACGATCGAGGCCATCAAGGGCCTCACGGTCCTCAAGGACCTCGTGGTCGACATGGACCCGTTCTTCCAGGCGTACCGCGACGTCATGCCCTTCCTCATCACCAAGGGGAACGAGCCGACCCGCGAGCGTCTGCAGTCCCCCGAGGACCGCGAGCGCTTCGACGACACCACCAAGTGCATCCTGTGCGCCGCGTGCACGTCCTCGTGCCCGGTGTTCTGGAACGACGGCCAGTACTTCGGCCCGGCGGCGATCGTCAACGCGCACCGCTTCATCTTCGACTCGCGCGACGAGGGCGGCGAGCAGCGCCTGGAGATCCTCAACGACCGTGACGGTGTGTGGCGTTGCCGCACCACCTTCAACTGCACGGACGCCTGCCCGCGTGGCATCGAGGTCACCAAGGCGATCCAGGAGGTCAAGCGCGCGCTGATCACGCGTCGCTTCTGATCCCCCCGCGCCTGTGAAGAGGCCCGGTCCCCTTCGGGGGTCCGGGCCTCTTGCTGCGTCCCGGCGGCCCGGACGGTACGGTCGTGCGGAACCGGTGGTCGGTTCACCCACCGCCGCCACGGGGGTGCGCGGGGAGAGCGAGAGCGGGGAACGTTGAGCGATCCGAATCCGTACGCGGACGACTCATCCAAGTGGGGGCCCTCCCAGCCGCCCGGAACACCTCCCGGGCCTCCGCCCGGCGTCCCGAACGGCCAGGGCTACGGCTACCCGTCGGGCGGCAATCCGGTCTACGGCTACCCGCAGCCGCTCTCCGGCCCGCCGTCGCAGCCGCCGGGCTACGGCTATCCGTCGCAGCAGCCCCCGGGATACGGATATCCGGGCGCGGCTCCGGCGGGCGGCGGGGCGCCGGTGCTGTCCATCGGGGACATCACGGTGATGAGCGATTCGATCGTGACGCCGTCCGGGACGATGCCCCTGAGGGGCGCGGTGTGGACGGCGACGGACATGTCGCGCACCGAGGAGAAGATCCCGCCGGTCGCGATCGTGCTGGCGATCATCTTCGCCCTGTTCTGCCTGATCGGCCTGCTGTTCCTGCTGATGAAGCAGAAGCGGACGACCGGTTTCGTCCAGGTGACGGTGACCAGTGCGGGCCGCCACCACTCCACGATGATCCCGGCCTATCAGCCGGAGACCTTCCCGATGGTGATGTCCCAGGTCAACACCGCCCGCTCGATGAGCGTCTGAGGGCGGACACCCGATGGCCGTCCTGCGGCACTCCGTCACCGTCCTGGCCGTGGAGCGCCCCCTCGTCGCCGAACTCGCCCCGCTCCTCTGGGACCTGGCCGAGTCGACCCGGGCCGAGGGCGCGACCGTCGTCACGCCGGACGGCCAACCCGTCGAGGACCTAAGGCTGCTGAAGGGGCGTCACCTCCGGGCCGGGGCGCTGTACGAGGTCGGCCGGGCGGACGACGGTGAGCGGATGGCGGTCCGCATACGGGAGTGGCGGCGCGCCTCCGCGGTCGAGGTGGAGCAGCGGCTGAGCGCCCCGGACCTGAACGCCAAGGTGTCCCTGCGGCTGACCGCGCCCGACCGGCCCCGGCTCATCGAGGGGCGGGGCCGGATGTGGGGGCCGGACGGCTCGGGTGTGCTGCGGCGCGGGTCGGGGCGGGCGCGGGCCGACCTGGCCGCGTGGTGGGACGCGGCGGCGCTGCCGCCCGGTGCGCCGCCCGCCCCGCGCGCGCCGGTGACCGTGCGGCTGAAGCACCTGCTGGGTGAGGCGCGGCTGCACCTGCGGCCCCGGCGCGCGGAGGACGGGCGCTGGGCGGTCGAGGCGGTGGCCACGGTGCGCGGGCGGTGGCTGCTGCGCCCGGTCGCCGCCGTCGCGCTGCTGCTGGCCGGGGGTCCGCTGCGGCGGGGCTTCCGGGACGCGGTGGAGCGGGCGGCGGAGGGGTGGAACGAGGCGGTGGCCCGGCTGCTGGAACTCGGCCCGGACGGGGTGCGGGAGGAGCTGGGCCTCACAGCGGAGGACTGAGTCAGTCCCAGGCCGCCCCGCCCCGGTCCTCCGCGACGACCATGATGCGCCGCAGCATGTCGTTGAGCAGCGCCCGCTCGTCCGCGTCCAGGACGCCGAGCAGCCGTTCCTCCTCGTGCCCGAGGAAGGCCATCGCGCCGAGCCAGGTCGACCGGCCCTCGTCCGTCAGCACCACGTCGACGCGGCGCCGGTCCGTGGTGGACGGGGTGCGCCGGACGAAACCGCGGCGCTCGACCGCGTCCAGCCGGCCGGTGACGGACGCGGGGGCGAGGTCGAGGTCGGCGGCCAGTTCGGACGGGGCCGCGGTGCCGCCGCGTCCGGCGAGCTTGTGCAGGGTGTCGAACTCCTGCCGGTCCAGGTCGAAGTCGATGAGGGACTGCTCGCGCACCCGGCGCAGATGGACGGAGAGCTTCTTCATCCGGGTCACCGCACCCTCGACATCCGCGTCGAGCTCGGGAAGCACGGGTCTCCAGCGCTCCACGTGGCCGTCGGTCCAGTCGCGTTGCTCCATGGCGCTCAGCCTACGCGGGCGCCTCCGGCGGGCGGGGCCCTCCGGCGGCCGGGCACCTCCGGCGGGCGGGGTCCTTCGGAACCGTAATTCTCGTTGACGGATACTTCGGTACCGAAATAGATTTCCGCCCATGGTCACTCCCGCGCCGCCCACGGCGCACCCCTTAAGAACACGCTCGTTCCGGCTGCTCTTCATCGGGCGCTCGCTCTCGATGCTGGGCGACTCCGCGATCCCCGCCGCGCTCACCCTCGCCGTCTATCTGGCCACCGGCTCGACCGGCGATCTCGCCCTGGTGCTGGGTTGCGCGATGGTGCCCAAGCTGCTGCTGCTCCCGCTGGGCGGGGTCGTGGGCGACCGCTTCAACGCCCGCACGGTGGCCCTGACCACCGACCTCGTGCGGTGCGCGACCCAGCTCTTCGTCGGCGCCGAGCTCCTCTCCGGCACCCCGGCCCTCTGGCAGATCGCCCTCGCCGAGGCGGTTGGCGGCGCGGCCGGAGCCTTCGCGATGCCGACCTCGTCGCCGCTGGTCCGGGGCACCGTGGACGAGTCGGGGCTGCTGCGCGCCAACTCGCTGATGGCGGTGGCCTCCGGGACCGCGCGGATCGGTGGGCCCGCCGTCGCCGGGGCCCTGATCTTCACCGCCGGACCGGGCTGGGCCTTCGTGCTGGACGGCGCCAGCTTCGCGGTGAGCGCCGCCCTGCTGTACGTGATCCGGGTCCGCCATGTCCCCATCCCCCGGCGCTCGTTGCTCGGCGACCTCAAGGGCGGCTGGACCGAGGTCCGCAGCCGCGACTGGTACTGGACGAGCCTGATCGCGCACGCCGTCTGGAACGGGGCGGCGGCCGTGCTGACCACGCTCGGCCCGGCCCTCTTCCTGCACGGCCCGGGCGGCAAGGGGAGCTGGGTCGTCCTGCTCCAGACCGGTGCGGTGGGCCTGCTCGTCGGCTCGCTGGTGGCCGGCCGCGTCCGGCCCCGCCGGGCGGTCCTGGCCGCCAATCTCGCCGGGGCGCTGTACGTGCTGCCGCTCTGCCTGCTGGCCGCGCACGCCCCGGTGGCCGTCTCGCTCACCGCGTACGGGATCGCCATGGCCGGTCTGGGATTCCTCAACCCGGTCTGGGAGACCGCCGTCCAGTCCGCGGTGCCCCCGCAGGCCCTGGCCCGCGTGACCTCGTACGACTGGCTGCTCTCGCTGGCCGCGATGCCGCTCGGCTACACCCTCGCCCCGCTCGCCGCCTCCGCCTGGAACACGGAGGTCCCGCTCGCCGCGGCCGGGCTGCTGGCCGGTGCCGCCTGCGCGGCCACCGCCCTGGTGCCGGGCGTACGGCGCTTCGGGGCGCCCGCCGCCGGTGGCGCGGCCCGGGAGGCCGGGGCGCCTGCGGGGACGACGCCCGCGGCGGGGTAGCGGGCACGGCCCGGATACGCTCGGGGCCGTGGTGAAGGAAGAGAAGGACGAGAAGGCCGTCAAGGCCCCCCGGAGCGAGCAGACCCGTGCGCTGATCCTCGAAACCGCGCTCCGGCTCTTCCAGGAGAGAGGCTACGACCGGACGACGATGCGGGCCATCGCCCAGGAGGCGGGCGTCTCCGTGGGGAACGCCTACTACTACTTCTCGTCCAAGGAGCACCTGGTCCAGGGCTTCTACGACCGGCTGGCCGCCGAGCACGCGGAGGCGGTGCGGCCGGTCCTGGACGGCGAGAAGGATCTCGCGGCGCGGCTGCGCGGGGTGCTGCTGGCCTGGCTGGACGTGGCGGAGCCGTACCGCCCCTTCGCCACGCAGTTCTTCAAGAACGCGGCCGATCCGGAGAGCCCGCTCAGCCCGTTCTCGCCGGAGTCGGTCACCGCGCGCGAGGCGGTCATCGCCATCCACGAACGCTGCCTGACCGGCTCCACCACCCGGACGGACCCCGAACTGACCCCGCTGCTGCCGCAGTTGATGTGGCTCGCACATATGGGCCTGGTGCTGTTCTGGGTGTACGACCGGACGGACGGCGCCGCCCGCAGCCGCCGCCTGGTCACCCGTACGGTCCCGATCGCGGCCCGCGCCCTGGCCCTGTCCCGGTTCCGGGTGGTGCGGCCGCTGGTGCGCCAAGTGGCCGAGGTGCTGGAGGAGTTCCTGCCGGAAACGACGGCGCGGGCGGCCGGACCGGTGAAGTCCTAGCCGCCCGCGTCCCGGTCGTGGACCGGATCAGATCCAGCCGAGCTCCCACAGGCGCCACACGCCCGTGCCGTCGGAGAGGTACTGCGAGCCGGAGACGTCCGCCTTGGCGATGACGTAGTCCTTCTTCTGCCACAGCGGCACCAGCGGCACGTCCTCGCCGACCAGCTTCTGGAGCTCCTTGAAGTCGTTCGAGGCCCGGCTGCGGTCGCTGTACTGCAGCGTGGCGCTGATCAGCTCGTCCATCTTCTTGCTGGTGTAGCCGTTGTGGAGGCTGCTGTCGCGGCCGACGAGCGGCTGGCTGAAGGTGTCGGGGTCCGGGTAGTCGGGGAGCCAGCCGACGGTGTACATGTCGTACTCGCCCTGCGCGTAGCCCTTCTGGAACCGGGTCCACTCGACGGCCTTGATGGTGACCTTGAAGAGCCCGGTGGCGTTCAGCTGCCGCTGGATCTCCTTGGTCTCGTCGGTGTACTGGTCGCCCTCGCGGTAGGCGAAGGTGACGGCCAGCGGCGTCTGGACGCCGGCCTGCTCCATGAGCGCCTTCGCGCGCTTGGCGTCCGGCGAGGGGTAGGCGTCGAAGAACGGGGTGCTGTGCCCGATGGTGCCCTGCGGGATCAGCGAGTAGAGCGGTTCGACGGTGCCCTTGTAGACCTTGCTCACCAGCGGGCCGCGGTCGATGACCGCCGCGATGGCCTGGCGGACCTTGCGGTCGGCGAGCGGGGCGCCCTTGCGGACGTTGAAGACGAGGTTGCGGATCTCGGCGCTGTCCGCCTCGGTAACGCGCTGGTCGCTGTCGCCCGGGTTCAGCGAGGCGAGCGTGGACGGCGGCAGCTGACGGTGCGTGACGTCGACCTGGCCGGACTTCCATGCCGAGAGGAGGTCTTCGGACTCCTTGTAGTACCGCACGGTGATCGGGCCGCCGGTCTTGGTGACCGCGCCCTTGTACCGCGAGTTCGGCACGAGTTCGGCCTTCACACCGGCGTCGTAGGACTTCAGGACGTACGGCCCCGAGCCCGTCACCTGGCCGTCGTTGCGCAGCTTGTGCTCCGCGTAGGCGTCCTTCTCCACGATGGCGCCGGCGCCCGTGGCGATCTTCTGCGGGAAGGTCGCGTCACGCGAGGAGAGGTTGAAGGTGATGAGCCGGCCCTCGGTGACCACGTTCTTCAGGCTGGGGAAGAGGACCGACGGACCGACGTCCGTCTTGATCTCCAGCATCCGGTCGAACGAGTACTTGACGTCCTCGGGGGTGACCTTGTCGCCGTTGGAGAACGTCAGGTCGTCGCGGAGCTTGCACTGGTACGTCTGCAGCTTGGCTCCGATGAACTGGCAGCTCTCGGCCGCGTCCGGCTCGGGGACGATGCCCCCGGACTTGAACGTCATCAGGGACTGGTAGACGTTGCTGTACATCGCCCAGGAACCGGCGTCATAGGCGCCCGCCGGGTCGAGCGAGGTCACCGCGTCGGTCGTGCCGACAACGACCGGATCGGAGTTCCCCTCGTCCGAGGGAAGCAGTTGCCAGGCGACCACGCCTGCGATGACCAATACCGCGAAAATCGCGAGAATCCGTAGCCGGATCGACCGCATTGACGTGCTCTCCCTTAACTGCCCCACCTCGGTGTCGCGCTCAGATACGCAGATCACCGCACGTTCGCGCCAAGCAAATCACACGATTTTCACATCTGGAAGGGGAGATCAGAGGCTCATAGCCAATTGTTTGTCAGTCGAAACCTTTGACGCTTACGCCGAATACAGAGGGTTTCCGGACGGTCACCCGTTCCGCCATTTCGCGTGCGTACGAGGGTGATTACGCCTGCCGTGAGGCGAGCTCGACCACGGTGATGTCGGACGGCGCGCCGACCCGCACGGGCGGCCCCCAGGCCCCGGCGCCCCGGGTGACGTAGAGCTGGGTGTCGCCGTAGCGTTCGAGCCCGGCGACGGTCGGGTTGGACAGCTCCGCGATGTAGTTGCCCGGCCACAGCTGGCCGCCGTGGGTGTGCCCGGACAGTTGCAGGTCCACGCCGTGCTCGACGGCCTCGTCGATGACCACGGGCTGGTGCGCCATGAGCACGACCGCCCGGGCCGGGTCGCGGTCGCCGAGGGCGCGGGCGAAATCCGGGCCCTGCCCTTCGCTCTCGCCGCCGATGTCATTGACCCCGGCCAGATCGAAACCGCCGGTCTCCACCCGGGCGTTCTCCAGCGGGTGCAGCCCCAATTCCCTTACATGATCAACCCATTGGGCCGCGCCGGAGTAGTACTCGTGATTGCCGGTGACAAAGAACGCGCCGTGCCGGGCACGGAGCCCTGCGAGCGGTTCGGCGGCCGGGCCGAGATCGGCGACCGATCCGTCGACCAGATCACCGACGACCGCGATGAGATCGGGCTGGGTCCGGTTGACCGTGTCCACGATCCGTTGCGTATGGGAGCGGCCCAGGATCGGGCCCAGGTGAATATCGCTGACGACGGCGATGCGGAACCCGTGCGCGGACCGCGGCAGCCGGGCGAGCGGCACGGTGACCCGCTTCACCCGGGGCCCGCGCAGCACCCCGTACGTCCCGTACCCCACGGTCCCGAGCCCGGCGACGGCGGCGGCGCCCCCGACCGCCCGCGCCACGAACAGCCGCCGCGACGGGGCGGGCAGGGACGGCGCGGCGGGTTCCGCTTCGGGCGCGGGCCCGGCCTCCGGCGCCGACGCCGGTACGGGGACGGGCGCGGCCTCCCGTACCGGCGCGGGTTCCGGTACGGACACCGCACCGGCCGCCGCCCGGCGCGCGAGCCACCGGCGCAGCAGGGGGCGTACGGCCTCGCCGACGAGCAGGGCGAGCGTCAGATAGAGCAGCGCGGCGAGCCAGAGGTAGCCCGGCCAGGCCAGCACCCGCTGGACCGCGAAGGGCGCGCCCGCGGGCCCGGCGACCAGGGCGCCGACGCTGAGCAGCGGCAGCGCGTACGCGGCGATCGTGCCGGCTCTGCGCCACGGGCTGCCCTGGCGCGTCGTGTCACCGACGAGCCGGCGCCACACATAGCGGTGCACGGCCACGAGCAGGGCGAGCACCACGAGCACCGCCAGCACGGCTCCCACAACCCGCATGCCCGCTCCCCCGCCCCTTTTATCCCGGTAACGCCCGACTCAAGCCCCGGCCGGGACCCGTGGTTTCAAGCCTTTTCGGTGCGCAGGGCCCTGACGCCCCGGAACCCGATCCACCCGACGGCCGTCCCCAGAAGAAAGGACGTGATGGCGAGCAGCAGATGCACCCAGAAGTACGCGGTCGGGTCACCGGCGTCGTCGAAGGCGAGGCCGCTGCCGTCCTTCCAGAGATTTTTAGCGAAGGTGACCCAGATGATCCACGACCACACCCCGAAGGCGAGCAGGAACCAGGAGACCGGGCGGCTGAGCTTCATGGATTCAGTATCGCCGCCGCGCTCCGGGCGGCTCGGGCGGGGTGGTCCGTCCCGGCGGTCCGCCCGGCGGGTCACGCGGCCAGTACATATATTCACATCAACTGCATGTACGTTTTCGACCGTGCCAGCTCTCAAGAAGGCCGCGTTGGCGGTCACCTCTGCCGCCCTGCTGTCCGCTTTTGTCGTCACGCCCGCCTCAGCGGCCGACGGGGACGATGACGCTCCCAAGCCTCCGGCGACCATGTCGCAGATCGGCGGCGCACAGCTGGGGCGGTCCGGCACCCAGGTCAACCTCGGACCCGGCGCGCCGGTGCTGCCCAAGAAGCTGACGGGCCGGTCGTGGATGGTCTCGGACGCGGAGACCGGCGAGGTGCTCGCCGCGCACAACGCGCACTGGCGGCTGCCCCCGGCGTCCACGCTGAAGATGCTCTTCGCGGACACGCTCCTCGCCGATCCGGCGCTCCTGCCGAAGACGCGGGAGTACACGGTGAAGGACGAGGACCTCGCCGGCATGGGCGAGGGCAGCAGCCTGGTCGGCATCAAGGAGGACCTCAGCTACACGGTGCACGACCTGTGGCTCGGGGTCTTCCTGCGCTCGGGGAACGACGCGGTGCACGTGCTGTCCTCGATGTACGGCGGGGTGCCGAAGACCGTCCAGGCCATGCAGGACCGCGCGGAGGAGCTCCAGGCGATCGACACGCACGTGGTGTCGCCCGACGGGTACGACGCGCCCGAGCAGGTCTCCAGCGCGTACGACCTCTCGCTCTTCGCCCGCGACGGGCTCCAGAACGCGGACTTCCGGGAGTACTGCTCGACCGCCGAGGCCCAGTTCCCCGGGGAGAAGAAGAAGGGCAAGAAGCGCGAGACCTTCGGCATCCAGAACACCAACCGGCTGCTCACCGGGGCCGACGGCGTGGACGCGTACAAGGGCATCGCGGGCGTCAAGAACGGCTACACCACGCACGCCGGCAACACCTTCACCGGTGTCGCCGAGCAGGGCGGCAAGGTCCTCCTCGTCACCGTCATGCACCCGGACGACGACGAGACGCATGCGGTGTACAAGGAGGCGGCCCGGCTCCTGGACTGGGGGTTCGCCGCGACCGGCAAGGTGACCCCGGTCGGTGAGCTGGTCGCGCCGAAGTCCGCGGTCACCGGCAACGGCACGGACACCGAGGGCGCGGGCAAGGGCGCCGAGGCGGACAAGGCCCAGGGCGAACACGGACCGGACAAGGCGGCGCGTGCGGCGGCCGCCACCGACGGCTCCGGCGGGGTCGGGATCGCGCTGGGCATCGTCGGCGGGGTGCTGGTGCTGCTGGCCGGCGGAGTGTTCCTGGTCAACCGGCGCTGGCCGCTGCCGGACCTGATGCGTCGTCGCCGCCCTCGCCCGTGACGCGCCGGGCGGCGAGCGTGGAGCCCCCCTCCGCGTCCGCCGCCCGCTCCTTCTCCTCGTCCTCCTCCTTGCTCGGCGTCGCCGTCCAGGCGGCGCAGAACAGCAGCAGCTTCGCCGAGAAGTTGATCCACAGCAGCAGCGCGATCGGCACCCCGAAGGCGCCGTACATGCTCTTGGACGCGACGCCCTTCATATAGCTGCCGAGCAGCAGCTTGAGCAGTTCGAACCCGACCGCGCCGACCAGTGCGGCCACCACCAGCCGGCGGCGCGGCGGTTCGACGCCGGGCAGCAGGGTCAGCAGATAGAGCAGCAGCAGGAAGTCTGCCGCCACGCCCACCAGCAGGGCGGCGATCCGCAGCAGCACCCCGCCCGCCCCGTTCTCGGGGATGTTGAGCAGGTCGGCGACCCGGCCCACGGCCACCGAGCCGACCGAGGAGATCGCGAAGGTCACCAGTGCCGCGCCGCCCAGGCCGAACAGCACCCCGGCGTCCTTGAGCTTGCGCAGGACCGGATTGCCCTCGTCCAGGTCGTCCATGTCCCAGACCGCGCGCAGGCAGTCCCGCATCGAGCCGATCCAGCCGATACCGGTGAAGAGCAGCAGCGCACCGGCCACCAGACCGATCGTTCCCGCGTGGGCGACCAGACCGTCGATGCCGAGCTGGTCGGAGATGCCGGGCACCTGCTCGGCGAGCTTGTCCTCGATCTTGTCCAGCTGCTTGTCGGTGAGCAGCGCGGCGCCGATCGCCGCGCCGACCGCGATCAGCGGGAAGAGCGCGAGGAAGCTGATGAACGTGATGGCCGCGGCCAGCCGGGCCCAGTGGACCCGCACCAGCGTCTCGTAACTGCGCCACGCGTGCGTCTCCATCAGCCGGGAGACGAGTGGCCCGATGACGGGGAGATTTTTCAGCCAGTCCATAGGTCACTGCTACCCCTCCGGCGCGTGAAAACCGAAGCCCGGTGCGAGGTGGAGGAGATGACGGACCCTCAATCACCCATTTCGGTGAGTGTTGTAACAAATCCCTCAAAGGTGTTATCCCGGGCGATACGGTCACCCTCATGTCTGTCGACACCGTGTCCCTGACCGGCTGGGGCCGCACCGCCCCGACGACCGCGCTGCGTTTCCGTCCCCGTAGTTACGAGGAGGCCGCGGCGACCGTGCTGGGCTGCGGGCCGCGCGGCTCGATCGCCCGGGGCCTGGGCCGGACGCACGGCGACGCGGCGCAGAACGCCGGGGGTTCGGTCCTCGACATGACGGCGCTGGACCGCGTCCGGACCATCGACGCGGCGGCCGGCCTGGTGGTCTGCGACGCGGGCACGACGCTACACCGGCTGCGCGAGGTGATGCTTCCGCTCGGCTGGTTCCCGCCGGTGGTGCCCGGCGGGCGTTACGTCACGGTGGGCGGTGCGATCGGCTCGGACGCGCACGGCGACAACCACCGCGCGGCCGGCTCCTTCTCCCGCCACGTCACGGAGTTCACGCTGCTCACCGCCGACGGCGAGGTGCGTACGGTGCTCCCGGGCACCCCGCTCTTCGACGCGACCGCGGGCGGCCTCGGCCTGACGGGCGTGATCCTCTCGGCCACGCTCCGGTTCCGGCCCGTGACCACGGCCCTGATGTCCGTCGACACCGAGCGGGCGGCCGGGCTCGACGACCTGCTGGGCCGGATGGCCCGCGGCCACCGCCCCTACGAGTACGCCCGGATCGACCTCACCGCCCGGGGCCGGGCCACCGGCCGCGGCGTCCTGGTGCGCGCGGACCACGTCCCGGTGCAGGCGCTCCCGGGACACGCCCGGCACACCGCGCTCGCCCTCGGTCGGGCGCGCCGCCCCGCCGCGCTGCCGCTGCTGCCCCGCCTCTTCGGCCGGCTGTCCGCCACCGCGCTCAACGAGTTCGGCTACCGCGCCGCGCCCCGGTCCCGCACCGGTGAACTCCAGCCCGTCGGCGCCTTCTTCCGCGCCCTGGACGCCCGGCCGCACAGCAACCGCGTCTCGCCCACCGGCGGCCGCATCCACTACGCGTTCCTGGTCGGGCACGGGCAGGAGGAGACGCTGCGCCGGATCGTCGGGCGCATCGCGCGCAGCCGCTGCCCCTCCTTCCGGGCGGTGCTCAGGCGGTGCGGCGAGGGCGGTCCGGGCTGGCTGTCCTTCCCGGCGCCCGGCTGGCACCTCTCCCTCGACCTGCCGGCCGGGCTGCCGGGGCTCGCCCGCTTCCTCGACTCGCTGGACGAGGAGGTGGCGGCGGCGGGTGGCCGGGTCTCCCTGACCGAGGACGCCCGGCTGCGCCCCGGCGCGCTCGCCGCGATGTACCCGCGGCTGCCCGACTTCCGGGCGCTGCGGGCCGAACTGGACCCGAACGGGGCGTTCCGCTCGGACCTGTCCCGCCGGCTGTCGCTGTAGATCCCCTCTTCTCTTCCCCCTGCAAGGAGCGTTCCCGTGAAGGATGCCTTCGGTGCCCCGCAGTCCCTGCTCGTCCTCGGCGGCACGTCGGAGATCGGGCTCGCCACCGCACGCCGCCTGATCGCCCACCGCACCCGCACGGTCTGGCTGGCCGGCCGCCCCTCGCCCGCCCTGGAGGCCGCGGCGGAGGACCTGCGCCACCTGGGGGCGTACGTCCAGACCGTGGCGTTCGACGCGTTGGACACCGAGTCCCACGAGACGGTCCTCGGCAAGGTCTTCGCCGAGGGCGACATCGACATGGTGCTGCTCGCCTTCGGCATCCCCGGCGACCAGGGGCGCGACGAGGAGGAACCGCTCGCGGCGGTCCGGGTGGCGCAGACGAACTACACCGGCGCGGTCTCCGCCGGGCTGGTGTGCGCGGGCGCGCTCCAGGCGCAGGGGCACGGTTCGCTGGTGGTGCTGTCCTCGGTGGCCGGTGAGCGGGCCCGGCGGGCGGACTTCATCTACGGGTCGAGCAAGGCGGGCCTGGACGTCTTCACGCAGGGCCTCGGCGACGCGCTGCACGGCACGGGGGTGCACGTGATGGTGGTGCGCCCGGGGCTCGTGGTGCCGGACGCGGCGGGGGTGCGGGAGGCCGGGGGTCCGCTGGCGACGATCCCGTTCACCCGGACGCCGCTGGTGACGACGCCGGGCGCGGTGGCGGACGCGATCGTGACCGGGCTGCGGAGGCGCCAGGAGACGGTGTGGGTGCCGGGGGCGCTGCGCGCGGTGATGTCCGCGCTGCGGCACGTGCCCCGGCCGCTGTTCCGGCGGCTGCCGGTCTGACCCTGTTACGGGTGCAGCGAGGGGGTGTCCAGGGTGCTGCCGCTCTGCGCGGGGACGGCGGGACCCGCGCCCCCGGCGCCGAACGGGAACTCGTTGATCTTGCGCCAGACCCGGTCCAGGCGGCCCTGCTCGTACAGCGCGAAGGAGCCGCAGATCCAGGACGCCTCGTAGTCGGCGAGCTCCTCGTACGCCCGGTCCATCGCCGCTTCGGGGATGTCGTGGGCGACGGTCACATGCGGGTGGTACGGGAACTGGAGCTCGCGCACCAGCGGCCCGGAGGCGTCCCGTACCCGCTTCTGGAGCCAGGAGCAGGCCGAGGCGCCCTCGACCACCTGGACGAAGACGACCGGCGAGAGCGGGCGGAAGGTGCCCGTGCCGGACAGCCGCATCGGGAAGGGGCGGCCGCCGGTCGCGATCGAGGCGAGGTGCGCCTCGATCGCGGGCAGGTCGGCCGCCAGGGCCTCGGTCGGCGGCAGGAGGGTGACGTGGGTGGGAATGCCGTGTGCGGCAGGGTCCCCGAAGCTCGCGCGGCGCT
The DNA here is from genome assembly GCF_036346615.1 of Streptomyces sp. NBC_00523. Taxonomy (NCBI): domain Bacteria; kingdom Bacillati; phylum Actinomycetota; class Actinomycetes; order Kitasatosporales; family Streptomycetaceae; genus Streptomyces; species Streptomyces sp. NBC_00523. The sequence continues at coordinate 4,550,020 of NZ_CP107836.1, read as the reverse complement.
CCTGGAGCAGGCTGCCGTAGGGCTCCGGGACCGCGATCGAAACGCCGAGCGTTACGGTCCCCACGTCGTTCTCCTCAATCCTCGGTGGTCTGTTTTCAGCCACTGACGGCCGCAAGCATCACGCCGCAAGTGTGCCGCCTGCGGGCCCTCCGCCGCCAGGGTCCTTGGACTCAGTGCTTGGCGGGCAGAAGGCCCATCCGGTCGTAGGTGAGCGCCAGGGTCTCCGCCGCCACGGCCCGCGCCTTCTCGGCGCCCTCGGCCAGGATGGAGTCCAGCGTCTCGGTGTCGTCCAGATATTCCTGCGTCCGCGTACGGAACGGTGTGACGAAGTCGACCATGACCTCGGCCAGGTCCGTCTTCAGCGCGCCGTAGCCCTTGCCCTCGTACTTCTGCTCCAGCTCCGGCACCGAGGCGCCGGTGAGCGTCGAGTAGATGGTGAGCAGGTTGCTGACGCCGGGCTTCTCGGCGCGGTCGAAGCGGATCACCGTGTCGGTGTCGGTGACGGCGCTCTTCACCTTCTTGGCGGTGGCCTTCGGCTCGTCCAGGAGGTTGATCAGACCCTTAGGGTTCGCCGTCGACTTGCTCATCTTCGAGGACGGGTCCTGGAGGTCGTAGATCTTCGCCGTCTCCTTGAGGATGTACGGGTCCGGGACGGTGAAGGTGTCGCCGTAGGTGCTGTTGAACCGCTCGGCGAGATTACGGGTCAGCTCCAGGTGCTGGCGCTGGTCCTCGCCCACCGGGACCTGGTCGGCCTGGTAGAGCAGGATGTCGGCGACCATCAGCATCGGGTAGGTGAACAGGCCGACCGTGGTGCGGTCGGCGCCGTGCCGGGCGGACTTGTCCTTGAACTGCGTCATGCGGGACGCCTCGCCGAACCCGGCCAGGCAGTTCATGACCCAGCCCAGCTGGGCGTGCTCGGGCACATGGCTCTGGATGAACAGCGTGCAGCGCTCGGGGTCGAGCCCGGCGGCCAGCAGCTGGGCCACGGCGAACCGGGTGTTCGCCCGCAGCTGCGCCGGGTCCTGCGCGACGGTGATCGCGTGCAGGTCGACCACCATGTAGAAGGCGTCGTGGGACTCCTGCAGGGCCACCCACTGGCGGACCGCGCCGAGGTAGTTGCCGAGGTGGAACGAGCCTGAGGTGGGCTGAATTCCGGAGAGCACGCGGGGACGTTCAGAGGCCATGCGCTCATTGTCTCAGGTGTGCGGCCCTTCCCGGGCGCCCGGTGGAGGAATCGCCTGCGGGGCTCTCGCGGCGGAAGAATCAGCCGCGCCGTGAACCGAAGGTTTCCCCGCGGAAGAACCGACCGACGATACAAAGTGGGCCCAACCTCAGCCCACGCCGCACGACGATCGGAGATCCCGTGTCGACCACGGAAAACGCCATCGCCTCCGCCGAGGCGCACAGCGCGCACAACTACCACCCGTTGCCCGTCGTCGTCGCCACGGCGGACGGGGCCTGGATGACCGATGTCGAGGGCCGCCGCTACCTCGACATGCTCGCCGGATACTCGGCGCTCAATTTCGGCCACGGCAACCGCCGCCTGATCGACGCGGCGCGGGCGCAGCTGGAACGGGTGACGCTCACCTCCCGGGCCTTCCACCACGACCGGTTCGCCGACTTCTGTACGCGCCTCGCGGAGCTGTGCGGCATGGAGATGGTGCTCCCGATGAACACCGGGGCGGAGGCCGTCGAGACGGCGGTGAAGACCGCCCGCAAGTGGGGCTACCGGGTCAAGGGCGTCCCGGACGGCATGGCGAAGATCATCGTGGCCGCCGACAACTTCCACGGCCGCACGACCACGGTGATCAGCTTCTCCACGGACCCGGAGGCCCGCGCCGACTTCGGCCCGTACACCCCCGGTTTCGAGATCGTGCCGTACGGGGATCTCACCGCGATGCGCGCGGCCATGACGGAGAACACCGTGGCCGTGCTGATCGAGCCGATCCAGGGCGAGGCGGGCGTGCTGGTGCCGCCGCCCGGCTATCTCGCCGGGGTGCGGGAGCTGACCCGTGAGCGGGACGTGCTGTTCATCGCGGACGAGATCCAGTCCGGTCTGGGCCGGACCGGGAAGACCTTCGCCTGCGAGCACGAGGGCGTCGTCCCCGACATGTACCTCCTGGGCAAGGCGCTCGGCGGCGGTGTGGTGCCGGTGTCGGCCGTGGTGTCGTCGGCTGCGGTGCTCGGGGTGTACCGCCCCGGGGAGCACGGCTCGACGTTCGGCGGCAATCCGCTGGCCTGCGCGGTGGCGCTGGAGGTCATCGCGATGCTGAACACCGGCGAGTACCAGCAGCGCGCCGCCGAGCTGGGCGACCACCTCCACCACGAGCTGGGCCTCCTGACCGGCGGGGGCTCGGTGCAGGCCGTCCGGGGACGCGGGCTGTGGGCGGGCGTGGACATCGAACCGGAGCTGGGCACGGGCCGGGAGATCTCCGAGAAGCTGATGGAGCGCCGGGTCCTGGTGAAGGACACCCACGGCTCCACGATCCGGATCGCGCCGCCGCTGGTCATCGGCAAGGAGGACCTGGACTGGGGCCTTGAGCAGCTGCGGGAGGTCCTGCGGGGCTGAGGGGTCGCGGGGCCGAGGGGCTGCGGGGCAAGACACCCCCTAGGTCAGCACCCGCAGCAGCGCCTCCAGCGCCCCCGTCCACGCGCTGTCCGTCGGGGTGCCGTAGCCGATGACCAGCGCCTCGCGCTTCAGGTCGGCGTCCGGGTGGCGGTAGAAGGCCAGGCCCTCCAGGGCGAGACCCTGCCAGGCCGCCGCCCGGATCACCTCGGCCTCCTTGCCCTCCGGGAGTTCGAGGAGGGCGTGCAGCCCGGCGGCGATCCCGCTGACCCGGATCTCCGGGGCGCGCTCGGCCAGGGCCGCGACGAGCTGGTCGCGGCGGTTGCGGTAGCGCAGCCGCATGGACCGCACATGCCGGTCGTACGCCCCCGAGGCCATGAACTCCGCCAGCGTCAGCTGGTCCAGCGCGCCCGGCGCCCAGTCGCTCGCCCCCTTCGCCTCGGCGATCTCGGCGGCCAGGGCGCGCGGCACCACCATCCAGCCGAGCCGCAGCCCCGGTGCCAGGGACTTGCTGGCGGTGCCCAGGTAGACGACGCGTTCCGGGTCCAGGCCCTGGAGGGCGCCGACCGGCTGGCGGTCGTACCGGAACTCGCCGTCGTAGTCGTCCTCCAGGATCAGCCCGCCGGTGGACCGGGCCCAGTCGACGGCCGCCGCCCGCCGGTCCGGGTGGAGCGGGACGCCCGTGGGGAACTGGTGCGCCGGGGTCAGCAGGACCGCGCCCGCCTGGCGCAGGGTGTGCAGCTCGCCGGTCCGGGTGCCCAGCTCGTCGACCGGCAGACAGGGGATGCGCAGCCCGGCCTCGGTGAGCAGGCGGGTGTGGATGCCGAGGCAGTACGACTCCACGGCCACCTCGCGTACCCGGCGCCCGTGCAGCACCTTGCCGAGCAGCATCAGGCCGTGCACGAAGCCGGAGCAGACGATGATCCGGTCCGGGTCGGCGTACACCCCGCGCGCCCGGGCCAGGTACTCGGCGAGGACGGTGCGCAGCTCGATCCGGCCGCGCGGGTCGCCGTAGCCGAAGGCGTCGTTCGGCGCGGCGGACAGGGCGCGCCGGGCGGCCTTCAGCCACTCGGCGCGCGGGAAGGTGGCGAGGTCGGGGGTGCCCGATTTCAGGCTGTACGCGGGTGCGCTGCGCGGCGGTCTGGCGCGCGGGGCCTCGGGCGCCGCCGGGGGCCGGGGGTCGGCGCGGCGGGCCACCCTGGTGCCGGAGCCCTGCCGGGCGGTGAGCCAGCCCTCGGCGACGAGCTCCGCGTAGGCGTCGGCGACGGTGTTGCGGGCGATGCCCAGGTCGGCGGCGAGCGTGCGGGAGGACGGCAGGCGGGTGCCGGGGGTCAGCCGGCCGGTGCGGACGGCCTCGCGCAGGGCGTCCATCAGGCCGGCCCGCAGCCCGGTCGAGCCGGTCGGGTCGATATGGAGGTCGGCGCCGAAAGTGGCCCAGGCATCTGTCATGGAAATGGACCATACCGCTGCGCCACTCCCCCCGTAGCGTTGAGGTCATGACGACGAACGAGAACAGCAACAGCACCTCCGGCTACTGCCCCGAGCACACCCCGCGCCTGGCCTGGGCGCAGCACGCTCCCGACGTATACAAGGCGATGGCCCGCCTGGACGCCGCCGCCCGCAGGGGCATCGACCCGGTGATCGGCGAGCTGGTGAAGATCCGCGCCTCGCAGATCAACCACTGCGCGTTCTGCCTGGACATGCACACGAAGGACGCGCTCGCGGCGGGCGAGTCGCTGGAGCGGATCGTCCAGCTCAGCGCGTGGGAGGAGTCGCAGCACTTCTACACGCCGAAGGAGATCGCCGCGATCGAGCTGACCGAGGCGGTGACCGTGCTGACCGACGGCTTCGTGCCGGACGAGGTGTACGCGCGGGCCGCGAAGCACTTCGGCGAGGAGGAGCTGGCCCACCTCATCGGCGCGATCATCACGATCAACGCCTGGAACCGGTTCGCCGTGACCACCCGCATGGTGCCGGGCCACTACACGCCCGGCGACCACGGCTGAGCGGCCCGGTGACCGCGTCGGGCCTGCGGGCCCTGCACCACGGCCGCGCCCCCGGCGACCCGCTGGTCCTCCCGGGCCCGTGGGACGCCGCGAGCGCCCGCGCCTTCGCGGACGCCGGCTTCCCCGCGCTCGCCACGCCGAGCGCGGGGGTCGCCGCGTCGCTGGGTTACGAGGACGGCTCGACGCCCGCCGACGAGATGTTCGCGGCGGTGGCCCGGATCGCCCGGGCCGTCCCCGTACCGGTCTCCGCCGATGTCGAGGCGGGGTACGGGCTGCCGCCCGGCGAGCTGGTCGAGCGGCTGCTCTCGGCCGGGGCGGTCGGCTGCAATCTGGAGGACACGGTGGGCGGGGCCCTGCTGGACGCCGGACGGCAGGCGGACCGGCTGGCGGAGGTACGGGCGGCGGCCGGGGATTCGTTGTTCGTGAACGCCCGGATCGACACGTACGTCACGGGCGTCGCGGACGGGGTGGACCCGGCGGCGGAGACCCTGCGCCGGGCGGAGCTCTACGCGGCGGCGGGCGCGGACTGCGTCTACCCGATCCTGGCCCCGCCCGAGGCGTTCGGGCCGCTGGCCGCCGCCCTGCCCGGGCTGCCGCTGAACGCGCTGGCCCGGCCGGACGGGCCGGGGCCGCGCCGCCTCGGTGAGCTGGGGGCGACCCGGATCACCTTCGGGCCGGGGCTCCAGCGCCGGGCCATGGCCGCGGTGCGGGAGATCGCGGCCGGGCTCTGACCGCGTAACGAACACCACGCCCCCGGCAGCGTTGCGGCTGCCGGGGGCGTGGTGTGTGGTGGATCAGATCAGGCCGAGCTCGCGGACCGCGTCGCGCTCCTCGGTGAGCTCCTTCACCGAGGCGTCGATGCGCGCACGGGAGAACTCGTTGATGTCCAGGCCCTGGACGATCTCGTACTTGCCGTCCTTCGTGGTGACCGGGAAGGACGAGATGATGCCCTCGGGCACGCCGTAGGAGCCGTCCGACGGGATGCCCATCGAGGTCCAGTCGCCCTCGGCGGTGCCGTTGACCCAGGTGTACACGTGGTCGATGGCGGCGTTGGCGGCGGAGGCGGCGGAGGACGCGCCCCGGGCCTCGATGATCGCGGCGCCGCGCTTGGCGACGGTCGGGATGAAGGTGTCGGCCAGCCACGCCTCGTCGTTGACGAGCTCGGCGGCGTTCTTGCCGGCGATCTCGGCGTGGAAGATGTCCGGGTACTGGGTGGCCGAGTGGTTGCCCCAGATCGTCAGCTTCTTGATGTCGGAGACGGCGGCACCGGTCTTGGCGGCCAGCTGCGAGATCGCGCGGTTGTGGTCGAGGCGGGTCATCGCGGTGAAGCGCTCGGCCGGGACGTCCGGGGCGGCGGCCTGCGCGATGAGCGCGTTGGTGTTGGCCGGGTTGCCGACGACGAGGACCTTGATGTCGTCCGCGGCGTTGTCGTTGATCGCCTTGCCCTGCGGCTTGAAGATGCCGCCGTTGGCGGAGAGCAGATCGCCGCGCTCCATGCCCTTGGTGCGGGGGCGGGCGCCGACGAGCAGGGCGACGTTCGCACCGGCGAAGCCGACGTTCGCGTCGTCGGTGATCTCGATGTTGCGCAGCAGCGGGAAGGCGCAGTCGTCGAGCTCCATCGCGGTGCCCTCGGCGGCCTTCAGCCCCTGGGGGATCTCCAGGAGACGCAGGTTGACCGGCACGTCCGGGCCGAGCAGGTGGCCGGAGGCGATGCGGAAGAGCAGCGCGTAGCCGATCTGGCCGGCTGCGCCGGTCACGGTGACATTCACGGGAGTGCGGGTCATGGCGATCTCCGTTAGACAGCTGGCGGTCCGGGCTCCTGGCCCCTGGTGCGGGACATCTCCCTGAATCTTGATGTGAAGAGATATCCGTCGGCCAGGCTATCCGACCCGGAACCCCACGGCCGCCCGCCCCCCGTTGCCTGTCGATCACACGGTGGCGGAATGGTCACTTCCGTGCCACAGGGAACAGCCATCCCTTGAACGGGTGAGGGCCGTCAACAAGGCTGGACGCAGGACGGGGCAAGGCCGCTCAACCGCCGCTTCGGGAGCTTCGCGCTCCGGGGTTGCCCCGGACTCCGGTGTCCGTCCCTTCTCGGGGGAGGGGACGGCCACCGGTTCTTCCGCTCTTCGGAGCGCGGGTTCAGCGGACCGTGAAGTGGACCGCGTCCTCCAGGAACGGGATGTCGAGCCACGGTTCCGGCTGCGCGACCAGCGCGAGCAGCACGATGAGGACGCCGAGCAGGCCGTACGTCACCAGATCGGTGAAGCGGGACCGCACCGCGAGCATGCCCACCGACCGGACGGTCACGCGCAGGACCGCGCCCAGGACGAGGGCGATGCCGATCAGTATCGTGCCGACGCGGAAGGCCTGCTCGAACGGATCGGCCGCCACGATCAGCAGTCCGGCGCCGGCCGTGCAGAGCACCGCGAGCAGCGGCCACTGCCGGGCCGGGGCCGGCGCGTCCCCGCCCGCGGCCCGCCCGCCGCCCTCGGGCCGCGCGGTGTCGCGGGTCAGCGAGAACCGCCGGGCCCGCCGCGTCTCGGCGGGGGCGTCGGGGGCCGCCGCCGCACCGGCCTCCGTGGAGCCGGTGTCCGGACTCGTACCAGCAGCCACGGGGTCAGCCGGCGGAGACGGCAGCCGCGTCGCGCTCGGCGGCCTCGACCACGTTGACGAGGAGCTGGGCGCGGGTCATCGGGCCGACACCGCCCGGGTTCGGCGAGATCCAGGCGGCGACCTCGGCCACGCCGGGGTGGACGTCGCCGACGATCTTGCCGTTCTCGTCGCGGCTGACGCCGACGTCCAGGACGGCCGCGCCCGGCTTCACGTGCTCGGGCTTGATGATGTGCGGCACGCCCGCGGCGGCGACGATGATGTCGGCCTGCTTCAGGTGGGCGCCCAGGTCCCGGGTGCCGGTGTGGCACTGGGTCACCGTGGCGTTCTCCGACTTGCGGGTGAGCAGCAGCGGGATGGACCGGCCGATGGTGACACCGCGTCCGACGACCACGACGTGGGCGCCGTTGATCTCGACGCCGTGGTGGCGCAGCAGCTGGACGACGCCCTGCGGGGTGCACGGCAGCGGTCCGGTCTCGTTGAGTACCAGACGGCCGAGGTTCATCGGGTGCAGGCCGTCCGCGTCCTTGGCCGGATCCATCAGTTCCAGGACGCGGTTGGTGTCGATGCCCTTGGGGAGGGGAAGCTGCACGATGTAACCCGTGCAGGCGGGGTCGGCGTTGAGCTCGCGGACGACGGCCTCGATCTCCTCCTGCGTGGCGGTGTCGGGGAGTTCGCGCTGAATGGACCCGATGCCGACCTGGGCGCAGTCCTTGTGCTTGCCGTTCACGTACCACCTGCTGCCCGGGTCGTCCCCGACCAGCAGGGTTCCCAGGCCGGGCGTGACGCCCCGGGCCTTGAGGGCCGCCACGCGGGCGGTCAGATCGGACTTGATCGCGGCTGCGGTGGCCTTGCCATCGAGAATCTGGGCAGTCATGGTCCCCATACTCCCGGATGACCCCGCCCTCGGACCAATCAGGTACCAGGCGTGGACGCAAGGTTGCACTTGGACAACTTCTTGCGCCGCGGCTGGACAAACGTACTAACGGCTTATAACGATGAGGGCCGCTGTGCCGCAGCAGTAACCGGGGGGCTGGACCGCTGACGTTTTCTTTTCCTCCGTGCGGCCGCACCGTCCCCGTACGTCTGTTGGAGGAACGCCCATGAGCTTCGGCGACCCGAACCCGAACAACCCCTACGGGCAGCAGCCCGGTCAGCCGCAGCAGCCGGGCTACGGCTACCCGCAGGCCCCGCAGGGTGTACCGCAGCAGGGCTACGGCTACCCGACGGCCCCGCCGGTGCCCGGCGGCGACTACGGCCAGCAGCCCGGTTACGGCGCGCGCCCGCCGCTGTCCGGCTGGTGGCGCCGCGTCGGCGCGATCGTGATCGACGGCATCGTCATCGGCCTCCCCTACGGCATCCTCTTGGGCATCGGCGGCGGCGTGGGCGGTGGCGCGGGCTCCGCGATCGTGTTCCTCGGCATCATCGTGGGCATCGGCGGCGGCCTGTTCAAGCTCTACAAGGAGGGCACGACGGGCCAGTTCATCGGCAAGAAGGCCCTCGGCATCAGCCTGCTGCGCGAGGCCGACGGCCGGCCGCTCGGCTTCGGCATGGCCTTCGTCCGCTACATCGCCCACTTCCTGGACAGCCTCGCCTGCTACATCGGCTGGCTGTGGCCGCTGTGGGACGACAAGAACCAGACGTTCGCGGACAAGATCTGCTCCAGCGTCGTCGTCCGCGTCGGCTGACCGGCCGTCCGACAGGCCCGAGGGCCGTAACCGCACGCGCATCGCGTGGGGTTACGGCCCTCGGTCGTACGGGGACGAACCGGCTCAGTGGAAGAAGTGCCGGGTGCCCGTGAGGTACATCGTGACGCCGGCCTTCTTCGCGGCCTCGACCACCAGCTCGTCGCGGACCGAACCGCCCGGCTGGACCACGGCCTTGACGCCCGCGGCGGTCAGGATCTCCAGCCCGTCCGGGAAGGGGAAGAAGGCGTCGGACGCCGCGTAGGAACCGGCGGCCCGCTCCTCGCCCGCGCGCTCGACGGCCAGCTTCGCGGAGTCGACCCGGTTGACCTGACCCATGCCGACGCCGACCGAGGCGCCACCCTTGGCGAGCAGGATGGCGTTGGACTTGACCGCCCGGCACGCCTTCCACGCGAAGGCGAGCTCCTTCAGCTCGTCGGCGGAGAGCGCGTCGCCCGTGGCGAGCGTCCAGTTGGCCGGGTCGTCGCCTTCGGCCTGGAGGCGGTCGGTGACCTGGAGCAGCGCGCCGCCGTCGATCGGCTTGACCTCGACCTCGGCGGACGGGGCCTCGGGGCAGCGCAGCACGCGGATGTTCTTCTTGCGCGCCAGGATCTCGACCGCGCCGTCCTCGTACGCCGGGGCGACGATGACCTCGGTGAAGATCTCCGCGACCTGCTCGGCCAGGGCGACGGTCACCGGGCGGTTGACGGCGATCACGCCGCCGAACGCGGAGAGCGGGTCGCAGGCGTGCGCGTTGCGGTGCGCCTCGGCGATGTCGTCGGCGATGGCGATGCCGCACGGGTTGGCGTGCTTGATGATCGCGACGCACGGCTCGGCGTGGTCGTACGCGGCGCGCCGGGCGGCGTCGGTGTCCGTGTAGTTGTTGTAGGACATCTCCTTGCCGTGCAGCTGCTCCGCCTCGGCGAGACCGCCGGTGCCGGAGGTGTAGAGCGCGGCGGGCTGGTGCGGGTTCTCGCCGTAGCGCAGGACGTTCTCGCGCTCGTACGTCGCACCGAGGAAGTCCGGGAAGCCGGAGTCGTCGGCGGCGGCGTAGTCGTCGGCGAACCAGCCGGCGACGGCCACGTCGTAGGCGGCGGTGTGCTGGAACGCCTCGGCGGCGAGCCGCTTGCGGGCGGTCAGGTCGAAGCCGCCCGCCTTGACCGCGGCGAGCACGTCGGCGTAACGCTCCGGGCTGGTGACGACGGCCACGGAGGGGTGGTTCTTGGCGGCGGCGCGGACCATCGACGGGCCGCCGATGTCGATCTGCTCGACGCACTCGTCGGCGGTGGCGCCGGAGGCGACGGTCTCCTTGAACGGGTACAGGTTGACGACGACCAGGTCGAACGGCTCGACGCCCAGCTCGGCCAGTTGCGCGCGGTGCGCGTCGAGGCGCAGGTCGGCGAGGATGCCGGCGTGGACGCGGGGGTGCAGCGTCTTGACGCGGCCGTCGAGGCACTCGGGGAAGCCGGTCAGCTCCTCGACCTTGGTGACCGGGACACCGGCGGCGGCGATCTTTCCGGCGGTGGACCCGGTGGAGACCAGTTCGACACCCGCCTCGTGCAGACCGCGGGCGAGGTCTTCGAGGCCCGTCTTGTCGTAGACGCTGACCAGGGCGCGGCGGATGGGCTTATTCTCCGACATGACCGAGATGAACCTTTCGTCCCTCAATGCGATAGCCGTCGCGGGCGAGCCGCCCCACGGCCTCGACGAGCAGCTTGCGCTCGACTTCCTTGATGCGTTCGTGGAGGGCCGCTTCGCCCTCCGGGGTGTCCTCTTCGGTCACCTCGACCACGCCCTGCGCGATGATCGGACCGGTGTCGACGCCGTCGTCGACGAAGTGGACGGTGCACCCGGTGACCTTCACGCCGTACGCGAGCGCGTCACGCACACCGTGGGCACCGGGAAAGCTGGGGAGCAGGGCGGGGTGGGTGTTGATGAACCGGCCGCCGAACCGGGCCAGGAACTCCTTGCCCACGATCTTCATGAACCCGGCGGACACCACGAGGTCCGGCCGGTGCGCGGCGGTGGCCTCGGCGAGCGCGGCGTCCCACTCCTCGCGGGTGGCGTGGTCCTTGACGCGGCACGTGAAGGTGGGGAGCCCGGCGCGCTCGGCCCGCTCCAGGCCGGCGATACCGTCGCGGTCGGCGCCGACCGCGACGATCCGGGCGCCGAAGCCCTCGGGATCGTCACCGATGACGTCGAGCAGGGCCTGAAGGTTCGTACCGGAACCGGAGACCAGAACGACCACACGGGCCGGGGCGGCGGAGGGAAGCGGGGAGGCCACGGCTGGGCCCTTTCTCGCGTGCGAGCGGTTCGAAGCGGCCGGCCCGCCACCACGGCACCGGGGCGGCGGCCTGCGATTTGTACGGTCGTACGAAAGAAGCGCGCTCCCCCATACGGGGAACTCTACGAACGGGCCGACCGTCAGCAACGATACCGGCACCTCGCCGCACCCCTGCCTGACGGGGGTGACGGACCCCCGCGCTCCCCGCTTTCGGCCCCTCCTCGCCGGAAGGTAGCGTCAGGGGCAGCGAACCGTCCGCCGGGCGGAAACGACGAGATGGGGAAGACGTTCACCACATGCCGGACCGACGCCGCACCGCCTTCCGCCAGCCGCTGCCCGAGCGGGCCGCCGTGCTGATGCGCGAGCGCTCCTCCTCGTCCTCTCCCTCCGGCTCCTCCGGTTCCTCCGGGAGCCCGAACGACGACAACCCCTTCGCCCCGCCGCCCGAGGGCCGGCCCGACCAGCCCTGGCAGCCGCGCCACCCGTCCGGCTCCCCCGACGGGTCGTCGAACGGCTCGGCGAACGGCGACGACCGGCCCGAGGGCGGACCGTCCGACGACCGGCCCGCGTGGGGCAGCCAGTGGAGCAGCCGGCAGCCCGGCCGCCAGAACGGCTCCTTCGGCGGGCGGCCCTCCGGCCCCGGCGGTACGGAACGGCCCCCGGCCGGTCCGCGCTGGGACCCGACCGACCCCATCCAGCGCCGCGCCCGCTACGCGCTGCTCTCCGGCATGTGGGCCTTCTTCTTCGCGATCTTCGACTTCTCGGAGATCGCCCTGCTGCTCGGCGCCCTCGCCACGTACTGGGCGGTCAGCGCGCTGCGTGCCAAGCCGAAGCCGCCGGTGCCCGGTGCCGCCGCCGCGCCCGCCGGGGCGGAGAGCCCCCAGGCGGAGGGGACCGCTCCCGCGCCGGACACGCTCGCCGCGCAGCGCGGGGGCCGGCAGCAGACCACGGCCGCGGTGAGCGGTCTGGTGACGGGCGTGGTCGCGCTGGCGATCGTCGCGACGACGTTCACGGTGCAGATGGTCTACCGCGACTACTACACCTGTGTGAACGACGCCCTGACCAAGTCGGGCCAGCTGACCTGCAACGACCTGCTCCCGAAGCCGCTGGAGCCCTTCTTCGGCGTCAAGCGCTAGCGGTCGGGGGGCCGGGGGGCGCGTCGGCCTCCCGCTCGGTCTCCCTTGCGTGCCAGGGGTCGGTGGGCAGGAAGTCGTACGCGTCGAGGTCGTCCTCGTCGTCGCCTTCGTCCTGGCCCTGGCCCTGGTCTTCGTCCTCGCCCTTCGCGTTCTTGGCGTCCTTCGCGTCCTTCGCGTCCTTCGCGTCCTTCGCGGGTACGGGCGGCTGGGGGACGGCGGGCGCGGGGGCCCTGGGGGTCTCGGGGGCCTTGGCCGTGCTCACCGGGTGCGCCGGATCGGCGTCCTCCTTCTTGCGTCCGCGCAGCCGCCAGGCCCGTAGCAGCAGGGCCGCCGGGACGCCGATGAGCGTCGTCCACGCCAGGGCCGCCGCCCCGGTGAGCCACCACACCGGTCCGAAGTCCGCGAGGGCGTGGGTGCCGAGCGGTCCCCCGGCGGCCGCCGCCAGCAGCGCGGCGCCGAGCCCGCAGCCCGCAGCCCCCAGTGCGGTGGTGAGCGCGGTCTCCCCCAGGCCCCACGCCTCTTCCCGTACGCCCTCGGCCGGCACCGCTCTCCGTACGGTGAACCAGGCCACGGTCAGCGCCGCCGCCACCGGGACCGCCGCGGCCGCCCAGTTCAGCGGGGCGCCCGGGCCGGGCGCGGGCATCGCGGCCAGCAGCGGGAAGTCGGGGACGGCCGGGGGCCCGGTGAAGGCCAGCGGGGTGACCGTCGACGCCGTGCCGAGGGCGAACCCGGGGCCGAGCCCGTACGCCGCGCCCCACACCGCCGCGTTCGGCACGAGCCCCAGCGCCAGCAGGAGCACGGCGACGCGGCCGCCCCAGTCGCCGGAGAGCCGGAGGAACGATTCCTGGACCGGAGCGCCGTGCCACACCAGGGCCGACGCGACGACCAGCGCGCCGCCGCCCAGCAGCACCGCGGTCCCGGCCAGCGCCGACCGGCCCACCGCGTCGGCCCGCCGCAGGAACCAGCTGCGCGCCATCGCCTCGTGCAGCCGCACCGGCGCCCAGGAGGGCGGCGGGCCGAGCGGGCGCCCGCAGGCCGTCCACACCCCGGCCGCCGCCGCGCCCGCCACCACGAGGGCGCCGGGAAAGAGCAGGGAGAGCGGCCGCGCGGACAGCGACGCGCCGCGCGCGTAGAGGGCGACCGCCCCGCCGACCAGCAGATATCCGCCCGTCACCAGGGCGAACGCACCCCCCGGCGACGGGGCGCCGTGCCCCTCCTCGGGCTCCAGCACGTCCCTGGCCGCCCGGTGCACCAGCCACACCGGCAGCACGGAGAGCAGCAGCGGGACGACGCCCATCGGTGCCGGGGCCCCGGTCAGCGTCTCGGTCCTGACGAGTTCGGCGCCGTGCGCGAGGAGCCAGAGCCCGGCCGCCGCGTGGAACGCCTCGCCCGGACCGCTGTCCGGGGCCGGTGAGCTGATCCAGAGCGCGGCGACGAGGACGGCGAGGGAGCCCAGTCCGAGCCCGGCCGCGACGGCCCCGCGCAACACCGCGGAGACCAGTACGACGGGCCGTACCCGCTCGTCCTGCGACAACAAGGGGCTGCGTTCGGTCACTTGGGTCACGCGGTCATGCTGCCAACGACACGCGCTTATTTCGTGTAACGGGCGAACAGCCGGGGTGTCGATCAATATACGTTTATGTACTTTTTCACCCGGTGCAGGCCGTGTGGGCGGCCCTCATGACGCAGAGCACGTCCGAGAAGGCCGCCGCCCCTCCGCTGCCCTCGCCGAAGGAGCGGCGCAGGCTGCGGGAGGCGCTGTCGCTGACGGAGGACCAGGTCGCGTCGGCCGTCGGCGTGACCCGGGCGACGGTGCGGGCCTGGGAGACGGGCCGCAGCAGCCCGCGCGGCCGCAAGCGCGAGGCGTACGCACGGCTGATCGGGGCGGTCGAGGCCGCCCTGGCACCGCCTGCGCCTCCGGCACCCCCTCCGCCGGTTCCTGCCGAAGCCCCCGGGAGCGTAGCCATGGCCGCCACCGAACCGGACGAGGCCGTTGAGCCGGAAGCCGTCGAGCCTGAAGCCGTTGCGCCGGACGAGGTCGTTGAGGCCGAGGCTGCTGTTGTGCCCGAGGCAGCCGAGGCGCCTCCTGGCGATCCGGACCCCGGCCACGCGCCCGACGCGCCCGCTGCCGCGTTCGACGCGTTGTACCAGTACGCCGCCTCGGCCCTCTTCCAGCAGACCTATCTGCTGACCGGGCAGCGCGCCCTGTCCCGCGCGGCCGTGACCAAGGCGTTCGAACTGGCCTGGGAGCGGTGGCCGGAGGTCGCGGTGGACCGGGACCCGGTCGGCTGGGTGCGGGCCGCCGCGTACGAGTACGCGATGTCCCCGTGGCGCCGTCTCAACCGGGAGCACCGCCGCCTCGACCCGCCGCCCGAGGCCCCGGCCTCGCGAGCGCTGCTGGACGCGCTCCTGGCCCTGCCCCCCTCGTACCGCCGCACGCTGGTGCTGCACGACGGGGTGGGGCTCGGGCTGCCGGAGACGGCGGCGGAGACCGAGGCGAGCACCCGGGCGGCGGCCGGGCGACTGGTGACGGCACGGGCGGCGGTCGCCGAGCGGCTGCCCGAGATCGCGGAGCCGGAGGCACCGGCCGGGCAGTCCGCGCTGATCCACGAGCAGCTGGGCACCCTCGCCCGCAGCCGGCCCGTCGCCCCGCTGCCGGTGCCGGAGCTGATCCGTACCGGCAGCGAACGCAAGGCGCAGCTGTGGGCCCGGACGGCCATCGCGTTCACCGTGCTGATCGTGGGGCTCACGCTGATCACCCTGGCGACGGCTCCCCGGAAGTACGAGACGCCTCCGGCGCCCGCCCAGAAGGTCGGCGGGGTGCCGCCGGTCGGGGGCCCGCAGAAGCTGACCCCGCAGGACGTCAAGCTGCGGAAGAAGCTCGGCGACGAGGTCTTCCACGGCCCGGCCCGGCTGGTGCCGGAGACCGGCTGAACCGGTCCGGCGCGCACGACGACGCGGGCCCGTCCCCCGGGTGAGGGGGACGGGCCCGCGTCGTGCGTACGGTGACACCCTGCCGCGCGAGCGCGGCTGCGGGGTCAGGCGCCGAGGATCTCGCGCGCCAGCTTGGCGGTCTCGGTCGGCGTCTTGCCGACCTTCACGCCGGCGGCCTCGAGGGCCTCCTTCTTCGCCTGGGCGGTGCCGGAGGAGCCGGAGACGATGGCGCCCGCGTGGCCCATGGTCTTGCCCTCGGGGGCGGTGAAGCCCGCGACGTAACCGACGACCGGCTTGGTGACGTTCTTCGCGATGAAGTCCGCCGCACGCTCCTCGGCGTCGCCGCCGATCTCGCCGATCATGACGATCAGGTCGGTCTCGGGGTCCGCCTCGAACGCCGCGAGGGCGTCGATGTGCGTCGTGCCGATGACCGGGTCGCCACCGATGCCGACGGCGGACGAGAAGCCGATGTCGCGGAGCTCGTACATCATCTGGTAGGTCAGCGTGCCGGACTTGGACACGAGACCGATGCGGCCGGGCTTGGTGATGTCGCCCGGGATGATGCCGGCGTTGGACTGGCCGGGGGTGATCAGGCCGGGGCAGTTCGGACCGATGATCCGGGTCTTGTTGCCCTTCGAGCCGGCGTACGCCCAGAAGGCGGCCGAGTCGTGGACGGCGATGCCCTCGGTGATCACGACGGCGAGCGGGATCTCGGCGTCGATCGCCTCGATGACGGCGGCCTTCGAGAAGGCCGGCGGCACGAAGAGGACGGACACGTTCGCGCCGGTCTTCTCCATCGCCTCGGCGACGGAGCCGAAGACGGGCACCTCGGTGCCGTCGAAGTCGACGGTCGTGCCGGCCTTGCGCGGGTTCACGCCGCCGACGATGTTGGTGCCGTCGGCGAGCATGAGCTTGGTGTGCTTCATGCCCGTGGCGCCGGTCATCCCCTGGACGATGACCTTGCTGTCCTTGGTGAGGAAGATAGCCATGGTGGTCTGAGTCCCTCTTCCTTACTTCGCAGCCGCGGCGAGCTCGGCGGCCTTGTCGGCCGCGCCGTCCATGGTGTCCACGCGCTGGACCAGCGGGTGGTTGGCGTCGGAGAGGATCTTGCGACCCAGCTCCGCGTTGTTGCCGTCGAGACGCACGACGAGGGGCTTGGTGACGGCCTCGCCCTTCGACTTGAGCAGCTCCAGGGCCTGGACGATGCCGTTGGCGACCTCGTCGCAGGCGGTGATGCCACCGAAGACGTTGACGAAGACGGACTTGACGTCCGGGTCGCCGAGGATGATCTCCAGGCCGTTCGCCATGACCTCGGCGGAGGCGCCGCCACCGATGTCGAGGAAGTTGGCGGGCTTCACGTTGCCGTGGTTCTCACCGGCGTACGCGACGACGTCCAGGGTCGACATGACCAGACCGGCGCCGTTGCCGATGATGCCGACCTCGCCGTCGAGCTTGACGTAGTTGAGGTTCTTGGCCTTGGCGGCGGCCTCGAGCGGGTTGGCCGCGGCCTTGTCCTCGAGAGCCTCGTGCTCCGGCTGGCGGAAGTCGGCGTTCTCGTCCAGCGAGACCTTGCCGTCCAGGGCCAGGATGCGGCCGTCCTTGGTCTTCACCAGCGGGTTGACCTCGACGAGGAGCGCGTCCTCGGCGACGAAGGTCTCCCACAGGGTGACCAGGGCCTCGGCGACGCCCTCGGCCACGTCGGCCGGGAACTTCGCCTGGGCCACGATCTCGCGGGCCTTGGCGATGTCGACGCCGTCGACGGCGTTGACCGGGACCTTCGCGAGGGCCTCGGGGGTCTTCTCCGCGACCTCCTCGATGTCCATGCCACCCTGCACCGAGGCCATGGCCAGGAAGGTGCGGTTGGTGCGGTCGAGCAGGTACGAGACGTAGTACTCCGCCTCGATCTCCGGCGACAGCTCGGCGATCATCACCTTGTGGACCGTGTGGCCCTTGATGTCCATGCCGAGGATGTCGGTCGCGCGGGCGACCGCCTCGTCGGCGTTCGCCGCCAGCTTGACGCCGCCGGCCTTGCCGCGGCCGCCGACCTTCACCTGCGCCTTGACGACGGACTTGCCGCCCAGCCGCTCGGTCGCCTCGCGGGCTGCCTCAGGCGTGTCGATGACTTCACCGGCCAGCACCGGTACACCGTGCTTGGCGAAGAGGTCCCTCGCCTGGTACTCGAACAGGTCCACGCGCGTCCGTCCCTTATCAATGGTCTCGCGGTTGGTTTTCTGCGTGGGCGTGCCGCGAGGGGCAACGTGACTGCGGTGTCACTAGGAAGGCGCACACGGTGACCGGATACGCGGCATGTCCATCTCGCAGGTTATCCCCGAGGCCGGTGTGACCCTAAATCGCAGATCACACCTGGGCGGTGATTACGGTCACAGATTCCCACTGGTGGGGGCGGTCTCCGGGTCCGGTATCGGCAGGGGGCGCTTCTCGATCGCGGCGGCCATGACGTCCGGGAAGAGGTCCGGCGTGCAGGCGAAGGCGGGGGCGCCGAGGGCGGACAGCGCCGCCGCATGGTCGCGGTCGTAGGCCGGGGCGCCCTCGTCGGAGAGCGCGAGCAGCGTCACGAACTGGACCCCCGACGCCTTCATCGCGGCGACCCGCTTCAGCATCTCGTTGCGGATGCCGCCCTCGTACAGGTCGCTGATGAGCACGACGACGGTGTCGGCCGGCCGGGTGATCCGGGACTGGCAGTAGGCGAGGGCGCGGTTGATGTCGGTGCCGCCGCCGAGCTGGGTGCCGAACAGGACGTCCACGGGGTCGTCCAGCTGGTCGGTGAGATCGACCACCGCCGTGTCGAAGACGACCAGCCGGGTCTGGAGCGAGCGCATCGAGGCGAGCACCGCGCCGAACACCGAGGCGTAAACCACGGAGGCGGCCATCGAGCCCGACTGGTCGATGCAGAGGATGACGTCCTTCTTCACGGACTGGGCGGCCCGGCCGTAGCCGATGAGCCGTTCCGGGACGATCGTGCCGGCGCCGTCCCGGCCGGGCAGCTCCAGGTAGTTCTTGAGGTTGGCCCGGATGGTGCGGTTCCAGTCGATGTCGTGGTGGCGGGGGCGGGTGACCTTCGCCGAGCGGTCGAGCGCGCCGGTGAGCGTGGCCCGGGTGCGGGTGGTGAGCCGCCTCTCCAGCTGCTCGACCACCTTGCGGACCACGGCCCGGGCGGTCTCCTTCGTCGTCTCGGGCATGGCCTTGTTGAGCGAGAGCAGCGTGCCGACGAGGTGGACGTCGGCCTCGACGGCCTCCAGCATCTCCGGTTCGAGCAGGAGCGCGGAGAGGCCGAGGCGGTCGATCGCGTCGCGCTGCATGACCTGGACGACGGAGCTGGGGAAGTACGTCCGGATGTCACCGAGCCAGCGGGCCACGGAGGGCGCGGAGGCGCCGAGTCCGGCCGAGCGTCCGCCGCCGCCCCGGCCGCCGGGCCGTCCGCCGCTCTCGTAGAGCGCGGTGAGCGCCTGGTCCATCGCGGCGTCGCGGCCGGTGAGAGCGCGGCCGGTGCTCTCCTCGCTGTCGGCTCCCAGCACCAGGCGCCAGCGCCGCAGCCGTTCGTCGTGGGCGGTGTCCTTGACCGTCATGCCGTTTCCCCCAGGGGTGTGTCGTCGTGGTGCGCGGGGGCCGTCGCGGGGCGCTCGTCCAGGCCGAGGAGCAGGCGCAGGACCGGGACCACCGCGTCCGCGCGGGCCGCGTCCAGGACCGGCCCGAAGCCCGGGGCCGTCGCGCCCGCCCCCGACGGGGAGCCGACGGTCGCCCCGACGGGGGCCGGGCCCCGCCGGACGAGGTCGCCCAGGGTGCGCCGGACGCCCGGTTCGTACGCGGAGAACGTGCGCCGCAGCAGGGGCAGCACGTCGGTGAACGTGTCGGCGGGGACCGCGGTGAGCCAGGAGTCCACCAGGGCGAGCAGCCGTTCGTCGTGGACGAGGAGCATGCCGCCGCCCGCCGCCCCGCCGACGAAGCCCTCGATCCAGGCGGCCGCGTCGGCCGGCGGAGTGCCCGGGGAGAGGGCGAGGCCCATCAGCCGGGCGGCGGCGTCCTGGTCGAGGTGGCCGTCGTCCAGGAGCAGGCGGGCGGCCCGGCCCCGGATGACGCCCGCGACGGTGTCCCGGACGGTGAGCTTGTGCAGCACCGCGCGCCACCGCGCCCGCAGGCCGTCCGCGCTCGAAGGGACGGCTCCCGCGAGCAGCCCGATCGCGGTGTGGACGCCGTCCACCTGACGGCGCAGCGCCTCCGCGCCCTCGGCGTCGAGCCCGGTGCAGGCAGGGGGCAGGCCGACGCAGATCCGCTCCGCGAGGCCCGCCGCGACCTCGCCGAGGGCGGTGGTGTCCGTGGCGCGGACGTCTCCGTAGCGCAGGGTGCGGGCCAGGGCCGGGAGGGCGTCCGCGAGGTGTCCGACGTCGGAGTCGAGCGCGGCGCGGTCGGCGAGGGCCCGCATCACGACGGGCAGGGCGTCCGGCAGATCGGCGAGCAGGCAGTGCTCGGCCAGCGCGGTGACCTCGGCGAGCGCGGTGGCGGTCAGGGCGTCGGACTCGGCGCGGGCGGTGGCGGCGGAGAGCACGGTGGTGCCCCAGACGCCCGCCTCGGCGACGCGCACGTACAGCTCGGGCTCCCAGCGCAGCCGCCAGCTCTCCCGGAAGGTGCCGGTGCTCCCCCGGCCCGTGGCCGGTTCGCCCCAGGCGATGCCGAGGAGGCGGAGCCGGTGCAGCAGGCGGCTGCGGGAGGCGTCGGTGTCCTTGCGGAGGTCGAGCTCGATCTCCCGCTCGTCGGCCTCCGGCTTGAGCCGCAGGGTGCGCTGCTGCCGGGTCAGGTCGCGCTGGAGGGGGACGGCGGGGGCGGTGTCGGGGACCTCGCCGAGCGTGGTGCCGACGACGAGGCGGTCGTGGACGAGCGCGAGGGGCACGTCGGAGCCCTCGCACATGACGGCCCGGATCGCGTCGGTCGTCTCGCTGAGCCCGGCGAGCGGGCGGCCGCGCATCGCGGCGAGCGTCTCGGCGAGCCGGACGGCCTCGATGGCGTGGGCGGACGAGACGAACCGGTCCTCGTCGCGCAGGAGTCCGGCGACCTTCGTCATCCACCGCTCGATGGGGCGGTCCGGGGCGGCGAAGAGGTGCTCGTACCAGCCGGGCGACTCGATGCCCGCGCCGTAGCCGCTGTGCCGGGCGAGCCTGCGGTGGGTCCAGGGCACCCAGGTCAGTTCGGCCTTGGCCTTGGGCAGGCCCTTGAGCAGCGCCCGGTCGGCGGTGAGCGTCGTCCGCACAAGGAGTGCGGGGACGTGCCAGGCGCCGCAGACCACGGCGAAGTCGTCGCCGAACTCCTTCTTCGCCGTACGGATCTGGATGCGCATGTACGCCTCGCGCACCGCGTCCCTGGGATGCCCGCCGTCCCCGTACGCCTCGCGGAGCGCGGTCATCGCCTCGCCGAGCGCGGCGAACGCGGCGAGCGGTCCGGCCGCCTCACCGCTGCCGGGGACGCGGTGCTCGACCACGTCCTCCCACCAGCGCTCGGGGTCGTCGTATCCGGCGGTCTCGGCGAGCACCCGGATCGGGTCGACGGGGACGGGCCGTGCGTCGGGCTCCTCCTGGGAGGCGTCGTCGGCCTCCATGGCGAGCGAGTGCGCGGCGGGGAGGTCGATGAAGCGGACGGGCACGTCCCGGGCCAGGGCCCAGCGGATCGCGACCCACTCGGGCGAGAACTCGGCGAACGGCCAGAAGGCGGCCCGGCCGGGGTCGTCCACCGCGTGGGCGAGGAGGGCGACCGGGGGCCGCATCTCCTCGTCAGCCGCGAGCGGCAGCAGCGCGTCGCCCTCGGGCGGGCCCTCGATGAGGACCGCCCGGGGGTTCGCCGTGTCGAGGGCGGCACGGACGGCGCGGGCCGAGCCGGGGCCGTGGTGCCGCACCCCCAGCAGCAGCGGCCCCGCGGCACGGGTTCCGGTCATGCGGACGCCTCCCGGCAGGCGCGGTAGAAGTCCTTCCAGCCGTCCCGCTCGCGGACCACGGTCTCCAGGTACTCCTGCCAGATCACCCGGTCCGCCGCCGGGTCGCGGACGACCGCGCCGAGGATGCCGGCCGCGACGTCCCCGGGGCGGAGCACGCCGTCCCCGAAGTGAGCGGCGAGGGCGAGGCCGTTGGTGACGACGGAGATGGCCTCGGCCGTGGAGAGCGTGCCCGAGGGGGACTTGAGCTTGGTGCGGCCGTCGGTGGTGACGCCGTCGCGCAGTTCGCGGAAGACCGTGACGACGCGGCGGATCTCGGCGAGGCCGTCGGGCGCGGGCGGCAGGTCGAGCGAGCGGCCGACCTGGTCGACGCGGCGGGAGACGATGTCGACCTCCGCCTCCGGGGTCGCGGGCAGCGGCAGGACCACGGTGTTGAACCGTCGCCGCAGCGCGCTGGACAGCTCGTTGACGCCCCGGTCGCGGTCGTTGGCGGTCGCGATGACGTTGAACCCGCGCACCGCCTGGACCTCCTGGCCCAGCTCGGGCAGGGGCAGGGTCTTCTCGGAGAGGATCGTGATCAGCGAGTCCTGCACATCGGCGGGGATGCGGGTCAGTTCCTCGATGCGGGCGGTCATGCCCTGGGCCATGGCGCGCATCAGCGGGCTGGGCACGAGCGCGTCGCGGCTGGGGCCGTTGGCGAGCAGCTGCGCGTAGTTCCACCCGTAGCGGACGGCCTCCTCCGGGGTGCCCGCCGTGCCCTGGACGAGCAGCGTCGAGTCACCGCTGACGGCGGCGGCCAGGTGCTCGGAGACCCAGGTCTTGGCGGTGCCGGGGACGCCGAGGAGCAGCAGCGCCCGGTCGGTGGCGAGCGTGGTGACGGCGACCTCGACGAGGCGGCGCGGGCCCACGTACTTGGGTGTGATGACGGTGCCGTCGGGCAGGGTGCCGCCGAGCAGATACGTCGCGACGGCCCAGGGCGACAGGCGCCAACGCTCGGGCCTGGGACGGTCGTCGGCCGCCGCGAGCGCCTTCAGCTCGTCGGCGAAGGCGTCCTCGGCATGCGGGCGCAGCGCCTCGCCTGCGCTCGCCTGGGTGGTTTCGGACACGCTCATGGATCCCCCTCCGGATCGGTCGCCGAGTCGGTCGGCCGGATGTGGTTCCACCGTGCACCATGGCACTGACAATCGGTCTTTGCGCAGGTCAGGGCGATTGTCAGTGGGGCGGCCTAACGTCGTTGGCATGCTGCTGACTGACGGGGGAGAACCCTTGGGCGCCGCTGCCTCGGCCGCGCGCTGGACGGTGGAGCAGGTACTGGCCCTGGCTCCTGACGACGCCTCACGCAAGGCGGGGAACAAGCTCGGTGCGGCCGGCTCCTGGTCGGACACCGGGTGGGACGGGACGGGTGCGGTCTGGGGGCTGTGCAAGGGCAGCGGAAGCAAGCCGTACCGGACGGTGGTCGACACCACCGGTCCCGCGTACAAGTGCAGTTGCCCCAGCCGGAAGTTCCCGTGCAAGCACGCGCTGGGGCTGCTGCTGCTCCGCGCCGCCGACGATGTGGCGGTGCCCGCCGGGTCGCCACCGGACTGGGCGCGGGAGTGGCTGGACGGCCGTCGCGCCCGTGCGGAGGCGAAGGCGCGGCCCGCCGGGGGTGAGGGGGCGGGTGGCCCCGCCGATCCGGAGGCCGCGCGCAAGCGGGCGGAGAAGCGCGCCGAGCGGATCGGGGGCGGCGCGCGGGAGTTGGAGCAGCGGCTCACCGACCTGCTGCGGGGCGGTCTCGCGGCGGCCGAGCAGTCGGGGTACGGGCTGTGGGAGGAGACGGCGGCCCGCATGGTCGACGCGCAGGCGCCCGGTCTCGCGGGCCGGGTGCGGGAGCTGGGCGCCGTCCCGGCGTCCGGTCCGGGCTGGCCGGTGCGGCTCCTGGAGGAGTGCGCGCTGCTCCATCTGCTGGACTCGGCCTGGCTGGGCCGCGACCGGCTGCCGCCCGCGCTGGCGGCCACGGTCCGCACCCGGGTGGGGCTGCCGGCCTCCCCGGAGGGCCCCCCGGTCCGCGACCGCTGGCTGGTCCTCGCCCAGTACGACACGCCCGAGGGCAAGATCGTCACCCGCCGCATCTGGCTGTACGGGGAGGAGTCGGGGCGCACCGCGCTGCTGCTGTCCTTCGGGGCGGCGGGCCGCTCACCCGCCCAGGCGCTGCCCGTGGGCGTCACGATCGACGCCGGGCTGACGCCCCATCCGGGGTCCGGGCAGCTCCGGGCCGAGCTGGGCGAGCGCTTCGGCGTCCCCGAGCCCGCCGTGACGCCTCCGCCGGGCGTCACGGCCGCCGAGGCGATCGCCGCGTACGGACGGGCCCTGGGCGACGACCCGTGGGCGGAGTCCTGGCCGGTGACCCTGCGCGACGTCATACCGGTGCCGTCCCCGGACGGCTGGCAGCTGGTGGACGCGGAGGGCCGGGAGGCCCTGCCCGTGGCCCCCGCCGCGCTGAACCGCCCGTCGCTCTGGAAGCTCGTCGCGGTCTCGGGCGGCGCCCCGCTCACGGTCTTCGGCGAGTGCGGCCACCGGGGCTTCGACCCGCTGGCGGCGTGGACCGCGGGCGGGACGGGTGCCCCCGTCGAGACCGTCACGCTCATCTGACCCCGTAGTCCGGCTCCCGAGGAGGGGCGATGTCCCGTACGACCACACCAGCCGCCACCCCGACAGCGGGCGCGGCCACCGCGTCCGACGCGCTCGCCTCCGTGCCGTGGGAGGAGCTGGTCACCTCGGCCCTGCTCGGCACGGACCGCCGGCCGCCCGAGGGCGCGTCCGGCACCGGCCCGGACGGAGCGGCCGCCGCGCTGCTGGACGCCGCCGCGCTGCACACCGTGCGGCGGCGGGCGGGACTGCTGCCCGCCGCCGCGTCCCCGCGCCCCGCCGTGGCGCCCGACGATCCCCGGCCGCCGCTGCCGGAAGCGGCCCGGGGCCGGCTGGCCCAGCTCCTGGCGGACCGGGCGGCGGGTTCCGGCGGCAGGCGGGGCGCGGCCCCGGACCTGACGGAGCTGATCCCGCAGTGGCTGGCCACCGCCAACGTGCACGGCTACCGGGCGCCGGACTCCGCGCTGCCCGCGCTGCTGGACGCGGCCCGGGCCCGCACCGATCTGCGCCCGCAGACCCTGGAGTTCGCCGGGCCGCGCGGCCTGTGGCTGGCCGGTCTCAACCCGGAGTGGAAGTTCGCGCTGCGCGGCGCGTCCGGCAGCGCACTGCTGCCCTCGCCGGACGACCCGGAGGCGGTGCGACGACTGTGGGAGGAGGGCCTGTTCGCGGAGCGGATCGCGCTGCTCGGGGCCGTACGGGCGCATGACGCGGAGGCGGCCCGCGCGCTGCTGGCCACCACATGGAAGACCGAACGGGCCGAGGACCGGCTGATGTTCGTGGACTCGCTGCGCACCGGCCTGTCCGCCGCCGACGAGGAGTTCCTCGAGCGGGCGCTCGCGGACCGCAGCCGCAATGTCCGGGCGACGGCGGCCGAGTTGCTGTCCGCGCTGCCCGGTTCGGCGCTGGCCCGGCGGATGGCGGACCGGGCGCTGTCCTGTGTGAGCCCGGGGCTCACCGGGGACGCGCCGTTCGTCGCGGTGGAGGCGCCGCACGAGTGCGACGAGGCGATGCAGCGCGACGGGGTGGTGCCGCTCCCGCCCTCCGGCCGGGGCGAACGGTCTTGGTGGCTGGGCCAGTTGGTGGAGGCGACCCCGCTCTCCGTCTGGCCCGCGCGGTTCGGCGGGCGCGGCGCGGCGGAGATCGTGGGCCTGCCCGTGGCGGACGGCTGGGGCGAGGAGCTGCACGCGGCCTGGTGCCGGGCCGCCGTGCGACAGCGCGATGCCGCGTGGGCGCGGGCGCTGCTGGGTCCGCCGTCGACGCCGCCGTCGAACGGTCCCGGTACGGCGTCGCTCGCCGAGCGGGCGAAGCTCCTGGCGGTGCTGCCTCCGGCGGAACGGGCCGTCTGGGTGGCGGATTTCGTCGCCGCGCACGGTTTGTCGGAGGCGTTCCAGCTGCTGGGGGTCTGCCCGGTCCCATGGGCGCCGCCGCTCGGCCGGGCCGTGGTCGACGCGCTCGACATCGCGAGGGACGCGGGCAGCTACCCGTGGAGCTTCAGCGGCGTCATGGGCCTGGCCGAGCGCTGCCTCGATCCGGCCGAGGCGGCCCGCCTGGAGGTCCTGACCACCACCCCGGCCGAACCCGAGGACGCCTCCCCCGGCGCGAACGGCTACTGGACGGAGGCGTTCCAGCGCCTGGTCTCCACGCTGCGCCTGCGCGCCACGATGGACAGCGAGCTGTCCGGGGTTCCGATGGGGTGACCCCGCTGCGGGCCCCCGATGCGGTGCCCCCGTGCCCGGGCGCCCGCGCCGGCTCCGCCCGGGCACGGAGCCGACACGAACCGCCCGCGCGGGGCGGGGCGGGGCGCGGCGCGGCACGCGCGGCACGCGCGGCACGCGCGGCACGGCCCGGGGCACGGCCCGGGGCGCGGGGCGCGGCCCGGTCGGGGCGCCCGGGGTGGGCGCGACGCACCCGGCGACCCGGAAAGCGCGGGTGCGGAGGTCGCGGCCCGGGGTGGGCGCGACGCACCCGGCACCCCGGAACGCGCGGGTGCGGGGCCGCGGCCCGGGGCGGGCCCGACGTGCTCCCCAGCAACCCGGGACGCACGGGCCCGGCCGGCCCCAGGACACCCCCGCGCGGTCCCGAGCCCGGGCTGCCCGCCCGGTCGCCCGGCGCCAACGCCCCGCTCCGGCGACGGCGGCACCGACGCCCGGCGAGCGCGGACCGGCCCGCGCGGCCGTGGCACGGGGTGCTCGGGCGGACGTGCCCGGCGCCCCTCAACCGGGCGCCGACGCACGGCGTACCCGGTCGCCCCGGACCCCGGCGCCCCCGGACCCCGGCGCCCCGGCGCCCTACGCCTCGGCCGGGTGGCGGACGTTCGCGTTGACCCAGTCGACGATCGCCGTCGTCGTCGCGCCCGGGGTGAAGATCTCCGCGACGCCCTGGTCCTTCAGGGGGGCGATGTCGTCCTCCGGGATGATGCCGCCGCCGAAGACCTTGATGTCCGCCGCGTCGCGGGCCTTCAGGAGTTCGATCACCTTGGCGAAGAGCGTGTTGTGCGCGCCGGAGAGGATCGAGAGGCCGATCGCGTCGGCGTCCTCCTGGATCGCCGTGTCCACGATCTGCTCGGGCGTCTGGTGCAGGCCGGTGTAGATGACCTCCATACCCGCGTCGCGCAGCGCCCGCGCGATCACCTTCGCCCCGCGGTCATGGCCGTCGAGGCCCGGCTTCGCCACCACCACACGGATCGGACCGGTCACACCCATCACTGCCTCCACATGCGTCTCCCGTGCCTGAAGGGCCGGGGATGTGAACGAACGTTATCCACAGCATCCCGCAAGCCGCCGTTTCGCGGTGAGCCGGGAGGGGGAAATCACACATGGGACGTTGTTCACGGGCACCCACCCCTGACCCCCCGGCGGATTCGCCGGGTGGGGCGGGCGCCCGGGGAGCCGCACCGGGTCGCCGTATCACCGCGCCGTCAGCCGCACGGCACGGTGGTACGGGCCTCCGTCCGCGCGGGCCGCCTCCGATACGGCGCCCCGCCCGGGCCTCCGCCGGCGCGGCGCCCGTCCGGAGCAGGAGGCCGCCCATGAAGACCCCCAGCCTGCCGTTCCCCGCCCCGCCGACCGCACTGCTGAGAGCGACCGCGCTGGAGCTCTTCGTGCTCGCCGGGCACGCCCTGCTGTATCCGACCGGGATCGCCGGTGAACGCCACCCGGGCCGCGGCCCGGCGGACGAGGGCGCCGAGCCCGCCGATCGCCCGGACATCGCGCCCACCGACCGGCCACCCGTCGTCTTTCTTCACGGATTCATCGACAACCGCTCCGTCTTCGTCCTGCTGCGCCGCTCCCTGGCCCGGCACGGCTGGCTCCATCTGGAATCGCTCAACTACTCCCCGCTGACCAGCGACATCCGTACGGCCGCCGAGTTGCTGGACCGGCACATCGAGGAGATCTGCGCCCGCACCGGCCACCCCCGGGTGGACATCGTGGGCCACAGCCTGGGCGGCCTCATCGCCCGCTATTACGTACAGCGGCTGGCCGGTGACCGCCGGGTGCGGACCCTCGTCACGCTGGGCACGCCGCACTCCGGGACCGCCGTCGCCCCGCTGGCCGGGGCGCTGCCCATCGTGCGGCAGATGCGCCAGGGCTCAGCCCCCGTCGAGGAGCTGCGACTGCCCGCGCCCGGCTGCCGTACCCGGTTCGTCAGCTTCTGGAGCGAACTCGACCGGGTGATCGTCCCCGCCGAGGCGGCCTGCGTCGACCACCCGGATCTGGACGCGGTCAACGTACGCGTCACCGGCATCGGCCACCTCGCGCTGCCGGTGCACCCGGCCGTGGCGGCGGCCGTGCGGCAGGCGCTGGACGAGGCGGGGCCCACCCGGGAGGCCCCCGGGACCACCCGCTCCACCCCCGCCGCCTAAACCGAACAAACTTCGAACATAGAGCCAAGGCTCTGTGCGGGCGCCGCCGAAAGACGGCCGATTGCCCGTTTTCCCGCGCGCCCCGGCGCCGTCGAAGATTGTCGATGGCGGATACCGCCGGGTACAGTCGCCGCCAGTTCTCCCGGGGTACCCCACGCCCCCGGAACCTGGTCCTGCTGCCGAGGCGAGAGAGAAGTTGGTGAACGACCAGCACCCCCACGCCGGGTATGCCGGATACGACGGCTACTCCACAGGCAGCTTCGATACGGGCAGCTTCGAGACGGACCCGCTCTTCGGCTCCCTCCCCGGCACCGGCGCCACCTACGACGGCGCCTACGACGCCTCGTACGACACCTCACAGGGCTACGGCATCCCGTACACCGGCGGCGAGACCGCCTACGGCGCGTACGACACCACCCAGTGGGACACGGGCGCGCACCACGGCTATCAGGCCCAGCAGCACCCGCAGTACGACACCACCCCGTACGACACCGCGCAGTACGACACCACCGCGACCTGGCTGCCGACGGAGGGCTACGCCCCCGGCATCCCGTCCCAGGGCGGCGCCCCGGACTCCTCCGGCCAGTGGGACACCACCACCTGGACCGCCGCCGCCCCCGCGTGGCCCTCGGACGACACGGGGACGTACGACACCGGCGTGTACGACGCCACCGCCTGGAACACCGGCGCCACGCCCGGGCACGAAGAGCAAAATGTGCAAAGCCCGGCCGCCTCGAACGAAGCCGAACAGCCGGAGCCCCCGGAGACGTACGAGACCTACGAGTCGTACGAGAACGGTGAGTCGTACGAGAACGGCGACCACGACCCGTACGAGCCCCACCGCCGCGCCGCCGACGACACCGAGCCGGACGAGGCCGCCGAGCCGCACCCCGATCTCGCCCCCGTCGAGCCCCGCCGGGGAGGCCGCAGCCGCAGGCGTTCCCCCGCGAAGCGCTCCGCACTCCTCACCGTCGCCGTTCCCTCCGCCTGTGTGATGAGCGTGGCCGGGATCGCCGCCGCCTCCGTGAGCGGGATGGGCGGGGACGAGACGAAGAAGGACGCGACCACCACCATGGCCGCCGCCGACCCCGGCACGGTCAAGCCGGTCGCGGCGAACAACGCGCTGGACACCCAGCTCGCCAACCTCAGCGCCGACGCGGAGAACTTCGCGGACCGCGCCAGCCGCACCCAGGAACGCATCGACCTGAAGGAGCGGCAGGCCGCCGAGAAGAAGAAGCGCGAGGAGGAGGCCGCCCGCAAGGAGGCCCTGCGCCCCAAGTTCGTGATGCCGGTCAAGCAGCACGGGCTGAGCGCCTACTTCGGGCAGGCGGGCGTCAACTGGATGTCCGTGCACACGGGCATCGACTTCCCCGTCCAGTACGGCACCCCGGTGATGGCGGCGACCGACGGCACGGTCCGTACGCAGTACAACACCGCCTACGGCAACATGGCCATCGTGACCATGGCCGACGGCACGGAGACCTGGTACTGCCACCTCAGCAGCACCCGTATCCGCTCGGGCCCGGTCAAGGCCGGTGACGTCATCGCGTACTCCGGGAGCTCCGGGAACTCGACCGGCCCGCACATGCACTTCGAGGTGCGCCCGGGCGGCGGCGCGGCGATCGACCCGCTGCCGTGGCTGCGCGGCCACGGGATCAACCCGACCTGATCCGGCGCGACCGTCGTCACGGCCGGGGCCTCGGGGGCTCCGGCCGTGACGCGTGTCTCAGAGCTTCTGCACCGGCGCGTACCGCAGGAGCAGCTTCTTGGGGCGGTCGTCGCCGAAGTCGACCGTGGCCTTCGCCTGGTCGCCGACGCCCTCGACCGCCGTCACCGTGCCCAGGCCGAACTGGTCGTGCGTGACCCGGTCGCCCGCCACCAGCGTGATCGTCGGCTTGTCCGAGGTCCGCCGGGTCGCGAAACCGGAGGGGCCGGAGCGGGCACGGGAGGCGGAGAGCGACGAGGTGATGCCCGAGGTGGGGCCCGCCGGGGCGGCCATCGGGCCCTTCCGTTTCCACTCCAGGTGCTGGTCCGGGATCTCCTCCAGGAACCGCGACGGCGGGTTGTACGAGGGCTGGCCCCAGGCGCTGCGCATGGCGGCCCGGGTCAGATACAGCCGCTCGCGGGCGCGGGTGATGCCGACGTAGGCGAGGCGGCGCTCCTCCTCCAGCTCCTTGACCTGGCCGAGCGCCCGCATGTGCGGGAAGACGCCGTCCTCCATGCCGGTCAGGAAGACGACCGGGAATTCGAGGCCCTTCGCGGTGTGCAGGGTCATCAGCGTGATGACGCCGGAGCCGTCGGTGTCCTCGTCGGGGATCTGGTCGGAGTCGGCGACGAGCGCCACCTTCTCCAGGAACTCCGCGAGCGTGCCCGCGCCCTCCTCCTCGCCCCGGTCCTGCTCGAATTCGAGGGCGACGGCCGCGAGCTCCTGAAGGTTCTCGATGCGGGTCTCGTCCTGCGGGTCGGTGGACGCCTGGAGCTCGGCGAGATAGCCCGTACGCTCCAGGACCGCTTCCAGCACCACGGCGGGACCGGCGCCGGACTCCACGACCGTGCGCAGCTCCTCCATCAGCGTGTTGAACCGCTTGACGGCGTTGGCGGAGCGGGCGGCCATGCCGTACGCCTCGTCCACGCGGCGCAGCGCCTGCGGGAAGGTGATCTTCTCGCGCAGCGAGAGCGCGTCGATCATGGCCTCGGCGCGCTCGCCGATGCCGCGCTTGGGCACGTTGAGGATGCGGCGGAGCGGGACGGTGTCCTCGGGGTTGGCGAGGACCCGCAGGTAGGCCAGGACGTCCCGGACCTCCTTGCGCTCGTAGAAGCGGACGCCGCCGACGACCTTGTAGGGCAGGCCGACGCGGATGAAGATCTCCTCGAAGACACGGGACTGCGCGTTCGTCCGGTAGAAGACGGCGACGTCGCCGGCCTTCGCGTCGCCCGCGTCCGTGAGGCGGTCGATCTCCTCGGCGACGAACTGCGCCTCGTCGTGCTCGGTGTCCGCGACGTAGCCCGTGATGCGGGCGCCGGTGCCCGCGTTGGTCCAGAGGTTCTTGGGGCGGCGGCTCTCGTTGCGCTCGATGACCGCGTTGGCGGCGGACAGGATCGTCTGGGTGGAGCGGTAGTTCTGCTCCAGGAGGATCGTCGTCGCGTCCGGGTAGTCCTCCTCGAACTGGAGGATGTTGCGGATGGTCGCGCCCCGGAAGGCGTAGATCGACTGGTCGGCGTCACCCACGACACACAGCTCGGCGGGCGCGTTCTCCGGACCGGCCGGGCCGACCAGCTCGCGCACCAGCGTGTACTGGGCGTGGTTGGTGTCCTGGTACTCGTCCACCAGGACGTGCCGGAAGCGGCGGCGGTAGTGCTCGGCGACGTCGGGGAAGGCCTGGAGCAGGTGGACCGTCGTCATGATGATGTCGTCGAAGTCCAGCGCGTTGGCCTCGCGCAGCCGGGCCTGGTACATCGCGTACGCCTGGGCCAGGGTCTTCTCGAAGCCGTCGGCGGCCTGCCCGGCGAAGGTCTCCTCGTCGATGAGCTCGTTCTTGAGGTTGGAGACCTTGGCGGTGAAGGACTTCGGCGGGTAGCGCTTCGGGTCCAGCTCCAGATCGCGGCAGACCAGGGCCATGAGCCGCTTGGAGTCGGCCGCGTCGTAGATCGAGAACGAGGACGTGAAGCCCAGCTTCTTGGACTCGCGGCGCAGGATGCGGACGCAGGCGCTGTGGAAGGTCATGACCCACATGGCGTTGGCCCGGGGCCCGACCAGCTGCTCGACGCGCTCCTTCATCTCGCCGGCGGCCTTGTTGGTGAAGGTGATCGCCAGGATCTGGCCGGGGTGGACGCCCCGCTCGGCCAGCAGGTGGGCGATGCGGTGGGTGAGCACCCTGGTCTTGCCGGAACCGGCGCCGGCGACGATGAGCAGGGGCGACCCGGAGTGCACGACGGCGGCGCGCTGCTCGGTGTTCAGCCCGTCGAGCAGCGCCTCGGGGTCGATGACGGGGCGGTGTGCGCCGTCGCGGTAGTACGCGTCACGGGGCGGCGGGGGCCCGTCGAACACGCCCGCGAACAGGTCCTCCGGCACCGCTTCGGGTGCGGGGTCCTCGGGGGGCGGCGGGGCCGCGTCCTCCTCCTGCTGGAGGCCGGCCAGGAAACTGTCGTCAAAGAGGCTGCTCATCGCTGTCCGAGTCTAAAGCTCTCCACTGACACCCGGCCCCGCTCCGAAAAGGTCACGGAAATGTATCGGGCATATCGCACACCAACCTTCACAGCGGCCCCGTCAGTTGGCTAGCGTGCACGTTCGGACGGCCCGTACCCCCAGAGGCGACCTACGCCGAGCGTGCCGCCACGCCGAATCCGGGCCCGCCCGGAACCGGGGACCCACACGCAGCACCGGGGTGAATCGGTCCTTCCCCACCGGACCGTAGGGCAGCCTTCCGTTCCGCCCGAACCCGACAGCTAACCCGGTAGGCGGTCCACGGAAGGAGATGCCGGCCTTGGCGTCGCATCGCAAACCGCGCCCCCGGGTGCGTTCCACCGTCCCCGCGGTCGGGCTGACCTCGGCCGCGCTGGCATCGGTGACCCTGCTGTCCTCGCAGAGCGCGATGGCCGCGCCCGCGCCGAAGCCGAGCATCGAGGAAGTCCAGAAGAAGGTCGACGACCTCTACCGGCAGGCCGGCAACGCGACCCAGAAGTACAACCAGGCCAAGGAGGCCACGGACCAGCAGAAGTCCAAGGTCGACGCGCTCCTGGACGACGTGGCCAAGCGCACAGAGAAGGTGAACGACGCCCGCAGGACGCTGGGGAACTACGCCGCCGCCCAGTACCGCAACGGCGGCCTCGCGCCGACCGCGACCTTCTTCCTGGCCGACGACCCGCAGTCGTTCTTCGACCAGACCCACCTCATGGACCGCATGGCCGAGCGCCAGCAGCAGGCGGTCGCGAACTTCCGCACGCAGCAGGCGAAGGTGTCCAAGCAGCGGGCCGAGGCCGTGGAGAGCCTGGAGACGCTGACCGAGTCGCAGGCCTCGCTGCGCACCAGCAAGCAGGACGTCCAGACGAAGCTGACCGAGGCCCGGACGCTGCTGTCGAAGCTGACCGCCGAGGAGAAGGCGCGCCTGGCGGAGCTGGAGCGGAAGAAGGAGGCGGAGGCCAAGCGGAAGGCCGCGGAGCTGGCGAAGAAGCAGGCCGCCGCCAAGAAGGAGGCCGAGCAGAAGGCCAAGGAGGCGGGCGGCAGCAGCGGTACGGAGACGGGCTCCGGCTCCGGCTCCGGTACGGGCTCCGACAGCAGCGCCTCCACGAAGGCGGAGAAGGTCCTCGCGTTCGCCCGCGCCCAGATCGGCAAGCCGTACGTCTGGGGGGCGACCGGCCCCGCCTCGTACGACTGCTCGGGGCTGACGCAGGCGGCCTGGAAGGCGGCGGGCGTCGACATCCCGCGCACCACCTGGGACCAGGTGAACGTCGGGACGCGGGTCGCCACGGCGGATCTGCAGCCGGGTGACCTGGTGTTCTTCTACGACGACATCAGCCACGTCGGGATCTACAAGGGCGACGGGATGATGATCCACGCGCCGAAGCCCGGGGCGAACGTGCGCGAGGAGTCGATCTACTACATGCCGATCTACGGGAGTGTGCGCCCCGCCTGACCGGGGAAGAGGGCCGGTCCGCACGGGCCGGCCCCCTCTTGCGGGGCGCGTCCGCCGCTCAGGTCCAGAGCGTGGCGATGAAGATGTTCGCCAGGGTCAGCGCGCCGACCGCCGCGAAGACCCCCTTCTCGACCTTCTCCTCGTCCCGCTTGACGTAGACGAGCCCCAGGATCACGACCAGGAACAGCAGCTTGACGCCGATCTTGACGTTGTTCACGGGGTGGTCGTCGGCCTGGTCCAGGCCGACGAGGGCGACGCCGGTGACGAGCATGGTCAGCGCGCCGTGCAGCATGCCGGGGACGAACCGGGCGGTGCCGGCCTTCATCGCCTTCATCTGGCCGAGGAAGCCGCCGAGCAGGGCGGCGATGCCGATGATGTGCAGGGCGACGACGAAATCGATGAGTACGCGCATGGTTCCGCACCCTAGAACCCTCTCTCCGGACGGCTCCGGGCAGGGTGGGGCCTACGGGCCGCTTGAATGATGAATGCACTTTTTGCCTGATTCTGTGGCCCTTTTCCCGGTCACTCAGGCTTCATGTGCGGTCATTCTGCGACAATGCCACGCCAAGAGCGGGCAATAACCGTCATAACGACACCTTCCCGTGACCTCGGATTAGCGTCCCTTCCCGGTGGCCGTGGAACAGGGACCGTCCTCGCCGGCCACCGGAGAAGCCCGCCGGTATACCCCGTCGGGCCGTCGCACGGAAGGACGCCCGCCCCCGTGGCAGCGCATCGCAAACCCAGGCAGCGCCTCACCACCGCCTCCGCGGCCCGCACCGCGGCGACCCTCGCCGTCGCCGGAGCCGCAACGGCCGCCGTGCTGCCGGGAGCCGCGCACGCGGACCCCGCACCCACCGCGAAGCAGGTCAAGGCCCAGGTGGACCGGCTGTACCGGGAGGCGGAGGTCGCCACCGAGAAGTACAACGGCGCGAAGTCCGAGGCGACCGCCGCCGCCAAGTCGGTCGACGCCCTGCGCGACGAGGCCGCCCGCAGGACCGCCCGCCTCAACACCGCCCGCGACGTGCTCGGCGCGTACGCCGCCGCGCAGTACCGGTCCGGCGGGATCGACCCCTCCGTGCAGCTGGCGCTCTCCTCCGACCCGGACCAGTACCTGCGTCGCGCCACCTACGCGGAGCGGGCCGGTGAGCGCCGGGCCACCGAGGTGCGCTCGGTGCGCCGCCAGGTCGCGGAGATCGCCCAGGTACGCGCCGAGGCGGCCGGGAAACTCACCGAGCTGGCCTCCCGACAGGCCGCCCTGAAGGAGCACCGGGCGACCGTCCGCGCCAAGCTGGCCGAGGCCCGCCGCCTGCTCGCCCGCCTCACCCCGGCCGAGCGCGCCTCCTACGAGGCCTCCGAGGACGGGCGCGGGGCCGGTCACGCCGACCGCAGCGCGCCGCGCGCCGCCGTGGCCGCGCCCAACGCGCGCGCCGCCCAGGCGGTCGCCTTCGCGTACAACTCCCTGGGCAAGCCGTACGTGTGGGGCGCGACCGGGCCCAACTCCTTCGACTGTTCCGGGCTGACCCAGGCCGCCTGGCGCGCCGCCGGGGTCTCGCTGCCCCGGACCACGTACACGCAGATCAACGCCGGGCAGCGGGTGCCGCGCTCCCAGCTGGCCCCCGGGGACCTGGTGTTCTTCTACTCGGGCATCAGCCATGTCGGCCTGTACATCGGGAACGGCCGGATGATCCACGCGCCGCGCCCCGGGGCCCCGGTCCGGATCGCGCCCATCGACGAAATGCCCTTCGCGGGGGCGACCCGGGTGGCATAGGCTCCGGCCCTCCGAAGCCAACGGCCCGAAGGACACCCGCACATGCCGATGGACGCCGACGTCCAGACCCATGCCCGTACGCTCACGCTGCGCTCCCCGGACCACGTCCGGGTCGGGCCCTTCGTGATCCGCTACAACCCGAACTGGTCGCTGAAGTACGCCAACTACGCGATCCCGGACCAGGACGCGGAGCCGACGCCCGGCGAACTCGACGCGCTCATAGCGGCGTTCCGCGAACGGGACCGGATGCCCCGGCTGGAGTTCCTGCCCGGCTGGGCGCCCGCCGTCGAACCGGCGCTGCTCGCCGCCGGGTTCACCGTCGAGAACCGCGCCCCCGTCCTCGCCTGCGCCCCCGGCGACCTGGTGGACCCGAAGCCGGTCGCGGACCTGGTCACGGCCGAGCCCGCCACCGACGCGGCGTTCGCGGCCGCCGCGCTCGTCCAGCACCTGGGCTACGGCGGGGAGGGCGAGCCCGAGGACGGCACGGTCGGGTGGCTGCGCAACGCGGTGGCCGGCGGCGGGGTCGCCGCGCTCGCGACGGTGGGCGGCGTGCCGGCGGGCGCGGGCGGCTGCTCGGTCCCGGTGGACGGGCTCAGCGAACTGGCGGGCCTGGCGGTCGGCGCGGACTTCCGCCGCCGGGGCATCGGCGCCGCGCTCTCCGCCCACCTGACGCGCACCGCGTTCGACCGGGGCTGCCGGGTGGTGTGGCTGGAGCCGGGCGACGCCGACGTGGAGCGGATCTACGCCTCGATCGGCTACCGCAGGATCGGCGAGAAGCTGAACATCTCGCTCGACCCGGCCTGATCCTGGAGAGTCCCTAGACCAGCCGTCGCGCGGTCGCCCAGCGGGTCAGTTCGTGGCGGTTGGAGAGCTGGAGCTTGCGCAGCACCGCCGAGACGTGGGACTCGACCGTCTTCACCGAGATGAACAGCTGCTTGGCGATCTCCTTGTACGCGTAGCCCCGGGCGATCAGGCGCAGCACCTCGCGTTCGCGCTGGGTCAGCCGGTCCAGGTCCTCGTCGACCGGGGGCGCGTCCGTGGAGGCGAAGGCGTCGAGAACGAAGCCGGCCAGGCGGGGCGAGAAGACGGCGTCGCCGTCCTGGACGCGGAAGACCGAGTCGACCAGGTCGGTGCCGGTGATCGTCTTGGTGACGTACCCCCGGGCGCCGCCCCGGATGACGCCGATGACGTCCTCGGCGGCGTCCGACACGGACAGCGCGAGGAAGCGCACCGGGTTCTCGGCGGCGCCCATCAGGGGCGCGCAGCGGCGCAGCACCTCGACGCCGCCGCCGCCGGGGAGGTGGACGTCGAGGAGGACGACCTCGGGGCGGGTCGCCGTGATGACGGTGACCGCCTGGTCGACGTCGGCCGCCTCGCCGACGACCTCGACGCCGGTCTCCTCGGTGCGGCCGATCTCGGCCTGTACCCCGGTGCGGAACATCCGGTGGTCGTCGACGAGCACGACTCGTACCCGGCGCTCCGGGTTCTCCTGGCCCCCGGCCGCCTCACTGGTCCCGTTCATCGCTCGTCCTCTCCATCTCAAGCTCGACCTCGGTGCCCCCGCCGGGCACCGAACGCAGCCGGGCCGTGCCGCCGTTGCGCTGCATCCGGCCGATGATCGATTCTCGTACGCCCATTCTGTCCCCCGGAACGGAGTCCAGGTCGAATCCCGGGCCCCGGTCGCGCACGGAGACGAAGACCGTGCGGCCCTCGACCTCCGCGTAGACCTGGACGGCGCCGCCCTCGCCACCGTACTTGGCGGCGTTGACCATCGCCTCGCGTGCGGCCTGCATCTGCGCGGCCAGCTTCTCGTCCAGCGGGCAGTCGCCGACGACGACGACCTCCAGCGGGACGCCGTGCTTGTCCTCGACCTCGGCGGCGGCCCGTTTGACGGCCTCGGCCAGGGTTTCCGGCTCGTCGTCCTCGTCCTTGCCGGTGCCCTCGGGGTTGTACAGCCAGTTGCGCAGTTCGCGTTCCTGGGCGCGGGCGAGCCGGCGGACCTCGCCGGCGTCGTCGGCGTTGCGCTGGATCAGGGTGAGGGTGTGCAGCACGGAGTCGTGGACGTGGGCGGCGACCTCGGCGCGCTCCTGGGCCCGGATGCGCATGAGGCGTTCCTCGGAGAGGTCCTGGGTCATGCGGACGAGGTAGGGGCCGGCGAGGAGGGCGATGCCGGTGAGCACGGCGATGGCGGCGGTGATGACGTTGCCGAGCTGGGCGGCGGAGCCGCGTACGACCATGAAGACGGCGAGGCCGAGGCCGACGAGGGCGACTCCGGCCAGGGCGCGGGCCAGTTGCAGCACCCGGCGGCGGCGGCCGACCTCCATCCAGCGGGCGCGCCGGGCGTTGTCGGCCTGGCGCCAGACCAGGACGGAGCCGGCGCCGATGAGGAGGCTGGGCCAGATGTAGCGGTCGGCCTTGCTGCCCATGTCGACGTTGCCGACGAAGATGAAGGCGCCGACGAGCAGCGCGATGAGGGCGAAGAGCTGGCCCTTGTCGGGCTTGCGGAGGCGGCGGGTGCCGTCGGGGGCGGTCTCGAAGACGGATCTGGGCCCGTCCACACCGCCGACGCCGAGCGGGACCACGATCCAGAACACCGCGTAGAGCAGGGCGCCGAGGCCGTCCGCGAAGAACAGGCCGAGGAAGACGAACCGGAGCCAGGCGACCGGGAGTCCGAGGTGTCCGGCGAGCCCGCGCGCCACACCGCCGAGGAGCCGGCCGTCGGCGCTGCGGTACAGCTTGCGCAGCGGAGGCTCCTCCGGGTCGGGGGCGTGGGAGCTTGCGGCTCGGGTGGTGGCGGCTGGCATGGTCCGATCGTCACATGCCCGTACGGGCGAGGGCATCAGGGTCGGCCCCCACTTCGACCCTGAGACGGCCGGGACGCGGGCAGGGTGGGGCCCCGGGGCGGGGCCGGGCATCCCTGAGAGGCGGGCGGGGCAATATCAGGGACCGGCCAGGGTCGGGGCGGGTGCCGGTGGGGCGCGGGGGCCGTCACCATGGAGTCATGACCGTTCCCCAGGACGCGCCGCCCGGCGCCGCACCTCCCCCGGACCCCGCTCCGCGCCTGCACCGCAGCCCGCGGCACAAGGTGGTGGCCGGGGTGTGCGGCGGGATGGGCCGGTACTGCGACGTCGATCCGGTGATCTTCCGGATCGTGCTCGGGGTGCTGTCGGTGACCGGCGGTTTCGGGCTGATCTTCTACGGCTTCGCCTGGCTGCTGATCCCTGCGGAGGGCGAGGAGGAGAACGAGGCGCGGCGGCTGCTGTCGGGCCGGGTCGAGCTGGCGTCGCTGAGCGCGGTGCTGTGCGCGCTGATCGGCTGCGGTCTCTTCCTGTCGATGCTGGGCAACGGCGGCACGCTGGCGTTCTCGGCGATGCTGTCGCTCGCGGTCGTCGGCTTCTCCATGTGGACGCAGGCGCGCAAGAGGGCCGATCCGGAGGACCCGCTGCACCAGGCGGCCGCGCAGGCCGCGTCGGAGGCGCCGCCCGAGGTGAAGGCGCCGCCGGTGCTGTCGTGGCCGTCGTGGTGGCGCGACCCCATAGTCAAGGACGGCTCGACCGGGAAGGTGGCGATCGGCTACCTGTGGGGGCCGCATGACGCGGCGGTCCTCGGCGAGCCGCGCGGGGCGACGCCGGACGCGCCGTTCCGCCCGCCGCCGCCCCGGTCGCGGGAGGTGCGGGGGCCTCGGTCCCTCGCCGGCCCGGCGTTCCTCGGCGCGCTGCTCGCGGGCGGTCTCGGTACGGGGCTGACCTGGGGGTCCGAGCCGATGGGCACGAGCCTGGAGGTCGGGTTCGCCGCCGCGCTCGGGGTGTTCGGGCTGGCGATCCTGATCAGCGCGTTCATCGGGCGGACCGGGTTCGGCACGCTGCTGCTGGCGATGATCACGTCCGGGCTGCTGGTGGGCGCCGCCTCGCTGCCCAAGGACATCGGCACGCACTGGGTGCGCGAGGAGTGGCGCCCGGCGTCCGTCGCCGCGGTCGAGCCGTTGTACGCGATCGGCTCGGGCCAGGCCGAGCTGGACCTGACCCGGATCACGGTGCCGAAGGGCGAGACCGTACGGACCCGGGTGGAGGCCCGGGCGGGCCGGGTCGTTGTGCACGTCCCGCCGGAGGTCACCGTCCGGGTGCACGCGCGGACCCGGTTCGGCGTGCTCGTCGTGGTGGACGGCCGCCGCAAGGGCGATCTGGACATCCGCGCCACGCAGGACCAGCGCCGGACCATGCCGCCGGCCGAGGGCAGCACTCCGGGCGGCACGGTCGACCTGGATCTGGAAGTGGACTACGGACAGGTGGAGGTCAACCGTGCCGCGTCATGAGTTCCGGCCGGGGCGGGCCGTCTCCGGCCTGGTGATGCTGGCCCTGGCCGCCGGATACGCGGCGGACGCGGCGGGCGCCTGGGACGCCCCGCCGCAGTTCTTCATCGCGCTGTTCTCCGGCGGGCTGTGGACGGCCGCGTGGGTGACCTGGATCGGCTACCGGATCCGTCGGCGGCGCGCGGTGAGGAGCGCGTCCAGCGAGAGCGACGCGGCCCCGCCCAGCAGCAGCGGCAGCCACGCCATGAGGTAGATCAGGTCGTTGCCGAGGTAGTACGGCGAGACCTGCCAG
This sequence comes from Streptomyces sp. NBC_00523, assembly GCF_036346615.1. NCBI lineage: Bacteria > Bacillati > Actinomycetota > Actinomycetes > Kitasatosporales > Streptomycetaceae > Streptomyces > Streptomyces sp. NBC_00523. The sequence continues at coordinate 4,510,366 of NZ_CP107836.1, read as the reverse complement.
CTGACGGTGAGCCACAGGCTCAGCGAGATGAGGGCGCCGCCGAGCGCGGCGATCCTCGCCCACAGGCCGAGGAGGGTGCCGATGCCGACGGCCAGCTCGCCGAACGCGATCGCGTAGCCGAAGCCGGACGGGCTGTGCAGCGCCAGGTCGACCAGGCCGGGGATCGCGGCGGAGTCGCGGACGGCGTGCATCTGCTCGCCGATCGACCCGGGGCCGGCGGCGTGGAAGAACGCGCTGTCGGTGAGCTTGTCGAGCCCGGCGTACACGAAGGTGACGCCGAGGAAGATCCGCAGCGGCAGCAGGGCGTGCTCCCGCGCGAGGTCCCGCAGGCTGCTGCCCTCGCCCTGGACCCGCCCCAGTCCCCGCCCGTTACCGCCGTACCCGTACATGCTGCTCCCGCCTTCCGCGGCCGTGCCGTGCGCCACCGGACCGTACGGCCCGTCACCCGACCTTACGTACGAACGGAGCGGAGGGCTCCGGCGCGGTACCGGTTCGTGGGGGAAGGGTCGCGGGGAGCGGTTCCGGGAAGGGGGAAGCCGGGAGCGGGCCGGTCGGAAAGGGGTCAGTCCGTGACGTCGATGGCGACCGGGGCCGTCTCCGTGCCCGCGGCGGTCACCACCTGCACCTCGACCACGCCCGGCTCCACCTCGACCGGCACCGGCACGGTCAGCAGCGTGTCGGAGGGGTTCGCGAAGCCGCCGGGGACCGGCACCAGCGGGACATGGACGTGCACGGTCCCGATCCGCACCACGACCCGGGCCAGCCGGTCCGGGGCCCCCGCGCCCGGCGGCACGAATCCCGCGCCCCGGATCTCGATGTCGTCCCCGGTCCGGATCGGCGCGTCCAGGTCGCCCGCCTCCCGGGACCGGACGACCGAGAGCACGACGGGCCGGCCGCCCTCGCCGAACTTCCCGGTGAAGTAGACGGCCGCCGACACCCCCACCAGGAGGGCGAGGCCCCACGGCAGGTCGGGCAGCTGCTCGGGCCTGCGGGCGAGACGGACGGCGGCGAACACCACGGCCACCGTGGACACCAGCACGTACTGCACGTCCGTGAAGCCGCCGCGCCCCGAGTCGTCGGTGAGCAGGTCCGCCGCGCGCGGCCGGTCGGCGCGGAGCTTCTGGAGCCGCCCGGACAGCACCCGTACGCTCACCACCCGGCGCACGGCCACCGCCACGGCGCACACCAGCGCGAGCACCGCCACGATCCCGGCGCCGCGCGCCAGGTCCAGGCCGTCGATCAGCTCGTCGCGCCGGGCGTGCCCGGAGGCGGCGGCCAGTTCGAGGGCGAGGACGAGCACGGAGAACACGGCGAGCAGCACCCAGGACGCGGCGACCGCGCGGGAGGTGGAGAGCCGGTTGTCCTCGCCGATCAGCGGGGCGAGGAGGCCGCCGCGGGCCCGGTGGACGTGGGCGGCGGCGGTCAGCAGCCCGGCGGTGACCAGACCGGCGACGAGTCCGGCGGTACGGGCATGGGTCCAGCCCGCCCCGATCGCGGTGGCGGCCTCGGCGAGGGCGAGGACGGCGAGGCCGCCCCAGACGACGACCAGGGTGCGCTGCCACACCCGGTACAGCCAGGCGTCCCCGGCCTCGCGGCCCCGGTCGGCCACCTCGCGCGCGGACTCGGTCAGCTCGTCGGAGACCCACTGCCGGGTCGCGGACGCCGACTGGGCGACCCCGGCGGGCAGCCCCTGTCCGGCGGCGAACTCGTCGCGCTTGGCCAGGAAGGCGGCCACCGCGCGCCGGTGTCCCTGGCGCGCCCCGTGCGGGCAGTCCCCGCAGGTGCAGCCGCCGCCGTGCGCGCCCTGTCGTGCCTCGTCCAACGCCACGGAGAACGCCGCCCTTTCCCGCCCCTGTTGCCGCCGTCGGCGGGTCAACTCGTCTGTGAACGCTGCGAATTGTGCCGTACGGGGTGGAGGGGTGCCGCATCGGGGCGCACCGGAGGGGTGGCTTCGTCAGCGTGTTCGATACCCGCTCAGGCGCTGAGCACGAGGTAGGCGAGGCCGAACGTGCCCCGGTAGCCGCCGTAGTAGCCGGTGCGCCGCTCGTCCACGGCGGCGACGACCCCGTCGCGCAGGGGGTGTTCGGGGTGGGCCAGGGCCCAGCGCTCGCCCCGGCCGATGTTGGCGTGCGACTCGAAGAGGTCCCATTCCCGCTGGTCGGCAGCGGTCACCTGGAGTGCCCGCAGGCCTGCCGCCTCGGCCTGGCGGATCAGGTCGAGCAGCGAGCCGAAGTCCTCGCGTTCGGCGCCGAGCCCGGCGAGCGCGGCGTCGTCCGGCTCCCGTTCCCAGAAGCCCTCGCCGAACAGGACCCGGCCGCCGGGCCGTACGGTCGCCCGCAGCGCGGCCAGGGCCTCGGGGGTGCCGCCGGGCCAGGCGTGCGAGGCGCCGATGGACACGGCGAGGTCGTATCCCCGCTCGGGCCACTCGGCGGCGGGGGCCTCGTGGAACCGTACGCGTTCCGCGAGGCCGCGTTCTGCCGCGAGTGCGCGGCCTCGGGCGATGGCCTCCGGGTCGGTCTCCACGGCGTCGCCGGTGCTGCCGGGGGCGGACTCCACGAGACGCATCAGGAGCTCGCCCCAGCCGCTGCCCAGGTCCGCGATGCGGGCGTGGGGGGTGGGGGCGCAGGCGGTGATCAGTTGGGTGGCGTGCGCGGTGGAGAGGGGGGTGTTCCAGGTGAGGTGGTCGTTGTGGGCGGCGGACATCAGGGTGCGGATCTTTTCGGTGGACATGGGGGCGGAGCCTGGCATGGCGGCTGGGCGTCCGCCATGCGTTTTCGGGGGGCCGGGGGTGGGGGCGCCTGCGGCGGGCCTTGTCCCCTACCCGCCCCTTCCCGAAACCGGGGCTCCGCCCCGGACCCAGCTCCTCAAACGCCGGAGGGGCTGAATGGCGATGCCGCCGCCCGGTTCACCGGGTGGCGGCATCGTCAGGGGCATGCGGGGAGGGTCACTCCCACTCGATCGTCCCCGGCGGCTTGCTCGTCACGTCGAGCACCACGCGGTTGACGTCGGCGACCTCGTTCGTGATGCGGGTGGAGATCTTCGCCAGGGTCTCGTACGGGAGCCGGGACCAGTCGGCGGTCATGGCGTCCTCGGAGGAGACCGGCCGCAGCACGATCGGGTGGCCGTAGGTGCGGCCGTCGCCCTGGACGCCGACGCTGCGGACGTCCGCGAGCAGGACCACCGGGCACTGCCAGATGTCGCGGTCCAGGCCGGCCGCGGTCAGCTCCTCGCGGGCGATGGCGTCGGCCTCGCGGAGCAGGTCGAGGCGGTCCTTGGTGACCTCGCCGACAATGCGGATGCCGAGGCCGGGGCCGGGGAAGGGCTGGCGCTGGACGATCTCGTCGGGCAGGCCGAGCTGCTGGCCGACCATCCGGACCTCGTCCTTGAACAGCTGGCGCAGCGGCTCGACGAGCTCGAACTCGATGTCCTCGGGGAGGCCGCCCACGTTGTGGTGGGACTTGATGTTGGCGGTGCCGGTGCCGCCGCCGGACTCCACGACGTCCGGGTAGAGCGTGCCCTGGACGAGGAAGGCGACCTCGGGGCCGTCCTCCTGGAGGATCTCCAGCTGGGCCTGCTCGAAGACGCGGATGAACTCGCGGCCGATGATCTTCCGCTTCTGCTCCGGGTCGGAGACTCCGGCCAGCGCGTCCAGGAAGCGCTTCTCGGCGTCGACCACCTTGAGCTTGGCGCCGGTCGCGGCGACGAAGTCCTTCTCGACCTGCTCGGTCTCGCCCTGGCGCATCAGGCCGTGGTCGACGTACACGCAGGTGAGCTGGGAGCCGATGGCCTTCTGGACGAGGGCGGCGGCGACGGCGGAGTCCACGCCGCCGGACAGGCCGCAGATGGCGCGCTTGTCGCCGACCTGGGCGCGGATCGCGGCGACCTGCTCCTCGATCACGTTGCCCGTGGTCCAGGTGGGCTCGATGCCCGCGCCCCGGTACAGGAAGTGCTCCAGGACCTGCTGGCCGTGCGTGGAGTGCATGACCTCGGGGTGGTACTGAACGCCGTAGAGCTTCTTCTCGTCGTTCTCGAAGGCGGCGACCGGGACGACGTCCGTGGACGCGGTGACGGTGAAGCCCTCGGGGGCGGCGGAGCAGGCGTCGCCGTGCGACATCCACACCGACTGCTCGTCCGGGGTGCCCTCGAAGAGGGTGGAGCCGGACTTGGAGACGGTCAGCGGGGTGCGGCCGTACTCGCGGGCGCCGTTGTCGTCCACGGTGCCGCCGAGCGTGGTCGCCATCAGCTGGAAGCCGTAGCACATGCCGAAGACGGGGACCCCGGCCTCGAAGAGCGCGCGGTCGAGCGAGGGCGCGCCCTCGGCGTAGACGGAGGAGGGGCCGCCGGAGAGGATGATCGCGCGGGGGTTCTTGGCCAGCATCTCGGCCACCGGCATCGTCGACGGCACGATCTCGCTGTAGACCCGGGCCTCACGGACGCGGCGGGCGATGAGCTGGGCGTACTGCGCGCCGAAGTCGACAACCAGGACCACGTCGGTGGTCGTGTCGGGGGCGGCGGGGGGTGCTGCTGGCACGGGCGGCCTTCCGGCGGTGGAGAGGGGTCGGTCCTCCCAATTCTACCGGCGGCCGGAAGTGGCCCGGCCCGGTCCGGGGCCGCCGCCCCGGGGTGTGCGCCGTCTCACGATCCGGGCCGGGTGTGGGCGGCCGGGGGCGCGGGGGCCATACTGTCCGCATGCGTCAGCACACGACCTTCGTCTTTACCTATGGCATCCGGCCCGCCGGCTGCCATGGTCGTGCTGCTTGAGCAACTGACAAGCAACGTTCCAGGCGCCCCGGGCCGACAGGCCCGGGGCGTTCTGCGTTCCGGGCCCGTCCGGCCCCGGGGTGCCGCATCTCACCGGGAGACCGCCATGAGCAGCACCACCGGCACCGACATCACCGGCGCCCGCACCGACGAGGCCGCGTCCCTGATCGGCGACGCCCGCACCCGTATCGACTCCCTGGACGACCGGATCATCGGGCTCGTCCAGGAGCGGATGGCGGTCTCGTCGGTGATCCAGGAGGCCCGCATGACCTCGGGCGGCCGCCGGGTCAACCTGTCCCGCGAGACGGAGATCCTGGTCCGCTACCGCGAGGCGCTGGGCAAGCCGGGCACCTCGCTGGCGATGACGCTCCTGGAGCTGTGCCGGGGCCGGGTCTGAACGGCGCTCCCCCGCCGTATCCCAGTTCGGGCGGAGTCTCACCCGTACGGCGCGTGACCGGGTCCGGCGCGGCTTCGTTGGTCCCGGTGTCCGTGCCGGCCAGGTACGGATCTTCAGGGGAACCACACGTGGCTCCGCCGGGGTGTGTGGCGTACCGCGTGTACGCCGTGGGACCACGCACCGGCGTGCGTGACCGGTCGGCAGGGGACAGCAGCCCGGTCACTCGGAGGGACCGCCAGGTCGCTCCCGGGAAACGGCCGGCTCCGGGGACGCCCGGGGCCGGCCGTTTCTCCGTGTACGGGGGTCAGCGCGTCGCGCGCCGCCTGGACACCGTGAACAGGACGCCGCCCGCGAGCAGCGCGACCACGGCCGCGCCGGACGCGGCGAGCGCGACGGTGCCGGTGGAGGCGAGCGCGCCGCCGCCGGAGCCGGAGCCCGTGGTGCCGGAGCCGGTCGTGCCGCTGGCGCCACTCGTACCGGTGGTGCCGGACGAGCCGGAGCCGGTCGTGCCGCTCGTGCCCGACGAGGACGAGCCGCCCGTGGCCGTCGAGCCGCCGTTGCCGGAGCCGCCCGTCGTGGCGCCCGGGTCCTCGCCGTTGAGCTCCACCCATGCCGCGTTGTTGGCGGGCTTCGGGTCGAAGGGCAGCGGGGGCGCCTGGAGGTGGGTGTTGCGGACGACGACCGCGCCCCTGCTGCCCGGGTCGGCCGAGTCGAGCTTCAGCCGGAAGGGCAGGGCGAAGTCGGCGTCCTCCAGGACGGACATGGGCGTGGAGCAGAAGTAGCGCGGGGCCTTCTCCTGGTTCTCGCGGTACTCACCGGCCGCGGTCACGCCCCGGCAGATGTCCGGCTTGGAGACGACGTGGCTGCCGGGCGGCACGGTGAAGTCGACGGTGGCGACGGGCTCGCCGGAGCGGATGTACCCGACCCAGGCGGGGCCCTTGTTACGGAAGCCCAGGGTCACGTCGACGGTGTCTCCCGGCTTGCCCGCGGCCCGGTCGCCGTAGGCCGCGAAGTCGGCGGTGTTGCTGGTCCGGAAGTCGGTCTCCTGCTGGTTGTCCGACGGGTCCAGGTCGGCCGAGCGGACGGCGGGGGCCTCGCGCAGGGCCAGCTTCGCGCCCTTGCCGGGGCTGAAGCGGGCGCCGGAGCGCAGCGCCGTACGGGCGTCGGTGCCGTCCTCGTTGATCCGGTAGAGGAAGGTGTCGTAGAAGGCGCGCTCGGTGGCCCGCAGGGTGGGCGGCACTTCCAGCGTGTACGTGGCGCCGGGCTCGAAGCTGCCGGGGAAGCTGCAGAGCGCGGTGGACCAGGTGCCGGGGCCCATGCCCAGGTCCTCCTCGCTGTACTCGCAGTTCTGGTAGCGCTCGGTGAATTCCAGGCCGCGCGTGTTGCGCAGGGTGAGCAGGACGCCCTGGGCGGCGCGGGTGCCGTTGTTGGTGAAGGTGACCGGGACCGGCTGGCTGTCGCCGGGCTCGAGCTCCGTCTTCAGTGGCAGCGGCTTCATCGACAGGTCGGGCCCGCCGATCGACACGTGCGCGGTGAACGGGCGGAAGGTGGCGCCCTCCGCCTCGGCGGTGACCTCGATGCTGCCGGAGTCGCCGTCCTCGCTGCCCTCGGCGGCGCTGACCCGGAGTTCCGCGAGGGTGCTCAGGCCGGGCCGGATCCCGTAGTCGTGGCAGACGGCGGTGGTCCCGGTCCGCTCGCAGTCCGGGCTGCCCTCCTTGTCGAAGGACACGTCCGCGACGCCCGCCAGCTTCCCGAAGTCGAAGCGGACGGTGTACTCCTGCGCGAAGTCCCCGTTCTCCTCGTCCTCGGACGGGTTGGTCACCGTGATGTCGAGGCTGGTCTCCTGCGGGGAGCCCGTGGCCGGATACGGGTGCAGGGCGGTCTCGGCGGGTCCGCCGATCGCGAACTCGGGGTCGGCAGCCTGCGCGGGACCGGCCGCCGTGAGCGTTCCGGCGGCCAGCAGACCGGCCGAGGCCAGGACGCCCATCGCACGGCGGAACGGAATCGTGCTTCTCATCTCGGGGCCTTCGGGGTCGTCGGGAGCTGTGTGATCGCTGGGGCGGCGACAGGGGGTACGACCGGGGGCGACCGGGAAAAGTTGCCCGAAATCAGATCACGGATCGGGCACGAGAAGCGGAGTGATCCACCTCACATAAGGATTTCATCAGTACGAGGACAACCATCCGGGGGCCCGGCAGGTCATGCATGCGGAACACCGGTTGTCGTTTGTTGAACGATGGACCGGTTACAGCGTGAGGGGCTGCACTGGGAGGGGGGTGCAGCCCCTTCTGCTGTTCCCGGGCCCTCAGGCCGTGTCCGGCGCCTTCTCCTTCGGCGGCACCGCCGGCATCCCCAGGAACGGCAGCCTGAGCGCGCCGAACGCCTCCTTCGGGACCGCCGGCGCCTGCGGCTCCACCGCCGCCAGCCGCTCGTACGCCTCACCCTGCGCCGGGCGCCGGTCCGGCTCGCCCTTGTTCGGCCAGAACGACATCGCGCGCTCCGCCTGGGCGGTGATCGTCAGCGACGGGTTGACGCCGAGGTTCGCGGAGACCGCGGAGCCGTCGACCACCGAGATGCCCGGGTGCCCGAAGAGCCGGTGGTACGGGTCGATGACGCCCTCGTCCGCGGTGGCGCCGATCGGGCAGCCGCCGAGGAAGTGGGCGGTGAGCGGTGTGCCCATCAGCTCGCCGATGTTGGACCCGGGGAAGCCGTTGATCTCCTCGGCGAGCAGGGTCGCGCTCTGCGTCGCCTCGGCGATCTGCGTGGGGTTGGGCGCACCGTGGCCCTGGCGGGCGGTGAGCAGGCCCTTGCCGATGCCGCTCGGCTTGCGGTAGGCGGTGAGGGAGTTGTCGAGCGACTGCATGACGAGCCCGATGATGACGCGCTCCGACCAGCGCCGGTTGGAGAGCGAGCGGGCGGCGATCGTGGGGTGCTTGACCAGGTTGGCGAGCCAGGCGCGGACCCGGTGGGCGCTGTAGGGGACCTGGACGATGGTCATGCCGCCCATGGCGTTGGAGCCCTTGCCGTAGCGGACGGGCTCGATGTGGGTGTTGGCGTCCGGGTGGATGGACGAGGTGATGGCGACGCCCTTGGTGAAGTCGGGCTTCGTCCCGTGCTTCTTGCGGTAGCGCCGGTCGGAGGTCTGGGCGCCGACCAGCCCCTCGGAGTTGGTACGGGTCAGCTCGCCGAGCCTCGCGGAGAGCCGGGGCAGCAGCCCCTTGTCCTTCATCGTGTGGAGCAGGGTCTGGGTGCCGTACGTGCCCGCCGCCACGACCACCTCGCGGGCGCGCAGGGCCGTGGGCTTCGCCTTACGGCGGCGGTCGGTGGGCACGGTGGCGACGCGGTAGCCGCCGTCGGGGTGCTCGGTGACGCCGACGACGGAGGTCATGGGGTGGATGACCGCTCCGGCCTTCTCGGCGAGGTGGAGGTAGTTCTCGTTGAGGGTGTTCTTCGCGCCGTGCCGGCAGCCGGTCATGCACTCGCCGCACTCCGTGCACGCCTTGCGCGCCGGACCCGCCCCGCCGAAGTACGGGTCCGCGACCGTCCCGCCGGGCTTCGCGCGCGCGGTGCCGTCCGCGTCCTCCCCATCGCCGAAGAAGACGCCGACCGGGGCGAGGTGGAAGGTGTCGCCGACGCCCATGGCCTCGGCGGTCGCCTTGAGGTGGACGTCGGAGGGGGTCGTCGTGGGGTTGAGCCGGACCCCGAGCATCCGCTTGGCCTGGTCGTAGTACGGCTTCAGCTCGTCCTGCCAGTCCGTGATGTGCGCCCACTGCCGGTCCTCGAAGAACGGCGCGGGCGGCACGTACAGCGTGTTGGCGTAGTTCAGCGAGCCGCCGCCCACCCCGGCACCGGCCAGCACCATCACCTTGCCGAGCAGGTGCACGCGCTGGATGCCGAAGAGGCCCAGGGCGGGCGCCCAGAGGTAGTTCTTCAGGTCCCAGGAGTTCTTCGGCAGGGTGCCCGGGGTGAAGCGGCGCCCGGCCTCCAGGACGCCGACCCGGTACCCCTTCTCGGTCAGCCGCAGCGCCGAGACCGCACCGCCGAAGCCGGACCCGACGACGATCACGTCGTAGTCGTACGCGGCATCGTCGTCGGCCGCACCGGCCGGCCGGTCCTGATTCTGGGCAGGGCTGTCCTGGGACATGGCACTCCTCGATACGAAAAGGAACGAAAAGGACAGAAGTGGTGCGGGGGTTCACCGGCCCTCGTGGGGCTCAGCGCAGGCGGAACGCCTTCATCGCCTTCAGGCTGCGGGTCATGAACGCGGCGTACTTCTCGTCGTCCATCCCGAAGGACGGGGCGAGCGGGATCAGCCGCTGCTGGGCGACGGTCTGTGCCTCGGTGTACTTGAGGATGCCCTCGGAGCCGTGGCGCCGGCCGAGACCGGAGTCCTTCATGCCGCCCATCGGGGACTGCACGCTGCCGTACGCGGGGGCGTACCCCTCATTGATGTTGACGGTTCCGGTGCGCAGCCGGGCGGCGACGCGGTGGCCGCGCCTGGAGTCCTTGGTCCAGACACTGGAGTTCAGGCCGTACGGGGTGGCGTTGGCCAGTTCCACGACCTCGTCCTCGTCACGGAAGCGGTAGATCGAGACGACCGGGCCGAAGGTCTCCTCGGTGCAGACGGCCATGGGCGCCTCGACGCCGTCCAGGATCGTCGGCTCGTAGAAGAGCGGGCCGATGTCCGGGCGGGCGACCCCGCCGGCGACCAGCTTGGCGCCCTTCTCGACGGCCTCGGCGACGTGCAGGCTGACGGTCTCCAGCTGCCGTTCGCCGACCAGCGAGCCCATGTCGGCGCCGTACGCGAGGGAGCTGCCGAGCCGCATCGCCTTGGTCCGGGCGGCGAACCGCTCCACGAAGTCGTCGGCGACCGACTCGTGGACGTACAGCCGCTCGATGGAGATGCAGAGCTGGCCGGCCGAGGAGAAGCAGGCGCGAACGGCGCCGGCGGCGGCCTTCTCCACGTCGGCGTCGGCCAGAACCAGCATGGCGTTCTTGCCGCCGAGCTCCAGCGAGACGCCGACGAGCCGGGCCGCCGCGCCCTGGGCGACCTCGCGGCCGGTGCGGGTGGAGCCGGTGAACGAGACGTAGTCGGCGTGCTTGACGACCTCCGGGCCGACGACCGGTCCGTCCCCCAGGACGACCTGGAAGACCTCGGCCGGGAGCCCCGCCTCGATCAGCAGGTCGCGGGCCCACAGGGCGGTGAGCGCGGTCTCGGTGTCGGGCTTCATCACCACGGCGTTGCCGGAGACGAAGGCGGGCAGCGCGTCGCCGACGGACAGCTCCAGCGGGTAGTTCCAGGGGGCGATCTGGCCGACGACACCGCGCGGCTGACGGAGCTCGGTGACCTTGGTGAGCGTCGGCACGACCCCGGTGTGCCGCTTCGGCTTCAGATACGCGGCCGCCCTGCGGCCGTAGTGCCGGGCGGCGACGGCGACCGCCTGGACCTCCTCGTGGGCGTGGAGGCGGGCCTTGCCGGTCTCCAGCTGGACGAGGTCGAGGATCTCGGACTGACGGTCCATGAGCAGGTCGTGGAAGCGCAGGAGCACCGCGGCCCTGGTGCGGACCGGCAGGGCGGCCCAGGCGGGCTGGGCGGCGCGGGCGTGCGCGAAGGCGGTGGCCACGTCCTCGGGGGTGGACTCCGGCAGGTCGGCCAGCTTCTCGCCGGTGAACGGCGTGTGGTTGGCGGTGCGGCCGGAGCCGGTGACGCCGCGCGTCAGCCGGGCGACGACCTCGGGCGTCACGACATCGGCGGCCGTGCGCACGCCCGCGGGGGCGGCGGCCACGGGGTTGGTGCCGACCGTGGCGGCGGCGGGGGACGTGGGGGCCTGCGAGTCCGTCATGAGGGCGAGAGTACGTCGGCGGGAAGGCTTTGGGTACCCGTGGGTAACACCTTTTCACCGTCTCTCCCGGAGTCCCGCCACAGCCCCGTCGACTCAGCCAGTGATCACTGGCGGCATAAGCCCTGATCAGGGGCTATGGCCCGGCGGGCTACTGCTCGGCCGGGGGGCGCCAGCTGCGGAGGATCGCGTTGAAGCGGTCGCGAGTCTCGTCCCAGTCGTCCGCCGGGCCCGTCATGTAGAGCGCGTACTCCGGGCCGCCGTCCTTCTCGAAGTACATCTGGTCGATCGCGTGCCTCGCCTCGCCGTTCTTCTCGGTCCAGGTGAACTCCCAGATGGAACCGGTGTAGTCGCGATAGACGTTGCTGTTCAGCTCGATCCGGTGATACTCCGGCAGCCGGACGCTCAGCCCTTTCTCCAGCCCGATCATGTGGTCGTACGGGTGGTCGAAGTCGGGGGACGGGTCGGTGCTGACCCGGAGGTAGTGCACGCCGTCGTCGGGGGTGTAGTCGATGTTGTTGTCGGTGACCTTGCGCTCCCAGCCCTCCGGCAGCAGCACGCTGAACCCGGACGGGTCCACCACGCGCCGCCAGCCGTCCGGCACGTCCTGCGTCACGGTGTCCGAGGGGCTCGGCGTGGGCGTCGGCTTCGTCTTCGACGTGTCCGGCCCCGGGGTGCGGGTGCCGTGCGCGCTCGTGCCGCCGTCCGTGGTGCCGGCCGCGTCCGTGCGGTGCGCGTACAGCATCGCGGCGATCCCCGCGCCGCCGCCGATCACCGCGGCCAGGGCGATGACCAGGATCCTCGTACGCCACCGGCTGCGTCGGGGGGCCGGGGCGGGGGCCGGGACCGGGGCGGGCTGCACGACGGGGCCGGGGTGGGGCAGCACCGCGGTGCCCCCGCGCAGCATCTCCTCGGAGACCTGCTGCGTCGGGACGAACGCCTGGGCGCTCCTCGGCGCGCGGCCCTCCATGGCCTCCAGGAGCATCCGCTCGGTCTCGGCGGCCGACGGGCGGTCCGCCGGCTCCTTGCGCAGCAGCGCGGTGATGACGGGGGCGAGCGCCCCGGCCCGGGCGGGCGGCGGCGGTTCCTCGGTGACGACGGCCTGCATGGTCGATATGGGGGACGTCCGGCGGAACGGCGAGCGCCCCTCGACCGCCGTGTACAGCGTGGCGCCCAGGGACCAGAGGTCGGAGGCGGGGCCGGGGTCGCCGCCGCGTACCCGCTCGGGCGCCAGATAGTCGATGGAGCCGACGAGTTCACCGGTCCTGGTGATGGTGGAGTCGCCCTCGATCGCGGCGATCCCGAAGTCGGTGAGCAGGACCCGGCCGTCCCGGGCGAGCAGCACGTTGCCCGGCTTCACGTCCCGGTGCAGCACCCCGGCCCCGTGCGCGGCGCGCAGCGCGCCCAGCACGTGCAGCCCTATGCGGGCGGCCTCGCGGGCCTCGATCTCGCCGCCGGACTCCTTCGCCCGGTCGGCGAGCGACGGCCCGTCCACGTACTGCATGACGATCCACGGCCGGTTGTCGTACTCGACCACGTCATGGACGGTGACGACGCCGGGGTGGGTGATCCGGGCGGCCGCGCGGGCCTCCTTCTGCGTGCGCTGGTGCAGCACGATCCGGTCCGACTCGGCCACGTAGAGACCGGCGGTCAACTCCTTGACGGCGACCGTGCGGTGCAGCACCTCGTCGTGGGCGCGCCACACCTTGCCCATGCCGCCGCGTCCGAGGACGTCGCCCAGCCGGTACCTCCCGGCCAGCAACAGCCCCGCTTCCGTGCCCTGTGAACGATCCACCTGTGTCCCCGCCCCCGTTGCCTCGGATGACAGGTTACGGAGGGGACGCGCGGCCACGGAACCTCGCATCGCCCACGAGACCGCACTGTGATGCGAATCCCGCGCTTCAGCCCGTCACGCGGTAGGAAAGACTGGCCTGTTGGTAGATCTCGGTGATCCGGTCGCGCTCGTCCTCGGGGCCGATGACCTGGAGGATGTGGTACCGCCCGCCGACGAGCATGACGAGGTTGCGGACGTACACCTCGCGGCCGTTGCTGTCCTGCCAGGTGAACTGACCCTCGGCCATGGCCTGTCGGCCGACGTCCGTACGCCGCAGGCCGCTCGCCGACGACCAGCTGGAGTCCCGGAACGGCTTCAGCTCCGGCTCCCTGTCCCGCTGGTAGTCGAGCGGGTCGCTGCCGTTGGCCTTGGCGGTGTCGCGGCCGGGGACGATGAGCACGCTGAACCCGTCGCTGCCGTAGTGGATCTGACGCTCCGCGTTGGCGGGGCTGCGCTGCCAGCCCTTGGGCAGCCCGACCTCGAAGCCCTCGGCGTCCTTGCGCAGGGTGTACCCGGGCGCGAGCGCGGCGGCGGACCGGCTGGTCTGCGGCTTCTGCGCCCCGGAGGAGGCGGGCGCGGACGGCTTGTCCGACGCACCCGTCGTGGGTGCGGGCGTCGTCGCGGCGGGTGGTGCGGACGCGGTACGCGAGGGAGCGGCGCCGGCCCCCTTGTCGTCCTCCGCACCGGACTTGGGCATGAACATCACCGCGTACACGATGGCCGCGACGAGCGCGAGCATGATGAGGACGAGCAGCGTCCGGCCGAGGCGGCGCGGCTGGTCGCCATCCCGCAGCGCGCGGGGCTCACGGGGAGGCTTCAGGCGTGGCTCGTGGTGGGTGACGGCGGTGCGGTCCACGGCCTCGCGGGGATGGCGGCCGCGGGCGTGCGTTCCTCCGCCGCGCCGGGAGCGCCGCTTGCGGACGAGCTCGCCGCGCCTGCGGACGACGGGGAGCCGGGTGGCGTCCTCGGCGGGCAGCGGCACGACGTCGAACCCGGCCTCCGGCTCCGGCGCCGACCGTACGAGGGAGCGCAGCCAGCCGCTCAGCTCCTCCACGTCGGGCCGTTCGGTGGGGTCCTGCCGCAGCAGCGACTCCACGACCGGGCGCAGCGGCCCGCACTCCTCGGCGAACGCGGGCGGTTCGCCGCACACCATCTGGACCAGCTCGGCCGCGCTGTCCTCGGGGTAGGGCGCGTGCCCCTGGACGGCGCGGAAGAGCAGCGCGCCGAGCGCCCACAGGTCGGTGGCGGGCCCGATGGGCGGCGCCAGCTGCCAGTTGCCGTGCACCGGTCCGGCCTGCTCGGGCGCCCACCGCTCGGTGACCGCGCCGACCACGGCGATGCGCGCCTGCCGCGCCCGCTCGGCGGCGAGCGCGGTCGCGGGGCCGCGGTACCCGGCCGCGCCGGTCTCCTCGGGGTCCTCGTCGTCCCAGCGGCCGGAGGGGGCGTCGGAGCCCGGGGCGTCGGGGCCGTACGCGTCGTAGGGGTCGCGGCCTCGCGCCTCGGGGGCGTACGGCCCGCGGCCCCGCCGCTCCGCGTCCCGGTCCGGCGGGGGCAGTTCGGCGCGGGCGCCCGGGTGCGTGGAGCGGCGGGCGGCGTCGGCGCGGAGCGCGTCCTCGCGGGAGCCGCCCGCGGGCACGGGGCGCCCGGCGGCCGGGCCGTCGTCCCAGGTGCCGGTGAGGTGGAGGCGGCGGGGCGGCGGGCCGTCGTCCTCGTCCTCGTCGTCCTCGTCGTCGTAGGGCTGGGCGTCGTACGGCCCCGTCGCGTCCGGGCCCCGCACCCAGCCCCCGGGCAGCTGCGGCAGCTCGGGGCGGGGGCGCGGCGGGGTACCGGGACGCGGCTGGTCGGGGGCGTCCCCGTACGCGTCGTCGCCGTACGCGTCGTCGCCGTACGCGTCATCGTCGTCGTACGCCTCGTCCCGGGCCGGCGGCAGGGCGCTCCAGGGCCCGGCCTCGTCGTCCCGGGGGCGGCCCGGCGCACCGGGGCCCGACGGCGCGGTGTCCCGCGCCCACTCGTCCCGGTCCGGCGGTGCCTCCCTGCGGGCGGCGGCGCGGGTGCCCGCGCGGTACGCGGCGATCGCACCGGCCCGGGCGCGCGCCGCGCTGTCCGCCCCGGCGGCGGGCACGGGCAGCCCGGCGGGCGGCACCGGCCGGGGCGCGTGGCCTTCGGCGGGGCCGTCAGCCGGATCCTCGGCGGGGGCCTCCGCGTAGTCCTCCCCGTAGCCCTCCCCGGAGTCGTACGGGCGGCCGGGCTCTATCGCCGCCGGGCCCCGGGAGGCGGGCAGCATGCCGGTGGGCGGCACGTACGGGCCGGTGGGCCCGGTCTCGACGGCGGGTCCGCCGAAGCCCTCCTCGTCCGGCTCCTCGTCGTCGGGGTTCGGCACCGGGCTGTAGCCGCACAGCGCCTCCTCGGCGGCCCCGGCGGCGAGGCCGGTGAGGACGACGCGTCCGTCGTCGCAGACGAGCACCGTGCGCACAGTGATGTTGCGGTGGGTCCAGCCGTGCGCGTGCAGCACACGCAGCGCGGTCAGCACGTCGGAGCCGATCTCGGCGGCCCGGTAGGGATTGAGCGGGCGCTCCGCGAGCAGCGCGGCGAGCGGGCGGGACGCCACGAGTTCGCTCACTATCCAGAGCGAGCCCGCCTCCGCGAACACGTCGAAGACCTGGTCGAGGCGCGGGTGGTCGGGCACCTGGGCCGCCGCCTGGGCGGCCTCGATGGCCCGCCGCACGGCCGGGTCGGCGGGCCGCCGGGCGGTGCGCGGCGCGGCGGAGGTCCGGCCGTCGCCCTCCACGAACTCCGCGTCCACGATCTCGGGCAGCGGCACCTGACGGACCAGGACCTCCTGCCCGCTGTAGGTGTCGAAGGCCCGTGTCTCCACGAGTTCGTACGCGTCGGACGGGGGCAGCGGAAGGCGGTAGCGGTCGGCGAGCACCCGACCCGCGTAGTCGTCCACGACGCCTCCCCAGAGCGCGCTGTCCCCCGGTCACGGAGACCGCGCCGAATCGGTCAATCACAGTCGCTTGCGGTGCAATTGACTGCGTGTTCCGGCTGCGTACGGTCTCCGGACTCTCACCATACGTGGCATGCGGCGGCCACGCGGCAGGTCGGCCCAACCAGCCGCGCCGCCGCGCCGAATCCCGCCACCTACCGGCTCAGTCGACCGGCTTGAACGTCGCGAACGCCGCCTTCCGCAGCTCCCGGCACTCCTTGCCGTCCCACTCGTCGGCCTTGCAGCTGATCATGATCGCGTAGCCGTGGTCGCCGTCGGCCTTGAAGCCCCGGTTGAGCACCCGGACCCGCTGCCCCTGCTGCGTACGCTCGAACTGCCAGTCGGCGACGGTCGGATAGCCGTTGTACTCCACCTTCTTGATGCCCAGGTGGTGGTAGTTGGTGCTGGTGGCGGCGACCCCGCCCCGGGCGGAGTTCCAGGAGGCGGCGGCGTCGTTGCCGGGCGAGGAGGTGTAGTCGACCTGGAGGCGGGGAAAGCCGCCGTCCTCGTTGTAGATCGCACCGGCGCCCTGGCCGGAGTCGGTGTCGAAGCGGAAGTCCTTGGGCATCGCGATCGAGAAGTGGAACCGCTTGTTGGTCACCGTGTGGTAGCCCGCGGGCACGGCGTCCTCGGTCTTGCCGTCCTTCTTCCCGTCCTCGCCCTGCTGACCGGCCGCGTCGTCGTCCTGGCCCTTGCCCTTGTCCTTGTCCTCGCCCTGCCCGGCGTCCTGCTCCTTGCCGCTGTCGCCCTGAGGGGCGTCGGACGAGCCGGACGGGGCGTCGGCGCTCGGGGCCCCGGCGGGGGCGGAGGCGCCGGTGCTCTTCTTACCGGAGTCGTCGGGCTGGTCGTCGCCGCCGCCGAGCGTGAGCGCCAGCACGGTGCCGAGAACCGCGAGCACGATGACCGCCGCGATGATCGCGAGGGTGCGGCGCGGGACCACGTCCGTGAGGGACGCCCGGGGCGCGGTGACCGGCGAGGAGGCCGGGCGCTGCGGCGGCACGGCCCCGGAGGGGGACGCGGCGCCGGGCGCGGAGGTCGGCCGGGCCGGGACGGGCGGTGCGGTGACGGCGGCCGCACCGGCGGCGGGCGTGGTCCGGGCGTTGCGCACGGAGCGCAGCGCGCCGCGCAGCCGGTCCCGGGTGCCCTCGCCCGCGTCGCCGGATGCGGGCTTGGCGTCGGCGACGCCCTTGGGCAGCGCCATGACCTGGGTGGCGTCGGCGGGGGGCGGGGCGGGGCGCTCCGGCTGCTCGAAGGAGGCGATGACGTCGTTGAGCAGGGCGCGCGCCCCGGCGTCGTCCAGCCGCTGTTCGGGGTCCCGGGTGAGCAGCCCGTAGATGACCTCCTCCAGCGGGCCCGCGTTCTTCGGCGGGTCCAGCGGCTCGGTCATGACGGCGGTCAGGGTCGCGATGGCGGAGCCCTTGTCGTACGGCGGGGAGCCCTCGACGCTCGCGTACAGCAGGCCGCCGAGCGACCAGAGGTCGGCGGGCGGTCCCGGCTTGTGGCCGCGCGCCCGCTCCGGCGAGATGTAGGAGGGGGCGCCGACGAGCATGCCGGTGGAGGTGACCGAGGGGTCGCCCTCGACCTGGGCGATCCCGAAGTCGGTCAGCACGACCCGGCCGTCCTCGGCGATCAGCACGTTGGACGGCTTCACGTCGCGGTGCAGGATGCCCTCTCGGTGCGCGGAGCGCAGCACGTCGAGGAGGGCGAGGCCGATCTCGGCGGCCCGCTTCGGCGGCAGGACCCCGTCCTCACGGACCGCCTCGGCCAGCGACTTGCCCTCGATGAGCTCCATGACGATCCACGGCCGGTCGTCCTCGTCCACGACGTCGTAGACCGTGACCGCGCCGTTGTTGCGGATGCGCGCGATCGCCTTGGCCTCGCGCAGCGTACGCGTGATGAGGCGGCGCTTCTCGTCCTCGTCGATGGCCGACGGGAAGCGCAGTTCCTTGACCGCGACCGTGCGGCCCAGGGTCTCGTCAACGGCACGCCAGACCGTGCCCATACCGCCCCGGCCGAGCACCTCCCCCAGCCGGTACCGCCCCGCCAGGAGACGTCCGTCCGTGTCCCCTTGGGGCTCCCGTGCCTGCTCCGCCTCCGACATGCGTCCCCTCTGCGATCAACCCGCCCTGGCAGAGCGTTCATTGTCCCTCACCCCGGGACCGGTCCCGGTGCCGGGTCCTGATGCCGCTTCCGGCGTGGTTTCCGGCTCGGTCATGATGGGGCCCGATGAAGGGACATACCGTCATGCCGGTGGTCAGGGCCGTGCTCGTCACCCTGGTGGTGCTTGCGCTGTGCGGCCTCGGAACGGCGCGCGTGTCCAGCGAATCACACCTCTCCCCCGCCGCCGCCTACCTCCCCCGGTTCACCGGCCCCGGGGGCGCCCCCGACGCGGCCCTGCTGGCGCACGATCCGGCCCGCTCGCCCCGGGACACCTACCGTTCGACGGGGCCCGGCATCCGTTACGCGGACCGCTTCCGGGCAGGCAGCGTCACCAAGTCGTTCGTCGCGGTCGTCGTCCTCCAGCTCGCGGCCGAGCAGCGGCTCCGGCTCTCGGACCCGGTCGAGCGCCACCTCCCCGGGCTGATCCGGGGTCACGGCAACGACGGGCGCCGCATCACCCTGCGCGCCCTGCTCGGCCACACCAGCGGCCTGTACGACTACACCGACGACGCCGGCGCGCTCCCCCTCTCCGCCGCGGCGGCCGTCCGCACCGCGACCGCCCACCGCCCCGCGGCCGCCCCGGGCACCTACGCGTACTCCAACACCGATTACGCCCTCCTCGGCCTCGTCGTCCGCAGCGTCACCGGCCACTCCTACGCGACGGAGATCCGCCGCCGGATCATCGCCACCCTCCACCTCACCGGCACCTCCCTCCCCGGCGGCCGCACCACCCTTCCCGCCCCGCACGGCCGGGCCTACTCCCGCCCGGCGTCGGGCGGCGGCCTCACCGACGTCACCCAGCTGGACCCGCGTCCGGCCGGTGCCGCGGGCGAGCTGATCTCGACGCTCCCCGACCTCAACCGCTTCTACGCGGCCCTGCTGGACGGGCGGCTGCTGAGACCGGCTCAGCTCGCCGCGCTGCTCAACACCTCCGCCACGGACGGGGTCTACGGCCTCGGCGTCTACCCGGAGCGGCTGTCCTGCGGGGTCACTGTCTGGGGCCACAACGGCCGCATCGCGGGCAGTTACGTCCGCACCGCCACCACCCGCGACGGCCGCCACACGCTGACCTACCGCATCGACACGGAAGCCCTGGCCGGGGCGGACACCCTGGAACCGGGCCTCTTGGAGGCGGAGTTCTGCCCGGAACCGGGCCAGGGCTGAGGCGAGGTCACAGCAGCGGCACGATGTCCGGTGCCCCCAGCCTCGCCGCGTCCGCCGTCAGGTCGTCCGGCTGGCGTTGCGACTCGCGTTCCGCCTCGACCCGCTTCTCGTAGTGCTCGGTCTCCCGGTCGACCCGTTCGGCGTCCCAGCCGAGGACCGGGGCCATCAGCTCGGCGCAGAGCCGGGCGGAGCGGGTGCCCCGGTCGAAGGTCTCGATGGAGATCCGGGTGCGCCGGGTCAGTACGTCGTCCAGGTGACGCGCGCCCTCGTGCGAGGCGGCGTACACGATCTCGGCCTTCAGATAGTCGTCGGCGGCGGGCAGCGGTTCGCCCAGCGCGGGGTCGGCGACGATCAGCTCAAGGAGCTCCTCGGTCATCGAGCCGTACCGGTTGAGCAGATGCTCCACCCGGGCGACGTGGAGGCCGGTGCGAGCGGCGATCCTGGCCCGCGCGTTCCACAGGGCGCGGTAGCCCTCGGCGCCCAGCAGCGGGACGTCCTCGGTGACGCAGTCCGCGACCCGCTGGTCGAGGGCGTGCACCGCCTCGTCCACGGCGTCCTTCGCCATCACCCGGTACGTCGTGTACTTGCCGCCCGCGACGACGACGAGGCCCGGCACCGGGTGGGCGACCGTGTGCTCGCGCGACAGCTTGCTGGTGGCGTCCGACTCCCCGGCCAGCAGGGGCCGCAGGCCCGCGTACACGCCCTCGACGTCGTCCCTGGTCAGGGGCGTCGACAGGACCGCGTTCACATGTTCAAGGAGGTAGTCGATGTCGGCGCTGGAGGCGGCCGGGTGCGCCTTGTCCAGGTCCCAGTCGGTGTCCGTGGTGCCGACGATCCAGTGCCGGCCCCAGGGGATGACGAAGAGCACGGACTTCTCGGTGCGCAGGATCAGGCCGGTCGAGGAGTGGATGCGGTCCTTGGGGACGACCAGGTGGATGCCCTTGGAGGCCCGGACGTGGAACTGGCCGCGCTCGCCGATCAGCGACTGGGTGTCGTCCGTCCACACCCCGGTCGCGTTGACCACCTGTTTGGCCCTGACCTCGTACGCGCCGCCCGCCTCGACGTCCTCCACGCGGGCGCCGACGACGCGTTCGCCCTCCCGGAGGAAGCCGGTGACCCGCGCCCGGTTCGCCACCTGCGCGCCGTACGCGGAGGCGGTGCGCACCAGGGTGGCGACATAGCGGGCGTCGTCCATCTGGGCGTCGTAGTACTGCAGGGCCCCCACCAGGGCGTCCCGCTTCAGGGCCGGGGCGACGCGCAGGGCCCGGCGGCGGGAGAGGTGGCGGTGCATGGGCAGGCCCCGGCCGTGCCCGGAGGAGACCGACATCGCGTCGTACAGCGCGACGCCGGAACCGGCGTACAGCCGCTCCCAGCCCTTGTGCTGCAAGGGGTAGAGGAAGGGCACCGGCTTCACCAGGTGCGGGGCGAGCCGTTCGAGGAGCAGCCCGCGCTCCTTCAGCGCCTCCCTGACCAGGGCGAAGTCGAGCATTTCCAGATAGCGCAGGCCGCCGTGGATCAGCTTGCTCGACCTGCTCGACGTGCCGGACGCCCAGTCGCGCGCCTCGACCAGACCGGTCGAGAGCCCTCTGGTGACCGCGTCCAGCGCCGTCCCGGCGCCGACCACGCCCGCTCCCACGACCAGCACGTCCAGTTCGCGCTCGGCCATGGCGGCGAGCGCCTCGGCGCGCTCCGCGGGTCCCAGTGTCGCTGTCCTCACCGCTGCCTCCCGGTTGCTCGGGGTGTCCGGCACGGTTCGCGGCCCCGACCATGCGTTCGGTGCCCGTGCCCACAGATCGATTCTGTCCGCGCTGCGCGACTTCAGCCACCGCCTGTGGACAACACCCGGACGACAAGGGCTCCACAATGCGAGATATCGGTCATATTTACGCCTAACCTGACATAGCGCTGTCCACAGCGGTTGCGCTTTCTGCCTCCTGGTCTTATGGGAAGGACGGCCCACCCCGTGCCTGCAGACCTCGCCGTCATCGGACTCGGTCACCTCGGCCTGCCCCTGGCCCAGGCCGCCGTCCACGCCGGCATCCAGACAATCGGCTACGACACCGACCCCCGGGCCTTCGCGGAGGTCGCCGCGGGCCGTGCCCCGGTCGAGGGATCACTGCCGGCCTCCGACATCCGCCGCATGCTCTCGCTGGGCTTCCGGCCCACCACCGACCAGGCCGAACTGGGCCGGGTCCGCACCGCCGTGATCTGCGCGCCGACCCCGCTCGGCCCCGACCGCACCCTCGACCTGAGCGCCGTCGCCGACGCGGCCCGCGCCCTGGCCGCCCGGCTGCGCCCGCACACCACCGTGCTCCTGGAATCCTCCGTGCCCCCCGGCACCACGGAGGGCTTCCTGCTCCCGATCCTGGAGGAGGGCTCGGGCCTGCGCGGCGGGCGCGACTTCCACCTCGCGCACTCCCCCAGCCGGCTCGACCCGGGCAACCGCAGCCACGTCTACGCCAACACCCCCAAGGTCATCGGCGGCCTCACCCCCGCCTGCACCGAGTCCGCCGCCGCCTTCTACGGCCGCCTCACCGACAAGGTGGTCCGGGCCCGGGGCACCCGCGAGGCCGAGATGACGAAGGTCCTGGAGACCAACTTCCGGTACGTCAACATCGCGCTGGTCAACGAGATGGCGGTGCTCTGCCACGATCTGGGCGTCGACCTCTGGGACGTCATCCGGTGCGCCGAGACCAAGCCCTTCGGCTTCCAGCCCTTCCGCCCCGGCCCCGGCGTCGGCGGCCACGGCGCCCCGGTCGACCCGGGCCATCTCCCGTACCACCACCGCACCCCCGGCCCCCCGCTGCGGATGGTCTCGCTGGCGCAGGAGATCAACGAGCGGATGCCGCAGTACGTGATCCAGCGCTGCGCCACCCTCCTCAACGAGCACGGGAAAGCGGTGCGCGGCGCGAGAATTCTTCTGCTGGGCGTCACCTACAAGCCCGACCTCGCCGACCAGGAGGCATCGCCCGCCCGCGAGATCGCCACCCGGCTGATGGACATGGGCGCCCAGATCGGCTTCCACGACCCGCACGTCCTGGACTGGCGCGTCCGCCAACTCCCGGTCCCCCGCGCGGATTCGCTGTACGAGGCGGCGGCGGGCGCGGACCTCACGGTGCTGCTCCAGCAGCACCGTACGTACGACCTCCAGGGCCTCGCCGTGAAGGCGCAGCTCCTCCTGGACACCCGTGGCGCGACCCCCGCCGGAGCCGCCCACCGGCTGTGATGACGGGCCCTCAGCCCAGTCCCCCCAAGGATTCCGGTGGGCCGATGTCGGAACCGGCTGCTAGCCTGCGGCGTCACTCCTCGCACAGCAGTGCGTAGACGTCCCCAGGGGGAGAACCCAGCATGAGCCAGCCCGTACCACCGCCGAACCAGCCCTACGGCCCGCCCCAGGGCGGCAACCCGTTCGCCGGCGGCCAGCAGCAGCCCGGCGCCCCGTTCGGCGGCGGCCCCGCGCCCTTCACCCCGGCGCCCCCGGCCCGCAAGAACATCGCGCTCGGTCTCGTCGCGGGCGTGGTGGCGGCCGTCGTCGGCGCGCTCATCTACGGCTTCATCCTCGGCAAGTCCGATCACCAGATCGGCTACATCGCGGTCGGCGTCGGCTTCCTCGTCGGCTTCGCGGCGAGCAAGCTCGGCGGCGCCAACCCCGCCGTGACCGTCGTCAGCGCCCTGATCTCCATCGGCGCCGTGTACATCGGTCAGCTCGTGGGCGTGTCGATCGCCCTCTCCGACCTCGCGCACGAGTCGGCGACCAGCATCTTCTTCGACCACTTCAGCGACCTCACGGACGCGTACAGCGAGGGGGCCGGCTTCAAGGACTACCTCTTCCTGGCCCTCGGCGCGCTCGGCGCGGTCGGCGGTGCCCGTAAGGGCGCGTAACGCGAAACCCCGGAGGGCCCGGACCGCGCTTGCGGTCCGGGCCCTCCGGCGTGCGTACGGGAAACTCAGCGGCGGTGCTGGGAGTCCGCGACCGTCACCTCGACGCGCTGGAACTCCTTGAGGTCGCTGTAGCCCGTGGTGGCCATCGCGCGGCGCAGGGCGCCGAAGATGTTCATCGAGCCGTCCGGGGTGTGCGAGGGGCCGGTCAGGACCTCCTCGGTCGTCCCGACCGAGCCCAGGTCCACCAGCTTGCCGCGCGGCACGTCCTCGTGGACGGCCTCCATGCCCCAGTGCCGGCCGCGGCCGGGCGCGTCCGTCGCGCGGGCCAGCGGGGACCCCATCATCACGGCGTCCGCACCGCAGGCGATGGCCTTCGGCAGATCGCCGGACCAGCCGACGCCGCCGTCCGCGATGACGTGCACGTAACGGCCGCCGGACTCGTCCATGTAGTCGCGGCGGGCACCGGCCACGTCGGCGACCGCGGTCGCCATCGGGACCTGGATGCCGAACACGTTGCGCGTGGTGTGCGCGGCGCCGCCGCCGAAGCCGACGAGGACACCGGCCGCGCCGGTCCGCATCAGGTGCAGGGCGGCGGTGTACGTGGCACAGCCGCCGACGATCACCGGGACGTCCAGCTCGTAGATGAACTGCTTCAGGTTCAGCGGCTCGGCCGCGCCCGAGACGTGCTCGGCGGAGACCGTGGTGCCCCGGATGACGAAGATGTCCACGCCCGCGTCGACCACGGCCTTGGAGAACTGCGCGGTGCGCTGCGGGGAGAGCGCGGCGGCGGTGACGACGCCGGAGTCGCGCACCTCCTTGATGCGCTGCCCGATCAGCTCCTCCTGGATCGGCGCGGAGTAGATCTCCTGGAGGCGGCGGGTCGCGCTCTCGACGGGCATCTCGGCGATCTCGTCGAGGAGCGGCTGCGGGTCCTCGTGCCGCGTCCACAGCCCTTCCAGGTTGAGGACGCCGAGGCCGCCGAGCTCGCCGATGCGGATGGCGTGCTGCGGGGACACCACGGAGTCCATGGGGGCGGCCAGGAACGGCAGCTCGAAGCGGTAGGCGTCGATCTGCCAGGCGATCGAGACCTCCTTCGGGTCGCGGGTCCGGCGGCTCGGGACGACGGCGATGTCGTCGAATGCGTATGCCCGGCGGCCGCGCTTGCCGCGCCCGATCTCGATCTCAGTCACGATGATGTGGCCTTTCCCTCTGCGTCTGCGCTGTCCAGTATCCCCGACACGCGCCGGAGGGGCGGTCCGGGGAACCCCGGGACCGCCCCTCTCGCACGCGTCTCGCGTTACTTCTTGCTGTAGTTCGGTGCTTCGACCGTCATCTGGATGTCGTGCGGGTGGCTCTCCTTGAGGCCCGCCGAGGTGATCCGCACGAAGCGGCCCTTGCTCTCCATCTCGTCCACGGTCGCGGCGCCCACGTAGCCCATGGTCTGGCGGAGGCCGCCGACGAGCTGGTGCAGCACGTTGGCGAGGGGGCCGCGGTAGGGCACCTGGCCCTCGATGCCCTCGGGGACGAGCTTGTCGTCCGAGGCCACCTCGGCCTGGAAGTACCGGTCCTTGGAGTAGGAGCGGCCCTGGCCGCGGGACTGCATCGCGCCCAGCGAGCCCATGCCGCGGTACGACTTGAACTGCTTGCCGTTGATGAACATCAGCTCGCCCGGGGACTCCTCGCAGCCCGCGAGGAGCGAGCCCAGCATCACGCTGTCGGCACCGGCGGCGAGCGCCTTGCCGATGTCGCCCGAGTACTGCAGGCCGCCGTCGCCGATGACCGGGACGCCCGCCGCGCGGGCGGCCAGCGCGGCCTCGTAGATCGCGGTGACCTGCGGGACGCCGATGCCGGCGACGACGCGGGTCGTACAGATGGAGCCGGGGCCGACGCCGACCTTGACGCCGTCCACACCGGCGTCGATCAGGGCCTGGGCGCCGTCGCGGGTGGCCACGTTGCCGCCGATCACGTCGACGTTCACGGCCGACTTGATCTTGGCCATCCAGTTCAGCGCGTTGCTGTTGTGGCCGTGCGAGGTGTCCACGATGAGGAAGTCGACGCCCGCCTCGGCCAGCGCCTGGGCGCGGTCCAGCGCCTCGGGGCTGGCGCCCACGGCGGCACCGACGAGCAGCCGGCCCTCGGCGTCCTTGGCCGCGTTCGGGTACTGCTCGGCCTTCTTGAAGTCCTTGACCGTGATGAGGCCCTTGAGGAGGCCCGCCTCGTCCACCAGCGGCAGCTTCTCGATCTTGTGCCGGCGCAGCAGCTCCATGGCGTCCACGCCGGAGATGCCGACCTTGCCCGTGACGAGCGGCATCGGCGTCATGACCTCGCGCACCTGGCGCGAGCGGTCCGACTCGAAGGCCATGTCGCGGTTGGTGACGATGCCGAGCAGCTTGCCCGCCTGGTCGGTGACCGGGACACCGCTGATGCGGAACTTGGCGCAGAGCGCGTCCGCCTCGGAAAGCGTGGCGTCCGGGCCGACCGTGATCGGGTCGGTGACCATGCCGGACTCGGACCGCTTGACCAGGTCGACCTGGTTGACCTGGTCCTCGACCGACAGGTTGCGGTGCAGCACGCCGACGCCGCCCTGACGGGCCATCGCGATGGCCATGCGAGCCTCGGTGACCTTGTCCATGGCGGCGGACAGCAGCGGGATGTTGACGCGGACGTTGCGCGAGATGAGCGTCGAGGTGTCGACCGCGTTGGGCAGCACTTCGGATGCGCCCGGCAGCAGCAGCACGTCGTCGTATGTCAGCCCGAGCGTCGCGAATTTCTCGGGCACTCCGTCGACGTATGCAGTCATGACACCTTCCCCAAATGGCCTTGATCGGTGCGGATGTCCATGCTAACGGCCTCGGGGGGCGTCTCATTCCACGAGCAAGATCACCCGCGGTTTCTGTAGCTTTCTACGGCTGTGGCGTACGTCTCCGAGGGGCCCGGCCCCCGGCGGCGCACGGCCCGGCTCACTGTTCCGCGAGGGCCCGGAGCCGGCTCAGCGCCCGGTGCTGGGCGACCCGGACGGCGCCCGGGGACATGCCGAGCATCTGGCCGGTCTCCTCGGCGGTCAGCCCGACGGCGACGCGCAGCACGAGCAGTTCGCGCTGGTTCTCCGGGAGGTTGGCCAGGAGCTTCTTGGCCCAGGCGGCGTCGCTGCTGAGCAGCGCGCGCTCCTCGGGCCCGAGCGAGTCGTCGGGGCGCTCCGGCATCTCGTCGGAGGGCACGGCGGTCGAGCCGGGGTGCCGCATCGCGGCGCGCTGGAGGTCGGCGACCTTGTGACCGGCGATGGCGAAGACGAAGGCTTCGAAGGGTCTGCCCGTGTCCTTGTAGCGCGGCAGTGCCATGAGCACGGCGACGCAGACCTCCTGCGCCAGGTCCTCCACGAAGTGGCGGGCGTCACCGGGCAGCCGGTTCAGCCGGGACCGGCAGTAGCGCAGGGCGAGCGGGTGGACGTGGGCGAGCAGGTCGTGCGTGGCCTGCGCGTCGCCCTCGACGGCGCGGTGCACCAGGGCACCGATCACCGTCGTCCCGTCGTCGCGCATCGAACCATGGTGCCCCGGCCCCGCTTCGTCCGCGGCACCGCCTCCATAGTTGTGCACCGAAGCGTTATGAGCGGGTGCGCCGGAAGTCATGTCCTGCGCCCTCCCCTTCCGCTCGACCGAATCGTTCCCGAGGAACTCCACGTCTCAAGGATGCGGCATCGGCCGGGAAGCGTCACATACCGCCGGATCGGCGGGGTACGGCGGCGTGCGCCGCACCCCTGCCCGGGCCGTAGGCCCTGTCGTCACATTCCCGTCGTCCGCCCGGAGGGCGGGCCGGGCGGCGTCAGGTGCGTGCTCTCGGCGTGCCGGCCCCAGACCCCTGTACTGGATGTACTGGGGTCTGGGGCCGGTGCGGCGAGAGTGCGTGCATGGCGTCGCCCGGCAGACGGGAATGTGACGACAGGGCCTGGGGCCCGGACCGACTGTCAGCGCACCAGACCCCAGCGGAAGCCGAGGGCCACCGCGTGGGCGCGGTCGGAGGCTCCGAGCTTCTTGAAGAGCCGCCGGGCGTGCGTCTTCACCGTGTCCTCGGAGAGGAACAGCTCACGGCCGATCTCCGCGTTGGAGCGGCCGTGGCTCATCCCCTCCAGCACCTGGATCTCGCGCGCCGTGAGCGTGGGCGCCGCACCCATCTCGGCCGACCGCAGCCGACGCGGGGCGAGCCGCCACGTCGGGTCGGCCAGCGCCTGGGTGACGGTCGCCCGGAGCTCGGCCCGGGAGGCGTCCTTGTGCAGATAGCCGCGGGCACCGGCGGCGACCGCGAGCGCGACGCCGTCCAGGTCCTCGGCGACGGTCAGCATGATGATCCGGGCGCCGGGATCGGCGGAGAGCAGCCGGCGGACCGTCTCCACCCCCCCGAGCCCGGGCATGCGTACGTCCATGAGAATCAGATCCGAACGGTCGGCACCCCAGCGGCGGAGGACTTCCTCGCCGTTGGCGGCCGTCGTCACCCGCTCGACGCCGGGCACGGTCGCGACCGCGCGACGGAGCGCTTCTCGGGCAAGCGGGGAGTCGTCGCAGACGAGGACGGAAGTCATGACCGCCCTCCGCAGCTGATGCGCGTCACCTTGAGCCTCCAGGCTGTTACAAGTCGTCACCTGTGCGGTTGACGCTCTCGGACATCTGCCCGATCGCTCTTTCTGCCAACCGCCTCCGCACTCTCAACGATGGTCACTCGAAAGAGTTACGGGTCGGAAGACCGAGTTCGGCACTCTACGTGAGTACGCGCTCACGGAGGAGAGCGCCACGGGTCGTCCAGTCGTCAACCGAAACTTTTGGTGACCCCGTGCCCCATTTAGCGGGATTTCTTCCCTTTTGCTGGTGTCTGTGGCTAGATTCGCAATCAGTCATATTTACATCTACTAACACCGTAGATGTACGGTCTTGTACACGGTCATCGACAAGCACCCACCCACGACGCACACGACGCTTCCGACTCAGCACGGTTTCGAGGGGACAAGCAATGGCCGATTTCTCCCGACTTCCCGGACCCAACGCCGATCTGTGGGACTGGCAGCTGCTGGCGGCCTGCCGCGGGGTCGACAGCTCGCTCTTCTTCCATCCCGAGGGGGAACGCGGTGCGGCTCGGAGCGCGCGCGAGACCTCCGCGAAGGAGGTCTGCATGCGGTGCCCCGTGCGCGCGGAGTGCGCGGCGCACGCCCTGGCCGTCCGTGAGCCCTACGGGGTGTGGGGTGGGCTCACCGAGGACGAGCGCGAGGAGTTGATGGGGCGTGCGCGCAATCGGTTGATCACCGCTGCCGCGCCGGCGTCTCCGCCGGGGCACGGGTGACCGTCGCTGCGCGTATCGGGGGAGAAACGTTTCTGCACCCCACCCCGCCCCTTCCCGAAACCCGGGGCTCCGCCCCGGGCCCCGCGCCTCAAACGCCGGCGGGGCTGGATGATGCGGCGGGGCTCGAAGATGCCAGCGCCAGGTGGTCCAGGGTGGCGGCTACCGCCGGGACTCGCGCCAGGTCGGGCAGGGTCAGGGCGACGATCTCGCGTTCGATGGCCGGGGCCACCGTGAGGGTCCTGGCGCCTCGGGGGCGTACCGACTCGATGGCCAGGGCGGGCAGGACGGCGACCCCCAGGCCCGCGCCGACCAGGCCGATCACCGCCGGGTAGTCGTCGGTGGCGAAGTCGATGCGCGGGGTGAAGCCGGACTCCTCGCACACCTCCACCAGCTGCCTGCGGCACCGGGGGCACCCGGCGATCCAGGACTCCCCGGCCAGCTCCGCGATGCCGACCTCGTCCCGGTCCGCCAGCGCGTGCCCCTCGGGGACCAGGCCCGTGAGGCGGTCGGTGAGCAGGGGGCGGACCACCATGTCGTCCCATTCGGCGCCCGGCTCCCCGTAGCGGAAGGCGAGGGCGATGTCGCAGTCGCCGTCGCGCAGCATCTCGACCGACCGGGGCGGCTCGGCCTCCACGAGGGAGACCCGGGTGCCGGGGTGGGCGGCGCGCAGGGCGGCGAGGGCGCCCGGGACCAGCGAGGAGCTGCCGCTCGGGAACGACACGAGCCGGACCCGGCCCGCCCGCAGTCCGGCGATCGCGGCGACCTCCTCCTCGGCGGCGGTGAGCCCGGCGAGGATGCCGGAGGCGTGCCGCACCAGCGCCTCGCCCGCCTGGGTCAGCCGCATCTCGCGGCCGGTCCGGATGAGCAGCGTGGTCCCGGCCGAGGACTCCAGGGCCTTCATCTGCTGACTGACGGCGGGCTGGGTGCAGCCCAGCTCCCGGGCGGCGGCGGAGAAGGAGCCGGTGCCGGCGACGGCGCGCAGGACGCGGAGGTGGCGGGCTTCGATCACCCCTCCAGCATAAGTGACCCTTGGGGCGATCGCGAGATATTCGCGCGCGACTTTGGGGTGGCCTTGGATACCGTTCCGGTATGACCGCGATGACTGTGCTGACCGTGAACGCGGGGCGTCCCACGGCGGCGCCCTGCACCGACGCCCCCGGCGGCAGGACCGGGATCGACAAGCACCCCGTGGAGGGCCCGGTGCGGGTCACGGACCCCGGCCCCAAGGGCGAGGGCGGCAGCGGCGTCGCCGGGGACGCGGTGTGCGACCTGCGCCACCACGGGGGCTCGGACCAGGCGGTGTACGCGTTCGCCCGCGAGGACCTGGACGCCTGGGAGCGGGAGCTGGGCCGCGCGCTGCCCAACGGCTCGTTCGGCGAGAACCTGACCACGGCGGGGCTGCGGGTCGGCGAGGCCTTGATCGGCGAGCGCTGGCGGATCGGCGGGGAGCTGGTCCTGGAGGTCGCCTCGGGCCGCATCCCGTGCCGCACGTTCCAGGGCCACCTGGGCGAGGCCCGCTGGGTGAAGCGGTTCACGCAGGCGGCGGCCCCGGGGGCGTATCTGCGGGTGATCACGCCGGGGTCCGTCCGGGCGGGCGACCCGGTCGAGATCGTGCACCGGCCGGATCACGAGGTGACCGTGGAGCTCCAGTTCCGGGCCGTCACCACCCGGCGCGACCTGCTGCCACTGCTCCTCCCGGCGGGCGAGGCGCTGTCCCCGTCGACGCTGCGGAAGGCGCGCGCGTACGCGGCGGAGCTCACCGCTTCCTGAGGCCGCGGGAGCCCCCGGAGGCGCCGTTCCGGGATGCTCTAACGTGCCGCGTATGACGACTGCACTGATCACGGGCGCGACGGCGGGTATCGGTGCCGCCTTCGCCCGGCGGCTCGCCGCCGACGGGTACGACCTGGTCCTGGTGGCCCGGGACGCGGAGCGGCTGCGCGAGCAGGCGACCGAGCTGCACGACCGGCACGGCATCGAGGCTGAGGTGCTGCGGGCCGACCTGTCCGAGGACAAGGGCATCCGCGCGGTCGAGGAACGCCTCGGGGACACCCGGCACCCGGTCGACCTGCTGGTGAACAACGCGGGCTTCGGCAACAAGGGGCGCTATCTGGAAGTCCCGATGGCCGACGAGCTGACGATGCTCAAGGTGCACTGCGAGGCGGTGCTGCGGCTGACCTCGGCGGCGGCGGCCCCGATGCGGGAGCGCGGCCGGGGCGGCATCGTCAACGTGGCCTCGGTCGCGGCGTTCGTCCCGCGCGGCACGTACGGCGCTTCGAAGGCGTGGGTCGTGCAGTTCAGCCAGGGCGCGGCGAAGGACCTGGCCGGGTCCGGGGTGCGGCTGATGGCGCTGTGCCCGGGCTTCGTGCGGACGGAGTTCCACCAGCGGGCCGGGATGGGCACGGGCAACATCCCGGGCTGGATGTGGCTCGACGCGGACAAGCTGGTGACGGCCGCGCTCGCGGACCTGGCGCGCGGGAAGTCGGTGTCGGTCCCGGACCCGCGCTACAAGGTGCTGATGGGCGCGGTGAAGCTGGCCCCGCGCGGCCTGCTCGGCGGGCTGACCTCGCGGACGGGCCGCAAGTACGGGCCGCAGTAGGGCCCGCGGTAGGGGGCCTTCACTCCTCCGGGAGGCGGAGTACGGCGGTGCTGCCGTCGTGCCAGGTCACATGGATCTCGTGGGGGCTCCGTACGCGGATGTCGGCGAGGGTGTCGACGGGCGCCGGGTCCGCCTCGCCCGTGAGCGAGGCGAGCGCGACGAAGAGGGACCGGGGTCCGGAGGTCGCGCCCTCGACGGCCAGGAGCCGGGAGGTCTCGCCGAACATGGTGTCCCCGCCGGACAGTTCGCGGACCCCGCCCTCGTAGCCGTGGACCGGGTGGAGCTGGGCGGTGAGGGCCTGGTCGTCCCCGGTCGCCCACCCCGTCTGGCGGACGGGCGTGCCGTCGGGCGCGCCCGTGACCAGATGCGCGCGGACCTCGGCGCGGCCGTGGGCGAGGGTGGCGGAGACGACGCGGACGCCGGGGAGCGGGGTGTGCGCGGAGGCGGCGTGGCCGAGCGGGTCCGCGGTGAGACGGGCGGTCGGCCTCCCGTAGGGGAGCAGCGCGAAGTGGTTGTCGCGCTCGGCGTCCCCGTGCGTGGGGCCGGTCCGGGTGGAATACGCGAAGCGGGCGTAGCCGGGGTCCTCCTCGTCGCCCACGTGGTTCGAGCCGTGGTTGTGGAGCCGGACGAGGCCGTCCGCGGCGGTGGACTGGAGGAGCATCCCGGTCGGGCCGAGGACGGTCACGGCGTCGGCGGTCTCGGCGGGCAGCGGCTCCTCGGTGGCGGTCCAGACGGGGTGGTCCGGGGGCATCAGGAGTCCGAGGAAGCCCTTGGAGGCCCAGTACGGGGAGGCCGGGCCGGAGTAGGTCTGGAGCATGGGCGCGTACGGGCGGTGCCAGCCGAGGGTGAGGAGGCCGTCCGGGTCGGTGGCGCCGTGGTCCAGGAAGTGGCGGAGGGTGCCGGAGGCGAGGCGGCGGGTCGCGCCCGGGGTGAGCGGGGTGTGGCCGGTCATCGCGCCGAGCCAGGGGGCGGCCGCGGCGGCGAAGCGGTAGATGAGGGAGCGGCCGAAGGGCATGGGGGCGCCGTCCGCGCCGAACATCCGGCTGTAGTCGTCCAGCTGGCGGTGCAGGCGGGGGCCGTAGCGGTCCAGGAGGTCCCGGTCGCCCGCCAGGTGGGCGTGCAGGACCGGGTAGAAGTGCATCGCCCAGGCGTTGTAGTGGTCGAAGGAGCGGTTCGGGCCGTCGCTGTACCAGCCGTCGCCCAGGTACCAGTCCTCTACGTGTGCCAGTGCGCGGTCGATGGTCTTCCGGGCACGGTCGGTCTCGATGCCGGCGTCCTGGAGGAAGCCGCCGACGGTGAGCCCGAAGAACCACCAGTTGTTGTTCACCGGGGGCGCGTCGAGGGCGGGGAGGAGCCAGTCGACGGCGCGCTGCCGGGTGGCGTCGTCCAGGGTGTCCCAGAGCCAGGGGCGGGTGAGGCGCAGGCCCAGGGCGATGGACGCGGATTCCACGATGGCCTGCGGGACGTCCGCGATGCGGGGCCAGGCGTCGGGGCTGCCCGCCGGGTCGGACGTGCCGGCGGCGAGCCCTTCGGCGTACCGGCCGAGGAGGCCGTGCGGGTCATCGCCGCGCGCTCCGGCGGTCCGCAGCGCGGCGAGCAGCCAGGTGCGGGCGTAGCCCTCCAGGCCGTCGGAGAGGGCCCCGGACCAGCTCGGCCGGGGGCCGGGGAGGTCGACGCGGCCGTGGCGGGGCGAGGCGTAGGGGCGTACCGCGAGCAGCAGTCGGTCGGCCGCGCGCTCCCAATCGGCACGGGTGTACCCCGTGTACGGACTGGTCGTGGGCATGATGCTCCCAGGGGAGGCGGACTTCGGCGTCGCAGGGAATCCTGAACCGCGGGTTGATCGAACGTCAAGAGATGACGTTGCGAATGATCGAAACTTCCATCAATCGATCACAGTGGATTAGGGTCTGGCGAGCCGAGCCACCACATCGCGATCAACAAGGGGACTGCCGCCGTGCGCGAGAGTGCAGCTGAACGTCACGACCGACTTCTGGCCCTGGTACGGGAGCGCGGCTCGGCCCGTGTCTCCGATCTGGCCGGTCTGCTGGGGGTCTCCCCCGTCACGGCGCGCCGCGACGCCGAGGCGCTGGCCGAGCGCGGACTGCTGGACCGGGTCCACGGCTCGGTCTCCTGGCCCCGGGACGCCGCGACGCCCGCCGGTCCCGGCCCCGGCGGCGGCCCGGTGCTCGGGCTGATCGCCCCCTCCGCGACGTACTACTTCGCCGAGGTCATCCGGGGTGCGCAGGAGGCGGCCGCGCGCGCCGGGGGCCGCCTGGTGCTGCGGATCTCCGACTACCGGCCCGAGGGCGACCGGGCGCGCGCCGAGGGGCTGCTCGCCTCCGGGGCCGACGGGCTGCTCATCGCCCCGGCCTGGCGGGGCGCCGAGGACCAGGCGGCGTACGGGGACTGGATGGCCGGTCTTCCGGTGCCCGCCGTGCTCCTGGAGCGCACCCCGGCGCCCGGATCGCCGCTGGACGGACTGGACCGGGTCTGCTCGGACCACCGCCACGGGGTGCTGCTCGCCGTGCGCCATCTGATCGGCCTCGGCCACGCCACCCCGCTCCTGGTGGCCCGCGCCGACAGCCCGACCGCGCTCGCGGTGCGCTCCGGCTACGAGGACGCGCTCGCGGTGCTGGGTCTCGCCGAGGGCGCGCCCGCGATGATCGGGACGTCCGGGCCGGAGGTGGACCCGGCGCGCTTCGAGGAGGCAGTGGGCGAGGTGCGCGACGCGGTGGCCTCCGGCCGGGCCACGTCGGTGCTTGTGCACAACGACGTGGACGCGATCCACCTGGTGCAGCGCCTGTCGGAGCTGGGCGTGCGGGTGCCGGAGGACCTGGCGGTGATCGCGTACGACGACGAGGTGGCGGCGATGGGCGACATCCCGCTGACCGCGGTCAGCCCGCCCAAGCGGCACGTCGGGCGGTACGCGACGGAGCTGCTGATCGGGCGGCTCGGGGCGGGGCGGGACGGGGCCGGGCGGGACGATTCGGGAGCGGACGAGGAGGAGCCCGGAAGGCATCTGGCGCTGCTGCCGCGGCTGCGGGTGCGGGCGTCGACCGCTCGATAACGTTCTGATCTTTTCTCGATCAATCAATCTTTCGCTCTTGACTTCGGTCATCGGTGGACCAAGGATCACGCCCAACGTCCCTGTCACCGTCGACTCAGGAGCCCGCCGTGAACCGCAGTTGGAGCAGAACGACTCTTTCCATAGCCGGAGCCGTCACCGCCCTCGCCGTCGTCACGGCCTGCGGCGGGAGCGGGGACGACTCCGGGGGCGGCGGCACCGGCACCGCCGCCAAGCCCGTGACCATCACCTTCTGGGGCTGGGCCAAGGGCACCAAGGAGGTCGTGGACGCGTTCAACGCCTCGCACAAGAACATCCAGGTGAAGTTCGAGGAGACCCCCTCCGGGAACGCCGGCGGCTACGCGAAGATCTCCAACGCGATCAAGGCGGGCAACGCCCCCGACCTGGTCTCCGTCGAATACCCGCAGCTCCCCGAGTACGTCAGCCAGGGCGGGTTCCAGGACATCGGGAAGTACCTCACGGACGACGTGAAGAAGAAGTTCCTCCCGCAGGCGATCGAGCAGACCACGCTCGGCGGCAAGAGCTGGGCGGTCCCCTTCGACGCCGCGCCGCAGGCGTTCTTCTACCGCAAGGACCTCTTCACCAAGTACGGCATCGACGTCCCCAAGACCTGGGACGAGTTCAAGTCGGCCGCCGAGAAGGTGAAGAAGGCCGACTCCAAGGCCCGCATCGGCACCTTCTTCCCGGACGACCCGACCACCTTCGAGGCGATGGTCTGGCAGGCCGGCGCCCAGTGGTTCAAGGCCGAGGGCGACACCTGGAAGGTCGACACCACCGACGCCGCCACCACCAAGGTCGCCGACTACTGGCAGGGCCTGGTGAAGGACGGCCTGGTCCGCACCGACGCCTCCTTCTCGCCCGCCTGGACCAACTCCCTGAAGACCGGCGGCACCGTCGGCTACCTCGGCGCCTCCTGGGGCGGCGGCGTCCTCGGCGGCACTCTGCCCGAGCAGAGCGGCAAGTGGGCCGTCGCCCCGATCCCGACCTGGGACGGCAAGCCGGCGGGCGGCATGCTCGGCGGGACCACCTTCGCCGTGCCGAAGAACAGCGGGAAGGCCGCCGCGGCCGTCGAGTTCGCGACCTGGATGACCACCACGGAGGACGGCATCAAGGCCCGTATCTCCTCCGGCACCTCCAGCGCCTTCCCGGCCGCGCTCGCCCTGCGCCCGGCGGCCAAGAAGGCGTTCGACACCAAGTTCTACGGCGGCCAGGACATCTACCAGGTCTTCGAGGACGGCGGCGCCGCGATCAAGCAGGGCTGGACCTGGGGCCCCGCGATGGGCACCACCAACACCACGCTCAAGGACCGCTTCGGCAAGCTCGCCGGGGGCGGCACCACCATCCCCGACGCCGTGAAGGCCGCCCACGACGCGACGATCGCGGAGCTGTCCAAGCGCGGCCTGAAGGTCGAGGGCTGACCGGATGAAAGCCCGCACCCGCGCCGCCGCGACCCTGCTGACCCCGTTCTTCGTCCTGTTCACCGCCGTGATGCTGATCCCGATCGGTTACGCGGTCTGGCTCAGCCTCTTCACCGAACAGCAGTCGGGGCTCGGCTTCGGCGGATCCGAGACGGTCTTCACCGGACTCGGCAACTACACGGCGGCGCTGGGTGACCGGGTCTTCCGCGACGGCTTCCTCGTCCTCCTCGGCTACTGCGCCGTCTACATCCCGCTGATGGTCGGCGGCGCCCTCGGACTCGCCCTGCTGCTCGACTCGGCGCTCGCCCGCGCCCGGCGCTTCTTCCAGCTCGCGCTGTTCCTGCCGCA
Source organism: Streptomyces sp. NBC_00523 (assembly GCF_036346615.1). Lineage (NCBI taxonomy): Bacteria > Bacillati > Actinomycetota > Actinomycetes > Kitasatosporales > Streptomycetaceae > Streptomyces > Streptomyces sp. NBC_00523. Next base: position 4,474,570 of record NZ_CP107836.1, on the reverse strand, counting down.
CGCCGTGCCCGGCATCATCGCCGCGATGATCTGGCTGTACCTCTACACGCCGGGCCTCAGCCCCGTCGTCTCCGCGATGCACTCCGGCGGCATCGGCTTCGACTTCTTCTCCCCGAGCGGCGCGCTGCCCTCCGTCGTGAACATCGCGCTGTGGGAATGGCTCGGCTACAACATGGTGATCTTCTACGCCGCCCTCCAGGCCATCGACCGCTCGGTGCTCGAAGCGGCCACGGTGGACGGAGCGAGCGGCGGGCGCATCGCGTTCAGCATCAAGCTCCCGCTGATCCGGTCCTCGGTCGTGATGGTCGTGCTCTTCACGATCATCGGCTCGCTCCAGCTCTTCACCGAGCCGCTGATCCTCAACACCGGCTCCGGGTCCGCCGTCTCCTCCTCCTGGACACCGAACATGTACGCCTACACCGCGGCCTTCGCCCGCAACGACTTCGGACTCGCGGCCGCCGCCTCCGTACTCCTGGCGCTCACCGCCGCCCTGCTGTCCTTCGTCGTCACCCGCCTCACCGGCCGGAAGGGCGCGCGCGCATGAGCACCACGACCCGCAAGAACCCCTGGCTGTCCAAAGCGGCCGTCAACGGAGCGCTGCTCCTGGCCGTCCTCTACATGCTCTTCCCGCTCGTCTGGCTGGTCACCGCCGCCACCAAGGACACCGGCTCGCTGCTCGCCGGGGACACCTTCTCCTTCAAGGGCTTCGACCTCTCGAAGAACCTCTCCGACATCGCCACGTACGGGGACGGCGTCTACTTCCGGTGGTACGGGAACAGCCTGCTGTACGCGGGAGTGGGCGCCGCGGTCTGCTCGCTGATCTGCGTCGCCGCCGGGTACGCCTTCGACAAGTACGAGTTCCGGGGCAAGGAGAAGCTGTTCGGGCTCGTCCTGCTCGGGGTGCTCGTCCCGACGACCGCGCTGGCCCTGCCGATGTACCTGCTGGCCAGCAAGCTCGGCCTCGTCAACACGTACTGGTCCGTGCTGATCCCCGTCCTGGTGAACCCCTTCGGCGTCTATCTCGCCCGGGTGTTCTCCGCCGGGTACATTCCGGGCGAGGCGCTGGAGGCCGCGCGCATCGACGGGGCGGGCGAGCTGCGGACCTTCTTCTCCATCGGGCTGCCGATGATGATGCCGGGGTTCGTGACCGTCTTCCTCTTCCAGTTCACCGCGATCTGGAACAACTTCTTCCTGCCGCTCGTGATGCTCTCCGACCGCAAGCTCTTCCCGCTGAGCCTCGGCCTGTACTCCTGGAACACCAACACCCACAGCGAGCCGGGCTTCTATCCGCTCGTCGTCACCGGGTCGCTCCTCGCCGTCATCCCGCTGATCGTCGCCTTCGTCTCCCTGCAACGGCACTGGAAGGCCGGACTCACCGCCGGCAGCGTCAAGTAGCCCCGACCTCAAGGGAGTCGTCCACCACCATGCAGTCCACCACTGACCCCAGGCCGTCGGTCCTGCTCGCCATGGGCCCGGACATCTACGAGCGCCTCTTCGAGTCCCGCCACCGCGCCCGGCTCGCCGCCCTCGCCCGTACGGACCCGGCCCTCGTCGCCCACGACCTGGCCGACCCGGACCCGCGCGTCGCCGCCGCCCTCGCCGAGGCGGAGGTCCTGCTCACCTGCTGGGGCGCCACCCCGCTCACCCCCCGCGTCCTCGCCGCCGCGCCCCGCCTCAAGGCGGTCGTCCACGCGGCCGGCTCCGTCAAGCACCACATCACCGACGCCTGCTGGGAGCGCGGCCTCGCCGTCTCCTCGGCGGCCGGGGCCAACGCGCTGCCGGTGGCCGAATACACCCTGGCCACGATCCTGCTGGCCAACAAGCGCGTCCCGCACTCCGCCCACGTCTACCGCGAGCTCCGCGCCGACCACGACTGGCGCGCCGAGCTGGACGGCGCCGGCAACTACCGCCGCACGGTGGGCATCGTGGGCGCCTCCCGCATCGGCCGCCGCGTCATCGAGCTGCTCCGCCCCTTCGACCTGTCGGTCCTGCTGTACGACCCCTTCGTCACCGCGGACGAGGCGGCGCGCCTCGGCGTCGAGCCGGTCACCCTGGACGAACTGTGCGCCCGCGCCGACGTCGTCTCCGTGCACGCCCCCCAACTCCCCGAGACCCACCACATGATCGGCGCCCGCCAGCTCGCCCTGATGCGGACCGGCTCGACGCTGATCAACACGGCCCGGGGCTCCCTGATCGACGAGGCGTCCCTGCTCCGCGAACTGATCCCGGGCCGCCTGCACGCCGTACTCGACGTGACGGACCCCGAACTACCCCCGTCCGACTCTCCCCTGTACACCCTCGCGAACGTCCTCCTGACCCCCCACGTGGCCGGCTCCCTCGGCAACGAACTCCACCGCATGACCGACCACGCGCTGGACGAACTGGAGCGGTACGCGCAGGGACGGCCATTCGCGGAGCCGGTGCATCCGGCGGTGCTGGACCGGTCGGCGTAGAACAGCCCGAAGGCCCTGCCTTCACCCGTGCCCGGGCACGGCGGGGCGGAGATCGAGGAGCTGTCGCGTATGCACGGGTACGTGGTCCTCGGCGAGGCCGTTCACGAGGCTCGCCAGCGACATCGGCCGGTCCAGCACGACGGCGTCATGGGACAGGAGGAGCGTCGGCACCCGAACCGAGGCGGCTTCCTCATTGAGCCGATCGGCGATGCCGCAGAGGACGGTGGCCTGACTCCTGACATGGTCGATCAGATCCGCCCGGCCCGAGTGCTCTGTGATGATCCGGCCGAGATTCCAGGCGTCGAGGGACACCCGGTTGTCGAAGGCCGGCCGTGAGCCGGCGACGACCGCCAGAGCGACCGCCGCGATCGAGGCGTCGACGCTGAGGAGATGGGCCAGGATCTCGTCGGCGTTCCATCCTCCGTCGTCCGCGTCACCGAGGCCGGGGAGGGCCGCCGCTTCGAGCAGCTTGTCGTAGGCGCTGCGCAGTGCCGTGGTGTCCATGGCGTGCTTCCTTCACTCCTGTTCCGCCGCCTCGGCGACGCGCTTGATGTGGTCCAGCCGCCGGTCCCAGGAGGCCGCGAGCGAGGCCATCCACCGTGCCGTCGCGTCGAGCGCCGCAGGCCGTACGGCGTACCGCACCTCGCGTCCGACCCGACCGCCGGAAACCAGGCCGGCGGCCTCCAGAACGGCGAGGTGCTTGACCACCGCCTGCCGCGAGACGGGAAGCGGTCCGGCGAGCGTCGTTGCCGTGGCCTCGCCCTGTGCGGCGAGCAGGTCGAGCAGCCGGCGCCGCGTCGGGTCTGCCAGCGCGGTGAGGACGCTGTCGACGGCCTCGTGACGTTCTTCCGTCACGGGGCGGACTGTTCGGCGCGGCTCTTGAGCGCGTCGAGCTCCAGGGGCCAGCCTCCGGCGTGGTCCTTCAGATTCCGGCTGCGCAGCTCCTCGGACGCGGCCAGCGCCGCGAACCCGCTCTCGACCACGCGCAGCCGGGTCTGCCCGCCTTCCTCGGTCAACGTGAACTCCACGAGGGTGCTGTTGTCCTCGCGCAGCTCTTCCCCGGGGAACGCGCTGGTCCAGCGGTACGCCAGGTACGTGGGCGGCTCGACCTTCTCCACACGCACCGGGAAGTCGCCGTGCTCGGCGTTCCTCGCCGTCATCGACTCGCCCTCCTTGGCCACGGTCCCGGGCAGGCTCGTCTTGTCGGCCACCCAGAACCCGGGCTGGGCCACCAGCGACCAGACCCGCTCCAGGGGCGCCGCGATCAAGGTCTCGCTTTCGATCCGGTCCTCGCTCATGAGGGCTCCTTCGTCGTCACCATCGGATGCAACTCCAGGGTTGCACTTCACTCACCCAGAAGCAACCCAAGGGTTGCACCTGGCCGCAGCAGGAAGGCCCGGCCCCTCCCGGGGTGCCGGGCCTTCCTGCGCTTGGCGGCTGCTCAGGCACCTACGGCCGAGAACCCGCCGTCCACGTGCAGCACCTGTCCGGTGATCGCGCGGGAGTCGTCGCCGAGGAGGAAGGCGACGGTGTCGGCGACCGGTGAGGCGTCCGAGGTGTCCCAGCCCAGCGGGGCGCGCTGCGGCCACGCCTCCGCGAGGGAGTCGAAGCCGGGGATGGACTTGCCGGCCATGGTGGTGATCGGGCCGGAGTCGACCGCGTTGACGCGGATGCCCTTCACGCCGAGATCGCGCGCCAGGTACCGGTTGGTCGACTCCAGGGCCGCCTTGACCGGGCCCATCCAGTCGTAGACCGGCCATGCCACAGTGGCGTTGAAGGTGAGGCTGACCACGGAGGCGCGCTCGGCCTGCTCCAGCAGCGGCAGCACGTGCGCGGTAAGGCCCTTCAGGCTGAACGCCGAGACGCTCATGGCGGTGGCCACCGACTCGAACGGTGTGTTCAGGAAGTTGCCGCCGAGGGCATCGGCCGGAGCGAACGCGACCGCGTGGACCACACCGTCGAGGCGGTCCCAGTGCTTGCCGATGTTCCGGGCCAGCTCCGCGAGGTCCTCGTCGTTGGTGATGTCGGCTTCCAGGCAGTCGACCGGTGGCTTCGGCAGGCGGGTCACGATCCGCTTCATGATGCTGCTGGGACGGCCCGGGGCGTTCGCCACGATGACGTCGCCGCCGCGGTCCATGACGGATTTCGCGATCTGGAAGCCCATCGAGGGTTCGGTGAGGACACCGAGGACCAGGACCTTCTTGCCGTCGAGAGTCATGCCCGTCCTTCTGCAGAAGTGGTGCGGGGATGCTCCGTCCCCGACTCTGCAGAGTCTCCTCGTCGAGAGCCGACACATGCGTGGGGTCCTGGGCAAAGACGTCCGCCACATCTTTGTCGGGTGCAGCCATGACGAAGCCCCCGCGCAAGCAGAGAGGCCCGGCCCCCTCGCGGGGTGCCGGGCCTCTCTGAGCCAACCGCTAGTGCGAGTGGCCGTGGCCGTGGCCCGCGGCCTCCGGCTCTTCCTCGGCCGGCTTCTCGACGACCAGGGTCTCGGTCGTGAGCAGCAGCGACGCGATGGACGCGGCGTTCTCCAGGGCGGAGCGGGTGACCTTGACCGGGTCGATGACGCCGGCCTTGACCAGGTCGCCGTACTCGCCGGTGGCGGCGTTGAAGCCCTGGCCCTTGTCGAGCTCGGAGACCTTGGAGGTGATGACGTAGCCCTCCAGGCCGGCGTTCTCGGCGATCCAGCGCAGCGGCTCGACGGCGGCGCGGCGGACGACCGCGACACCGGTGGCCTCGTCGCCGGTCTTGCCGAGGTTGCCCTCGAGGACCTTGACGGCGTGGACGATGGCGGAGCCACCACCGGAGACGATGCCCTCCTCGACCGCGGCGCGGGTCGCGGAGATGGCGTCCTCCAGACGGTGCTTCTTCTCCTTGAGCTCGACCTCGGTGGCCGCACCGACGCGGATCACGCAGACCCCGCCGGCCAGCTTCGCCAGGCGCTCCTGGAGCTTCTCGCGGTCCCAGTCGGAGTCCGTGGCGTCGATCTCGGCCTTGATCTGGTTGACGCGGCCGGCGACCTCGTCGGACTTGCCGCCACCGTCGACGATGGTGGTGTCGTCCTTGGTGACGGTCACGCGGCGGGCGGTGCCCAGCACGTCCAGACCGGCCTGGTCGAGCTTGAGGCCGACCTCCTCGGCGATGACGGTCGCACCGGTGAGGGTGGCGATGTCGCCGAGCATGGCCTTGCGGCGGTCACCGAAGCCCGGCGCCTTGACGGCGACGGCGTTGAACGTGCCGCGGATCTTGTTGACGACCAGGGTCGACAGGGCCTCGCCCTCGACGTCCTCGGCGATGATCAGCAGCGGCTTGGAGCCACCGGACTGAATGACCTTCTCCAGGAGCGGCAGCAGCTCCTGGATCGAGCCGATCTTGCCCTGGTGGATCAGGATGTACGGGTCGTCGAGGACGGCCTCCATACGCTCCTGGTCGGTCACCATGTACGGGGACAGGTAGCCCTTGTCGAAGGCCATGCCCTCGGTGAAGTCGAGGTCCAGACCGAAGGTGTTGGACTCCTCGACGGTGATGACACCGTCCTTGCCGACCTTGTCCATCGCGTCCGCGATGAGCTCGCCGACCTGCGGGTCCTGCGCGGAGAGCGCGGCGACGGCGGCGATGTCGGACTTGTCGTCGATCGGGCGGGCGGTCGCGAGGAGCTCCTCGGACACGGCCTTGACCGCGGCGTCGATGCCCTTCTTCAGGGCGGCCGGGGAGGCGCCGGCGGCGACGTTGCGCAGACCCTCGCGGACGAGCGCCTGGGCCAGGACGGTGGCGGTGGTGGTGCCGTCACCCGCGACGTCGTTCGTCTTGGTGGCGACCTCCTTCACCAGCTGGGCGCCGAGGTTCTCGTACGGGTCGTCCAGCTCGACCTCGCGCGCGATGGTGACACCGTCGTTGGTGATGGTGGGGGCACCGAACTTCTTGTCGATGACGACGTTGCGGCCCTTGGGGCCGATCGTCACCTTGACCGTGTCGGCAAGCTTGTTGACGCCGCGCTCAAGGGCGCGACGGGCGTCCTCGTCGAACTTCAGGATCTTCGCCATGGAGCTGAACTGTTCCTCTCAAAAACAAGAACTGCGCCCCTGCCGCCCGGCTAGTGATGTCGCAGGGGGCCAGGGGCGCAGAACAGAAGCAAACGTGGGTGAATTACTTCTCGATGATCGCGAGGACGTCGCGCGCCGAGAGGACGAGGTACTCCTCGCCGTTGTACTTCACCTCGGTGCCGCCGTACTTGCTGTACAGCACGACATCGCCGGTCTTGACGTCGAGCGGCAGGCGCTCGCCGTTCTCGAAGCGGCCCGGGCCCACGGCCAGGACGACGCCCTCCTGGGGCTTCTCCTTGGCGGTGTCCGGGATAACCAGGCCGGAGGCCGTGGTCTGCTCGGCGTCGAGCGGCTGGACCACAATGCGGTCCTCGAGCGGCTTGATCGCAACCTTGGAGCTGGCGGTCGACACGATCCGGTCTCCCCCTTCGGAGATCTCACGGGGTTTAACAGTCTTTGGGTCGGCGACCAGGTGGCCCGTCGTCGCGGGTGCCGGACCTGCCGGTCGCACAGTACTGCTGGCACTCTCCAGTAGGGAGTGCCAGCACTGAGACTATGACCGCGATTAGCACTCGGTCAAGCGGAGTGCCAATTCACGCCCCTCGTGGCGTACGTGGGCGCCCGCCCCTCCGTACGGCTGCGGCCGTGCAACGTTCCGGACACCGTAGGGACAACGCGGGGACCACCCGGACCGTTCCAGGTGGACGGTGGCGTCATGCGCATACGACCCTCCGACCGTTCGGCCCCACCGCGCCCCGGCCCGGTGGTGACCGGCTGCCTCGACGCGGTGCTCGGGGTACTGCTCATCGCGCTGGAGACGCTGCTCAGCGGGATCGCCCTCTGGGCGTACACGGGCTCCGCCCCCCGGCCGCCGAACCCGGACATGGCGGAGGCCGGACCGCCCGGGATGGACTGGTCCGGCACTCTCGTCCTCGCCGCCCTCACCGCGGCGGCCTGTGTGATCGGCGTGGTGCTGCTGCGCCACGGGCTGCCGATCGCGGGCGTCGTCCAGCTGATCGGCGTATGCCTGCTGCTGGTGCTCACGCTGAGGGCCTGGCACAGCGCCTACGAGGACGCGCACCCGGAGCCCGGGGACGCCCGTGCGTACGCCGCCTCCTAAACGTAGTCCTCCAGGCGGGCCACCGAGTAACCCTGGTCCGTGATGACCTTCATGACGGACCGGACCAGGTCGGGCATGCTCCCCTTCCAGTCCGCCTTGCCCCGGAAATGGGTGAGGATGATGTCGCCGGGGTGCAGCTTCTGGTCCTCCTCGCGCCACTCCATGCGGTCGGGGAACGCCTCCGCCTCCCACAGCGGCACGGCGGTGATGCCGCAGGACTTGGCGATCTTCAGCGTGTCGGTGTTGTAGTTGCCGTACGGCGGCCGGAAGAGCCGGGGCCGCTTGCCGAACTGCTTCTCCAGGATGTCCTGCTGGCCGCAGATCTCGCGCTTCTGCTCGTCGCGCGAGAGGCCCGGCAGGTAGCGGTGGTTGAGCGTGTGGTTGCCGATCACGGTCCCCCGGGACTGGGCGTCCTCGAAGTACGTGTAGTCGTCGCGCACCAGGTAGTCGGTGAGGAAGGCGCTGTACGGGATGTTCAGCTCCGCCATCATCTTCAGCAGCTCGGGGTCCTTGTCGTCCCCGTCGTCCATGGTCAGGAAGACGACCTTGTCCGTGGTGGGGACCCGGGTGAAGACCGGCGGCAGCGAGTCGTCCTGGCCCTCGACCTCGAAGCCCTTGCGGGTGGCGATGTGCGGCTTCTTCGCGGGCGGTACGGGCGCCGCGAGCGGCGTGGCCGCCAGGTCCCACTTCTTGGCGGCGACCGCGCGGGCGGCCTGCGCGAGCCTGGCCCGCTCCGCCTGCGCCGCACGGGTGCCGAGCGCCCCGGCCGCCGGTTCCGCCTGCGCGCCCGGCTGTCCCGCCGGGGCGCCCGGCTGCCCCGCCTGGGCCTTCGCGCTCCGGGCCGCGGCGCCCGAGTCCTCCCCGGCCGCGCAGCCGGACGCGGCGGCGGCGACCAGGAGCGCGGCGAGGACCGCGTAACCCGGCCTGCGTCGCAGGCGACTCCGTACCCGCTGCCGCCCGCCCGTCGCCGGACCCGTTTCACGCCCATTCATGGCCAATTTGTCCTTTTGTCGTACTGGCTGCATGGCGCCGGATCCTGCCAGTACGTGACGGGGCATCGGCTACGACACCGCCGCCGGGCGCGCGCGGTCCCCCGGGTGGCTCACACGGAGGGGCCGAAAAGGCTTCAGCGGTGGACGCCACCGCTCCGGGACACCAGGGGCGGCGGCGAGGCCGCCCCGGCCAGCGTCCGCACGATCCAGCGCCGGTGCCAGAACGCCTTGAACACGCCGACGAGCCCGACGAGCCAGGACAGCAGCCCGAGCCCCATGACCAGCGCCATCAGCCCGTACGTGTCCTCGCCCCGGACCGCCCCCGCGGGCACGACGACGCAGAGGTAGAGGCCCAGCGCGCCGAGCGCGAAGGAGGGCAGCAGCCACCCCAGCGTCGTGCCGGGCAGCCGGAGTCCGGCGTCGCGGGCGGGGTCGCGGTCCAGCTCGCCCCACTGCGTGAGCAGCCGGCGCAGCGCCACGTCCCGGCGCAGTCCGGAGACGAGCAGGATCGCCGCCGGGATCAGGGCGGCGGCGCCCATCGCGAGCATCACCACGCCCAGGATCATGCTGATGAAGTCGTACGACTCCTCGAAGGTGATGATCGCCGTCCCGATGAACGACCAGCCGATCGCGCCGACCACCCCCCACAGCCACAGCAGCCCGAGCCGGCCGGGGCCGATGTGCGCCTTGACCAGCACACCGAGCAGGAAGGACCGGTCGGCGAGCAGCGCGTCCCGGTCGGGCCAGGAACGTATCTCCACGGGCGGCGGGGGCGGCGGCAGCACGAAGCGAGGGGACATGGGGCCGACCCTATCGAGCACCCCCGGCCCCAATTGCCGCGCGGGGATCAGGCGTTGCGGATGGCCTCGATGTCCAGCCGCTTCATGCCCATCATGGCCTTCATCGCACGGGCGGCCTTCTCCGGGTCCGGGTCGGTGAGAGCCTCACCGAGGCCCGGCGGGACGATCTGCCAGAACAGGCCGTACTTGTCCTTGAGCCAGCCGCACTGGATCTCCTGCCCGCCGCCGGAGGTGAGCTCGTTCCACAGCCGGTCCACCTCCTCCTGCGAGTCGCACTCCACGGAGAGCGAGACGGCCTCGTTGAAGGTGAACTCGGGTCCCCCGTCGAACGCGACGTACTCCGCGCCGTCCAGCTGGAACCGTACGGTCATCGCCCTTCCCGCCTCGCCAGGGCTCGCGGCGGTCCAGGCGGTGGTCTCCAGGACGCGCGAGTCGCCGCCGACGACGGAGACGTAGTAGTCGGCCGCCTCCTCGATCAGGTCCTTCGGGAACCACAGGAACGTGGTGACCTTCTGCATGGTCCTCTCCTCACGTACAGGGGCAAAGTGACGTGAAGGGTAGACCGCGCGGTCGCCCGGAACTCATCGACGTGCCAGGCCCTGGATCTCTCCCACCGACTCGAAGCGCCAGCGGTGGACCGGCCGGGTGACGAGGGCCGGGTCCGGCTCGGGCAGCTCCGGCAGCTCGTCGGCGTACTCGCCCTGCCACCAGGTGATGACGAGGACCCGGTCCTGCGGGGCGCGCAGCAGCTCGCTGCGGAGCGGGGGGCGGGGCAGCGCGGCGGCGCGGGCGCGGGCCCACTCCGCCAGCTCGCCGCCCCGGCCCTCGGCGGCGCGAGCCTCCCACATCAGGGCGGTAACCGGGGCGCTCATGAGTAGAGGTTGTCCTTGCTGATCTCGTGCACGTGGTCGTGGTCGTGCGTGTGGGCGCCCGGGACGTGGGTCTCGGTGACGGGCAGCGAGGAGTCGGCGGACAGCTCCAGGTCGGAGGCGGGCCGGTTGCGGGCGACCATCTCGGCGCCGAGCGCGGCGACCATCGCACCGTTGTCGGTGCACAGCTTGGGGCGGGGCACGCGCAGCCGGATGCCGGCCCGCTCGCACCGCTCCTCGGCGAGCGCGCGCAGCCGGGAGTTGGCCGCGACGCCGCCGCCGATCATCAGGTGGTCGACGCCCTCGTCCTTGCAGGCGCGGACGGCCTTGCGGGTGAGCACGTCCACCACGGCCTCCTGGAAGGACGCGGCCACGTCGCGCACCGGCACCTCCTCGCCGGCCGCCCGCTTGGCCTCGATCCAGCGGGCGACGGAGGTCTTCAGGCCGGAGAACGAGAAGTCGTACGCGGGGTCGCGCGAGCCGGTGAGCCCGCGCGGGAACGCGATGGCCGCCGGGTCGCCCTCGCGGGCGAGGCGGTCGATGACCGGGCCGCCGGGGAAGCCGAGGTTCAGCACCCGGGCGATCTTGTCGAACGCCTCGCCGGCCGCGTCGTCGATGGTCGCGCCCAGCGGCCGCACGTCGTTGGTGATGTCCGGCGCGAGCAGCAGCGAGGAGTGCCCGCCGCTGACCAGGAGCGCCATGGTGGGCTCGGGCAGCGGGCCGTGCTCCAACTGGTCGACGCAGATGTGGGACGCCAGGTGGTTGACCCCGTACAGCGGCTTGTTCAGCGCGTACGCGTACGCCTTGGCGGCGGAGACGCCGACGAGCAGGGCGCCCGCGAGGCCGGGTCCGGCGGTGACGGCGATGCCGTCGAGGTCGCGGCCGCTGACCCCGGCCTCCTTCAGGGCGCGCTCGATGGTGGGGACCATCGCCTCCAGGTGGGCGCGGGAGGCGATCTCGGGGACGACGCCGCCGAAGCGGGCGTGCGTGTCGACGCTGGACGCGACGGCGTCCGCGAGGAGCGTGGTCCCCCGGACGATGCCGACCCCGGTTTCGTCGCAGGAGGTCTCGATGCCGAGTACGAGCGGTTCGTCAGCCATCAGTCAGTCTCGTTTTCTTCGTGTACGTGGAGGCGCATGACGAGCGCGTCGATGTTGCCCGGCTGGTAGTAGCCGCGGCGGAAGCCGATCGGTTCGAAGCCGAAGCGCTCGTAGAGCTTCTGGGCGCGCGTGTTGTCGACGCGGACCTCGAGCAGCACCTCGGCGCACTCGAAGGCGGTGGCGTGCCGGAGCAGGTCGGTCAGCAGCTCGGAGCCGAGCCCGCCGCCCCACTGGTCGCGGGCGACGGCGATCGTCTGTACGTCGGCGAGGTCGCCGGCGGCCGCGAGGCCCGCGTATCCGACGATCCGGCCGGTGCCCGGCTCCTCGGCGACGACATAGCGGCGGGTGGCCGCCGGGCCGCGCGCGTGGGCCAGCTCGGACCAGAACATGCCCGCCGACCAGGCGTCCTCCGGGAACAGCTCGTGCTCCAGAGCGAGCACGGGGTCGATGTCCCACCAGCGCATCTCGCGCAGCACCGCGGTCGTGACGGTCACTTCGGGGTGACCACCTTGTAGTTTTTCGGGACCTGCGCGTCGGGCCTGCGGAGGTAGAGCGGCTGCGGCGACAGCAGTTCCTCGCCCGCCGCGAGGCGTTCGGCGGCGAGGCCCGCGAGGGCGCCCGCCGCGAGGTGTTCGGGGCCGCGCGCGTCCGGGAACGCCTCGGGGTAGAGCACCGCGCCCGCGCCGACGACCGGGAGGCCCGCGAGCCGGTCCGCGAGGTCGGCGGGCCGGTCGACGGAGGGGCCCTCGGTCCGGGTGCGGGCGTCCTCGTACCGCGCCCAGTAGACCTCCTTGCGGCGGGCGTCCGTGGCGACGGCGAAGGGTCCTTCGAGCCCGGCGGCGTACGCGAGGCCGTCCAGCGTGCACAGGCCGTGCACGGGCACGGAGAGCGCCGAGCCGAAGGTGGCGGCCGTCACCAGGCCGACGCGCAGTCCGGTGTACGGGCCGGGGCCGACGCCCACGACGACGTCCGTCACGGCGTCGAGTTTCACCCCGGCGTCCGCGAGGACCCGGTCGACGGCGGGCAGCAGCAGCTCCCCGTGCCTGCGGGCGTCGACCTGGACGGACTCGGCGACGACGCGGGTCCCGTCGTGCAGGGCGACGGTGACGGCGGGGGTGGCGGTATCCATTGCGAGCAAGAGCACGCAAACAGCCTACGGCTCCGGCGCGGCCCGCCCCGCGCCCCGTACGGCATCCCTGCCCGGGCGGTCCCGGCTGCTACCGTCACCGGGTATACGCGGAGTACGTGTAAACGCTTGTACGACTTACGGTCCGCGTACGACTTGTGGTTCGCGCCTGACGGCACACGACAGCGAAAGAGGCACGCACGGTGGCAAGGGGCAGCTCGGGAATCGTGGCCGCGCTCACCGCGGCGGCCGTCGTGGCGGTCGGCTTCCTGGCCTACCAGGCTTCCGCGAATGTGCCGGACGACCTGGCCTCGAAGCCGAAGGCGTCGAGCAGCGCCTCGGCGTCCGCCCCGGCCGGGGGCCACAACAAGCCCAAGCCGAAGAAGGACCCGCTGGCCGTTCCCGCCGGTTCCGGCACCGGGGCGCGGGTGGTCTACGCGCTGCACGACCGCCGGGTGTGGCTGGTCGACGCGAAGGGGAAGGCGTCGCGGACGTTCAAGGTGATGCCGAGCACGGTGCTCGCGACGCCGGGCACGTATCACGTGACGTCGCGCTCGGGCAGCGTGAAGGGGTCCGACGGCGTGCCGATCGAGCACGTGGTGCGGTTCGCGACGGTGAACGACGTGACGATCGGCTTCAGCGCCGCGCAGGACGGGTCGATGGAGGAGCCGGACCCGACAGTGAAGGCGGGGGGCGTGCGGATGTCCCGGGCCGACGGGGACGCGGTGTGGCGGTTCGCCACGGTGGGGGCGACCGTGGTGGTGGTCCCCTAGCCCGGGGGGCGTCCTCAATCGCCGGACGGGCTTGATTTTGCCGCCCGTCCGGCTTTTGCCGTGCGGGCGGATTTCGCCGCGTGAGCGGCGTTGACTGGGCGCGCAGGATTCACCGGGCGGGGCTGGTTGCGTGGCGATGGCGGTGTTGATACCGCGTTTGCCGCTGCCGTCGCGGCCAGCAATGTGCTCATGGGGACCGCCGTGCTCGGCGGTTGCGGGTCGCGGTCGGATGTCGGCATGGACGCCTCCTGAGGCTCCGGCTCCGGTGGGGCGTGGTTAGGTAGACCTAACCCGCTCTCGTCCTCCATGTCACCATGTCCGCCCCGTCCCGCGCAACATTTTGCCGACACCGCGTCGGAAACAGCGGGGCGGTCAGCCCCACGGCGTCCAGGACTCGTTGCGCAGGCCCGCCCAGCGCTGCCCCACGCCCACCAGGGTCACCGTGCGGCGTTCGTCGTCGGTGTCCCCCACCGCGCGGTCGATGAACACCTGGAGCCGGTCGTCCGAGAGCTCCTCGACCTTGCCGTCGCCCCACTCCACGACCACCACGGACTCCGGCAGCGACACGTCGAGGTCCAGGTCCTCCATCTCGTCGAGCCCGCCGCCCAGGCGGTACGCGTCGACGTGGACCAGCGCGGGCCCCCCGGAGAGCGACGGGTGGACGCGGGCGATCACGAAGGTGGGGGACGTCACCGCACCCCGGACGCCCAGGCCCTCGCCGAGCCCCCGGGTCAGGGTCGTCTTCCCGGCGCCCAGCTCACCGGTGAGCATCACGAGGTCGCCGGGGCGCAGCGCGGCGGCGAGACGGCGGCCCAGGGCCTGCATCTGTTCGGGGGATTCGAGGGCGAGGCGCACGGTGACGGCGCCGGGGGCGTTCTCGTACACGGTGGCCTCAGCGGCCGCCGGGCTGTTCTGCGGTTCCATGCCCGCCAACGTTAGAGGACTCCGGTACGGCACCGGCCCGCACCAGCAGGTCCGCGAGCCGGTCGGTCACCGTCTCGGGGTGCTCCAGCATCACCAGGTGTCCGGCGTCCGGCACGATGACGAGTTCCGCGTCGGGCAGCTGGTCCGCGATGGCCTCGCTGTGCGAGCTGGGCGTCACGAGGTCCTTGTCCCCGGCCAGGATGAGGACCGGGAGGTCGCGGAAGAGGGGCAGCGCCGCGCTCTTGTCGTGCTCCGCGAAGGCCGGGTAGAACTCGGCGACCACGTCGATCGGGGTGGACTCGATGAGCCGTTCCGCGAACCGCGCGACGGCCGGGTCCACGTCGCGGGAGCCGAAGGAGTACCGCTTGATCAGCCCGGCGAACAGGTCGGCGGTCGCCCGGCGCCCCCGCTCCACCAGCTCCGCCTGCGAGCCGAGCGCCCGCAGCACCCCGGGGAGGACGCGGCGCACGGCGTTGACGCCCATCACGGGCAGCCCGAAGCTCACCTCGTTGAGCTTCCCGCTCGACGTACCGACGAAGGCGACGGCGGCGACCTGGTCGCGGAGCAGGTCCGGGTACTGGTCGGCGAGCGCCATGATCGTCATGCCGCCCATCGAGTGGCCGACGAGGACGAGCGGGCCCTCGGGGGCGGCGGCGTCGATGACGGCCTTGAGGTCGCGGCCGAGCTGGTCGATGCCGACGGGCACCCCGCCCCCGGCACGGGCCTGGGCGCGGCCGCGCTCGGAGCGGCCGTGGCTGCGCTGGTCCCAGTGGACGGTGCGCACGAGGCCGCGCAGGGCGGCGCGCTGGAAGTGCCAGGAGTCCTGGCCGAGGCAGTAGCCGTGGCTGAAGACGACGGTGACCGGGGCTGGTGCCTTGCGCCCGAAGAGGCGGCGTCGGCGGGAGCCCGAGGGGGCGGCGTCCTCGGGCGGATCGACCTCGTCCACCTCGTAGTAGAGCTGGGTGCCGTCGTCGGCGGTGGCGCGGCCGGGCGTTCCGCGCAGCGAGCCGTACGGGCCGGTGGCGTCCAGGGCGAGGCGGGCGCGTTGCCGCATGCCCCGGCCGACGGTCAGCCGCTCCACGGCGACCCCGGCCGCGGCCCCGGCGGCGAGCACGCCTATGGCGGCGCCGGCGATGCCCGCCCGGCGCCAGCCGGCCCCCGAGGCGGCCGCCGTCGCCACCACGTCCCCCGTGCTGAAGTCGCTCACCGTGCCCCGCTCCTCGTGGGTCGTGTCAGTCGGTCGTGTCAGTCGGCCGTGGCGCCCAGGTGGACGCGCTCCACCCGGGTCCCGATCCGGGTGACGATCTCGTACGCGATGGTCCCGGCGGCCTCCGCCCAGTCCTCGGCGCTCGGCTCGCCCCGGTCGCCGGGCCCGAACAGCACCGCCTCGCTGCCCGCCGCCACCTCGTCGCCGTCCAGGTCCACGACGAACTGGTCCATGGCGACCCGGCCCGCGATGGTCCGCCGCACCCCGCCGACCAGGACCGGGCCCCGGCCGGACGCGTGACGCGGGATGCCGTCGGCGTAACCGAGGGGCACCAGGGCGAGCGTCGTCTCGCGGGGGGTCGTGTAGTGGTGGCCGTAGCTGATGCCGTGTCCGGCCGGGACCTGCTTGACCAGGGCGACCGACGCGGCGAGCGTCATCACGGGGCGCAGCCCGAAGTCGGCGGAGGTGCCCAGCTCCGGGCTGGGCGAGATGCCGTACATGGCGATCCCGGTCCGCACCAGGTCGAAGTGGGACTCGGGGACGGTCAGGGTCGCCGGGGAGTTGGCGATGTGCCGCACCTCGGGCTCGACGCCCGCCTTCTCGGCGTACGCCACCATGTCGCGGAAGGTGTCGAGCTGGGCGGTGATCGAGGGGTGGCCCGGCTCGTCGGCGCAGGCGAAGTGGGACCAGAGGCCGGTGACGCGGACGGTGCCCGCGCGCTCGGCGGTGCGGGCGGCGGCGACCAGTTCGGGCCAGTCGGCGGGCTGGCAGCCGGCCCGGCCGAGTCCGGTGTCGGCCTTGAGGTGGATGCGGGCGGTCCGGCCGGCCGCCGCGGCGGCCTCGATGACCTCGCGCAGGGCCCACATCCCGCTGACCGAGACGTCGATGTCGGCCTCGATCGCCTCGCGCCAGGGGCCGCCCGGGGTCCAGAGCCAGCACAGCATCGGTCCGTCGAGCCCGGCGGCGCGCAGGGCCAGGGCCTCCTGCGGGGTGGCGGTGCCCAGCCAGGCGGCGCCCGCCTCCCGCGCGGCGCGCGCGCAGGGGACCGCGCCGTGCCCGTACGCGTCGGCCTTGACCACGGCCATGAGGTGCGCCCCGGCCGCCCGGGCACGCAGGACGCGCACGTTGGCGCGGAGTGCGGCGAGGTCGATCTCGGCACGGGCTCGCAAGGACGCTGTCTCGTTCATATCGCGCCCAGTCTCTCAGAGCCGCCCGCGCGGGCCGGTCCGGCGGGGCGCGTCAGCGGTGGCGCAGCTCGTGTTCCAGATGGTCGGCGAGGACCGGTACGTGGCTGTGCTCGACGTCCTTGACGGCCGTCACGAGCGTCACCGGGCCGCCCTCGCGGACCAGCCCGGCCAGCTCGTCCACGGCCGCCGACTCGGCCGGACCGGCGAGCTCCGCGCGGTAGCGCTCCACGAAGGTGTCGTAGCGGGTGGCGGAGCGGTCCTCGTGGTACCAGGAGCGCAGCTCGTCCGACGGGGTGAGGTCCTTGAGCCAGCGGTCGATCGCGGCCTTCTCCTTGGACACCCCGCGCGGCCACAGCCGGTCCACCAGGACGCGGGTGCCGTCGCCCTCCTCCACCCCGTCGTACACCCGGCGTACGCGCACGTCACCGCTGCTGCTCACGGCCGGTCACCTCTTCCTCGGGTCTTCGGACGGTCGGCTCTCCTCAGCTTCGCTCAGGCCCGGACGTCCCGCCACGCCCCGGGGATCGCGTCGGCGACGTCCATCGCGGCGAGCGGGGAGCCGTCGGCGGCGCGGCGGGCGGCGAGCCCGTGCAGATAGGCCCCGGCCGACGCGGCGTCGAGCGGGGCGAGTCCGGCGGCGAGCAGGGAGCCGGTGAGGCCGGAGAGCACGTCACCGCTGCCGGCCGTGGCGAGCCACGGGGTGCCGGTCGGGTTGACCCGGACCGGGGTGTGCGGCGCGTCGGTGGCGATGAGGGTGGTCGAGCCCTTGAGCAGCACGGTCGCGCCGAACCGCCCGGCGAGCTCCCGTACGGCGGCGAGCCGCCCCGCCTCGACCTCCTCGCGTGCCACGCCGAGCAGCGCGGCGGCCTCCCCGGCGTGCGGGGTGAGGACGGTGGGCGCGGTACGGGCCCGCACCACGTCCGGGTCGAGGAGCCGCAGCCCGTCCGCGTCGACCAGCACCGGCACCTCGGTGGCCAGCACGTCGGAGACGGCCGCCACGGCCTCGGTGCCGTCCCCGAGCCCGGGGCCGACGACCCACGCCTGCACCCGCCCGGCCTCCGAGGGGCGGCCCGCGTGGACCAGGGCCTCCGGGTGCCGGGCGATGACCGCCTCGCCGCCCGGGCCCGCGTAGCGCACGGCGCCCGCCCCGGCGCGCAGTGCACCGGAGACGGCGAGGACGGCGGCGCCCGGATAGCGCGCCGATCCGGCGGCGATGCCGACGACACCGCGCCGGTACTTGTCGCTCTCGGCGGCGGGCACGGGCAGCAGCGCGGCCACGTCCGCGTACTGGAGCGCCTCCAGGTCGGGCACGGCGGGGAGTTCGGGCCCGAGGCCGATGTCCACGAGGCGCAGCGCCCCGGCCCGTTCGGCGGCCGGGTCCACGAGCAGCGCGGGCTTGTACGCGCCGAAGGTGACGGTGGCGTCGGCGCGCACCGCGTCACCGGTCACCTCGCCGGTGTCCGCCTCGACCCCGCTGGGCAGGTCGACAGCGACGACGGGCGCGCCGTGCGCGGTGTACTTCCGGACCAGCTCGGCGGCCCCGGGGCGCAGTCCGCCGCGTCCGCCGATGCCGGTGATGGCGTCCACGACGAGGTCGATCCGCCCGGCCCAGTCCTCGTGCGCGGTGCTCTCGGCACCGTCGACCACGTGTCCCCCGGCCGCGACCAGGGCCGCGCTGCCGCCCTCGTGGGCCCGGCCCGGGGTCACCCGCACGGCGACCACGCCCGCGCCGCGCCGCGCGAGCCGGGCCCCGGCGTACAGCGCGTCGCCGCCGTTGGCACCGGTACCGACGAGGAGGACGACGCGCGAACCGTAGACCCGCCCCGCCCGACGCAGCAGATCAGCACAGGCAGCGGCGAGCCCGGCGGCAGCCCGCTGCATCAGCGCCCCATCGGGAACCCGAGCCATGAGAGCCGCTTCGGCGGCCCGTACGGTGTCAACGCTGTAGGCGGTACGCATGCCTTCCAACGTACGCAGGTTGAGAACCCCACGCAGGCGATGGGCGGCACGGACAAGCGGCGACCGGCCACATCAAGCCCGTCCGCCAAGCACTCACGACGGCGCCCGGCCACATCAAGCCCGTCCGGCGATTGAGGACGGAACCGGCCCGCCGGAGCACCTGAGGCCACAGGGGCGGAGCCCCCGTCACCCCTCCGCGATCACCACGGCGGACGCCACCCCCGCGTCGTGGCTGAGCGACACGTGCCAGCTCCGCACCCCCAACGCGGCGGCGCAAGCCGCCACCGTCCCGCGCACCCGAAGCCGCGGCTGCCCGCTCTCCTCCACGTACACCTCGGCGTCCGTCCACAGCAGCCCGCCAGGCGCGCCGAGCGCCTTCGCCAGGGCCTCCTTCGCGGCGAACCGGGCGGCCAGCGAGGCGATCCCGCGCCGCTCACCGCTCGGCAGCAGCAGCTCCGCCTCCACGAACAGCCGCGAAGCGAGCTGCGGCGTACGCTCCAATGCCGCGTCGAACCGCTCGATCTCCGCCACATCGATCCCGACCCCGATGATCACGTTCCCACCCTCACTGCTCGGCTCACTCCACGGTGACGGACTTCGCCAGGTTGCGCGGCTGGTCCACCTCGTTGCCGCGGGCCGTCGCGAGTTCGCAGGCGAAGACCTGCAACGGCACGGTGGCGACCAGCGGCTGAAGCAGCGTAGGCGTTGCGGGGATGCGGATGAGGTGGTCGGCGTACGGGACGACCTCGTCGTCGCCCTCCTCGGCGATGACGACGGTGCGGGCGCCCCGGGCCCGGATCTCCTGGATGTTCGAGACGATCTTGCCGTGCAGCACGGACCGCCCGGCCGGGGACGGGACCACGACGACGACGGGCAGGCCGTCCTCGATGAGCGCGATCGGCCCGTGCTTCAGCTCACCGGCGGCGAAGCCCTCGGCGTGCATGTACGCGAGTTCCTTGAGCTTCAGCGCGCCCTCCAGGGCGACCGGGAAGCCGACATGGCGGCCGAGGAAGAGCACGGTGTCGTGGGAGGCGAGCGAACGGGCCAGCTCGCGGACCGGCTCCATGGTCTCCAGCACTCGTTCGACGGAGCCGCTGATCTCGGAGAGCTGCCGGATGACGGTGCGGATCTCGTCGCCCCACTTGGTGCCGCGCACCTGGCCCAGGTAGAGGGCGACGAGGTAGCAGGCGACGAGCTGGGTGAGGAACGCCTTGGTGGAGGCGACGGCGACCTCGGGCCCGGCGTGCGTGTAGAGGACCGCGTCGGACTCGCGCGGGATGGTCGAGCCGTTGGTGTTGCAGATGGCGAGCACCTTC
The DNA here is from genome assembly GCF_036346615.1 of Streptomyces sp. NBC_00523. NCBI lineage: Bacteria > Bacillati > Actinomycetota > Actinomycetes > Kitasatosporales > Streptomycetaceae > Streptomyces > Streptomyces sp. NBC_00523. The sequence continues at coordinate 4,454,701 of NZ_CP107836.1, read as the reverse complement.
GCACCCTGCTCGCGGGCGTGCCGCAGGGCCATCAGGGTGTCCATGGTCTCCCCGGACTGGGAGATGGCGACGACCAGGGTGTGCGGGTCGAGGATCGGGTCGCGGTAGCGGAACTCGCTGGCGAGCTCGGTCTCGCAGGGGATGCGGGTCCAGTGCTCGATGGCGTACTTGGCGATCATCCCGGCGTGGTACGCGGTGCCGCAGGCGACGATCACCACCTTGTCGACCTCGCGCAGCTCGCCGCGCGTGATGCGGACCTCGTCGAGGTGGAGGGTGCCCTCCGGGTCGATGCGGCCGAGGAGGGTGTCGGTGACGGCCTTCGGCTGCTCGGCGATCTCCTTGAGCATGAAGGACGCGTACCCGCCCTTCTCGGCGGCCGAGGCGTCCCAGTCCACGTGGTACTCGCGGACCTCGGCGGGCCGGCCGTCGAAGCCGGTGACGAGGACGCCGTCCCGGCGCAGCTCCACCACCTGGTCCTGGCCGAGCTCGATCGCGGACCGGGTGTGCTCGATGAACGCGGCGACGTCGGAGGCGAGGAAGGACTCGTCCTCCCCGAGCCCCACGACGAGCGGGGAGTTGCGCCGGGCGCCGACGACGACGTCGGGCGCGTCCGCGAAGACCGCGACCAGAGTGAACGCCCCTTCCAGGCGGCGGCACACCTGGCGCATGGCCTCCGCCGGCTCCCCGCTCTGGCTGTACGCCTCGGCGAGGAGGTGGGCGACGGTCTCCGTGTCGGTCTCGGAGAGCAGGTCGTGGCCGCGCTCACCGAGCTCGGCGCGCAGGGCGGCGAAGTTCTCGATGATCCCGTTGTGGACGACGGCGACGCGGCCGGCGTTGTCGAGGTGCGGGTGGGCGTTGGCGTCGGTGGGTCCGCCGTGGGTGGCCCAGCGGGTGTGCCCGATCCCGGCGGTGCCGGCCGGGAGCGGCTGCTCGCTCAGCGCCTTCTCCAGGTTGACCAGCTTCCCGGCCTTCTTGGCGGCGGCGAGCCCGCCGTCGGCGAGGACGGCGATGCCGGCGGAGTCGTAGCCCCGGTACTCCAGCCGCTTGAGGCCCGCGACGACGACGTCCTGCGCCGACTGCCCGCCGACGTAACCCACGATTCCGCACATAGTGGTCCCTTCCTGGTCACCAGCCCCTGTTCTTCGCATAATCGCAGAAAACCGGGTCCACCAGCCGATTGAGCACCACGCGCCGCCGCGCCCTCACCCGGCCCGTACAGCCTCCGGCGCGGGTACCTCGACCCCCTTCGCGGCCCCCGGCCGCTCCCCCTTGACCAGCAGCAGCACCGCGACGCCCGCGACGACGCCCACCGCACCGGCCACCACCGCGGCCGTGTTCAGCCCCGAGGCGAACGCCGTCCGCAGCGCGTGCTCCGGCATCCCGGCGGCCCGCAGCCCCGCCGCGCCGCCGCCCGCCAGTGCGTGGGACGTCCCGTCACCCAGGCTCTCCGCCATCCGGGAGGTCAGCACCGTCCCGAGCACGGCGACCCCGAAGGCGTAACCGAGCTGGCGGAAGGTGTTGACCGCGCCGCCCGCCATCCCGGCCCGCTCCGGCGGGACCGCCGCGAGCGCCGCGCCCGCGATGGCCGGCGACACCAGTCCCGTACCGATGCCCGCGAGCGCCAGGCCCGGGATCAGGGCGGGCCAGGAGGAGCCCGCGCCCAGGACCGCCTGGGCGAGGGTGCCGGCACCGATGAGGGCGAGACCGATGCCGATGGTGAAGCGCGGCTGCACCCCGTGCAGCAGCCGGCCGCCGGCGGCGGCGACCACGAAGGAGGTCGCGGCGAGTGGCAGGACCGCCAGGCCGCCCTGGACCGGGCTGAGTCCGAGAACCGTCTGCAACCAGATGGAGGTGTACGGCAGCACGCCGAAGGCCGCCATGTTGAAGGCGAGCGCCCCGGCCATCACCCCGGTGAACGCGGAGGTGCGGAACAGCGAGAGGTCGAGCAGCGGGTGCGCGACGCGCAGCTCCACGACGACGAAGCAGACCAGGGCGAGCGCGGCGATCCCGAACGTGGCGAGCGTCTGCCCGGAGGCCCAGCCGACGCTGCCCGCCCGGACGACGGCGTACGTGGCCGCCCCGGCGAACACCGCGAAGGCGGCGGTCCCCGCCCAGTCGGTGCGCCGGTCCCGCGCCCCGTGCGACTCGGGCACGGTCCTGCCGGTCAGCCAGATGGCGGCGACGCTCACCGGGAGGTTGACGTAGAAGATCCACCGCCAGCCGGGCCCCTCGGCGAGCAGCCCGCCGACCACGGGCCCGATCGCGGCGGCACCCCCGGCCACCGCGCCCCAGAGCCCGAGCGCCACGGACCGGTCCTTGCCCTGGTAGACCGCGGCGAGCAGCGGCAGCGTCGTCGCGAACATCGCGGCGGCCCCCACGCCCTGAACGGCGCGCGCCGCCACCAGCAGGCCCGGTGACGAGGCCAGCCCGCAGGCCAGCGAGGCGGCGGCGAAGAGCACGACGCCGATGACGTGGACCCGGCGCCGGCCGAGCCGGTCGGCCGCCGCGCCTATGCCGAGGAGCAGCGCCGCCAGCGCGAGGGCGTAGCCGTCGATGACCCATTGCAGATCGGAGAGCGAGGCGTCGAGCGCCTTCGCCATGTCGGGCAGTGCCACGATGACGATCGTGACGTCCAGCAGCAGCATGAACGTCCCCAGACAGACCGCGGTGAGCGGCCCCCACTTACGCATGTCCTTGGTTCCTTCTCCCGTACGGGTTCCGTGTGACCGGCGGCCACCCCCGTACGATCGGATGCGGGCGGCCGGAATCCCCAGCCAGTGACGCCCCGGCGCCGGAATCCGACATGGAAGGGGGCTTCGGCAGTGGAATCACCCACCCGGGGCGACGTCCTGGACCTGCGCATCCTGCACGCGCTGGAGCTGGACGCCCGCGCGCCCTTCAGCCGGATCGCGGCCGTCCTCGGCGTCTCCGACCAGACGGTCGCGCGCCGCTTCCGCGCGCTGCGGGCGGAGGGCGGGCTGCGGGTCGTCGGGGTCCGGTGCGCCGCGTCCGACGAGCCGTTCGAGCACTGGCTGCTGCGGGTGCGGTGCGCGCCGGAGGGCGCGACGGCCATCGCGGAGGCCCTGGCCAAGCGCCCCGACACGTCGTGGATCGGGCTGACGTCGGGCGGTACGGAGGTGACGTGCACGGTCAACGTCCGCAGCCGGGACGACGCGGACGACCTGCTCATCGGCAAGCTGCCGCGTACCCCGCACATCGTGGACATCCGCGCGCACCAGCTGCTGCACCGCTTCTACGGCGGCCCGGCCGGCTGGCTGCACAAGAGCGGGGCGCTGGCCCCGGAGGAGGCCGCCGCCCTGACCCCGGCGCCCTCCACGGCCCCGCCCGGCCCGGCCGTCATCACCGCCGACAACGAGCCCCTGGTCACCACGCTGGAACGGGACGGCCGGGCCACGTACCCGGAACTCCAGCGGGCGACCGGCCTCTCCGAATCGGCGGTCCGGCGGAGGCTGTCCCGGCTGGTGGCCTCGGGGGCCCTGTACGTGGACGTGGAGTTCGACGCCGGGTACCTCGGCTACCGCAACCCGAGCATGCTCTACGTCACCGCCGCCCCCCGCGCCCTCCACGCGGTGGGCGAGGCGCTCGGCGCCGACCCCGAGGTGGCGTACGCGGCGGCCACCACGGGCCCGTCGAACCTGATGGCCGTCGTGATCACCCGCGACTCCGGCCACCTGTACCGCTACCTCAGCGACCGCCTGGGCGGCCTGGACGGCGTCGAGCACGTGGAGTCGATGCCGCTGCTGCGCCGGGTGAAGCAACTGACGTACCGGCCGTTCCGGGGGTAGGGCCTGGCTCAGTTGTGGATCTGAACCCGCCGGGTCCGACTGAGCGAGGGCAAAGTCGGCATGACTCATACTTTGAGCCGATCCGACTTCATGGAGGATCCAGTGGCCTTCACACAGCAGGTCCCCGGCGCCCAGGACGCCCCCCTCGTCGCGGTCGGCCGGGTCCCTCCGACGGACACGGCGACCGAGGGCCTGGCCGCGCAGTGGGGCCCTGGGGACATCATCGCGGCGTGGCGCCGACGTCCTCGGCGACCGTCCAACGGGAACCGAACTCGCCTGGGCGCACATATCGTTGGGCACCTCAGCCACCAAAGGAGTGAGGTTCCCGTGCGCGACGCACACGACGGGTCCGGCGAGTCCACGCTGACCCACATACCGCCCGACGGAATCGCCCCCGCCCAGGGTTACAGCCATGTGGTCGTCGGTGAGGGCAGGCTCGTCGTGATCTCGGGGCAGGTCGCACTCGACGAGAAGGGGGACGTGGTCGGGGAGGGCGACCCCGCGGCCCAGGCCCGGCAAGTCTTCGAGAACCTCGCACACTGCCTCGCCGCGAGCGGGGCGACGTTCGCCGACGTCGCCAAGCTCAGCTACTTCGTCACCGATGTGGCGTTTCTGCCCGCCATCCGGGCAGCCCGGGACGTCCATGTCGACGTGCGGCGGCCGCCTGCCAGCACGGCCGTGCAGGTGGCCGCGCTCTACCGGCCGGAGCTGCTCATCGAGGTGGAGGCGCTTGCCGTCCTTCCCCGGTGATCCGACGGGCCGCTCCTCTCACCCCGCCGTCCCCGCCGCCCCCGGCGACCGCAGCCACCCCCCGGCCCGCGCCACCTCCCCCGCCACGCGCAGGAGTTGGGCGGTGACCGGGCGGGCCGTACGGCCCCGGGTGAGGAGGTGGAGTTCGATGGCGGCTCCTCCGGTCAGGGGGCGCCAGACCAGACCGGCGGGCAGGCTCGGGGCGGCGGAGTCGCCGACGATCGAGACCGCCTCGCCCCGGGCGACCGGGGTGTGGCCGGCGTCGAACGTCAGGGGGCGGAGGAGGAGTCCGGGATCGGCGCCCGCCTCGGCCAGGAGCGCCGTGATCGCGTCGTAGTGGCCCGGGTTGGCCTCGCGCGGGTGGATCAGGAGCGTTTCCGGGGACAGCTCGGCCGGGTCCACGGCGGGGCGCGCCGCGAGGCGGTGGGCGGTGGACATCAGGACGCCCTGCGGTTCCAGCCGTACGAGCGTCCGCACCAGCTCGGGCGTCGGCGGCGGGCAGCGGACCAGCCCCGCGTCGAGGGTGCCGTCGGCGACGCCGGACAGGATCGCGGCGGTGGGCAGCAGCCGGGTGTCGGCGGTGATGCCGGGCAGCCGGTCCGCCAGGGCGGCGAGGATCGCGGGGGCCGTCTCGTAACTCGTGCTCATGCTGTAGCCGAGCACCAGCGTGCCGCTCTCGCCCCCGGCGAAGCCGCGTACATCGCGCCAGAGGCGATCCGCCTCCTCGCAGAGGGCCGTGCCGCGCTCCGTCAACAGCCGCCCGGCCTCCGTGGGTTCGACGGAGTGCGTGGTGCGGTCCAGGAGCCGTACGCCCAACTCCCGTTCCAGCTCCCGTATCTGGCGGCTGAGCGCGGGCTGCGCGATGTGCAGGCGCTCGGCGGCGCGGGTGAAGTTGCGTTCCTCCGCCACGGCCAGGAAGTAGCGCAGGCGCCGTAGATCCGACATACGGAACAGCATATGAGCTGCGGCGATGCCGTGCGGTTCTGAAGCGATCGGGAACAGGTCTTTCCCTGCGCGGCCCCGGTCTCCGTAGCGTCGGGAGCAACACGGAGGAAGGGACTCACGATCATGCACAGCACCCCCAAGGACGTCGTCCTCGACTACATGAAGACCCTCGCCGCGGGCGACATGGACCGGCTGAGGGCGTTCTTCGACGCCGACGTCACCTGGACGCTCGCCGGTGACCTGCCCGTTTCGGGCACCTGGACCGGGCCCGACGAGATCTTCGACGCGTTCGTGGCGACGATGACCGCCCGGCTGGTGCCGGAGACCGTGGAGATGGAGTTCCTGGGCGTGATCGCGGAGGGCGAGCGGGTGCTCGCGGAATGGAAGACGCGCGCGCTGACCCGCAAGGGCGCCCGCTACGACCAGCACTGCCTGGCCGTGTTCACCGTGCGCGACGGCCGGATCGCCGCCGTCCGGGAGCACTTCGACACCCTGCACGCCCACGACGTCGTCTTCGCCTGAGCAGCTGAGCAGCTGAGCAGCTGAGCAGCTGAGGAACCGAGGAGCCCGACATGCGCGCACAACTCCCCGCCGCCGAAGAGGGCGGCACAGTCCACATCGGCGAGGCCCCCGAGCCCGCCCCCGCCGCCGACGAGGCCCTCGTCGCGGTCGAGGCGTACTCGGTCAACCGGGGCGAGACCTTCCAGCTCGACGGGCAGCTGAACCGCCGGTGGCCCGGCTGGCGGCCCGGCAAGGACGTCGCGGGCACGGTCGTCCGGGCGGCGGCCGACGGCACCGGACCGGCCGCCGGCACCCGGGTCGTCGCCCACCCGCCCGCGTACGGCTGGGCCGAGCGCGTCGCCGTCCCGGTGCACAGCCTCGCCCCGCTCCCGGACAGCGTCGACGCGGTGACGGCGGCGGCCCTCCCGCTGGCCGGGATCACCGCGCTGCGCCTGCTGCGCGCGGCCGGCCCGGTGGCGGGGCGGCGGGTCCTGCTGACCGGGGCGAGCGGGGGCGTCGGCCACTACGTCACGGAGCTGGCGGCCTCCTCGGGGGCGGCGGTGACGGCGGTGAGCGCGACCCGGGAGCGCGGGGCGCGGCTGCTGGAGCTGGGCGCCGAGGCGGTGGTGACGTCGCCGGAGGAAGCGGAGGGCCCGTTCGACGTGGTCCTGGAGTCGGTGGGCGGGGACTCGCTGCCGGCCGCGCTGGCCCGGCTGGCCCCGGGCGGCCTGCTGGTCTGGTTCGGCCAGGCGAGCCGCACCCCGGTCACGCTGAACTTCTTCGACTTCTTCGGCGGCCCGGCCCAGGCCCGTATCGCCCACTTCGACTACACCCGCGCCGACACCACGTACGCGGCCGAACTCGCCACCCTGGTAAGGCTGGTGGCGGGCGGGCGGCTGCACCCGGAGATAGGCCCGGTCCGCGACTGGTCGCGCACCGGGGACGCCATCGCCGACATCCGGGCGCGCCGGGTCCGGGGGAACGCGGTGCTTACGGTGGGATGAGAAATCGCGGCGGTGTACGGCGGTGAGTCCGGGCCGCCCGAGGAGTCACCCCTTGCGTTGTCACCCATTACAGGGAGAAGAGCATCCATGGCTCAACTGCTGAAGGTCCAGAACTTCACCGTCTCCGCCGACGGCGTCGCCTGCGGGGAGAACCAGACCCTGGAGCGGCCCTTCGGCCATGTCGATCCGGGGCAGTTGTTCGCCTGGGCCGGGGCTACGGCGAGCTGGCCCGGCCGGAGGGACCCGGGCGGCAGCCGGGGCCTGGACGACTACATGACGCGGGACTTCTCGCTCAACATCGGCGCCGAGATCATGGGCCGCAACAAGTTCAGCCCGCAGCGCGGTCCGTGGGAGAACCACGAGTGGCAGGGCTGGTGGGGCGACGAGCCGCCGTTCCACACCCCGGTGTTCGTCCTGACGCACCACAAGCGGCCCTCCTTCACGCTCTCCGACACCACGTTCCACTTCGTGGACGGCGAGCCCGCCGACGTCCTCGCCCAGGCCCGGGAGGCCGCGGAGGGCAAGGACGTCCGGCTCGGCGGCGGGGTCTCCACCATCCGGGAGTTCCTGGACGCCGACCTGGTCGACACCCTGCACGTGGCGGTGTCCCCGGTGAAGTTCGGGACGGGCATGCGCCTCTGGGACTCCCCGGACGACCTGCGCGACCGCTTCCACCTGGACGTCGTCCCGAGCCCGAGCGGGGTGACGCACCACCTGTTCTGGCGGAAGTGAGCCCCGTCCGCCCTCAGTGGTAGGCGTGCACCACGGCGTGGCCCTTGCCGCGTCCGATCATCCAGCGATTCACCGGTGTGGTGATGACGAAGGCGAGGGCCAGCGAGCCGGCGAGCGCGCCCCAGAAGAGGACGTCGGACAGGCCCGCGTCCATGGCGCCGGGGATGGTGACCATGACGGTGTTGTCGATGAGCTCCATGACCGCGATGGACAGCGTGTCGGCGGCCAGCGCCACCTTCAGCGCCTGCCGCAGGGGCACGTCCGCCTTCAGGACCCCGCGCATGGTCAGCGCGTAACCGAAGACGAAGGCCAGGGCGATGGACAGGGCCACGGTCGCGCCGTTGTGCAGGCCGGCCGCCGTGCCGATCACCATGCCGAGGATCTCGCCGATCGCGCAGCCGGTGAGGCAGTGCAGGGTGGCCTGCGCCGCCATCCGCCAGGTGGCGTGACCTCCGTGGTGGACGTGCTCCATCGCGCTTCCCTCCGTCGGGCGGTACGAGACGGGTTTCCCGTACGCACCATCACAACACCATACCCCCCAGGGGTATTTCCTCAGGGAATGCATGCGGACGTTGCATGATCATGCGAGATGATGCATAATCTTCCTATGTCCAAGGTCCTCACCTCCCTGCCCACCGGCGAACGCGTCGGCATCGCCTTCTCGGGCGGCCTCGACACCTCGGTCGCGGTCGCGTGGATGCGCGACAAGGGTGCCGTTCCGTGCACCTACACCGCCGACATCGGCCAGTACGACGAGCCCGACATCGCCTCGGTCCCGGGCCGCGCCAAGACGTACGGCGCCGAGCTCGCCCGCCTGGTCGACTGCCGCGCCGCACTCGTGGAGGAGGGGCTGGCCGCGCTGACGTGCGGGGCGTTCCACATCCGTTCGGGCGGCCGGGCGTACTTCAACACGACGCCGCTGGGCCGCGCGGTCACCGGCACGCTCCTGGTCCGGGCGATGCTGGAGGACGACGTCCAGATCTGGGGCGACGGCTCCACGTTCAAGGGCAACGACATCGAGCGGTTCTACCGCTACGGCCTGCTGGCCAACCCGCACCTGCGCATCTACAAGCCCTGGCTGGACGCCGAGTTCGTGACGGAGCTCGGCGGCCGCAAGGAGATGTCGGAGTGGCTGGTCGCCCACGGCCTGCCCTACCGGGACAGCACCGAGAAGGCGTACTCCACGGACGCCAACATCTGGGGCGCCACCCACGAGGCCAAGACGCTGGAGCACCTGAACACCGGTGTGGAGACCGTCGAGCCGATCATGGGCGTGCGGTTCTGGGACCCGTCGGTCGAGATCGAGACCGAGGACGTCACGATCGGCTTCGACCAGGGCCGCCCGGTCACGATCAACGGCGAGAAGTTCGAGACCGCCGTCGACCTGGTCCTGAAGGCGAACGCCATCGGCGGCCGCCACGGCCTGGGCATGTCCGACCAGATCGAGAACCGGATCATCGAGGCCAAGAGCCGGGGCATCTACGAGGCCCCCGGCATGGCCCTGCTGCACGCCGCGTACGAGCGCCTGGTCAACGCCATCCACAACGAGGACACCCTCGCCCAGTACCACAACGAGGGCCGCCGCCTCGGCCGGCTGATGTACGAGGGCCGCTGGCTGGACCCGCAGGCGCTGATGGTCCGCGAGTCGATCCAGCGCTGGGTCGGTACGGCCGTCACCGGCGAGGTCACCCTGCGGCTGCGGCGCGGCGAGGACTACTCGATCCTCGACACCACGGGCCCGGCCTTCAGCTACCACCCGGACAAGCTGTCCATGGAGCGCACCGAGGACTCCGCGTTCGGCCCGGTCGACCGCATCGGCCAGCTCACCATGCGGAACCTGGACATCGCTGACTCCCGCGCCAAGCTGGAGCAGTACGCGGGCCTCGGCATGATCGGCACCGCGAACCCGGCCATCGGCGCGGCCCAGGCCGCCGCCACCGGCCTGATCGGCCAGCTGCCCGAGGGCGGCGCCGAGGCCATCGCCTCGCGCGGCGAGGTCTCGGACCAGGACGAGATGCTGGACCGCGCGGCGATGGAGTCCGGCACGGACTGACCCGCCCCGCCCCGCACGCACGACCGGCCGGACACCCCTCGGGGTGCCCGGCCGGCTCTGTTCCGTACGGGGGCAGTGCGCGGCGCCACGGTCAGGGGCGCCCCGCCGGTTCGAGGGTGCGCGCGGGGTCGTCGTCCGCCGGAGCGGCCGCGTCCGAGGCGTCCTCCGCGAGACCGAAGCTCGCCCTGACCGCCCGCTTCTCCTTCCACAGGTGGTACACGGCGATCCCGAGGATGGCCGTGCCGACCGCGTTGGCCACGAAGTGCCACCAGATCCGGTACGTGGCCAGCGCCGGGCCGGGCTCGATGGCGCCGAACCAGGTCGACAGGCCGATGGCCCGGCTGGCTCCGAGCGCGACGGAGAGGGTCAGCACGATGTGCTCCAGGCCGTGGATGCCCTGCATCCAGACGCCCATCCGGGCCCACTTGCGCGACTTCAGCTGCCCGGCGACCCGGTGCGTGATCTGCACGATGCCGACCAGTCCGGCGAGGAAGATGAAGTTCCCGATCAGGTGCAGGATCTCCATCCCGAGCGACGGCTTGCTCGGGTCGACCTGCCCGAACCCGCGCGAGAAGCTGTTGCCCCACGGCGTCATCCACGCCGGGTCGTAGGGGTGCCCGATCCAGTACGCGGCCTGGGCGACGTGCTCCTGAAAGTGCCCGATCTGGCCGATGACGCCGATACCGATGAGCGCGACGGCGACCTTGTACAGCCCCGGCCGCAGCGGCCGCCGGTTGCCGACCGCGAGCACGGCGACGGCGCCCCACATCGCCACGGCCCAGCCGATGAACAGGACGGCGCCCAGGGTGTCCACCGTCGAGGCGGTGGACTCCATCCCGGGCATACCCGTCATTCCTGGCATTCCTGAGTGGTCCATACGAGGTCCCTTCGAGAAACACATACCCGTGCGAAGAGACTGCTGCCGAACCGCCCGTTTCGCTTCTTCCGGATTGCTGAATCCGCCACCGACGAGAAACGGGCCGGGCGCCCCGAAGCGCATCCGGCCCGCATCACCCCAGGTCACCAGGGACGTGCGTGCATCTCCCTGACGAGCCCGCCCGCGCCGCTCACGTCCACGTAGTCCCCGGACGAGACCGCGCCGCCCGTGGTGGACCAGCCGCCGAAGCTCCACCGCCAGTCCCCGTCGAGGGTCGCGGTGACCGTCGCCTTCAGCGCACCCGTGGAGCTGGACCGCACGGTCTTCACGGTGTCGTACGAGGACGTGCCCGTGGGCCGGAACTGCAACTGGACGGACGCGTCCGCGACCCCGGTGTACGTGTGCTTCACCCAGTCCGCCCGCTTCAGCGTGCCGGTCACGGTGATCGGCTTGCCCTTCGCCACGGGCTCGGGGGCGGCGTTGACGGTGGCCTTGGCGTAACGCTTGAGCTGCACGCCGCCGGCCACGTTCCCGTACTCCTCGGCCAGGAGATGAGCGCCCTTCCAGAGCTGGGACACGGTCCCGATCTTCCAGGTGGTCGCGTCGTTGTGGGAGTCCAGCCCGTAGTAGTAGTGCTGGGGCTCGATGTAGAGCGTCCCCTCGCAGTCCGCGATCCGGGCGGTCGTCTCGTAGCAGGTGTAGAGCCCCATATGGATCCCGCCGTTCTCGAAGCCCCGGGCCGGTGTGGTCCCGTGGTAGAGAAACGGTGCCGCGTCGTACGCGGAGGGGTCGGCCGTGCTGTAGCCCGGAGGCAGGGTGATCCGGAAGGTGACCGAGGGCTCCTTCGCCTCCGTGGTGCCCACCACGACGGGCTTCCCCCCATTGACGACGACCCGCGACACCGTGATCCCGGTACCGGCGGCCGTCGCCTGCGGTGCCGTGAGCGCCGAGAGGGCCAGAGCCCCCGCGAGCGCGGCCACGGCCCCGGTTCTGCCTGATTTCATGCGCACCTCATTGCCGCGTAGGAGAAAGGCGAGGCGGCAGGCTACCAGCGCCCCGGAACCGGGCCCGCACCGGTGTGCCCGCTCCCCCACGTGACCGAGCCCACCCCCCGCTCCCGTAAAACTCCCGCAACAATGAAGACGTGATCACTTCACCCGCACGGAGCCCCCGACGCGCCGAGCACGCGGCGACGCCGTACGTCGATCTCTCCCGGGCGGAGTGGAGCGCGCTGCGCGACAAGACGCCGCTGCCGCTGACCGCCGAGGAGGTGGAGCGGCTGCGCGGGCTCGGCGACGTGATCGATCTCGACGAGGTGCGGGACGTCTACCTGCCGCTCTCGCGGTTGCTGAACCTGTACGTGCAGGCCACCTCCGGGCTGCGCGGCGCGCTCAACACCTTCCTCGGCGACGCGGGCAACGGGCAGGGCGCGCAGCGCGGCACCCCGTTCGTCATAGGCGTCGCGGGCAGTGTCGCCGTCGGCAAGTCCACCACCGCGCGCATCCTCCGCGCGCTGCTGGCCCGCTGGCCGGAGCACCCCCGCGTCGAGCTGGTCACCACCGACGGGTTCCTGCTGCCGATGAAGGAGCTCCACGCGCGCGGCCTGATGTCCCGCAAGGGGTTCCCGGAGTCGTACGACCGGCGCGCCCTCACCCGTTTCGTCGCCGACATCAAGGCGGGCAAGGACGAGGTCACCGCCCCCGTCTACTCGCACCTGATCTACGACATCGTGCCCGGCGAACGGCTCACCGTGCGCCGCCCGGACATCCTCATCGTGGAGGGGCTGAACGTCCTCCAGCCCGCCCTGCCCGGCAAGGACGGCCGCACCAGGGTCGGGCTCGCCGACTACTTCGACTTCAGCGTGTACGTGGACGCCAAGCCGGAGGACATCGAGACCTGGTACCTGAACCGCTTCCGGAAGCTGCGCGAGACGGCGTTCCAGGACCCGTCCTCGTACTTCCGGAAGTACACCCAGGTCTCCGAGGCCGAGGCGATGGAGTACGCGGCCACCATGTGGCGGACCATCAACCGGCCGAACCTCGTGGAGAACGTGGCGCCGACCCGCGGACGTGCCACGCTGGTGCTGCGCAAGGGGCCCGACCACAAGGTCCAGCGGCTGTCACTGCGCAAACTCTGACTCCGGAAGGGGCCGCTCCGTGCTCCATCTGCGCCTGCTCGTCCCCGCCGAGCGCACGGACGAGGTGACGGACCTGCTGGAGCGGACCGTCGGCACCGCGCACCTCGCCGTGCTGCCGGGCGTCTCGCGCGACCCGGTGGGCGACATGGTGCTGTGCGACGTGGCGCGCGAGGCGGGCGACGAGCTGATCGCGGCGCTGCGCCGGCTCGGTCTCGACGAGTACGGCGCGATCACCGTCGAGAACATGGACCTGACGCTCTCCGCGCGCGCCGACCGGGCGGAGGAGGAGGCGCCGGGCGAGGGGTCGGACGCGGTGCTCTGGGAGGAGCTGGTCGAGGCCACGCACGACGACTCGACGTTCAGCGCCACCTATGTCGCGTTCCTCGCGGTCGCGACGATGCTCGCGGCCTGCGGGGTGATGCTCGACAACGCGATCCTGATCGTCGGCGCGATGGCGGTGGGCCCCGAGTTCGGGCCGCTCGCCGGGATCTCGACGGCGCTCGTGCAGCGCGCCCCGCGCCTGGTGGGGCGCTCGCTGATCGCGCTGATCGGCGGGTTCGCCGCGGCGATGCTGCTCACGGTGGGCTTCGCCTGGCTGATGGACGTCTTCGGGCTGTTCGACCGCGCGATGATCGAGGGGGACCGGCCCAACACCGCGTTCGTCTGGCAGCCGGACTGGATGTCATTCGTCGTGGCGTTCCTCGCCGGCATCGCGGGCACGCTCTCGCTGACCTCGGCGAAGTCCGGCGCGCTCATCGGGGTCGCGATCTCGGTGACGACCGTCCCGGCGGCCGCCAACGCGGCGGTGGCCTTCAGCTACCGGGACTACGGCCAGATGACCGGGTCCGTCCAGCAGCTGCTGGCCAACCTCGGCGGGATCGTCGCGGCGGGGACGCTGACCCTGCTCGCCCAGAAGGCCCTGTGGCGCAGGACCCGGCACTTCCAGCGCGCCCACACCAAGCCGACGGCACCATAGGCCGGTGCCGGACCGGCAGGGTGAGGGCCGCCGAGACTTCCGTAACCCCCACAAGCGCTGGACGCCGGAGCGCTGACACGATGCGGCCATGTCCGAACCAGCGGAAGTGATCTGCCGCGTTCCCGCGCGGAACGTGTCGTGGTGGGGCAGCGGGGTCTGCGCGGTCGCGGCGGGCCTGGCCGCGCTGCTCGTATGGCAGCGGCCGGACGTCCTCAGTGTGGCGTTCTGGCTGTGCGCGGTGATCGCGCTGATGGGGCCGATTTTCCTGTATCTGGCTACCGCCCGGCTCACCGCGGGCGCGTACGGACTGCGCTCCCGGACCCTGCTGCGCCGTCGTTCGGTGCCGTGGTCCCGGATCGTGGATCTGCGCCGCTGCATACAGAGCGGCGGGAACCACGACATCCACCGCGTCAGCGTGCTGCTGGACAACGGGCGGTCCTTCCGGCTGCCGCTGCCGACGAGCGGCGAGGACCTCGCGAGGTTCGACGCGGAGCTGACGGCGCTGCGCGCGCTGCACCGCCGATACGGGAGCCCCGCGACGGACGGCGAGGCCCCGGTCATCACGCCCCGGTCGGCGGGGCGCCGCCCTGTCGTCACCTGGATCGTGGGCGTCGTGCTGCTCACCGCCTCGGCCGTGGCCGCGTCGTACGTCGCGGACGCCGCGTCGGAGCAGCGGGCGTGGCGGGCGGCCGTGGCCTGCACCGACGCCACCCCGGCCGCCGAGCGCCGCGACTGCCTGGCCACCTTCGACGGGGTGATCGAGCGGACCGACGTCAACCGGGGCAGGGGCAGCAGCTGGCTGTACTTCACCGACGACCGTCCGATCGACCGGCTCTCGGTCTCCCAGGACGACGCCGCGGCGTTCCGCGCTGGGGAGAAGGTGGAGCTGGTCTTCTGGCACGGCTCGGCCAGGACGGTCACCGGCGAGCACCGGGTCTGGCACGACCACCTGATCAGCCCCGGGGAACTCGCCGTGTTCTCCGCGCTCTGCCTGCTGGGCGCGGGTTACGCGGGGGCCCGGCTGCTGGTCCGCGGGCGCGGGCGCGGGCTGCGGGACGACGAGCTGCTGCCCTCCGCCCTTCCGTTCGCGGGCGCCCTCGGCGTGACGGCCGTATGGCTGCTGCCCCTGCTCCACCTGCACTCCACGGACCCGCTGAGCTCGCCCGGGAGGGTCGCCTGGGCGGCGGCGGGCACGGCGGTCACCGCGGCCGTGCTCGTCCTCGCCTGGCGCGCCACCCGCGTCCGTGCCCCGGGCGAGGTCCGGGCCGCCGCCCCGGACGGACGTGACCACTTCCTGGCCGCCCGTTTCCTGGAGGCCACCACGTACAACCCGAACTACTTCGGCACCCACGTGGTCGTCGGCGAGGGCCCGCCGGCCGTGACGCCCCACCCGGGCCCCGGCCGCTTCGCCGCCCGCCGCATCCCCGCGGAACGGCTCACCGTGACCGGCGTGCGGCGGGCCCGGGGCGGCGACGGCGACACCGTCCCCCGGGGCTGGCACGTCGCCGAGCTGGACGACGGCGGCACACCGGTCCGGCTGGCCGCCGCCCCCGCGGACCTGGCCCGGATCACCGACGCGCTGGAGCGCGAGCGCCGCGACGGCGGGCGGGACCCGGAAACGGCGACGACCCGGCCGTGAAGCCGGGTCGTCGCCGCGCCGGAGACTCGGGCGCCGGTCAGCCCAACGCCGACTTCACGACGTCCGCCAGCTGCCCCGCCACCGAGCGGGCCTGCTCGATGTCGGCCGCCTCGACCATGACCCGTACCAGCGGCTCCGTGCCCGAGGGGCGCAGCAGCACGCGGCCGGTGTGGCCCAGCTCGCGCTCGGCCTCCGCGACGGCGGCGGCCACCTCCTGCGAGGTGTGCACGCGGGACTTGTCCACGTCCGGGACGTTGACCAGGACCTGCGGCAGGCGCTCCATGACCCCGGCCAGCTCGGCGAGCGAGCGGCCCGTCGCGGCGACCCGGGCCGCGAGCATCAGGCCGGTCAGGGTGCCGTCGCCGGTCGTGGCGTGGTCCAGGACGATGACGTGGCCGGACTGCTCGCCGCCCAGCGCGAAGCCCTCGGCCTTCATGGACTCCAGCACGTAGCGGTCGCCGACGGCCGTCTGGACGAGCTGGATGCCCTCGCGCTCCATGGCCAGCTTGAAGCCGAGGTTCGACATCACGGTGCCGACCACGGTGTCCCGGCGCAGCTGTCCGGCCTCGCGCATGGCGAGGGCCAGCACGGCGAGGATCTGGTCGCCGTCGACCTCCTCGCCCGCCGCGTCCACGGCCAGGCAGCGGTCGGCGTCGCCGTCGTGCGCGATGCCCAGGTCCGCGCCGTGGTCGACGACGGCGGCGCGCAGCAGCTCCAGGTGGGTGGAGCCGCAGCCGTCGTTGATGTTCAGCCCGTCCGGCTCGGCGCCGATCGTGACGACCTCGGCCCCGGCGCGGGCGAACGCCTCGGGCGAGACTCGGGCGGCGGCGCCGTGCGCCTCGTCCAGGACGACCTTCAGGCCGTCGAGGCGGTTCGGGAGGACGCCGATGAGGTGGGCGACGTACCGGTCGAAGCCCTCCACGTAGTCCGTGACGCGGCCGACGCCGGCGCCGGTCGGGCGGGTCCACGGCTCACCGGTGCGGTGCTGCTCGTAGACCGTCTCGATGCGGTCCTCCAGCTCGTCGGCGAGCTTGTGGCCGCCCCGGGCGAAGAACTTGACACCGTTGTCCGGCATGGCGTTGTGGCTGGCGGAGAGCATGACCCCGATGTCGGCGCCGAGCGCGCCGGTCAGGTAGGCCACGGCCGGGGTCGGCAGCACGCCGACGCGCAGGACGTCGACGCCCGCGCTCGCCAGGCCGGCCACCACGGCGGCCTCCAGGAACTCTCCGGAGGCGCGTGGGTCGCGGCCCACCACGGCCGTCGGCCGATGGCCCTCGAAGGTGCCCGCCTCGGCCAGTACGTGTGCCGCGGCCACCGAGAGGCCGAGCGCGAGCTCGGCCGTCAGGTCCGCATTGGCGACACCGCGCACGCCGTCCGTGCCGAAGAGTCGTCCCACTGGTGTCCTCCGAAAGTGCTCCGAAACGCAAAAGTCAGATCACGCAACCAACAAGCCTATGAACGCCTTATGTCGTTATATGCCCGAGGATGTCGATAAACGAACGCCCCGGCAGCACGAGAGGTGCCGCCGGGGCGAACGGTAACGCGGGTGAGCAGGCGGTTTAGCGCTTGCTGTACTGCGGGGCCTTGCGGGCCTTCTTGAGACCGGCCTTCTTGCGCTCGACCGCACGGTCGTCGCGGGAGAGGAAGCCGGCCTTCTTGAGGGTCGCGCGGTTGTTGTCCACGTCCGCCTCGTTCAGCGCGCGGGCCACGCCCAGGCGCAGGGCGCCGGCCTGACCCGAGACGCCGCCACCCGCGATGCGGGCGATGACGTCGTAACGGCCGTCGAGCTCGAGCACCTTGAAGGGCTCGTTGACTTCCTGCTGGTGCACCTTGTTCGGGAAGTAGCTCTCGAGGGTGCGACCGTTGATCTTCCACTTGCCGGTGCCCGGAACGATCCGGACGCGGGCGATGGCGTTCTTGCGACGGCCGAGGCCGGCGGCGGGCTGCGGGTCGCCGAAGCGGCCGGCGAGCGACTCGGAGGTGTACTCACCCTCGACGGGGACCTCGGACTCGAAGGTGGTCACCTCGGCGAAGGTCTCCTCGCCCTCGGTGCCCTCGACGGTCTCAACAGTGGTCTCGGCCACGATTCTCCTCAGATCTTTCTTTATGTCTTTGGGGGGAGGCCGGAACTACTGCGCGACCTGGGTGATCTCGTACGGGACCGGCTGCTGCGCAGCGTGCGGGTGCTGGTCGCCCGCGTAGACCTTCAGCTTCGAGATCATCTGACGGCCCAGGGAGTTCTTGGGGATCATGCCCTTGATGGCCTTCTCGACGGCCTTCTCGGGGTTGTTCGCGAGCAGGTCGTCGTAGCGCACGGAGCGCAGACCGCCCGGGAACCCGGAGTGGCGGTACGCCATCTTCTGGGTCCGCTTGTTGCCGGACAGGTGAACCTTGTCGGCGTTGATGATGATGACGAAGTCGCCCATGTCCATGTGGGGGGCGTAGATCGCCTTGTGCTTGCCTCGCAGGAGGTTCGCAGCCGTGGTGGCGAGACGGCCCAGGACGACGTCCTGCGCGTCAATGATGTGCCACTGGCGGGTCACATCGCCGGGCTTGGGGCTGTACGTACGCACTTCGTAGCCTTCGCTTCTTCAGTGGATGGGGTCCAGACACACGACACCTCTGAAGCGATCATGCAGCTGGGGCCCACAATGCCGGGACGACGCCCGTATGCGAGCCACTGGTAACTGCTCCAGAGAACCTGCGTACGGGCTGTCGCACCATGCCGGTGCAGCCCATACGCATAACAAACGTCGAGACTACCCGCCCCGCCCCGGACGGGTCAAAACGCGCCCGCCCGCTACCGCGCCCGCTCGACCCGTCGCTCGTCCCACACCGGCTCCGAGGTCTCCCGGACCACCCCGTCCGAGCCGAAAACCAGGTAGCGGTCGAAGCTCTTCGCGAACCACCGGTCGTGCGTCACCGCGAGCACCGTGCCCTCGTACGCCTCCAGACCGTCCTGCAGCGCCTCCGCCGACTCCAGGTCCAGGTTGTCCGTCGGCTCGTCCAGCAGCAGCGCGGTCGTGCCGGACAGCTCCAGGAGCAGGATCTGGAACCGGGCCTGCTGCCCGCCGGACAGCTTCTCGAACGGCTGGTCCCCCTGCCGCTCCAGCTCGTAGCGGCGCAGTACGGACATCGCCCCGCCCCGGTCCTTGGCGTGCTCGGTCCACAGGATGTCGACCAGCGTGCGGCCCAGCAGCTCCGGGTGGGCGTGGGTCTGCGCGAAGTGCCCGGGGACCACCCGCGCACCGAGCTTCCACTCCCCCGTGTGCGCGACGGGCTCGCCCGCGAGGAGCCGCAGGAAGTGCGACTTGCCGGACCCGTTGGAGCCGAGGACCGCGACCCGTTCCCCGTAGAAGACCTCCAGGTCGAACGGTTTCATCAGGCCGGTCAGCTCCAGGCCCTTGCAGGTCACCGCCCGCACCCCGGTCCGGCCGCCGCGCAGCCGCATCCGGATGTCCTGCTCGCGCGGCGGCTCCGGCGGCGGGCCCGCCTCCTCGAACTTCCGGAACCGGGTCTGCATCGCGTGGTAGCGGCTCGCCATGTCCGGGCTGATCGCCGCCTGCTGGCGCAGCCGGTGCACGAGCGCCTTCAACCGCTTGTGCTCCTCCTCCCAGCGCCGCAGCAGCTCCTCGAAGCGGGCGAACCGCTCCTTGCGGGCCTGGTGGTACGTGTCGAAGCCGCCGCCGTGCACCCAGACGTCGCTGCCGGCCGGGCCGGGCTCCACGCTGACGATCTTCTGCGCGGCGCGGGACAGCAGCTCCCGGTCGTGGGAGACGAAGAGCACCGTCTTACGGGTCTCCTTCAGCCGCTCCTCCAGCCACCGCTTGCCGGGCACGTCGAGATAGTTGTCCGGCTCGTCCAGGAGCAGCACCTCGTCGGGGCCCCGCAGCAGGGCCTCCAGGACCAGCCGCTTCTGCTCACCGCCGGACAGCGTGCGCACCTCGCGCCACTGCGCCTTCTCGTACGGAACGCCGAGGGCGGCCGTGGTGCACATGTCCCAGACCGTTTCGGCCTCGTAGCCGCGCGCCTCCGCCCAGTCGCTCAGCGCCTGCGCGTACGCCATCTGCGCGGCCTCGTCGTCCACGGTGAGGATGCGTTCCTCGGCCCGGTCGACGGCCAGCGCGGCCTCCCGGATCCGGGGCTGCGCGACGGAGACCAGCAGGTCGCGGACGGTGCGCTCGTCGCGGACCGAGCCGACGAACTGGCGCATCACACCGAGCCCGCCGCTCACGGACACCGAGCCGCCGTGCGGCTGGAGCTCCCCGGCGAGCAGCCGCAGCAGCGTGGTCTTCCCGGCGCCGTTCGCCCCGACGAGGGCGACGACGGCACCGTCGGCCACCCGGAACGAGGCATCGCCGAGCAGCACCCGCCCGTCCGGAAGGTAGTACTCAAGGTGGCCCGCTTCGAGATGTCCCATGCAGAGCATTGTCACGGGCGCCGCGGGGTTGACCCAACCGGATTACGTCCCGTCTAGGATGCGCGGCATGAGCTTTGGGGACGGGGGGCCCGGCGAAGGGCCCGGGAACGGCGGCACTCCCGACTGGGAGGCGCTGGCCGACGCCTCCGCGGCCCGGGCCCGGCGCAAGAAGTGGCTGCTGATCGGCGGCGGCGCCCTCGCCACGGCGGCCGTCGCCGCGGTCGTCGCGACGGCGGTGATCTCCGCGAACGGCGGCGGCAGAGGCACCTCCGCCGGGAAGCACGCGAGCGAGCTGCCCACGGGGGACGACCTGCCGACCGAGCTCCCCGCGCCCGAGCCGTCCTTCTCGTCGGTGGCGCCCCCGCCCCCGCCGGACCCCCGGGACTACATAGCCGACGTGAAGAAGGACCGGCTGCCGGTCGACGTCGACGCCTTCTTCCCCGACGGCAAGCTGACCGCCGGAGGCCGTACGTACGCCAGGGGCGCGACCCACCGCACCAAGCAGTGCGCGGCGACCACCCAGGGCGCGCTGGGCGCGATCCTCACCGCCAACGGCTGCGACCAGGTCATCCGGGCCACGTACAGCCGGGACGGCGTGGCGATCACCGTCGGCATCGCGGTCTTCGACACGGAGGCCCAGGCGAAACGCACCGCGCAGCTGGCGACCGGCGGCCTGGCCTCGCTCAGCGGCTCGGGCGTCCCGGTCTTCTGCCGCGACGGCGTGATCTGCCGCCGTACGGCGAACTCGTACGGCCGGTACGCGTACTTCACGGTCGGCGGCTTCACGGACGGCCGCAACGCCACCAAGGCCGACAAGGACGTGTACACGACCGGCGACGACCTGGCGGACTACACGTTCCGCCGCATCCGCCACCGCGGCGAGGTCCAGGCGTCGGCCGCCGCCGACATCACGACCACCTAGCAGCAGCCGGCACCCGGCAACGTCCGCACGTTGCGGGCCTCCACCGCGCGTGCCGCCAGCAGCTCGTCCGCCGGGTACGCGACCTCCTCCAGCGTCAGCCCGTGCGGACGCACCACGTGCACCCCGGGGTCGCGCACGGCGGCGGCCAGCACCTCGGCCGGCCAGGGGTCGGGCCGCCGCCCGTCGCCGACGAACAGCATCGCCCCGACCAGCGCGCGCACCATGTTGTGGCAGAACGCGTCCGCCTGCACCGTCCCGGTGATGATCCCGGTCGCCTGATCCCGCACCCAGTGCAGCTTCTGGAGCGTCCGGATCGTCGTCGCGCCCTCGCGCTTCTTGCAGTACGCCGCGAAGTCGTGCTCCCCGGTCATCCGCGCCGCGGCGGCGTTCATCGCGGCCACGTCCAGCGGCCGGTCGTGCCAGAGCACATGGCCCCGGACGAGGGGGTCGACGCCGCCGGGGCGGTCGGCGATGCGGTACGCGTACCGGCGCCACAGGGCGGAGAACCGGGCGTTGAACCCGGGCGCCGCCTCCGCGATCCGCCAGACCCGCACATCGGGGGCCATCCGCCCGGCGAGCCGCCGCAGCAGCTTCTCCGCGTGCTCGGCCCACACCTCTTCCGGCAGGTCGACATGGGCGACCTGGCCCCGGGCGTGCACCCCGGCGTCGGTGCGGCCCGCCACCGTCAGGTCGTACGTGCGCGAGGAGCGCGTCACGGTCCGCAGCGCATCCTCGATCTCGCCCTGGACCGTCCGCCGCGCGGTCTGCTTCGCCCAGCCCGAGAAGTCCTTGCCGTCATAGGCCAGGTCCAGCCGTACCCGTACGGAACCGGGCTCCACCTCGTCACTCACCAGCGCATCCTCTCAAGATCCCGCACAGCCGAACGGGCCCGCACCGCCCCGGAGGGTGATGCGGACCCGTTCAGTGGTTCCGGAACGCTCAGGCGTCCTGCGCGTCCTCGACGGACTCGACCGGGGTCTCGTCCTTCTTGGCCGCGTCTTCCTTGACCGCACGCTTGGTGGCGGCCTCGGCCTCACCGGTGGCCTGCTGCGCCACGGTCAGCGCCTCGACCAGCTCGATGACGGCCATCGGGGCGTTGTCGCCACGACGGTTGCCGATCTTGGTGATGCGGGTGTAACCACCGGGGCGGTTCTCGTACCGCGGGGCGATCTCGGTGAAGAGCGTGTGGACGACGCCCTTGTCCGTGATCGACTGCAGCACCAGGCGACGGTTGTGGATGTCGCCCTTCTTCGCCTTGGTGATGAAACGCTCCGCGACCGGACGCAGGCGGCGGGCCTTGGCCTCGGTCGTGGTGATGCGGCCGTGCTCGAACAGCGACTTCGCGAGGTTGTTGAGAAGAAGCTTCTCGTGCGCGGCGCTGCCGCCCAGACGGGCACCCTTGGCGGGCTTCGGCATGGGTTTTCTCCTTGTGTGCTGCACCGGCCGTATCAGGTACCGGTGTCAGTTCCCGCGCGGCGGCCGCCGCGCGGAAGAATGAAATGTCGCCGCACTGGACATCGGGCATCAGCCCAGAATCAAGCCCGTCCGGCGATTGAGGACAAAGGCCCTCGCCCGGACCGGGGCGCCCCCGCAAGCAGGCGCACCCCAGCCGGGAGGCGACTCAGTACTGCTCGGTCTCCACGAAACCGGCGTCCGCGTCGTCGTCGGCGCCGAAGGCGTCGGCGGCAGCGGTCGGGTCGAAGCCGGGAGGCGAGTCCTTCAGCGCCAGGCCCATACCGGCCAGCTTCGCCTTGACCTCGTCGATCGACTTCGCACCGAAGTTGCGGATGTCGAGCAGGTCCGCCTCGGAGCGGGCCACGAGCTCGCCCACCGAGTGGATGCCCTCGCGCTTGAGGCAGTTGTACGAGCGGACCGTGAGCTCCAGCTCCTCGATCGGCAGCGCCAGGTCCGCCGCGAGCGCGGCGTCCGTCGGCGACGGGCCCATGTCGATGCCCTCGGCGTCGATGTTGAGCTCGCGCGCCAGACCGAACAGCTCGACCAGGGTCTTACCGGCCGAAGCCATCGCGTCACGCGGACGCATGGCCTGCTTGGTCTCGACGTCGACGATCAGCTTGTCGAAGTCGGTGCGCTGCTCGACACGGGTCGCCTCGACCTTGTACGTGACCTTGAGCACCGGCGAGTAGATGGAGTCGACCGGGATACGGCCGATCTCCTGGCCCACCTGCTTGTTCTGGACGGCGGAGACGTAGCCGCGACCGCGCTCGACGGTCAGCTCCATCTCCAGCTTGCCCTTGCCGTTCAGCGTGGCGAGGACGAGGTCCGGGTTGTGCACCTCGACACCGGCCGGCGGAGCGATGTCCGCGGCGGTGACCAGGCCGGGGCCCTGCTTGCGCAGGTACATCACGACGGGCTCGTCGTGCTCCGAGGAGACGACCAGCTGCTTGATGTTGAGGATGAGGTCGGTCACGTCCTCCTTGACGCCCGGCACGGTGGTGAACTCGTGCAGGACACCGTCGATGCGGATGCTGGTGACAGCGGCACCCGGAATCGAGGAGAGGAGCGTGCGGCGCAGGGAGTTGCCGAGCGTGTAGCCGAAGCCCGGCTCCAGCGGCTCGATGACGAAGCGCGAACGGAATTCGTCGACGACCTCTTCGGTCAGCGACGGACGCTGAGCGATAAGCATGCTGTGATCCTTCAGTCGTGGGCACCCACTATTTGATGCCCGACAGATGTAACAAGGGTACGGGCGGTACGCCTCAGAAGAGGTGTACCGCCCGGACCCGGCGCTACTGGCGCACGGCCGTCACCGGCCGTGACGACTCAGACGCGGCGACGCTTCGGCGGACGGCAGCCGTTGTGCGGCGTCGGGGTGACGTCCTGGATCGAACCGACCTCGAGGCCGGTGGCCTGGAGGGAGCGGATCGCGGTCTCGCGGCCGGAGCCCGGACCCTTCACGAAGACGTCGACCTTGCGCATGCCGTGCTCCTGCGCGCGGCGGGCGGCCGACTCGGCGGCCATCTGCGCGGCGAAGGGGGTGGACTTGCGCGAGCCCTTGAAGCCGACGTGGCCGGCGGAGGCCCAGGAGATCACGTTGCCCGTGGGGTCCGTGATCGAGACGATCGTGTTGTTGAACGTGCTCTTGATGTGCGCGTGGCCGTGAGCGACGTTCTTCTTTTCCTTGCGACGCACCTTCTTGGCTGCGCCCTGACGACCCTTGGGGGGCATGTCTTGACTCCAGATGGAGAGGGGAGGTGATCGGTCCTACAGCGAAGACCGCTGGTTGCTGCGGAGGCCGGGGGTGCCGGTCGCCCGCAGTGCGTCCGCTGAGGACTACTTCTTGCCGGGCTTCTTCTTGCCGGCGATCGCGCGACGCGGACCCTTGCGGGTACGAGCGTTGGTGCTGGTGCGCTGGCCGTGGACCGGCAGACCGCGGCGGTGACGGAGACCCTGGTAGCAGCCGATCTCGACCTTGCGGCGGATGTCGGCCTGGATCTCGCGGCGGAGGTCACCCTCGGTGCGGAGGTTGGCGTCCACGTACTCGCGGATCTTGACCAGGTCCTCTTCGGCCAGGTCACGAACGCGGGTGTTCGGGTTCACGCCGGAGGCGGCGAGGATCTCCTTGGACCGGGTGCGCCCGATACCGAAGACGTAGGTGAGGGCAACCTCCACGCGCTTTTCGCGCGGGATGTCAACACCTGAAACGCGTGCCATTCAATGGCTCCAGTTGTTAAGTCGGGGGTCTTCCGCAGAGCCACTCCCGGCCGCCGACCCCTCGCTGGGAGAGGTGGTACGTCCGGGTCCCCGGCCCCCGCCGGAGGTGCCGTCAGCCGTGGCTTGGACGGGCTCTGCGTATGTACGTGTTACGTGCGTCGCGCGAACTGCGAGATGCAGGGGGTCGTGCGTCAGCCCTGGCGCTGCTTGTGGCGCAGGTTGTCGCAGATGACCATGACCCGGCCGTGACGGCGGATCACCTTGCACTTGTCGCAGATCTTCTTGACGCTCGGCTTGACCTTCATGGGATGTCAGGTTCTCCGGGTCAGTGCCCACGTCCGCACGGATGCGGACGGCGGCAAGATCTACTTGTAGCGGTAGACGATCCGGCCACGCGTCAGGTCGTACGGAGAAAGCTCCACGACGACCCGGTCATCCGGGAGGATGCGGATGTAGTGCATACGCATCTTGCCGCTGATGTGCGCGAGGACCTTGTGACCGTTCTGGAGCTCCACCTTGAACATGGCGTTCGGGAGGGACTCGATCACGGTGCCCTCAATTTCGATGGCACCTTGCTTCTTGGCCACGCTTCGCCCTTCGAATCGGCTACCTTGATCGACTTTCGTTCCCCGCATGTGGACACACGGATGCACGAGAGCCGACGAGTCAGTCTACGTCAGCGGACTCCCAAAGGCGAATCCGTCAAGTTTGCCCATCCGGGGAGATCCTTAGACCTCCCCGGGGACCCCAATCAGCCCAGGGGGTCCGGCGCGGCCTCGACGCCGTACTGCGCCAGCTTCTCGCGGCCGCAGTCCGGGGCGGTGAGGACCAGCGGGCCCTGCTCCGTGAGGGCGATGGAGTGCTCCCAGTGCGAGGACCAGGTGCCGTCCGTCGTGATGACGGTCCACTCGTCCTCCAGCACCTCGGTGTGCGGGGTGCCCAGCGAGACCATCGGCTCGATGGCCAGGCAGAGGCCCGGGACCAGCTTGACGCCCTTGCCGCGCTTGCGGGAGACGTAGTTCAGCAGGTGCGGGTCCATGTGCATCTCGGTGCCGATGCCGTGCCCGCCGTAGTCCTCGATGATCCCGTACTTGCCGGTGGCGGGGCGGGGCTGGCGGCGGATGTAGGACTCGATCGCCTTCGAGATGTCGACCAGGCGGTTGTTGACCTTCATCGCGGCGATGCCGGCCCACATCGACTCCTCGGTCACCCGGGAGAGCTCGACCAGCTCCGGCGCGTGCCCCGTACCGACGAAGGCGGTGTACGCGGCGTCGCCGTGCCAGCCGTCCACGATCGCGCCGGCGTCGATGGAGATGATGTCGCCGTCCTTGAGGACCGTCTTGTCGTCCGGGATGCCGTGGACGACGACCTCGTTGACCGAGGTGCAGATGGTCGCGGGGAACCCGCCGTACCCGAGGAAGTTCGACTTCGCGCCGTGGTCGGCGATCACCTTGCGGGCGACCTGGTCCAGGTCGCGGGTGGTGGCGCCGGGCACCGCCGCCTCACGGGTGGCCGCGTGGATGGCAGCGACCACCAGCCCCGCCTCGCGCATCTTCGCGATCTGCTCGGGGGTCTTGATCTGCACCATGCTGCGGCGCCTTTCCGGTGGGACGGTGAACGGGGGGCGGGTCTTCCACGATACGCGGCGGCAAGCAGTCGGCCGCGGCGTCCGAGGACGCCGCGGCCGGCTTGTACTGCGTACTGCGCGAGTGGGCGCTCAGTCCTCCGCGGACTTCTTCAGCGCCTCCATGGCCCGGTCGGTCACATCGGTGACCTTGCCGAGCGCGGAGATGGTGACCACCAGGTCCTGTGCCCGGTAGTAGTCGATGATCGGCTCGGTCTGCGTGTGGTAGACCTCCAGCCGGGTACGCACCGTCTCCTCGCTGTCGTCGTCGCGCTGGTACAGCTCGCCGCCGCAGGTGTCGCAGACACCCTCGGTCTTCGGCGGGTTGTACGTGGCGTGGAAGACGTGCGCGCTGTCGTTGCGGCAGATGCGGCGACCCGCGATCCGCTTCACGACCTCGTCCTCGGGGACCTCCAGGTCGAGCACGGCGTCCAGCTTCACGCCCTCGTCCTTGAGCATCACATCCAGAGCCTCGGCCTGACCCACGTTGCGCGGGAAGCCGTCGAGCAGGAAGCCGTTGACCGCGTCCGGCTGGGACATGCGGTCCTTGGCCATCCCGATCGTCACCTCGTCCGGCACCAGCTGTCCCGCGTCCATGTAGGCGCGGGCCTGCTTGCCAAGGTCGGTGCCCTGGCTGATGTTGGCGCGGAAGAGATCGCCCGTGGAGATGTGCGGAATCGACAGGTTCTTGGCAAGGTACGCGGCCTGCGTTCCCTTGCCGGCACCCGGCGGGCCGACGAGGACGATTCGCATCAGCGGAGGAACCCTTCGTAATTGCGCTGCTGGAGCTGACTCTCGATCTGCTTCACGGTCTCCAGACCCACACCCACGATGATGAGGATGCTCGTCCCGCCGAACGGGAAGTTCTGGTTAGCGCCACCGAAGCTTGCCAACGCCATCGTCGGCACCAGAGCGATCAGACCCAGGTACAGCGAGCCCGGCCAAGTGATCCTGTTGAGCACATAGCTCAGGTACTCGGCAGTAGGTCGACCAGCCCGGATACCCGGGATGAAGCCACCATACTTCTTCATGTTGTCGGCGACTTCCTCGGGGTTGAACGAGATCGCCACGTAGAAGAAGGCGAAGAACACGATCAACAGGAAGTACGCCGTCATGTAGTACGGGTGGGTGCCCTTGGTCAGGTTGTCCTGGATCCAGATGGCCCAGCCCGCCTTGGAGTTGGAGAACTGGACGATCAGGGCCGGGATGTAGAGCAGCGAAGAAGCGAAGATGACGGGGATCACACCCGCCTGGTTCACCTTCAGCGGGATGTAGGTGGAGGTGCCGCCGTACGAACGGCGTCCGATCATGCGCTTCGCGTACTGCACCGGGATACGGCGCTGGGCCTGCTCGACGAAGACGACGAGGGCCACCATGACGAAGCCGACCAGGATGACGGTGGCGAACTCGATCCAGCCGTCCGCCAGCTTGCCGCTGGTCTTGATGGCCCACATGGCCGACGGGAAGGTCGCGGCGATCGAGATGAACATCAGGATCGACATGCCGTTGCCGATGCCGCGGTCGGTGATGAGCTCACCGAGCCACATGACGGCGGCGGTGCCGGCGGTCATCGTGATGACCATCGTGATCGTCGTGAACAGCGAGTCGTTCGGGACGATCTGGTCGGCGACCGGGCAGCCGCTGAACAGGGCGCCGCTGCGGGCGGTGGCGACCAGGCCGGTGCCCTGGAGGATGGCGAGCGCGACCGTCAGATAACGCGTGTACTGCGTGATCTTCGCCTGGCCGGACGAGCCCTCCTTCTTGAGCGCCTCGAGTCGGGGGATGACCACGGTCAGCAGCTGGAGAATGATGCTGGCCGTGATGTACGGCATGATGCCGAGCGCGAAGATCGTGATCTGCAGCAGCGCACCACCGCTGAACATGTTCACCAGGCCGAAGAGGCTGTTGTTTCCCTTGCTGGCCTGATCAACACAGGTCTGGACGTTCTCGTAGCTCACACCCGGAACCGGGATGTGGGCCCCGAGCCGGTAGAGCACGATGATGCCGAGAGTGAAGAGCAGCTTCTTGCGCAGGTCGGGCGTCTTGAACGCCCGGGCGAAGCCGGTGAGCACGGTGCCTCCTGCGACCCCCGCGCAGAGCGTAGAGGTGACGGTCTTGAGGATCGACGGATACGTATGAAAGCCAAGGAGCCCAGGCGCACGCGCCCAGGGGATACCACAGCAACGGACGCCACCTTACCGGCGTACATGCCCCCCTAGGAACGACCAACCGGGGATGCCCCATTTGAGAGGGCATCCCCGGTCGGATGTTCAGGTCACCTGAGTGTCCGAGTTGTCTCAGACGAGCTCGGTGACGGTACCGCCGGCGGCGGTGATCTTCTCCTTGGCGGAGCCGGAGACGGCGTCAACCGAAACCTGCAGCGCCACGGAGATCTCGCCCTGTCCGAGGACCTTGACGAGGTGGTTGTTGCGCACGGCACCCTTGGCGACCAGGTCGGCCACCGTGACCTCTCCACCCTCGGGGTAGAGCGTCGCGAGCTTGTCCAGGTTCACGACCTGGTACTCCGTGCGGAACGGGTTCTTGAAGCCCTTGAGCTTCGGCAGACGCATGTGGAGGGGCATCTGCCCACCCTCGAAGCGCTGCGGAACCTGGTAACGGGCCTTGGTGCCCTTGGTACCACGACCAGCGGTCTTACCCTTGGACGCCTCACCACGACCCACACGGGTCTTGGCGGTCTTGGCACCCGGGGCAGGCCGGAGGTCATGCGCCTTCAGCGGCTTGTTCTCCGCCATGTCAGTCGACCTCCTCAACCGTCACGAGGTGGCGGACGGTGTGCACCATGCCGCGGAACTCGGGGCGGTCCTCCTTGACAACCGAGTCGTTCAGGCGCTTGAGCCCGAGCGAACGCAGGGTGTCGCGGTGGTTCTGCTTGCTGCCGATGTACGACTTCGTCTGCGTGATCTTGAGACGGGCCATTACGCACCCGCTCCCGCACGCGCACGAAGCAGGGCCGCGGGGGCGACGTCCTCGAGGGGCAGACCGCGGCGGGCCGCGATCTCCTCGGGACGCTGCAGGCCCTGGAGGGCCGCCACGGTCGCGTGCACGATGTTGATCGGGTTCGAGGACCCGAGCGACTTCGACAGGATGTCGTGGACGCCGGCGCACTCGAGAACGGCGCGCACCGGGCCACCGGCGATCACACCGGTACCGGGGGAAGCCGGCTTGAGCAGGACGACGCCCGCAGCCTTCTCACCCTGGATCGGGTGAGGGATGGTGCCCTGGATGCGCGGGACCTTGAAGAAGTTCTTCTTGGCCTCTTCCACGCCCTTGGCGATGGCCGCGGGAACTTCCTTGGCCTTGCCGTAACCGACACCGACGGTGCCGTCACCATCGCCCACCACGACCAGCGCGGTGAAGCTGAAGCGACGACCACCCTTCACAACCTTGGCGACTCGGTTGATCGCGACGACGCGCTCGACGTACGCGGTCTTCTCGGCGGCGGCAGCGCCGCCGTCACGGCCCTTCCGGTCCCGCCGCTCGCCGCCACCGGCACCGCTTCCGCGGCGCTGGGGTCCAGCCATTGGATTTACCTCTCTCTGTTACGTCCGCTGTGCGTAGGAACCGGGGCTAGAACTTCAGCCCGGCTTCACGGGCGGCGTCAGCCAGAGCGGCAATCCGCCCGGCGTACTGGTTACCACCGCGGTCAAACACGACGGCCTCGACGCCTGCGGCCTTGGCACGCTCGGCGACCAGGGCGCCGACCTGCTTGGCCTGGCTGCTCTTGTCGCCCTCGCCGCCACGGATGGAGACGTCCAGGGTCGACGCCGACGCGAGCGTGTGGCCCGCGATGTCGTCGATGATCTGGGCGACCATGTGGCGGTTGGAGCGGGTCACGACCAGGCGCGGACGCTCCGGCGAACCGGAGATGTGCTTGCGGACGCGGATGTGGCGCCGCTTGCGAGCCGCGCGCTTGTACGCGTCGCCCTTGGCGATCTTCACGCCGTATGCCATGGCTACTTACCAGCCTTTCCGACCTTGCGGCGGATGACCTCGCCGGCGTACTTGACGCCCTTGGCCTTGTACGGGTCAGGCTTCCGCAGCTTGCGGATCTTGGCCGCGGTCTCGCCGACCTTCTGCTTGTCGATGCCCTCGACGGTGAACTTCGTGGGGGTCTCCACCTTGAAGGTGATGCCCTCCGGGGCCTCGATCAGGATCGGGTGGCTGTAGCCCAGGGCGAACTCCAGGTTGGAGCCCTTCGCCTGGACGCGGTAACCGACACCACTGATCTCGAGCGCCTTGATGTACCCCTGGGTCACACCGGTGATCATGTTCGCCACCAGCGTGCGGGACAGGCCGTGCAGGGCCTTGTTCTGACGCTCGTCGTTCGGGCGGACGACGTTCAGGACGCCGTCCTCACCCTTGGTGACCTCGATCGGCGACGCGACGGTGTGCGTGAGGGTGCCCTTGGGGCCCTTCACGTTGACCGTGCGGCCATCGATGGTGACGTCCACACCGGCGGGAACCTGGATGGGGAGCTTGCCGATTCGCGACATGAGCTATTCCTCCGTTCCCGACTACCAGACGTAGGCGAGGACTTCCCCACCTACGCCCTTCTTCTGAGCCTGCTGGCCGGTCAGGAGACCGTGGGACGTGGAGATGATCGCCACGCCCAGGCCGCCGAGGACCTTCGGCAGGTTGGTGGACTTTGCGTAGACACGCAGACCCGGCTTCGAAATACGCTTGATGCCGGCGATCGAGCGCTCGCGGTTCGGACCGAACTTCAGGTTGAGGACGAGGTTCTTGCCGACCTCGGCGTCCTCGACCTTCCAGCCGGTGATGAAGCCCTCCTGCTGGAGGAT
The DNA here is from genome assembly GCF_036346615.1 of Streptomyces sp. NBC_00523. Taxonomy (NCBI): domain Bacteria; kingdom Bacillati; phylum Actinomycetota; class Actinomycetes; order Kitasatosporales; family Streptomycetaceae; genus Streptomyces; species Streptomyces sp. NBC_00523. Next base: position 4,423,823 of record NZ_CP107836.1, on the reverse strand, counting down.
CTCCGCGATGTGCGACTTGATCTTGCTGTGCGGCATCACGACGTCGTCGTGGTACGCCGAGTTCGCGTTGCGCAGACGCGTGAGCATGTCTGCGATGGGATCAGTCATGGTCATGAGTTGGCCTTCGGCCTCTCTCGCCGGGGTTTCCTGTATGCGCCATCCCTCTCCCCGCTCAGAGGCGGGACGGGTGCGGTGCGGGGACCTACGGCGTAGTAAGTCGGTCATGGGCGGCAGGCGCCCAACCCTGCAAGCCTACGGCATGCGGGGCCGGGCTCCTGCCGACCAGATGCTTACCGAGAGTCTCCGGTGATTCCCAACGCCCAAAGGGCGAAGGAGAATTACCAGGAGCTCTTGGTCACGCCCGGCAGCTCGCCACGGTGAGCCATCTCACGAAGGCACACGCGGCACAGGCCGAACTTGCGGTAGACGGAGTGGGGCCGGCCGCAGCGCTGGCACCGGGTGTAACCCCGGACGCCGAACTTCGGCTTACGGGCGGCCTTAGCGATCAGAGCCTTCTTCGCCACGGTCAGTTCTCCTTGAACGGGAAGCCGAGGTGACGAAGGAGGGCACGACCCTCGTCGTCATTGGTCGCCGTGGTGACCACGGTGATGTCCATGCCCCGGACCCGGTCGATCTTGTCCTGGTCGATCTCGTGGAACATGACCTGCTCCGTGAGACCGAAGGTGTAGTTGCCACGGCCGTCGAACTGCTTGGGCGACAGGCCGCGGAAGTCACGGATACGCGGCAGCGCGAGCGACAGCGTACGGTCCAGGAACTCCCACATGCGGTCACCGCGGAGGGTGACGTGGCAGCCGATCGGCTGCCCCTCGCGCAGCTTGAACTGCGCGATCGACTTGCGGGCCTTGGTGACGGCCGGCTTCTGACCGGTGATCGTGGTGAGGTCCTTGACGGCACCGTCGATCAGCTTGGAGTCGCGGGCGGCGTCGCCCACACCCATGTTGACCACGATCTTGACCAGACCGGGAATCTGCATGACGTTCTCGTAGGAGAACTCCTCACGCAGCTTGCCGGCGATTTCCTCGCGGTAGCGCGTCTTGAGACGCGGCGCGGTGGTGGTAGTCATCAGATGTCCTCACCGGTGCGCTTGGCAACACGGATCTTGTTGCCCTCGTCGTCAAAGCGGTAGCCGACGCGAGTAACGACCTTGTTGCCGTCCTTCTCAACAACCAGCTGCACGTTGCTGACGTGGATCGGGGCCTCGGTCGTCACAATGCCACCGGTCTGCGAACCGCGAGCGGTCTGGCCGGCCTTGGTGTGCTTCTTGACCCGGTTGACACCCTCGACGAGGACGCGGTCCTGAGCGGGGTAGGCCACGATGACCTTGCCCTGCTTGCCCTTGTCCTTACCGGTGATGACCTGTACCAGGTCGCCCTTCTTGATCTTCATGCTTACAGCACCTCCGGCGCGAGCGAGATGATCTTCATGAACTTCTTCTCGCGCAGCTCACGGCCCACCGGGCCGAAGATACGGGTGCCGCGGGGGTCGCCGTCGTTCTTCAGAATGACGGCGGCGTTCTCGTCGAAGCGGATGTACGAGCCATCCTGGCGACGACGCTCCTTGACGGTGCGAACGATGACCGCCTTGACGACGTCACCCTTCTTCACGTTGCCACCGGGGATCGCGTCCTTGACGGTGGCGACGATGACGTCACCGATGCCCGCGTAGCGGCGACCCGAGCCACCGAGAACACGGATGGTGAGAATTTCCTTCGCACCCGTGTTGTCGGCGACACGCAGTCGCGACTCCTGCTGGATCACGTCTATCTCCTGATCGTCTGCCGGTTCCCGGCAGGGGCCCCGCTAACGGGAGCCCCTGCCGAGCCTGGCGGAACTGACCTGAGGGGAAGTCCCCTCAGGAATTACTTGGCCTTCTCGAGGATCTCGACGATGCGCCACCGCTTCGTGGCGGACAGCGGCCGGGTCTCCATCAGGAGGACGCGGTCGCCGACGCCGGCGGCGTTCTGCTCGTCGTGGGCCTTGAGCTTGTTCGTACGGCGGATGACCTTGCCGTACAGCGCGTGCTTCACGCGGTCCTCGACGGCGACGACGACGGTCTTGTCCATCTTGTCGCTGACGACGAGGCCCTCGCGGGTCTTGCGGAAGCCGCGCTCGGCGGTCTTGCTCTCAGTCACAGTCTTCTCGCTCATCAGACGCTCTCCACCGTCTCGATACCGAGCTCGCGCTCGCGCATCAGGGTGTAGATCCGGGCGATGTCCTTACGGACGGACTTGAGCCGACCGTGGTTCTCGAGCTGGCCCGTCGCCGCCTGAAAGCGGAGGTTGAACAGCTCTTCCTTGGCCTCGCGGAGCTTGTTGAGGAGCTCCTCGTTGCCCAGCTCGCGCAGCTCGGACGCCTTGGTACCGGCCGACATCACGCTTCACCTGCCTCGCGCTTGACGATCCGGCACTTCATCGGCAGCTTGTGGGCCGCACGAGTCAGCGCCTCACGGGCGATCTTCTCGTTGGGGTACGACAGCTCGAACATGACGCGTCCGGGCTTGACGTTGGCGATCCACCACTCCGGGGAACCCTTACCGGAACCCATGCGGGTCTCGGCAGGCTTCTTGGTGAGGGGACGGTCCGGGTAGATGTTGATCCAGACCTTGCCGCCACGCTTGATGTGACGCGTCATGGCGATACGAGCGGACTCGATCTGACGGTTCGTCACGTACGCCGGGGTCAGCGCCTGGATGCCGTACTCGCCGAACGCAACCTGCGTGCCACCCTTGGACATGCCGCTGCGCTTCGGGTGGTGCTGCTTGCGGTGCTTGACCCTACGGGGGATCAGCATTTCGGTCAGGCCTCCGTTCCGGTGCTCTCAGCAGCCGGAGCAGCGGCGGTCGCCTCGGCCTTGGGGGCCTCGGCGGCCGGAGCCGACTGCTGCGGCTTACGGCCGCGACCGCCACGCTCGCCACCGCGGCCACCGCGGCCGGCCGGGCGGTCAGCGCCGCCACGGGCCGGGCGGTTGCCCGCACGGGCAGCAGCGTTCTCGGCGCGGACCTCGGCGATGTTCTTGACGTCGCCCTTGTAGATCCAGACCTTCACGCCGATGCGGCCGAAGGTCGTCTTGGCCTCGAAGAAGCCGTAGTCGACGTTCGCGCGGAGCGTGTGCAGGGGCACACGGCCCTCGCGGTAGAACTCCGAGCGGGACATCTCGGCGCCGCCGAGGCGACCGCCGCACTGGACCTTGATGCCCTTGGCGCCGGCCTTCATCGTGCTCTGCATGCTCTTGCGCATGGCACGACGGAAGGAGACGCGGGAGGAGAGCTGCTCGGCGACGGCCTGGGCCACCAGCTGAGCGTCCACCTCGGGGTTCTTGACCTCGAGGATGTTCAGCTGGACCTGCTTGCCGGTCAGCTTCTCCAGCTCGCCGCGGATGCGGTCGGCCTCGGCGCCGCGGCGGCCGATGACGATGCCCGGGCGAGCGGTGTGGATGTCGACGCGGACGCGGTCGCGGGTGCGCTCGATCTCAACCTTCGAGATGCCGGCGCGCTCCATGCCCTTCGTCATCATGCGACGAATGGCGACGTCTTCCTTGACGTAGTCCTTGTACAGCTTGTCGGCGTACCAGCGGGACTTGAAGTCCGTGGTGATGCCGAGCCGGAACCCGTGCGGGTTTACCTTCTGGCCCATTACCGGGTTCCTTCCTTGCTGCTGACGACCACGGTGATGTGGCTGGTCCGCTTACGGATCCGGTAGGCACGGCCCTGAGCACGCGGACGGAACCGCTTCAGGGTCGGGCCCTCATCCACGTACGCCTCGCTGATGACCAGCGAAGAGGCGTCGGTGTGGTCGTAGTTGTGTGCGGCGTTGGCAATGGCGCTGTCCAGCACCTTGCCGACCGGCACGCTCGCGGCCTGCGGGGCGAAACGCAGGACCGCCTGAGCCTCCGTGGCATCCATGCCACGGATGAGGTCCACCACGCGGCGGGCCTTCATGGGCGTGACGCGGATGTACCGCGCCTGGGCCCTGGCTTCCATGGTTGTCCCTTCGGTGTAAGTCATAGTCAGTCACCCCGCGTTAGCGGCGCTTCGACTTCCGGTCGTCCTTGACGTGGCCGCGGAAGGTGCGAGTCGGCGAGAACTCGCCGAGCTTGTGGCCGACCATCGACTCGGTGACGAACACCGGGACGTGGATCTTGCCGTTGTGCACCGCGATGGTGTGACCCAGCATGGCCGGGACGATCATCGAGCGACGGGACCAGGTCTTGATGACGTTCTTGGTGCCGGCCTCGTTCTGTACGTCCACCTTCTTGGCGAGGTGGCCGTCGACGAAGGGCCCCTTCTTGAGACTGCGCGGCATCTAAACCCGCTCCTAGCGCTTCTTGTTCGTCTTGCGGCGGCGGACGATGTACTTGTTCGACGCCTTCTTGGGCGAACGAGTACGACCTTCCTTCTTACCCCACGGCGAAACCGGGTGACGGCCACCGGAGGTCTTACCCTCACCACCACCGTGCGGGTGGTCGACCGGGTTCATCACGACACCACGGACGGTCGGGCGGACGCCCTTCCACCGCATACGGCCGGCCTTGCCCCAGTTGATGTTCGACTGCTCGGCGTTGCCGACCTCGCCGATGGTGGCGCGGCAGCGGGCGTCGACCAGGCGGATCTCACCCGACGGCATACGAAGGTGGGCCATGGTGCCCTCCTTCGCCAGCAGCTGCACGGAGGCACCCGCGGAGCGGGCGAACTTCGCGCCGCCGCCGGGCCGCAGCTCGATGGCGTGGATGGTCGTACCGACCGGGATGTTGCGCAGCGCCAGGTTGTTGCCGGGCTTGATGTCGGCGGCCGGGCCGTTCTCGACACGGTCGCCCTGGCCCAGGCCACGCGGCGCGATGATGTAGCGCTTCTCGCCGTCCGCGTAGTGCAGGAGCGCGATGCGCGCGGTGCGGTTGGGGTCGTACTCGATGTGCGCGACCTTGGCCGGCACGCCGTCCTTGTCGTGACGACGGAAGTCGATCACGCGGTAGGCGCGCTTGTGGCCACCACCCTGGTGGCGAACGGTCACACGACCGGTGTTGTTACGGCCGCCCTTGTTGTGCAGGGGGCGGACCAGCGACTTCTCCGGCGTGGACCGCGTGATCTCGACAAAGTCGGCGACGCTGGAGCCACGACGGCCCGGGGTCGTCGGCTTGTACTTGCGGATACCCATTTCTCAGTCCTCGTCCGATTCCGGACGACTCGGCCTCACTAGGAGGTCGGGCCGCCGAAGATGTCGATACGGTCGCCCTCAGCGAGGGTCACGATGGCGCGCTTGGTGTCAGCGCGCTTGCCGAAACCGCTCTTGGTGCGCTTGCGCTTGCCCTGGCGGTTGATCGTGTTGACCCCGGTGACCTTGACCGAGAAGACCGCTTCCACGGCCTGCTTGATCTGGGTCTTGTTGGAGCCCGGCGCGACGATGAACGTGTACTTGTTCTCGTCGAGCAGCGCGTAGCTCTTCTCCGAGACAACCGGCTTGACGAGAACGTCGCGCGGGTCGTCGTAGGTCTTGCTGGTAACGGTCGCCTCGCTCATCAGGCGTCGCTCCCTTCGGTCTCAGCGGTCTGGGGGCCAGACACGAAGGACTCGAAGGCGGCCTGGGTGAAGACCACGTCGTCAGAGACGATCACGTCGTACGTGTTCAGCTGGCCCGGCTCCAGGATGTGCACCTGGGGCAGGTTGCGTGCGGAGAGCCACGCGGCCTCGTCGTTGCGGTCGACGACCAGGAGCACGTTCTTGCGCTCCGAGATCTTGCCGAACAGCGTCTTGGCGGCCTTCGTGGAGACCCCACCCTCGACCACGCCGGTGACGACGTGGATACGGGAGTGACGCGCCCGGTCGGAGAGGGCACCGCGGAGGGCGGCGGCCTTCATCTTCTTCGGGGTGCGCTGCGAGTAGTCACGCGGCTGCGGGCCGTGGACGACGCCACCGCCGACGAACTGCGGCGCACGGGTCGAACCCTGGCGCGCGCGGCCGGTGCCCTTCTGGCGGTACGGCTTGCGCCCACCACCGCGGACCTCGCCACGACGCTTGGTCTTGTGCGTGCCCTGACGGGCAGCTGCCAGCTGTGCGACGACGACCTGGTGGATCAGCGGAACGCTGGTCTTCGCGTCGAAGATCTCCGCGGGGAGCTCGACGGTACCGGCCTTGTCGCCTGCCGGCGAAAGGATGTCAATGGTGCTCATTACCTCAAGCCCCCTTGGCCGCGGTACGGACCAGGACGAGGCCGCCGTTCGGACCGGGGACCGCGCCCTTGATGAGCAGCAGACCCTTCTCCGCGTCAACCGCGTGGATGGTCAGGTTCTGGGTGGTGACGCGCTCGTTACCCATGCGACCGGCCATGCGCATGCCCTTGAAGACACGCCCAGGGGTGGCGCAGCCACCGATCGAACCGGGGGAACGGTGCTTGCGCTGCACGCCGTGACCGGCGCCGAGGCCCCGGAAGTTGTGACGCTTCATGACACCGGCGAAGCCCTTGCCCTTGCTCTTGCCCGTGACGTCAACCTTGACGCCGGACTCGAACACCTCGGCATTGATCTCCTGGCCGAGCGTGTACTCGCTGGCGTCAGGAGTGCGGATCTCCACCAGGTGGCGGCGCGGGGTGACGTCGGCCTTGGCGAAGTGACCCTTGAGGGGCTTGTTCACCTTGCGCGGGTCGATCTCGCCGAAGGCGATCTGCACCGACTCGTAGCCGTCGCTGTCGTTCGTACGGACCTGCGTCACGACGCACGGACCGGCCTTGACGACGGTCACCGGGACAACCCGGTTGTTCTCGTCCCAGACCTGGGTCATGCCGAGCTTCTCGCCCAGGACGCCCTTGATGTTCTTGCTCATCTCGGCCCGTCCCCTCAGAGCTTGATCTCGATGTCGACGCCAGCCGGCAGGTCGAGGCGCATCAGCGAGTCAACCGTCTTCGGCGTGGGGTCGAGGATGTCGATGAGGCGCTTGTGCGTGCGCATCTCGAAGTGCTCGCGAGAGTCCTTGTACTTGTGCGGCGACTTGATGACGCAGTACACGTTCTTCTCAGTGGGCAGCGGCACCGGGCCCGCGACCGACGCACCAGTGCGGGTCACCGTCTCGACGATCTTCTTCGCCGAGGAGTCGATGACCTCGTGGTCGTAGGCCTTGAGCCGGATGCGGATCTTCTGTCCCGCCATGGCTACTAGTAGTCCTGTCTCTCGTTTAACGCTCTGGAACCCGGGGTTCGGTACCTTCTCCTCCGACCCACGCGGTCGGGCGTGTCGCATCCCCTCTACGCAGAAGTCCCGAAGGATTTCCCAACCAAGGGGGTGCGGGCCGAAGACCACGCTGCCGGGGGTGAAACCCCACCGGGCGCCTGGCCGGTGCCCCACTTACGCTTCCCGGAAGATTCCCGTACGTCCGGCCCGCATGGGGCCGACGAGTACTGTGGGACTCGCTTCCGGTCCTCCCGGCGGGAGGCGCGCAGCATTGACACTCAACCGAGCAACCTGGCTAGTGTGCCATACGGGCTGCGAGCCTGGCCAATCGGGCCGGGGATCTTACCCCGGCCGAGTGTCCGGTCAAACGCAGGCGCGCATCGGGGGCCTGCGGACCCCACTCCCCTCCCCCGTTATTTCGGTCGTACGCGCGTGCTGCCCGCCCCTACAGTTTCCGACCGGATACGGCAAAGGCACGGGGGCGGAAGATCATGCGGACGCACTATCCACGGACGGCTCATCTGCCCTGGTCGCCCGGGGCCACGTCCGACGACGTGCGGATGACGGACCTGGCGGCGCTGGCCGGGACCGAGGTCGTCGTCACCGAGAAGCTGGACGGCGAGAACACCACGTTGTACGCGGACGGGCTGCACGCCCGTTCGCTGGATTCGGCGCACCATCCGTCGCGGACCTGGGTGAAGGCCCTCCAGGCCCGCGTCGGGGCACGCATTCCGCAGGGGTGGCGGATCTGCGGGGAGAACATGTTCGCGCGGCACTCCCTGGCGTACGACGCGCTGGACAGCCACTTCTACGGGTTCTCCGTGTGGGACGGCGACCGCTGCCTGGGCTGGGACCGGACCGTGGAGTTCCTGCGTTCCCTGGGCATCCCGGCGCCGCCGGTGCTGTGGCGCGGGGTGTTCGACGCAAAGGCGCTGCGCGCGCTGAAGCCGGACACGGGGCGGCAGGAGGGGTACGTCGTCCGCCCGGCGGCGGGCTTCCCGGCCGCGCTGTTCGGGCGCGTCGTCGGGAAGTGGGTACGGCCGGGCCATGTGGTGACCGATACGCACTGGATGCACGCGGAGGTCGTGGAGAACGGGCTCGGTGCGGGGGCGGCGCTGTGGGCGGTACGGAGTGGAGCCCCGGTGGACGCGGGGGCGCTGCGCGCGGCGGTGGGCGCCGGTCCGGAAGCCGGGCCGGAGCCGGGAGCCGGGCCGGCGCCGGGAGCCGGGCCGGCGCACGCCCTCGCCGCCGCCGACGCCCTGGACGCCCTCGGCCGCACCGGGGACGACCGCCTCGCCGGTGTCCTCGCCGCCCTGCTGCACGGCACCCGCCGCACCGCCCTCGCCCCGCTCCTGGCCCCCGCCCTCGGCATGCCGCTCGCCCGGCGCGTCGCGGACCTCGTCGGGCTGGCGCCCGGGCTGCACCGGCCCTACCCCGACGAGGAGCGGCGCGCCGGGCTCGCCCGGATGGCGCTCGCCGCCGACCTGTCCGTCCTGCACGCCGTTTCCGGGGTGCTGGCGGACACCGCCGAGGCGCGGGAGCAGGTCGAGTGGTCGGCGCTGCACGCGGCGGAGGTGCGGGAGCCGGACGGGCTCGCCGAGGCGTTCGCCGATCTCGGGCCGGAGGCCGCCGCGCGCTGCCTGGCGCAGGCCCGCGAGGCGCACGCGGACGGGCGCGTCGCCACCGCGGAGGAGGCGGTCGCCGCGACCTGGCGGTGGCGGTCCGGGGACTTCCCGCGCCTGGTCCAGCTCGCCGGGCCCTCCGGCAGCGGCAAGAGCACCTTCGGCCGGGGCCTGCCGGGGGTCGCCACGTACATCTCGCTGGACGATCTGCGCCTGGCCCGGGGCTCGCGCGCCGATCAGAGCGCCAACGGGGACGTGCTGCGCGAGGGCCTGGACCGCCTGGACGCGGCCCTCGTCCCCGGCGCGACGGTGGTCTGGGACGCCACCTCGCTCAACCCGCACCAGCGCTCCCTGGTGCGCGCGGTCGCCCGTCGCCGCGACGCCCTGGTCACGCACGCCGTGGCCTGGATCGGCGAGGCGGATTTGGCGGCGCGCAACGGACGCCGGGAGCACCCCGTACCACCGCAGGTGCTGGCGTCGCAGCTGCACCGGTTCGTACCCCCGTACCCCGGCCAGGCGCACCGCACCTGGTACATCGGCACCAGCGGAACCGTGGAGGACTGGGCCTGATGCGTACGAGCGAGGAGATCTACCACCGGGTCCGCTGGGACGCCCGCTTCGATCCGGCGCGCTTCGTGCTGGGCGTGGCGCAGCGCGCCCGGGAGCCGAAGCGGGTGCCGTTGGACCGGTTCACTCCGGGCGGGGACATCCCCTGGCACCGGGTCCTCTTCTTCGAGGCGGACGGGGAGGTGGTCTGGGACCGGGCGACGGGCACGGACCGCATCGACGCGACGGACGCCGGGCGCATACGGGAGGCGCGCCGCCTGCCTTCCCCGTACTTCACGGCGCGAACCCCGCACGCGTACTCCCCCGCGACGGGCACCTGGGAACCGGCGCCGACCGGCGCGAAGGGCCCGAGCGGTCCGCTGACCGTCCTCACCTGGAACACCCTCTGGGACCGTTACGACAGCGACCGCATCGACACCGCGCGTCGCCGTCCCCTGTTGGCCGAGGCGTTGCGCGCGGCGGACGCGGACGTGATCGCGCTCCAGGAGGTGGAGCCCGCGCTGCTCATGCTGCTACTGGGGTGCGAGTGGGTGAGTGCTCACTACACCCTCGCGACCGACCCGGCCGGCCACGACGTCCCCGACCACGGTCTGCTGCTGCTCAGCCGCCTGCCGGTGAGCGAGGCGGCGGTGCACGGGCTGGGCCCGCACAAGGCGGTCGCGGCGGCGGTGGTGGAGACGGCGGACGGCCCGGTCACGATCGCCGTCACGCATCTCAGCAGCGACCACTCCCCCGACGGTGCGGCTCGCCGGGAGGCGGAACTCGCGGACCTGGCCACAGGGTTGGCGAACGTGGCGGGCGAACTGCTGCTCGTCGGCGACTTCAACGACGGCGGCGACCACCCGCAGGCCCGTCTGGCGATGACGGACGCGTGGACGGAGGTGCACGGCCCCGCCGACGACACCCCGACCTTCGACCCGTCGGCCAATCCGCTGGCCGCGATCTCGTCCCTCTCGGGCCGGGTGTCCCGCCTGGACCGGGTGCTGCTGCGCACGGACCGGCTGCGGGCGTGTGGGGCGACCCTGCTCGGGGAAGAGCCCGGGCCGGGTGGGCTGCATGTGTCGGACCACTACGGGGTACGGGTGGGACTCGGCGCGGCTTCCCCGAGGGTGGCCGCCGAAACCGCCCGCTCCACCCAGGCGGCCGACGCCGTAACCGCCCGCGTCGCCGCCGCCCTCCCCGAAGCGCACGTCCACCTCGTCGGCTCCCGGCGCATGGGCTGCGCGCGCCCCGGCGCGGATCTGGACCTGGTGGCGGCGCTCCCCGAGGTCACGGGCGTACGGGACCGGCTCGCCGAAGCCTTCCCGGAGGCGCGGGACCCGCGCGAGGTGAGCGGGGCCCGTGTCCCCGGACTGCGGTGGTACGTGGACGGCCTGCGGGTCGACCTGGTCACCGTGGCGACGGGCGCCCTGCCCCCGGCCGAAGCGGTGGCGCGCCGCGCGGAGCTGGGCGAGGCGGCGGCCGTCGCGCTGAGCGCGGTGAGCGACGCGGAAGCGTTCCCGCGCGATGAGGCGTTCACCGCCCTGGCCCGGGACGTGAAGGAGTGGGCGGCGGCCAGGGGCCTGGACTCCGCCCCGTGCGGCGGCCTCCCGGGCATCGCGTGGGCGACCCTCGCGGCCCGTACGGCCCACGAGGGCGGCGGCCTCCGGGACTTCTTCGCGACCTGGGCGGCATGGGACTGGCGCGCCCCGGTGGGCGAGGGCTCGGCGACGGGCGACCCGGTGACGGTGTACACCCCGACAGCCCCGGTCCGCTCCTGCACGACCCAAGTGAGCGCCGCAGGACGCGACGTGCTGACGGCGGAGCTGTTCCGGGCCTGGGAGCTCCTGGACACGGAACCGGCCGCGCTCTGCACCCCGCCCCCGCTCACCGAGCACACCGCCTGGGCCCTCGCCATGGCAACCCCACCCGAGGAGGGCCGCCTACGAGGCCGCCTCCTCGCCCTCACCGCCGCACTCGCGGACGCTGGCGCCCCGGACACCCGCATCTGGCCCCGCCCGGTCACGACCCCCGACCACACGGGCTACGCGATCGGCCTGGGCGCGACACCCCCGGAGGCCCACCGCCTGGCGGAGATCGGGGCGGAGGTCCTGCGCGGGCTGAAGGGGGCGTCGCTGGGCCCCGGCCCGAATCCGCTGGCGTGATGCGCGTGTAACGCCTTGCCCGTCCACTGCCAAGTAGGTGTGACAGGCAGGCCGGGAGATGGGGAGACGACCTTGACGAGCGACACCCGCAGCAAGGAAGGACCAGCGGCGGCGGCGCGCGATCCGGACCTCTTCGAGGAGTTCTACCGGCGCCACTTCGACGCGATCACCCGCTTCGTCGCGCGGCGCGTCACCGACCCTCACACGGTCGCGGACGTGACGGCGGAGGTCTTCCTCGCCGCGATCGACTCCGCGGACTCCTACCGTCCGGGCCGGGGCAGCGAGACGGCCTGGCTGTACGGCATAGCCCGCAACCTCGTCGGCGCCGAGGCCCGCCGCACCGCCCGCCAAGCGGCCCTGGGCGCCCGGATAGCCGGGCGCAGGCTGCTGGAGGCGGACGACATCGCGCGCCTGGAGGAGCAGCTGGACGCCGAGGCCGCCGGGCGCCGGGCGCTGGCCGCGCTCACCGGCCTCCCGCAGGGCGAGCGCGCGCTGCTGGAGCTCATCACCGTGGACCAGCTCACCCTCCCCGAGGCCGCGTCGGCGCTCGGCCTCCGCCAGGTCACCGCCCGGGTCCGGCTGCACCGGGCACGCAAGACCCTGCGCGGGGCGACCGGCAGCGTCCCGGATCAACCGCCCCCGGAACCGGCACTCGCCAGGGACACACTCATCGCGGGGACAGGGGAACGAGCATGAACGCGACATTCGAGGACCGGCTGCTCGAAGAGCTGAAGCGGGAGATCGAGGCACGCGGACCTCAGCCCGCCCCGGCGCGCCGCCCGCGCCGCCTGGTCACGGCACCGCGACTCGCGCTCGTCGCCGGACTGGCCACCGCGGCGACGGTGGCGGCGGTGCTGCTGCCCGGTTCGCCCACGACACCGAAGGCGTACGCCGTGGACCGGAACGGCGACGGCACCGTCACCGTCACCCTCTACGACCTCACCCCGGACCCCGAGGAACAGGACGCCCTCGTGGCGCGGGTACGCGAGCTGGGCGTGCTGGTCAGCATCGACAGCCCGCCCGACGGAACCACCTGCACCCAGCCCAGGGGGGAGGTCATCCAGTCCCCGGCGGGCGTCGCGGACCCCGGGATGAAGATCGAAATCGCGAAGCCGGCGGATACCCCGCCCGGCGTCCCGACCCCGCCGGTCACCAAGGGCAAGGCCCCTGATTCCGATACCGGCTGGCGGGCCACCCTTCACCCCGGCGACACCCTGGTGATCGAGCGCGACAGCGCCTTCGCGTGGTTCTCCGCGGTCAAGGGCGCCGCCACCCCGTGCAACCCCCGGCCCGTCAACCAGCCCGGGCCCCTGCCGCCCCCCGCCACCGCCGACTGAGTTCGCGGCGCCCCTGCCGGTGAACCACCTGTCCACCTGTTGACGGGTGGCGTCCGGGATGCGCGAAACGGCTCCCCCGTGGCTGGGGGAGCCGTTTCGCGACCGTGCGGAGCGGTGTGGGTCAGGCGTGGCGGCGGTTGCCGGTGATGACCCGGTAGAGCACGAGCAGGATGATCGAGCCGACGATGGCCGCGATCCAGGTGGAGAGTTCGAAGAAGCCGTCGATGGAGTCGACGCCGAAGATGACCTTGCCGAGCCAGCCGCCGAGAAGGCCGCCCGCAATGCCGATGAGCATCGTGATGATGATGCCGCCCGGGTCCTTGCCCGGCACGAGCGCCTTGGCGATGAGACCCGCAAGAAGCCCGATGATGATCCACGCGATGATGCCCATGATGTCCCACCTACCTGGTCGTATAAAGATTTCGTCAACGACCGTGTTCACCGGAACGGCGCGTTCAAACATCGGCCGTGCAAATGTCTTCGGCGGGCCTGGAGGTGACGACCGGAATCGGGGCGCACGGGGGCGTTGATGAAACGGCACGCACTACGGTGTGCGTCATGGCGAGTGAGACCGATCGTGCCGCTCTGGCCCATGAGGTGCGCCTCGCGCTGAAGAGGTCCTGCCCCGGATCACGCGCGGAGCTGACCGGCTCGCTGGGGTCGGGCACGGCGGACGCCTTCAGCGACATCGACATCGCGTGGGTGGTGCCGGACGCGCGGTTCCCGGACTGCCTGGATCGCGCGGTGGAGGTCCTGGGCGAGGTCCGGCCGGTCGACGGCGTCCGTATCGACCCGGACTTCTCTCGCTCCGACCGCCGCCGCCTCCTGTTCGTCCGCTTCGCAGGGGTGCCGCTGTTCTGGCGCCTTGACCTGGACGTCCGCGCCGCGTCGGTCGCGGACGACCCGCACTACGACGCGGAGAACCCGGCGGCACGCGCCCATGACGACGAGTGGTCACGCCCTGCCAGTGCCCTGGCGAACGCCATCGGCGCGGTCAAGGCGGTGGCCCGGAAGCGGGACGACGAGGCCCGTGGCCTGCTGGACCGGGGGTTCGCCCGCATCAACGAGGACGACCGGGCCAGCGGCGCCTGGGCGAACGACGTAGTCCGGCTCGCGCACGCCGCCGCCCTGCGCGAGCCGTCCTTGTCGGACCTGGCCGCCCAGGTCACCGTGCTCGCAGCGCGGCACGTGGGCGGCACCGCCTGACGACTCCCTAGGAGTCAGCAGCGTACGAAACGAACCCCGCCCACGCGGTCTCGCCGAAGGCGAGCTCCGGCACGGACAAGTCCTTCGAGTCGCGGACGTGCACAGCCCCCGGAGCCGCAGCGACCTCGACGCAGTCATTTGGGTTGCTGCTGTCGCTGTAGCTGCTCTTGAACCACCGCAGCTCAGAGGCTTCCCCGGCAGTCGGCCTGTGGGTCATGTTTCTCCCCGTACTTGCTTGATGAAAGCCATGGACTCCTCCGGAGTTAGAGCGCGAGCCCGGATGATGCCGAACCCTAGCTCAAGGATACGAAGCTGCTTGGGGTGAACAATGGGCCTGCCAGCGAACTCATCGTCCGCACGGCCAACGGCCGATCCGTCGGCGAACTTCAGCACTTGGATGCGTCCGCCCGTTCCGGGGTGGTCCCACCGGGCGGTCGGCATCACCTGGATGTCAACGAAGGGCAACTCGCCCAGGCGCAGCAGGTTGTCGAGCTGCCGATGCCACACCTCCCTGCCGCCGACCGGACGGAGCAGCGAAGACTCCTCCTGGACAAAGCTGAGTTCAGGCACCGGCACGCGCTCGAAGATGGACTGCCGGGCCACGCGTGCGGCTACAGCTCGCTCCAGGTCGTCCGGCGAGAGAACGGGACGCCTCGTACCGATGAGGGCCCGGGCGTACTCCTCCGTCTGCAAAAGGCCGTGCAGGTTGTGGCTTCCGTACGCCGACAACTCGACGGCCTTCGCCTCCAGCTTCGCCAGGTCCCGGACCTTCTTCGGGTACCGGACCTCCGCGAGGTCCTTCTTCATCGCGGCGATCTTCCCGCCCGCCCCGCACACCTCATCCGCCATGTCCAGCAGCTCGGGCCGGGGAATCCGGCGGCCCCCCTCCACCTTGTAGATCAGGTTCTCGCCATACCCCAGCCGCGTACCGAACTCCGCCGCCGTCAGCCCCGCCGCCTCGCGCCAGGCCCTGATCTGGCGGCCCACGGCGGCGACCACCGCGACGCCCGACTCGTCGTCGGGGTCCACGTCCCAGCCGGGTTCGTCCGCCCCCGCGTCGGGCTGCCAGTCCGCACCGATCTCGTCCACACTCATCCGTGCCCCGCTTTCACGCGTGCCGTCGTTCCTCAACCGTGTACGTCCCCCGGGCGTCACCCCGTACAGCGGGGACAACGCTGGACAAGCTCGGGACAATGACCGTACGTAAGCGCCGAGTCACTGTTCACGGTAGGGGCGCGCGACCACCCTGAGTGACGTGAATCGAGAAATCACCCGAACCGAAACGTCCACTCCCGCCCGGCAGTTCGCCGTTCTGCTCTCCCCCACGCGCCGGGGCGCACGGCTCGCCCGGCTGCTCACGACGGCGCATTTGGGCGACTGGGGGCTCCCCACCGAGGCGGCCGCGCACATCGTGGCCGAACTGGCCGCGAACGCGGCCACGCACGGGCGGGTGCAGGGCCGGGACTTCCGGCTGAGCCTCACCGTGGACGAAGCGTCACGGCTGCGGATCGAGCTGACGGACACCCGGAGTGACCGCCTGCCCGTGCCGGACACCCCCGGCCCGTGCGCGGAGAGCGGGCGCGGCCTGCTCATCGTGGCGGCGCTGGCGGACCGCTGGGGCGTCGAGGAGGGGCCGGTGCCCCGGAAGACGGTGTGGGCCGAGCTCGACCTCGTACCGTGACGCCCCCGACCGCGTCCCGGAGCACCGGGTCGCGGTCCTTCGCGACGCAAAAAGGCTTTTAAAGAACCTGGGAAAGAACCAGACCAAAACCCACCCCACCCCGTCTTGACCTGCATCACTCGCGCGAGTGAACTCGGGCAACTGGGCTGGATTCGGGCCGGGTTCGCTGGCATATGCTCGCCGCGACAACACCACAGAACGTGACGGCCCCCGGCGAGACGGGAATCTCCACCGAGGGCCTGACCAACACGGAAGAGCACAGGCTTCCTGATGGCTACCTCGCAGGTTATCGCGCCCCCTCGCGCCCCCTCCGGCTCACCCGCCGCAGGCGTCCAGCACGCCAACGTCCGCCACACCACCGGCTTCACGGTGATCGGCAACCACCTCGCCCAGCACGCGCAGCTCTCGCTGCTCGCGATCGGGCTCGCCGCGCACATCCAGTCGCTGCCCACGGGCGCCAGGATCGGCATCAAGCTCCTCGCGGCCCGCTTCCCGGAGAGCGAGGCCCGAATTGCCGCTGCGCTACGGGAGTTGGAGGCGGCCGGATACCTGCACCGGGACCGCGTACGCCTGCCGGACGGCCGGGTGGTCACCCGTACGACGTCGTACAACCAGCCGCACGCGACCCCCGAGCAGCAGGAACCCGCCGCCCCGGCGGCACCCCCGGCCCCCGAACCGCACCCCGAGGCGGCCACCCTCCTCACGGGCCTCCGCCGCCACGCGCCCCAACTCACCCTGTCCGCACAGGCGATCAGCGAACTGGCCCCCGCAGTCGCGACCTGGCTCGCCCGCGACGTACACCCCTCCACGGTCCGGCACGCCCTGACGAGCGACCTCCCCCCGATCATCCGGCACCCGGCAGGCTTCGTACACAACCGCCTCACCGCCCTCCTGCCACCCCCACTCCCCAATGCACCGACGTCGGCCATCCCCCTCCAGGACTGCGACCGCTGCGACCGCGTCTTCCGAGCCCCGGAACCGGGCCACTGCCGGGACTGCCGCGAGGCGGAACCGTACAGAGCCGCCTGACCGGCCGAAACCGCCGGCCCCGGACGGGCGTCTCCTCGTACATGGAATCCGCGCACACGACCCCCCGACGCGAAGCCCTCACCGGCACCGCAGGGCTCCTCACGGCGGCCCTCGGCGCCCTCGCGGGCCTCGCGGCCTGGCTCCCGTACGGCCGGAGGGGCCTCTTCGGCGCCTTCGAGGGCGAGCGCAACACCGACGTACTCCTGCTGGGTCTCCCCCTGCTCCTGATCGGCGGCACGCTGACGGCCCTGGCCGCCTTCGCCGCCGTGCGAGGGCGGTGGCGCACCGCGCTCGGACTCACGGCGGCCGTCGCAGCACTCGCCGCCCTCGGCTACGGCCTCGACGTCCTGGCGGGGCCGCAGGCGGTCTCGGACTGCGGGTCGCCCTGCTGAGCGGCCCGGTGACCTGAGGGTTTGCGGTGGGTCCTGCCAGTCACCGCAACGCGGCGGCGGCCACCTCCCCCACGTCGACCGCCAACCGCGCGAAGACGTTCCCGCACGCATGGTGCAGCGCAGTGCGGATGGAGGCGTTCCCGCAATGGGCGGGGTCACCGGTCAGCGCCTTGCTGCTGCCGGGAGGGGTGTAGGACGCCGGGGTGTCCGTCGCCTCGTCCACCGAGGAGTAGAACCCCTTCTCCAGAGCCGCTGCCGCGACGACGAGATGAAAGGTCTCACCCGGCGGCATCGATTCCTTCCTGGTCCGGTTCAACAACGGCTTGTGCCTGTCGCCGACCAGTTCGTCCCAGCTGCGGCCGTCTTCCATCGTATTGCCGCTGAAAGTGGCCGGGTCGTACGACGGAGTGCTGGCCAGTGCACGGATGTGCCCGGTCCGCACGTCCACAGCGACCGCGGCACCCTCCCTGCCGTCCAGCGCGTCCATGGCGGCGCGCTGGACGGCAGGCGAAATGGCCGTCACCACGTTGCCCGGCCGGCTGCCGGGGGAGGACGCGCCGGGGTTCAGGACGTCGTCGTACGCCGATTCCAGCTCATTGCGCCCGAATGCCAGTGGCGCTTAGTCGTAGGCATGCGGTCATCCTAGGTCCGCCCCGTAGGCACACCCCTCACCCGCAGGCTACGGCCCTACCCCGGATGCACCGCCCGCCAAGCCCCCATAGCCCGGTCCCACTCCTCCCCCGTCAACGCCGTGAGCGACGCCGGGAACAGGCCGTCCTCCTCCTTGGCGATGTGGTGGTGCAGCTCGGCCACCGCCTCGCGCAGCCGGGCGATGTCCTCGGCACTGCTCAGGTCGATCCCCCGGAGGAACGCGCCGAGTTCGCGGTGTTCGCGTACGAGCGCGTCGATGTACCCCGCGTACTCCGGGTCCGCGCTCATCACCGCGAAGAGGCCCTGCTCCTCGCCCTGCCAGTGCGCCACGAGCTCCCGCTCCATGCGGGCCACCAGGTCCGGGACGAGGGCCCGGTCCCCGTCGTCCAGCGCACGCAGGGCCGCGCCCGCCGTGTCCGTGACGGACTCGTGCTCCGCGATGAACTCCTTGATCAGGGGGATCTCACGGCAGCCGCAGTAATGGCACATAAGGGGCACTTTGCCACACGTGCCTCGGCCCGCTACGCGTCGCGCCCGCGCAGCAGCAGTCCTCCCACCAGCAGGGCGGCGGCCGCCCACGCCGCGAGCACGCCCAAGCCGGCCCAGGGCCCGATGGGCAGCTCGCGCACATGGACCGTGGCCTGCACGGCGAGCCCGGCGGTCATGGGCGAGACCTGCTGGAGGTGGCGCTGCCACTCCGGGTCCTGGACCACCCCGATCACGACCGGGAAGACGTAGAGCAGCCCGAGCACGATCCCGATGGCGGTCGCCGCATCCCGTACCGCCGTCGCCACGCCGAGACCGAGCAGGGCGACGAGGGCGAGGTAGAGCACCGAGCCCGCGGCCGCGCGCAGGGTCGGGCCGTCGGCCAGGGACAACGGGGCGTAGCCGTGCGCCTCGGTGAATCCGCTGCCGGGCAGGATCAGGCGGCCGCCGAGGAGCGAGGCCAGAACGGCCACCGTGCCGGAGGCCAGGACGACCGCCGTGAGGACCGTCGCCTTGGCCGCGAACACGGTCATCCGGTCCGGCATCGCCGTGAGCGTCGTACGGATCATGCCGGTCCCGTACTCCCCGCTGACGGCCAGCACCGCGAGGACGGTGACAACCGCCTGGCCGACCGTGACGCCGGTCAGGGCGAGCTTGACGGCGTCCCGGCCGCATCCCGTGTCCGGGCACTTCACTGCCTCGGCCGTACCGCAGCCGACCGCCGCGGGCAGCGCGACGGCGAGCAGGAGCAGCCTCCCCAGGTCCCCCGCCGTGCGCAGCTTCGTCCACTCCGCGCGCAGGGCGCTCATACGTCCCTCCCGCGCACCCGCGCCACGGCCAGCCCGTACGCGAGCGCCGCGTACCCGCACAGCACGGCGAACCCCGCCCACGGCGCCAGCGGGAAGTACCCGGTCGACGGCTCGTACACGCTGAGCACCTGCGCGTACCGCGGCAGCGTCTGCTGCACGGCGAAGCCCGCGGCCGGGGTCACCCGCAGCAGCCACTCCGCGGCGCCCGCGGGCAGCACTCCGGAGACGGCGAGCAGGAAGGGCAGCACCAGCGACGCGACGACCAGCGCGACCGCCGTACCGCTGCGCCGCAGCAGCGCGCCGACGCCGAGAGCGAGCACGGCGGCCGTCGCGCAGAGCAGGCCGGTCCCGGCCACGACCCGCAGTTCGGTCGCCGTCGTGACGGGGAGGACGAGGAAGCCCCTGCCGCGCGCACCGCGGGCCCCGAGGGGAACGGCGATCGCGGCGGCCACCAGCCCGACGGCACCCGCGACGCCCCCGGCCACCAGCGCCTTGGCGCCGAGCACCCGGCCCCGCCGGGGTGTGGCCGTCATGCTCGTACGCAGCAGACCCCGCCGGTACTCGCCGGTGATGAAGACCGTGGCCATGACGATCACCGCGATCAGCCCGGCGAAGGTGCCGACGAGGAAGTTCTCGACGGAGAAACCGACGCCCATCACCGGTCCGCCGACGACCGGTGCGATGTCCCCGGCCCCGGTCACGGCGAACCCCTCGCCGGTCCGGGTGAAGCCGCCCTTCAGGGTGTCCGTGTAGCTGCCGGAGGTACCCGCGTCGCCGCCCACCTGCGTGCCGCGCCACGGGGTCCGCGACCAGCCACCGGTCAGGGCGGGCCGGCCGAAGGTGCCGGTGGCCACGGCGGGGCTGAAGCCCGCGCCCGCCCCGGTGTCCTGTTTCGCCTGCGGTGACGTGGCGAAGAGCCCGGCCCGCACGGTGCGCGCGAGCCCGGGCAGCCGCGCCCGGCCGACCTCGGTCCAGCGGGAGCCGTCGGCGGAGGCGTAACCGGTGAGCCGGTCACCGGAGCGGACCAGGCGCAGCCACCGCTGCGGGGCCTCGGGGCCCGCCGTGTCGTGCGTGTAGTCGTACTGCATGCGGATGCCGTGGGCGCCGGTGGCCATGAGCGCCGCGTACGGGGAGCCCTGGGCGAGGCTCTCCTTGACGATGATCCCCGCCTTGGCCCAGGGCTGGGCGCCGCGAGCCGTCTTCCCGGCCCCGGTGTCGGCCACACCCGCCAGGGACCGCAGGGGGACGGTGAGAGTGCCGTCGCCGGTGAGCGTCCGGTGGACGAAGTAGAAGCTGTCGTTGACGGCCTCGCCGCCGGGGCCCCTCGGGTACGAGGCGTCGGCGCCGGGGCCCGGGGCGGCCGTTCCGAGCAGGCCGACCACGATCGTCGCCAGGAGCGCCCCGGCCATGGTGAGGACCCAGCCCCGCACCGTACGGAACTTCGTCCACTCGGCGTGCAGCGTCGCGAGGAAGCCGGTGTGCCTCGTGCGGATGGCGGTCATCGCGTGCCCTCCCCCGCCGGAACGCCCCGGTACTCCACCGCGTCCCGGGTGAGCTCCATGTACGCCTCCTCCAGCGTCGCCCGGTGCGCGGACACCTGCGAGAACGGCACTCCGGTCCGGGCGAGCAGGGCCACGACCGCCTCGTCGGCCAGCCCGGTGACGCCGAGGGTGTCGGGGCCGGTGACGAGTACGGTGGCGCCCGCGCCGCGCAGGGCCTCGGCGGCGCGCTGCGGTGCGGAGGTGCGCAGGACGACCCGGCCGCCGGACGCCTCGGCGAGCAGCGCGGAGACGGCGGTGTCCGCGAGGACCCGGCCCCGCCCGATCACCACCAAGTGATCGGCGGTGTCCTCCAGTTCGCCCATCAGATGGCTGGAGACCAGAACGGCGCGGCCGTCCCGGGCCAGCGACGACAGGACGCCGCGCATCCATACGATGCCGTCGGGATCGAGGCCGTTGAACGGCTCGTCCAGCACGAGCACCGGCGGGTCGCCGAGGAGCGCCGCCGCGATACCCAGGCGCTGGCGCATCCCCAGCGAGAAGCCGCCCGCCCTGCGCCGGGCCGCCCCGCCCAGGCCGGCCTGTTCGATGACCTCGTCCACCCGCCGGGCGGGCAGGCCCTGGGAGTGGGCCAGCCACAGCAGGTGGTTGCGGGCGGTGCGGCCCGGCTGCACCGCGGAGGCGTCGAGCAGGGCCCCCAGATGCCGGAGCGGCCGGCGCAGGGTGCGGTACGGCACCCCGCCGACCAAGACCTCCCCGTCCTCGGCCGCGTCGAGGCCCAGGATGACACGCATGGTGGTGGACTTGCCCGCGCCGTTCGGCCCGACGAAGCCGGTGACACGCCCGGGCCGCACGGTGAACGTCATCCCGTCCAGGGCCAGTCGGGCGCCGAAGCGTTTACGGAGACCGATGACCTCGATCGTCGCGCTCGTACTCTCATCGCTCATGGCCACACCCTCGGAGGCACCGCGTCACAGCAGCCGAACAGCCGCTGTCATCCCGCTGTTAGGCGTCTCCGCCTAGCCTGACCCGTACCGGCCGTGGCGAGAGGGGAGCACGCGGATGACATGGGGTCCTCCCCGACGGCTCGCGGGCCCGCGCCGCACCACCGCCCGCACCCGCTTCACCGCCCTGTACGTCACGCTGTTCCTGCTGTCGGGAACGGCACTGCTCACCATCGCGGCCGTGGTGGCCTCCGGCGGTACGCGGGACAGCCGGACCGCCCCCGGTGCCACCGGACAGCCCGCGGCGGCCCAGGCTCAGGGCCGCATCGCCGAGCTGGAGCAGCAGCTGGCCCAGGTCCACGACACCCAGACCCAGCAGATCCTGATCGGCTGCGCCATCGCCCTCGGCGTGATGGTGGTCCTCTCGGCCGTCCTCGGCTGGTTCGTCGCCGGCCGGGTACTGCGCCCGCTGCGCGTGATGACGGCGGCCACCCGCCGGATCACCGCCGACGGCCTGCACGAACGCCTGGCCATGGACGGGCCCGGCGACGAGGTGAAGGAACTCGCCGACACGATCGACGATCTCCTCGGCCGCTTGGAGAACTCCTTCGAAAGCCAGCGCCTCTTCGTCGCGAACGCCTCCCACGAACTGCGCACGCCGCTCACCACGATGCGGGCCTCGCTGGACGTCGCCCTCGCCAAGCCGGGCCCGCTCCCCCCGCCCACGACCACCCTGGCCGCCCGGCTGCGCACCGAACTCGACCAAGTGGACCGGCTGCTGGAGAACTTCCTCGTCCTGGCCCGCAGCCGGCAGGGCGAGTTCACCGACACGGCGCGCCTCGCCCTCGCCCCGCTCGCCTCGGCCGCCCTGGCGGACCGCGCGGAAGACATCGCGGCCGGGGACCTGACCGTACGCCAGGACCGGGCCGACGGGACCGCGTGGGTGTCCGGCAGCCCGACGCTGCTGCGCCGCGCGGTCGACAACCTGGTCGACAACGCCGTCGTGCACAACGGCCCCGGCGGCTGGATCGGTGTCGCGGTCCGGGCGGAGGGAAGCGCGGTGTCCCTGGTCGTGGAGTCGGGCGGACCGGTCCTCGGCCAGGAGGCGGTGGCGGCCCTCGTCCGGCCCTTCCGGCGCCTGGGCGGCGACCGGACGGGCACCGGCCGGGGCAGCGGGCTCGGGCTCTCCATCGTCGCGGCCATCGCTCGGGCCCACCACGGCACCCTGGACCTGCGCGCCCGCCCCGCCGGCGGCCTGCGCGTCACGCTCACCCTGCCCGGCGCGGGCACGGAGGCGGCGCCGTGAGAGTCCTGGTGGTCGAGGACGCCCGTACCCTCGCCGAGGTCGTCGCCGAGGGGCTGCGCGACCAGGGCATGGCCGTCGACGTGGCCCACGACGGCCTCGACGCCGCGGCCAAACTGGACGCCACCGCGTACGACGTCGTCGTGCTCGACCGGGACCTGCCGGGCATCCACGGCGACACCCTCTGCCGGATGATCACCGAGCGCGACGGCCGGGCGATGGTCCTGATGCTGACGGCCGCGGGTTCGCCGGGCGACCGGGTCAGCGGCCTGACCCTGGGCGCCGACGACTACCTGGGCAAGCCGTTCCACTTCCCCGAGCTCGTCCTGCGCATCCGCGCCCTGGCCCGCCGCCGCCCGGCCGCCCGGCCCCGCACCCTGAGCGCCGCGGGCATCGAGCTCGACCCGGTGCACCGGACCGCCGGCCGCGACGGCCGCAGGCTCGACCTCTCCGTCAAGGAGTTCGCCGTCCTCGAAGCGCTCCTGGCCGCGAGCCCCGCCTTCCTCAGCGCGGAGGACCTGCTCGAACAGGTCTGGGACGAGCACGCCGACCCCTTCACCAACACGGTCGCCGTGACCATCAGCCGCCTGCGCCGCAAGCTCGGCGAACCCGCGGTCATCGCCACCACCCCGGGCGTGGGATACCGGATCGCCGGGCCGGGCGCCCTCTGACAGACTCCCGCCATGCATGTACGTACCACCCAAACCTGCGACCTGCGCCCCGCCACCCCCGCCGACCTGGACGACATCGTCGAGCTCCGGGCCGTCGTGATGCGCCCCGACCTGGTCCGCCTCGGCCGCTACGACGAGCACCGGGTGCGGCAGCGGATGCGTGACTCGTACGTCCCCGAGCACACCTCGGTCCTCGTGGTGGACGGCCGCTTCGCGGGCTGCGTGACGCTGAAGCCGTACGAGGACGGGTGGTGCCTGGAGAGCTTCTTCCTGGACGCGGCGCTCCAGGGGCGGGGCATCGGCTCCGGCGTGCTGCGGCGCCTGCTGGCGCGTGCGGACGCGGAAGGGGTGCCGGTGCGGCTGAACGTGCTCCAGGGCAGCGCCGCGCGGCGGCTGTACGAGCGGCACGGCTTCGTGACCGAGCGGGAGGACCCGGTGGACGTGTTCATGGTCCGGTGGCCCGAGCCCGCGGCGTAAGCCCGTAAACCGACCGCGTAAGCCCGTAAGCCCGCCGCGTAAGCCCGTAGAACCCGAAGGGCCCCGCCCCACCGCGTGAACGGTGGGACGGGGCCCTTCTTGGTGCTCTGTGCGGAGCAACCAGGTCAGACGAACAAGTGATTACTTGTTGATCTTGGTGACCTGGCCGGCGCCCACGGTCCGGCCACCCTCACGGATGGCGAACTTGAGGCCCTCCTCCATGGCGACCGGCTGGATCAGCTGGACCGACATGACGGTGTTGTCGCCCGGCATGACCATCTCGGTGCCCTCGGGGAGGGTCACGACGCCGGTCACGTCCGTGGTACGGAAGTAGAACTGCGGGCGGTAGTTGTTGAAGAAGGGGGTGTGACGGCCACCCTCGTCCTTCGACAGGATGTAGGCCTGGGCCTCGAACTCGGTGTGCGGCGTGACCGAACCGGGCTTGATGATGACCTGGCCGCGCTCGACGTCCTCGCGCTTGATGCCACGGAGGAGCAGACCGACGTTCTCACCGGCCTGGCCCTCGTCGAGCAGCTTGCGGAACATCTCGATGCCGGTGACCGTGGTGGTGGTCTTCTCCTGCTTGATGCCCACGATGTCAACGGTCTCGTTGACCTTGAGGACACCACGCTCGATACGGCCGGTGACGACGGTGCCACGACCGGTGATCGTGAAGACGTCCTCGATCGGCATCAGGAACGGCTTGTCGACGTCGCGCTCGGGCTGCGGGATGTTCTCGTCCACGGCCTTCATGAGCTCGAGGACGGTGTTGCCCCACTCCTTGTCGCCCTCAAGGGCCTTGAGCGCCGAGACCTTGACGACCGGAAGGTCGTCGCCCGGGAACTCGTACTCGGAGAGCAGCTCGCGGACCTCGAGCTCGACGAGCTCCAGGATCTCCTCGTCGTCCACCATGTCGGCCTTGTTCAGGGCGACGACGATGTACGGAACGCCGACCTGGCGGGCCAGGAGCACGTGCTCCTTGGTCTGCGGCATCGGGCCGTCGGTGGCGGCGACCACGAGGATGGCGCCGTCCATCTGCGCGGCACCGGTGATCATGTTCTTGATGTAGTCCGCGTGACCCGGGCAGTCGACGTGCGCGTAGTGACGCGACTCCGTCTGGTACTCGACGTGCGCGATCGAGATCGTGATACCGCGCTGGCGCTCCTCGGGAGCCTTGTCGATCTGGTCGAAGGCCGAGGCCTCGTTCAGGTCCGGGTACGCGTCGTGCAGCACCTTGGTAATGGCGGCCGTGAGGGTCGTCTTACCGTGGTCGATGTGACCGATGGTGCCGATGTTGACGTGCGGCTTAGTCCGCTCGAACTTCGCCTTCGCCACTGGGTCCTCCTGTGGAGTGGTTCTGTACGCCTTGCTTCATCGGCGCCAGGTGATCTTTGCTGGGATGCCGGCCCCCGGGGGCATTCTCCGCGAAGTGTGAACTGCGCGACGAATGCCCCACGGGCTCCGGTGACAAGCCTAAAGCGTGAGCTCGGGAGAGTTACTCGCCCTTGGCCTTCGCGATGATCTCCTCGGCGACGTTCCGCGGAACCTCGGCGTAGGAGTCGAACTGCATCGAGTAGCTTGCGCGACCCGAGGTCTTGCTGCGGAGGTCTCCGACGTAGCCGAACATCTCCGAGAGGGGCACGAGGCCCTTCACGACGCGAGCGCCGCTGCGCTCCTCCATGGCCTGGATCTGGCCACGGCGGGAGTTGAGGTCGCCGATGACATCGCCCATGTAGTCCTCGGGCGTGGTGACCTCGACGGCCATCATCGGCTCGAGGAGCACGGGGGACGCCTTGCGGGCACCCTCCTTGAACGCCTGCGAACCGGCGATCTTGAAGGCGAGCTCCGAGGAGTCGACCTCGTGGTAACCACCGTCGAGAAGGATGACGCGGACGCCGACCATCTCGTAACCGGCCAGGATGCCGAACTGCATGGCTTCCTGAGCACCCGCGTCCACCGAGGGGATGTACTCACGGGGGATGCGGCCACCGGTGACCTTGTTGACGAACTCGTACGACGCGTCGCCGCCCTCGAGGGGCTCGATGGCGATCTGCACCTTCGCGAACTGGCCGGTACCACCAGTCTGCTTCTTGTGCGTGTAGTCGATGCGCTCGACGGCCTTGCGGATCGTCTCGCGGTACGCGACCTGCGGCTTACCGACGTTCGCCTCGACGCGGAACTCGCGCTTCATGCGGTCGACAAGCACCTCGAGGTGCAGCTCGCCCATACCACCGATGATGGTCTGGCCGGTCTCCTCGTCGGAGTGCACCTGGAAGGACGGGTCCTCCTCGGAGAGGCGCTGGATGGCGACACCCAGCTTCTCCTGGTCACCCTTGGACTTGGGCTCGATCGCGACCTGAATGACCGGCGCCGGGAAGTCCATGGACTCCAGGATGACCGGGTTCTTGTCGTCGCACAGCGTCTCACCGGTGGTGGTCTGCTTCAGGCCCATGACGGCGATGATGTCGCCGGCGCCCACCGAGTCGATCTCCTCACGCTTGTTCGCGTGCATACGGTAGATCTTGCCGATGCGCTCCTTCTTGCCCTTGACGGAGTTCAGCACCGCGGTGCCGGCGTCCAGGCGACCGGAGTAGATCCGGACGAAGGTGAGCTTGCCGAGGTGCGGGTCGCTCGCGATCTTGAACGCCAGAGCCGACAGCGGCTCGTCGTCCGAGGGCTTGCGCTTCACGACGGTCTCGGGGTCCTTGGGGTCGTGGCCCTCGATGGCCTCGACGTCCAGGGGGGAAGGCAGGTAGCGGACGACCGCGTCGAGCAGGGGCTGGACGCCCTTGTTCTTGAACGCGGTGCCACAGAACACCGGGGTGACGGTGACGGAGTCGGCGCCGCCCTTGGAGGCCAGGGTGATGCGACGGATCGCCTCGTGCAGCTGCTCCTGGGTGGGCTCGGTGCCCTCCAGGTACAGCTCCATCATGGCGTCGTCGTTCTCCGCGACGGCCTCGAGCAGCTTGCCGCGCCACTCGTCCGCCTGCTCCTGGAGCTCGGCCGGGATGTCAACGACGTTGTACATCTCGCCCTTGGCGGCCTCTTCGGGGTACACGAAGGCCTTCATCGACACGAGGTCGACGACGCCCGTGAAGTCCGCCTCGGCACCGATCGGCAGCTGCATGACGATCGGGGTCGCGCCGAGGCGGTCCACGATCATGTTGACGCAGCGCAGGAAGTCGGCACCGGTGCGGTCGAGCTTGTTGACGAAGCAGATACGCGGCACGCCGTAGCGGTCCGCCTGACGCCAGACGGTCTCGGACTGCGGCTCGACGCCGGCCACACCGTCGAACACGGTGACGGCGCCGTCGAGGACGCGGAGCGAACGCTCCACCTCGACGGTGAAGTCCACGTGACCCGGGGTGTCGATGATGTTGATGGTGTGGTCAACATCGTTGAGCGGCCAGTGACAGGTCGTCGCGGCGGACGTGATGGTGATGCCGCGCTCCTGCTCCTGCTCCATCCAGTCCATCGTGGCAGCGCCGTCGTGGACCTCACCGATCTTGTACGAAACGCCGGTGTAGAACAGGATCCGCTCAGTGGTGGTCGTCTTGCCCGCGTCGATGTGGGCCATGATCCCAATGTTGCGGACCTTGGCCAGGTCAAGCGAAGTGGTGGCCATAAGGCTCAGTCTTCTCTCGGTCTCGATGGGGGTAGCGACTACCAGCGGTAGTGCGCGAAGGCCTTGTTGGACTCGGCCATCTTGTGGGTGTCCTCACGCTTCTTGACGGCAGCGCCAAGACCGTTCGAGGCGTCGAGCAGCTCGTTCATGAGCCGCTCGGTCATCGTCTTCTCACGGCGGGCGCGGGAGTAACCCACGACCCAGCGGAGGGCCAGCGTGGCGGCACGACCGGGCTTGACCTCGATCGGCACCTGGTAGGTGGCGCCACCGACACGGCGGGACTTGACCTCGAGCGAGGGCTTGACGTTCTCCAGCGCGCGCTTCAGCGTGATGACCGGGTCGGCGCCGGTCTTCTCGCGAAGACCCTCCATGGCGCCGTACACGATCCGCTCGGCGGTGGAACGCTTGCCGTCGAGCAGGATCTTGTTGATCAGCGACGTGACAAGAGGAGAGCTGTAGACCGGGTCGATGATGACCGGGCGCTTCGGGGCGGGGCCCTTACGAGGCATTCTTACTTCTCCTTCTTGGCGCCGTAGCGGCTGCGGGCCTGCTTGCGGTTCTTGACACCCTGGGTGTCGAGCGAGCCGCGGATGATCTTGTAACGAACACCCGGCAGGTCCTTCACACGGCCACCACGCACGAGCACGATGGAGTGCTCCTGCAGGTTGTGTCCCTCACCCGGGATGTAGGCCGTGACCTCGATGCCCGAGGTCAGGCGCACACGTGCGACCTTCCGGAGCGCGGAGTTCGGCTTCTTCGGGGTGGTCGTGAACACACGCGTGCAGACGCCGCGGCGCTGGGGCGAACCCTCGAGTGCGGGCGTCTTGTTCTTCTCGACCTTGTCCTGCCGGCCCTTCCGGACCAGCTGCTGGATCGTAGGCACTACTTCTCCGGTTTCTGTGTGCCGTCGGTGAAACTAACCTGGAACGTCGCCGACCCACGCGGTCGGGTGTGTCGAATCCTGCGAGCCCGTACCGGAACGGCATGAGGAGCACG
Organism: Streptomyces sp. NBC_00523; assembly: GCF_036346615.1. Taxonomy (NCBI): domain Bacteria; kingdom Bacillati; phylum Actinomycetota; class Actinomycetes; order Kitasatosporales; family Streptomycetaceae; genus Streptomyces; species Streptomyces sp. NBC_00523. Next base: position 4,395,209 of record NZ_CP107836.1, on the reverse strand, counting down.
GATCACGGTGGCCGAAGACAGGCTCGCCATGCGGTTGAGGACACGCACACGAACCCAGGCACACCCCAGGCACAAGGTCTGAGCGTACCTACCTCACGGACCTGGGTCAAAACAAATGCCGTCCAGCCCGGACGGCCGGCTCCCGCGCCCGGCTTGTCCCGACCCGTACGGATGCCCCACGGCCCCCTGAGAGCGCCCCTGAGGCCGTACGAGCCCCGCGCGGGGCCCCGGGAGCCCTGCCGCACGGGCCCGCCCCTGTGACGTATCACACGCCGAAGGGCGGCCACCCCGTGTGTACGGGACGACCGCCCTCCGGGCGTATCAAGCGACTCGCTTACTGGTTGTACGGACCGTAGTCGTAGTCCTCCAGCGGAACGGCCTGGCCGGAGCCCGTGCCGAACGGCGAGTAGTCGATGTCGTCGTAGCCGACGGCCGAGTACATGGCGGCCTTGGCCTCCTCGGTCGGCTCGACCCGGATGTTGCGGTAGCGGGACAGGCCCGTACCGGCCGGGATGAGCTTACCGATGATGACGTTCTCCTTGAGGCCGATCAGGGAGTCGGACTTGGCGTTGATCGCCGCGTCCGTCAGGACCCTGGTCGTCTCCTGGAAGGAGGCCGCGGACAGCCACGACTCCGTCGCCAGCGACGCCTTGGTGATACCCATCAGCTGCGGACGGCCGGAGGCGGGGTGACCGCCCTCGGTGACCACGCGACGGTTCTCGGTCTCGAACTTCGAGCGCTCCACGAGCTCGCCCGGCAGCAGCTCCGCGTCGCCGGACTCGATGATCGTCACGCGGCGGAGCATCTGCCGGATGATGATCTCGATGTGCTTGTCGTGGATCGACACGCCCTGCGAGTTGTAGACCTTCTGGACCTCGCCGACCAGGTGGACCTGGACCGCGCGCTGGCCGAGGATGCGCAGCACGTCGTGCGGGTTGGTGGCACCCACGGTGAGCTTCTGGCCCACCTCGACGTGGTCGCCCTCGCCCACCAGGAGACGGGCGCGCTTCGAGATCGGGAAGGCGATCTCGTCGCTGCCGTCGTCCGGGGTGACGACGAGCTTCTTGGTCTTCTCGGTCTCCTCGATGCGGACACGGCCCGCGGACTCGGAGATCGGGGCGACACCCTTGGGCGTACGCGCCTCGAAGAGCTCGACGACACGCGGCAGACCCTGGGTGATGTCGTCACCGGCCACACCACCGGTGTGGAAGGTACGCATCGTCAGCTGGGTACCGGGCTCACCGATGGACTGGGCGGCGATGATGCCGACCGCCTCACCGATGTCGACCAGCTTGCCGGTGGCGAGCGAGCGCCCGTAGCAGAAGGCACAGGTGCCGACCGCGGACTCACAGGTCAGGACCGAGCGGGTCTTGACCTCCTCGACGCCGGCGCCCACCAGGGCGTCGATCAGGACGTCACCGAGGTCGACGTTGGCAGGCGCGATGACCTTGCCGTCCACCACGACGTCCTCGGCGAGCATGCGGGCGTAGACCGAGGTCTCGACGTCGTCCGTCTTGCGGAGGACACCGTCGGCACCCTTGACGGCGATCTTCAGCTTGAGGCCGCGGTCGGTGCCGCAGTCCTCCTCGCGAATGATCACGTCCTGCGAGACGTCCACCAGACGACGGGTCAGGTAACCCGAGTCGGCGGTACGCAGGGCGGTGTCCGCCAGACCCTTACGGGCACCGTGCGTGGAGATGAAGTACTCCAGAACGGTGAGGCCCTCACGGAAGGACGCCTTGATGGGACGCGGGATCGTCTCGTTCTTGGCGTTGGACACCAGACCACGCATACCGGCGATCTGACGCATCTGCATCATGTTTCCTCGGGCACCCGAGTCAACCATCATGAAGATGGGGTTCGTCTTGGGGAAGTTCTCGTTCATGGCCTCGGCAACCTCGTTGGTCGCCTTGGTCCAGATCGCGATGAGCTCCTGCGTGCGCTCGTCCTTGGTGATCAGACCGCGCTCGTACTGCTTCTGGACCTTCTCGTCCTGCTCCTCGTAGCCCTTGACGATGGCCTTCTTGGCCTCGGGCACGACGACGTCGGAGATGGCCACGGTGACGCCCGAACGGGTCGCCCAGTGGAAGCCGGCCGCCTTCAGGTTGTCGAGCGTCGCCGCCACGATGACCTTGGGGTAGCGCTCGGCGAGGTCGTTGACGATCTCGGAGAGCTGCTTCTTGCCGACCGAGTAGTCGACGAACGGGTAGTCCTCGGGCAGCAGCTCGTTGAAGAGCGCGCGGCCCAGGCTCGTCCGCAGCCGGAAGGTGTCACCCGGCTGGTACTCGGGCTCGCCCTCCTCGGCGACCGGCGGCACCCAGCCACGCGGCGGGATGGTGCCCACCGGGAAGCGGATGTCGACGGACGACTGGAGCGCCAGCTCGCCGGCGTCGAACGCCATGATCGCCTCGGCCGTGGAGCCGAACGCGCGGCCCTCGCCCTTGGTGTCGCGGAGCTCGCCGTCGGTGGTCAGGAAGAACAGACCCAGCACCATGTCCTGGGTCGGCATCGTGACCGGGCGGCCGTCGGCCGGCTTGAGGATGTTGTTCGAGGACAGCATCAGGATGCGGGCCTCGGCCTGCGCCTCCGCGGAGAGCGGCAGGTGCACGGCCATCTGGTCACCGTCGAAGTCCGCGTTGAACGCGGTGCAGACGAGCGGGTGGATCTGGATGGCCTTGCCCTCGACCAGCTGCGGCTCGAAGGCCTGGATGCCGAGGCGGTGCAGGGTGGGCGCACGGTTCAGCAGCACCGGGTGCTCGGCGATGACCTCTTCGAGGACGTCGTACACCACGGTGCGGCCGCGCTCGACCATGCGCTTGGCCGACTTGATGTTCTGCGCGTGGTTCAGGTCGACCAGGCGCTTCATCACGAACGGCTTGAAGAGCTCCAGCGCCATCGCCTTCGGCAGACCGCACTGGTGCAGCTTGAGCTGCGGACCGACGACGATCACGGAACGCGCGGAGTAGTCCACGCGCTTGCCGAGCAGGTTCTGACGGAAACGACCCTGCTTGCCCTTCAGCATGTCGCTGAGGGACTTCAGGGGACGGTTACCGGGGCCGGTGACCGGGCGACCGCGACGACCGTTGTCGAAGAGGGCGTCCACGGCCTCCTGGAGCATGCGCTTCTCGTTGTTCACGATGATCTCGGGCGCGCCGAGGTCGAGAAGCCGCTTCAGGCGGTTGTTGCGGTTGATCACGCGGCGGTACAGGTCGTTCAGGTCGGAGGTCGCGAAGCGGCCACCGTCCAGCTGCACCATCGGACGCAGGTCCGGCGGGATGACCGGCACGCAGTCGAGCACCATGCCCTTGGGCTTGTTGCTGGTCTGCAGGAACGCGGAGACGACCTTGAGGCGCTTGAGCGCACGGGTCTTCTTCTGGCCCTTGCCGGTACGGATGATCTCGCGGAGGCGCTCGGCCTCCTCGTCGAGGTCGAAGGACTCCAGGCGCTTCTGCAGCGCGGCGGCGCCCATGCAGCCGTCGAAGTACGTGCCGAAGCGGTCACGCAGCTCGCGGTAGAGCAGCTCGTCGCCCTCCAGGTCCTGGACCTTGAGGTTCTTGAAGCGGCTCCACACCTCGTCGAGGCGGTCGATCTCGCGCTGCGCACGGTCGCGCAGCTGCTTCATCTCGCGCTCGGCACCTTCGCGCACCTTGCGGCGCACGTCGGCCTTGGCGCCCTCGGCCTCCAGCTCGGCCAGGTCGGACTCGAGCTTCTTGGCGCGGTTCTCCAGGTCGGAGTCGCGGCGGTTCTCGATCTGCTGGCGCTCGACGGAGACGTGGGCCTCCAGGGAGGGGAGGTCGCGGGTGCGGCGCTCCTCGTCCACGAACGTGATCATGTACGCGGCGAAGTAGATGACCTTCTCGAGGTCCTTCGGCGCGAGGTCCAGCAGGTAGCCCAGGCGCGACGGGACGCCCTTGAAGTACCAGATGTGGGTGACGGGAGCGGCGAGCTCGATGTGGCCCATGCGCTCGCGGCGCACCTTGGCACGGGTGACCTCGACGCCACAGCGCTCACAGATGATGCCCTTGAAGCGGACACGCTTGTACTTGCCGCAGTAGCACTCCCAGTCCCGGGTCGGACCGAAGATCTTCTCGCAGAAGAGTCCGTCCTTTTCGGGCTTGAGGGTGCGGTAGTTGATGGTCTCCGGCTTCTTGACCTCGCCGTGGGACCAGGTCCGGATGTCGTCCGCGGTGGCAAGGCCGATCCGCAGCTCGTCGAAGAAGTTGACGTCGAGCACTTGTCGTCAATCCCTCTTTCGGGGGTTCGAGCCCCCTCGCGTCACGCGAGTAAATCGGGGCACTTCAGCAATGGTCTGAACGGGTCCGGGGAGAGCCGGCCGGATCACGGGGATCCGGCCGGCCAACCCGTCAGACCTCTTCGACGCTGCTCGGCTCGCGCCGGGACAGGTCGATACCGAGCTCCTCCGCCGCGCGGAAGACGTCCTCGTCCGTGTCGCGCATCTCGATGGACATGCCGTCCGAGGACAGCACCTCCACGTTGAGGCAGAGCGACTGCATTTCCTTGATGAGCACCTTGAAGGACTCGGGAATGCCCGGCTCGGGGATGTTCTCGCCCTTGACGATCGCCTCGTAGACCTTCACGCGGCCGGTGACGTCGTCGGACTTGATCGTCAGCAGTTCCTGGAGGGCGTAAGCGGCGCCGTAAGCCTCAAGGGCCCACACCTCCATCTCACCGAATCGCTGCCCACCGAACTGCGCCTTACCACCCAGCGGCTGCTGCGTGATCATGGAGTACGGGCCGGTCGAACGGGCGTGGAGCTTGTCGTCGACCAGGTGGTGCAGCTTGAGGATGTACATGTAGCCGACCGAGACCGGGTCCGGGAACGGCTCGCCGGAGCGGCCGTCGAACAGCTTGGCCTTGCCGGAGGGCTGCACCAGACGCATGCCGTCGCGGTTCGGGATCGTGGCCTCGAAGAGACCGGAGATCTCGTCCTCGCGCGCGCCGTCGAAGACGGGCGTGGCGACGTTGGTGCCGGGGGCGACCTGGTCGGCGCCGATGGCCTGCAGGCGCTTGGCCCACTCGTCACCGAGGCCGGAGACGTCCCAGCCGCGGCTGGCGAGCCAGCCGAGGTGGATCTCCAGGACCTGTCCCGGGTTCATTCGGGACGGGACACCCAGCGGGTTGAGGATGATGTCGACCGGGGTGCCGTCCTCCAGGAACGGCATGTCCTCGATCGGCAGGATCTTCGAGATGACGCCCTTGTTGCCGTGACGGCCGGCGAGCTTGTCACCGTCGGTGATCTTGCGCTTCTGCGCGACGTAGACGCGGACCAGCTGGTTCACGCCCGGCGGCAGCTCGTCGCCCTCTTCGCGGTCGAAGACGCGGACGCCGATGACCTTGCCGATCTCGCCGTGCGGCACCTTCAACGAGGTATCGCGGACCTCGCGCGCCTTCTCGCCGAAGATCGCGCGGAGCAGGCGCTCCTCGGGGGTCAGCTCGGTCTCACCCTTGGGCGTGACCTTGCCGACGAGGATGTCGCCGGCGACGACCTCGGCACCGATACGGATGATGCCGCGCTCGTCCAGGTCCGCGAGGACCTCCTCGGAGACGTTCGGGATGTCCCGGGTGATCTCCTCGGGGCCGAGCTTGGTGTCACGGGCGTCGACCTCGTGCTCCTCGATGTGGATCGAGGAGAGGACGTCGTCCTGCACGAGGCGCTGCGACAGGATGATCGCGTCCTCGTAGTTGTGACCCTCCCAGGGCATGAACGCCACGAGCAGGTTCTTGCCGAGCGCCATCTCACCGAACTCGGTGGCCGGGCCGTCGGCGAGGACCTGGCCCTCGATGACGCGGTCGCCCTCGGAGACGACGACCTTCTGGTTGACCGAGGTGCCCTGGTTCGAGCGCATGAACTTGGCGATGCGGTACGTGGTGTACGTACCGTCGTCGTTCGTGACGGTGATGTAGTCCGCGGAGACCTCCTGGACCACACCGTCCTTCTCGGCCTTCAGCACGTCACCGGCGTCGGTGGCGCAGCGGTACTCCATGCCGGTGCCGACGAGCGGCGCCTCGCTCTTGATGAGCGGAACGGCCTGGCGCATCATGTTCGCGCCCATGAGGGCACGGTTGGCGTCGTCGTGCTCCAGGAAGGGGATCATCGCGGTCGCGACGGACACCATCTGGCGCGGCGAGACGTCCATGTAGTCGACCTCGCCACCGGGGACGTAGTCGACCTCGCCGCCACGACGGCGGACCAGGACGCGGGGCTCGGTGAAGCGCAGGTCGTCGGAGAGCGTCGCGTTCGCCTGGGCGATGACGAAACGGTCTTCCTCGTCGGCGGTGACGTAGTCGACCTCGTCGGTGACCTGGCCGTCGACGACCTTGCGGTACGGCGTCTCGATGAAGCCGAACGCGTTGACGCGGCCGTACGAGGCGAGCGAACCGATCAGACCGATGTTCGGGCCTTCGGGGGTCTCGATCGGGCACATGCGTCCGTAGTGGGACGGGTGCACGTCTCGGACCTCGAAGCCGGCCCGCTCACGGGAGAGACCACCCGGGCCAAGAGCCGACAGACGGCGCTTGTGGGTGAGACCCGACAGCGGGTTGTTCTGGTCCATGAACTGCGACAGCTGGCTGGTGCCGAAGAACTCCTTGATGGAGGCGACGACCGGCCGGATGTTGATCAGGGTCTGCGGCGTGATCGCCTCGACGTCCTGGGTGGTCATGCGCTCGCGCACGACACGCTCCATACGGGCGAGACCCGTACGGACCTGGTTCTGGATGAGCTCGCCGACGTTGCGCAGGCGGCGGTTGCCGAAGTGGTCGATGTCGTCGGTCTCGACGACGATCGTCCGACCGGACTCGCCGACCGTCTCGGTCTCACCGGCGTGCAGCTTGACCAGGTACTTGATGGTCGCGATGACGTCGTCGGTGGTGAGCACGCCGGCGTCCAGCGGCTCGTCCGCGCCGAGCTTCTTGTTCACCTTGTAGCGGCCGACCTTCGCGAGGTCGTAGCGCTTCGGGTTGAAGTAGAGGTTCTCGAGCAGCGTCTGAGCGGCCTCGCGGGTGGGCGGCTCGCCCGGGCGGAGCTTGCGGTAGATGTCGAGCAGCGCGTCGTCCTGGCCCTGGGTGTGGTCCTTCTCCAGGGTGGCGCGCATGGACTCGTACTCGCCGAACTCCTCGAGGATCTGCTCGGTGCTCCAGCCGAGCGCCTTCAGGAGGACGGTGACCGACTGCTTGCGCTTGCGGTCGATGCGGACACCGACCATGTCGCGCTTGTCGATCTCCATCTCCAGCCAGGCACCCCGGGAGGGGATGATCTTGGCGGAGAAGATGTCCTTGTCGGACGTCTTGTCGATCGAGGAGTCGAAGTAGACACCCGGCGAGCGGACCAGCTGCGACACCACGACACGCTCGGTGCCGTTGATGACGAAGGTGCCCTTGTTGGTCATGAGCGGGAAGTCGCCCATGAAGACCGTCTGGGACTTGATCTCGCCGGTCTCGTTGTTGGTGAACTCGGCCGTGACGAAGAGCGGGGCGGCGAACGTGAAGTCGCGCTCCTTGCACTCGTCGATCGAGTTCTTCGGGGGCTCGAAGCGGTGGTCGCGGAACGTGAGCGACATCGACCCGGAGAAGTCCTCGATCGGAGAGATCTCCTCGAAGATCTCCTCCAGGCCGGACTTGGTGGGGACGTCTTGTCCACTGTCCAGAGCAGCCTCGACGCGAGCCTTCCAGGCGGCGTTGCCGAGGAGCCAGTCAAAGCTCTCGGTCTGCAGCGCGAGGAGGTTCGGAACCTCGAGGGGCTCCTTGATCTTTGCAAAAGAGATGCGCAGCGGGGCGGTGCTGGCGCCGTTGTTCGTATTCGCGGTCGAGGCGTTGCGCGAGGCGGCCAAGAGGGGGTCCTTCCGAGGGCTCGGACTCACTACGCGCGTACCGGTCCCAAATTGGACATGAGGGCAGAAAATCCCAGGTCAGGGAAGATCGGTCCACGATGCTCAGGATGGGTATGCCCCTGGTGACGGGCAGGAGGCAGCTAACAGGCAGCGCAAAGGGTCAGTGTAGCCAAGTGCCACACTGATGTCCAGTCGGGGTTTTCAGAGACCCACGTTGCTCTCAACAGCTCTTCTCAACACCTATGTCCAGCCCTGCGCGAGGTGCGCCCTTCTTTACTGCCCGCTTCGCCGTCGATCCATGCCTCGGATTCGGATCGATTCGGCGACGCGCCTTGAGAATTGCGCGCCGCGTGCGGTTCGTCAAGGGCCCCTTCGGCCCCGGCCGCCCTCGGGCCCCGCGAGAGGCGCACGGCGAAGATCACCATACTCGTCAACGCGGGAAGGGCAAGGCACCCTCCTCCGGTACGCCGAAAGGCGACCACCCGTACGGGTGATCGCCTTTCGCGATGTGACTCCGCGCCTCGCGACACGGGGGTCCTGAGGAGTCAGAGGACTCCTCGGGTCACTTGACCTCGACGGAGGCGCCGGCGCCCTTGAGGGACTCGGCAGCCTTGTCCGCGGCGTCCTTCGCGACCTTCTCGAGGACGGGCTTCGGGGCGCCGTCCACGAGGTCCTTGGCCTCCTTCAGGCCGAGGGAGGTCAGCTCACGCACGACCTTGATGACCTGGATCTTCTTGTCACCGGCGGCGGTGAGGATGACGTCGAACTCGTCCTTCTCGTCCTCGACCGGGGCGGCCGGGCCGGCCTGGCCCGGGCCCGCGACGGCGACGGCCGCGGCGGCGGTGACGTCGAACTTCTCCTCGAAGGCCTTCACGAACTCGGAGAGCTCGATGAGGGTGAGCTCCTCGAACTGAGCGAGCAGGTCTTCCTGGCTGAGCTTCGCCATGACAGGCGTCCTTCCACTATTCGGCAGGTGCCGGATGTATATGTCGGCGGGCGTACGTGGGGCCCGCTGGACCGCTGAGCGTGATTACTCGGCGGCCTCGGCGGGAGCCGGCGTACCGGCACCGCCCTGCTCCTCCAGCTTGACGCGAAGCGCTTCCGCGGTGCGGACGAACTTCGACGGCAGCGCCTGGAAGAGCTGCGCAGCCTGAGTCTGCTTGCCCTTCATGGCACCGGCCAGCTTGGCGAGCAGAACCTCGCGGGACTCGAGGTCCGCGAGCTGCTTGATGTCATCGGCGGACAGCGCCTTGCCGTCAAGGACACCGCCCTTGATGATCAGGTTCGGGTTGTCCTTGGCGAAGTCACGAAGACCCTTCGCCGACTCCACCGGGTCACCGGTGACGAAGGCAACCGCCGTCGGACCTGCGAACAGGTCGTCCAGCGTGTCGATCCCGGCCTCGTTGGCCGCAATCTTGGTCAGCGTGTTCTTCACCACGGCGTACTGGGCGTTCTCACCGAGCGAACGGCGCAGCTGCTTGAGCTGTGCCACGGTGAGACCCCGGTACTCGGTCAGCACGGCGGCGTTCGAGCTGCGGAACTGGTCCGCGAGCTCGGCTACCGCTGCAGCCTTGTCGGGCCTAGCCATAGCGTCGGCCTCCTTCCGGGTGATGAGGACCGCTCGAAAGGGACCGGAAAGACGAAACGCCCCGGCGCAGGCGCCAGGGCGTAGCTCGACCGAACGAAGTCCGGGAGCTCTCCACAGTCACCTGCGCAGGTCGTCCGCATCAACGGAGCCTTCGGTTGCCCGAATCCATCACGGATTCAAGAAACGACCAGCGGTCTTTGGCTTCTAAAGGAGAGTACGCGACTCGGGTCGCGCCGGGCAAATCCGTCCCGCTTCGGGTGCTGCCGGGAGGTTTGAACGTCCCGGAACCGGGTTACGAAGCGGCTCCCTGCTGCTGCTTCATCAGCTCGGTGAAGTCGACGGTCTGGGCGGCCGGCGGGGCCTCGACCGACACCTTCACGCCGTAGTCGCTGTAGAACACCGTGGAGTTGAGCTCGCCGGTCTGCATCTCGCCGCGCTCGGTCTTCTTCACCAGCAGATCGTTCTCGTCCACCCAGATGTCGATCTTCTCGGTGGTGATCCCGGACGTGGCCAGCTGCTTCTTGAGCTCGGCGATCTCGTCGGCGTCCAGACTGCTGTTCTTGGCGGTCAGCTCGGCGACGTCGACCGTGCCCGAGTAGTGCGTGGCGCTGACGCCGCGCACGTCCTCCTGGCCGACCTTCTTCACGTCACCGGAGGCCAGCAGCGACTTCACCCCCTGCTCCGGGGTGCTGTTCTGCATCTGGTCCTTCATCGCGGCGCCCGCGGCGCCGGAGAGCTTGGCCATGTCGTCGTAGCTGTAGCTGATCCAGCGCTTGCCGCCGGTCTGCTGGGCCATGGCCTCGCCCATGTCCACCACGTACCCGTCCTTGAGGTAACGGGCCTCCATCGTGCCGTCGCTGCCGAGCTGCTTCATGCTGTCGGCCATGGCCCCGCCGGTGGACGTGATCTTCAGCGTGCCGGTGATGCCGTCGGACCAGTCGATGGTGCCCTGCTGCTTGGCGGACATCGCGCTGCCCATGGTCGTCGTGCCGTCGATCCGGGCCGAGTGCGCCTGGCCGGTCTTCTTCTGCACGGCGACCAGCGCGGCGATAGGGTCGACCTTCGCCACGGCACGGCCGGCGCTCTCGTTCTTGTCCCCGCCCTTGCTGCCGCCGTCGTCCGATCCCCCACAGGCCGCGACCGAGGTCAGCGCCGCCGCCACAGCGACGGACAGGCCCACGCGCCGTACGGTTTTGGTCAACATATGTGATTCCCACCCCTCGTTCGACTCTCGGTCACCCACGCTAACGCAGGGCTCCGACAGTCATGTCCACGTACGAATGAGGACGGGCCCCGCACCTCGAAAGGTTGCGGGGCCCGTCCCATGTCACACGTGACGCGGCGGTCATACGAGCGCGGAGGCTCAGACGGCGGCCGGGTCCTCCTCGGTGAGGAGGTTACGGGTGCGGTTGGAGTCCAGCGGGATGCCGGGGCCCATCGTGGTCGCCAGGGCGGCCTTCTTGATGTAACGGCCCTTCGCCGCGGACGGCTTGAGGCGGAGGACCTCTTCCAGCGCCGCTGCGTAGTTCTCCACCAGCTTGGTCTCGTCGAAGGAGACCTTGCCGATGATGAAGTGCAGGTTCGAGTGCTTGTCGACGCGGAACTCGATCTTGCCGCCCTTGATGTCGTTGACAGCCTTCACGACATCGGGGGTGACCGTACCGGTCTTCGGGTTCGGCATCAGACCACGCGGACCGAGCACGCGGCCGAGACGGCCGACCTTGCCCATGAGGTCCGGGGTCGCGACGACGGCGTCGAAGTCCAGACGGCCCTTCGCCACCTCGTCGATGAGCTCGTCGGAGCCGACGATGTCGGCGCCGGCGGCTTCCGCGGCCGCAGCACGGTCACCGGTCGCGAAGACCAGGACCCGGGCGGTCTTGCCGGTGCCGTGCGGGAGGTTCACGGTGCCGCGGACCATCTGGTCGGCCTTGCGCGGGTCAACACCCAGGCGGAAGGCGACCTCGACGGTGCCGTCGAACTTCGTGGTGGCGGTCTCCTTGGCGAGACGGACGGCCTCGAGCGGGGCGTACAGGCGCTCCCGGTCGATCTTGGCGTCCGCAGCGCGGAGGTTCTTGCTGCGCTTCACTTCTACTCCTGATGGTTTTCAGAGTGTGGAGTCGTGGTGCGGACCAGCGCCGGTCCTACCACTGAGGGCGTGGGGCTGAATCAGCCTTCGACCGTGATGCCCATGGAACGGGCGGTGCCAGCGATGATCTTCGACGCGGCGTCGAGGTCGTTGGCGTTCAGGTCGGGGAGCTTCGTCGTGGCGATCTCGCGGACCTGGGCAGCCGTCAGCTTGGCGACCTTGGTCTTGTGCGGCTCGCCGGAGCCCTTCTCCACACCCGCGGCCTTGAGGATCAGCTTGGCGGCCGGCGGAGTCTTGGTGATGAAGGTGAAGGAGCGGTCCTCGTAGACCGTAATTTCCACCGGCACGACCATGCCACGCTGCGACTCGGTCGCGGCGTTGTAGGCCTTGCAGAACTCCATGATGTTGACGCCGTGCTGACCCAGTGCGGGGCCGACCGGCGGGGCCGGGTTGGCCGCACCGGCGTTGATCTGGAGCTTGATAAGCCCCGTGACCTTCTTCTTCTTGGGAGGCATGTGCTCTCTCCGGGTCCTAGTGAGAGTTTTCGCCTTCATCCGGTCATCCGGATGCAGGCATACCGCACAACGATAACGGGTATAGCCGTGCGACCAAAAACCAAGCAGGTCAGACCGGCTGCGAGAGCCTGTCTGACCTGCTCGGTAGGCATGTGTCCAGAAGCGGGCGGAAAGCTCAGTTCTTCTGGATCTGGTCGAAGCTCAGCTCGACCGGGGTCTCGCGACCGAAGATCTCGACCAGGCCCTTGACCTTCTTCGAGTCGGCGTTGATCTCGTTGATCGTCGCCTGCAGCGTCGCGAACGGGCCGTCGGTGACGGTGACCGAGTCGCCGACCTCGAAGTCGAGGACCTCGACGGTGACCTTGCGGGCCGGAGCCGGCTTGCCCTCGGCCTCGGCGGCCTCGCGGGCGGCCTTCTCCTCGGCCTCCGGAGCGAGCATCTTGACGATCTCGTCCAGCGTCAGCGGGTACGGGTCGTAGGCGTTGCCCACGAAGCCGGTGACACCGGGGGTGTTGCGGACGACGCCCCAGGACTCGTTCGTCAGGTCCATGCGCACCAGGACGTAGCCCGGGAGCTTGTTCTGACGGACGTTCTTGCGCTCGCCGTTCTTGATCTGGACGATTTCCTCCTCAGGCACCTCGGCCTGATAGATGAACTCCTCCACGTTCAGCGAGACGGCGCGCTGCTCCAGGTTGGCCTTCACACGCTTCTCGTAACCGGCGTACGTGTGGATGACGTACCACTCGCCCGGCAGCCCGCGGAGCTCTTCGCGCAGGGCCGTGACGGGGTCGACGGGCTCGGCCGGCTCGGCCTCCTCCTCGTCGGCCGCGTCCGCGGTCTCCTCGGCGGTGTCCTCGGACGCCTCGTCGCCGGCCTCGTCGGCGTCGGCGGCTTCGGCCTGGTCCGACTCCTCGGCGTCCGCCGCCTCGACGATGTCGAGCTCGTCCTCGGCGGACTCGAAGGCGCCCGCCGTCGGCTCGACGGCGTCGTTCAGGTTCGGGTCAGACACGGTGGCTTCTTCCTGGATACAGATGGGTGGAACATGCGAAAGGGGCGCCCATCAGGCGCCCTTCGCGTGGATCAGCCGAAGACGTACTTGATGACCCGCGCGAAACCGAAGTCAATCACGGTTACGAGGCCGATCATGACGACGACGAACGCAATCACCACAGTGGTGTACGTCGTCAGCTGGTTGCGCGTCGGCCAGACGACCTTGCGGAGCTCCGCGACGATCTGGCGGTAGAAGAGCGCGAGACGGCCCAGAGGGCCCTTCTTGCCGCGCTTGCCGCCCTTCCGGGTCTTCTTCTTCGACTCGGGGGCCTCGTCCTCGGCATCAGGCTTGTCGATGGAGCCCACGGCGTCCGTCACGCTTCTCACCTGATTCCGGGTCGTGGCCGTGCCGCGCCCGGTGGAGCCGCACGGCGGTGCATTGAAGTACGTACATGCGCACACATCCTGGCGAAGGAGTGTGTAGCAGGGCCGGAGGGACTTGAACCCCCAACCGCTGGTTTTGGAGACCAGTGCTCTACCAATTGAGCTACGACCCTTTGTGGATTCCACCAACCTACCGCATGTTCCCGGATGACCCGAGTGCAGGAACGGTGCGGCTGGTGAAGGCCAACGACAGGAGAGTGTACGTGCTCAGCGGCCCGGCGTCGAACAGAAAGCTGCTGATCGCTCCTGGTCGCTTCGTGTCCGCATGCTGTCCGAGTGCTGTCCGGTCCCTGAAACCCCTGTGCCGACGCGGAAAACGGTCTGCGAGCATGGGGGCATGAGCGCTGCTACTTCTCCGTCCGAGAGCCGGGTCTCCGCCCGCATCGGTGCCATCTCCGAGTCCGCCACCCTCGCCGTCGACGCCAAGGCCAAGGCCCTCAAGGCCGCCGGCCGCCCGGTGATCGGCTTCGGTGCGGGCGAGCCCGACTTCCCGACCCCCGGCTACATCGTGGACGCCGCCGTCGAGGCGTGCCGCACCCCGAAGTACCACCGCTACACCCCGGCGGGCGGGCTCCCCGAGCTCAAGGCCGCCATCGCGGAGAAGACGCTGCGCGACTCCGGTTACGAGGTCGACGCGTCCCAGATCCTGGTGACCAACGGCGGCAAGCAGGCGATCTACGAGGCGTTCGCCGCGATCCTCGACCCGGGCGACGAGGTCATCGTCCCGGCCCCGTACTGGACCACCTACCCCGAGTCGATCCGGCTGGCCGGCGGCGTCCCGGTGGAGGTCGTGGCCGACGAGACCACCGGTTACCGGGTCTCCGTGGAGCAGCTGGAGGCGGCCCGTACCGAGCGTACGAAGGTCGTCCTGTTCGTCTCCCCGTCGAACCCGACCGGCGCGGTCTACAGCGAGGCCGACACCGAGGCGATCGGCCGCTGGGCCGTCGAGCACGGCCTCTGGGTGATGACCGACGAGATCTACGAGCACCTGGTCTACGGGGACGCGAAGTTCACCTCGCTCCCGGCGGTCGTGCCGGAGCTGCGCGACAAGTGCATCGTGGTCAACGGCGTCGCCAAGACGTACGCGATGACCGGCTGGCGGGTCGGGTGGATCATCGGCCCCAAGGACGTCGTGAAGGCCGCGACGAACCTCCAGTCGCACGCCACGTCCAACGTCGCCAACGTCTCGCAGGCCGCCGCGCTGGCCGCCGTCTCCGGGGACCTGGACGCGGTCGCCGAGATGCGCACCGCCTTCGACCGGCGCCGCCGGACCATCGTGAAGATGCTCAACGACATCGACGGCGTGTTCTGCCCGGAGCCCGAGGGCGCGTTCTACGCGTACCCCTCGGTCAAGGACCTGCTCGGCAAGGAGATCCGCGGCAAGCGCCCGCAGACCTCGGTGGAGCTGGCCGCGCTGATCCTGGACGAGGCCGAGGTGGCGGTCGTCCCGGGCGAGGCGTTCGGCACGCCGGGCTACCTGCGCCTGTCGTACGCGCTGGGCGACGACGACCTGGTCGAGGGCGTCTCGCGGCTCCAAAAGCTGCTGGGCGAGGCGAAGGCGTAAGCGCCTCCCCCTTCCCGTAAAAGCGGCCCCCGATGTCCGAACCGGGGGTCGCTTTCGCGTTCGAGAGGGCACTCGATGGAGAAAGCGGCTACCGCGCCGCCCCCTCCGTGCGGCAGGATCTTGCAATGGAACGTGATGTACGGCTGCTGCCCAAGGCCCACCTGCACCTGCACTTCACCGGGTCGATGCGGCCCACGACGCTGCTGGAGCTCGCCGACAAGTACGGGGTGCGGCTGCCCGAGGCCCTGACCGGCGGCGAGCCGCCCAAGCTGCGCGCCACGGACGAGCGGGGCTGGTTCCGCTTCCAGCGGCTGTACGACATCGCCCGGTCCTGCCTGCGGGCCCCCGAGGACATCCAGCGCCTGGTGCGCGAGACCGCCCAGGAGGACGTGGCGGACGGCTCCGGCTGGCTGGAGATCCAGGTCGACCCCACCTCGTACGCACCCCTGCTCGGCGGCCTGATCCCGGCGATCGAGATCATCCTGGACGCGGTGGACGCCGCCTCGCGCGAGACCGGGCTGCCGATCCGGGTGGTCATCGCGGCGAACCGGATGAAACACCCGCTGGACGCGCGGACCCTCGCCCGGCTCGCCGTGCGGTACGCGGACCGGGGCGTCGTCGGCTTCGGCCTCTCCAACGACGAACGGCGCGGGATGGCCCGCGACTTCGACCGGGCCTTCGCCATCGCCCGGGAGGGCGGTCTGCTGGCCGCCCCGCACGGCGGCGAGCTGTCCGGCCCGTCCAGCGTCCGGGACTGCCTGGACGACCTCGACGCGGCCCGTGTGGGGCACGGGGTGCGCTCCGCCGAGGACCCCCGGCTGCTGCGCCGGCTCGCGGAGGCGGGGGTGACCTGCGAGGTGTGCCCCGCGTCCAACGTGGCGCTCGGCGTCTACGAGAAGCCCGCCGATGTCCCCCTGCGCACTCTGTTCGACGCGGGGGTGCCGATGGCCCTCGGCGCGGACGACCCGCTGCTCTTCGGCTCCCGGCTGGCCGCGCAGTACGACCTGGTGCGCCGCCACCACGCGTTCACCGACGAGGAGCTGGCCGAGCTGGCCCGCCAGTCGGTGCGCGGTTCGACGGCGCCGGAGCCGGTGCGGGCGGAGCTGCTGGCGGGGGTCGACGCGTGGCTGGCGGGTCCTGCGGCCTGAGCCTCAGCCCGCGAGGCCGTTGAGCAGGGTGCGGGCGAGGGACGCGGCGAAGTCGTCCAGCGGCTGGGGCGGTTCGCCGTCGTCCGTGGCGTCGTAGGCGAAGGCGCGCTGGGCGCAGGCGCCGAGGAGCAGTGCGGCGGCCGCGTAGGTGTCGGCGTCGGGGCGGACGCGGCCGGCGGTCTGTTCGGCCCGCAGATACGTGTCGACGCCGCGGATGGGCAGGTGGGGGCCGGTGCCGAGCTCGCGCATGGCCGCGTCGTGGCGCTCCTTGAGCCTCGGTTCGGCGTACAGGGAGGCGGCGATCGGGAAGCTCTGCTCGTAGAACAGAGCGGCCTGCCGGGCGATGTCGGTGAG
The DNA here is from genome assembly GCF_036346615.1 of Streptomyces sp. NBC_00523. NCBI lineage: Bacteria > Bacillati > Actinomycetota > Actinomycetes > Kitasatosporales > Streptomycetaceae > Streptomyces > Streptomyces sp. NBC_00523. Next base: position 4,378,670 of record NZ_CP107836.1, on the reverse strand, counting down.
GTTCTCCTCGACCGACCGCTCCCCCGCGCCCGGATCGGCGATGAGCTCGCGCAGATCGATCTTGGGCAGCCGTTCCTTGAGGACCACCACGAACAGCTCCTCCTTGCTGAGGAAGTTCTTGTAGAGCGCGGCCTCCGAGCAGCCGGCGGCCTTGGCGATCTCCTTGGTGGTGGTCCGGGCCAGGCCCTTGGTGAGCATGAGCTCGTGGGCGGCGTCGACGAGGCGGACGCGGGCCGGCTTCTGCTCCATGAGCACTCCGATAAGACTTGACGGGTGAGTGATTACCCACCCACTCTAGAGGTGAGTGAACACTTACCCACCTCGAAGGGGTGTGCCATGAAGCTCACGGTTTTTGGTGCGACCGGCGGTATCGGGCAGGAGATCGTCCGCCAGGCGGTGGCGGCGGGGCACGAGGTGACGGCGGTGGTGCGCGATCCCGCCCGGCTCGCGGTCCCGCTCTCGGACATCACGGTGCACACGGCTGCCCGGGTGGACGACCCGGAGGCGCTGCGGGAGGCGGTGGCGGGCCGGGACGCGGTCCTCTCCGGCCTCGGGTCCAGAGGCCGGAAGGCCGACGGGATCGCCGAGCGGCTGACCCGCGCCGTGCTGACGGCCATGGAGGTGGAGGGCACCCGGCGGCTGCTGGTGGTCAGCGCCGCCCCGGTCGCCCCCACGCCCGCCGACGAGCCGCTGCTCGATCGGATGATGCTCTCGATGATCGGCGCGGTCCTCAAGGAGGTGTACGCGGATCTCACCGCGATGGAGGCGGCGCTGGCGGCCTCGGCCACGGACTGGACGTCGGTGCGGCCGCCCAAGCTGACGAACGGGCCCCTGACGGGCACCTACCGCACGGTCGTCGGCGGCAACCCGCGCAGCGGCCGGTCCATCTCCCGGGCCGACGTGGCCCACGCGATGCTGGCGCTGATCGGCGACGCGGCGACGGTGAAGCAGGGCGTGGGCGTCGCGTACTGAAGGCGTGGAGCACCCGGGGCACGGGGCCCGGGCGCTCTACAGGCTGACGCCCACCGTCACCGGTTCGTTGACCAGGGTGACGCCGAAGGCCGCGTGCACCCCGGCCACGACCTCGCGCGCCAGGGCGAGCAGGTCCTCCGTGGTCGCCGCGCCCCGGTTGGTGAGGGCCAGCGTGTGCTTGGTGGAGATGCGGGCGGGTCCGGTGCCGTAGCCCTTGGTGAAGCCGGCCCGGTCGATGAGCCAGGCGGCGGAGGTCTTGGTGCGCCCGTCACCGGCGGGGAAGGCGGGGGGCGCCACCTCGGGGCCGAGCCGGTCGGCGACCCGGGCGAGGAACGCGTCGAACTCGGCCTGTTCCAGGATCGGGTTGGTGAAGAAGGACCCGGCCGACCAGGTGTCGTGGTCCTCGGGGTCCAGCACCATGCCCTTGCCGGCGCGCAGCCGGAGCACCGTTTCACGGGCCTCGGCGGTGGGAACGCGCTCCCCCTCCTGGACGCCCATGGCCCGCGCGGTCTCCGGGTACTTCAGGGGCGCCGAGAGCCCGCCGGACTCCTCCAGGCCGAAGCGGACGCGCAGCACCACGTACCGGTCGGGTTCGGCCTTGAAGCGGCTGTGCCGGTAGGAGAACGCGCACTCGGAGTTGGGCAGGACGACCGTTTCCCGGGTGCGCCGGTCGTAGGCGACGACCTCCGTGATGGTGGCGGACACCTCCTGTCCGTACGCCCCGACGTTCTGGATGGGCGTCGCACCCGCCGAGCCGGGGATGCCGGCCAGGCATTCGAGGCCCGCGAGACCGGCCTCCACGGTGCGGGTGACGGCGTCGGTCCAGACCTCGCCCGCGGCCAGTTCCAGGGAGCCGCCGTCGAGGACGAAGCCCTTGGTGGCGATCCGCAGGGCGGTGCCCTCGAAGCCCTTGTCGCCGATGACCAGGTTGCTGCCGCCGCCGATGATCAGGAGCGGGGTGCCGCTGTCGTCGGCCTCGCGCACGGCTTCGATCACCTCGGTGTCCGTGGTGGCCGTGAGGAGCCGGGTGGCGGGGCCGCCGAGCCGGAAGGTGGTCAGGGGGGCGAGGGGCGCGTCGTGGAGTTCCTGCACGGGGACAAGGGTACGGTCCGTGGCCCCGCCGTCTGGGCGGGGCCACGGACCGTGTGGCGGGTGCGGGGTGCGTCAGGCGGGTACGGAGACCTGCTCCTCGGCGTGGGCCGGGGTCTCGGCCGTCTCCCCGGCGGCCTCCTGCTCACCGGCGGCGCGGCGGCCGGGGATCATCAGGGCGACGAGCGCGGCCAGGGCGACGACTCCGGAGCCGATCCAGACGGCGGGCACGGTGCCGTCGGTGAAGGACTGCGCGGACTCCAGGCCGCCCTGCGAGGCGAAGACGGTGGTGAGCACGGCGACCCCGAGGGCGCCGCCGACCTCGCGGAGGGCGTTGTTGGCGCCGGACGCGATGCCCTGGTCACCGGGGCGGACGCTGGACATCACCAGGCTGGCGGCCGGCGCGAAGTACAGGGCCATTCCGATGCCGCCGATGATCAGGGCGGGCAGCTGCGAGACGTAGGAGGCGTCCGGGGCGATGGCGAGGGCGAAGAGGGCGAGGCCGACCGCCTGGAGGGCGAGCCCGGTCACGACCACCGGGCGGCCGCCGAACCGGTCGGAGAGCATCCCGGCGATGGGGGCTACGAGCATCGGCATGCCGGTCCAGGGCAGCATCCGCAGCCCGGCCTCGGTCGGCGAGTAGCCCAGGACGCCCTGGAGGTACTGGCTGAGCAGGAAGATCGCGCCGAACATCCCGAGGTACATCAGCATGCTGGCGATGTTGATCCCGAAGAAGCCGCGGTCCCGGAAGAGCTGCATGGGGAGCATGGGCTTGCGGCCCCGGAAGCCGTGGCGGATGAAGGCGCCGATGAGCACGACGCCGGCGACGAGGGAGGTCAGGACGGTCGGGCTGGTCCAGCCGTCGGCGTTGGCGTTGACGAGGCCGTAGACGATGCCGAAGAGACCGCCGCTGACGAGGAGGGTGCCGGGGACGTCGAGCCGGGCGCCGGGGGCGTGCGACTCGGCGAGGCGGAAGCGGGCGAGCGGCAGCAGGAGCAGGCCGATCGGGACGTTGAGCCAGAAGATCCACTGCCAGGAGATGTGCTCGGTGAGGCTGCCGCCGATCAGAGGTCCGCTGGCCACGGCGAGGCCGGTCGCGGCGCTGAAGATGCCGAGCGCCATGCCCCGTCGGGCGGGTTCCACGGCGGCGGTGAGCAGGGTGAGCGTGAGCGGCATCATGATCGCGGCGCCGACGCCCTGGACGGCGCGGAAGGCGATGAGTTCGTTGATGCCGGGCGAGAGGGCGGCCGCGGCGGAGGCGCCGGTGAAGATGGTGAGGCCGGTGAGGAAGAGCCGGCGGCGGCCGAAGCGGTCACCGAGGGCGGCGCCGAACATCAGCAGGACGGCGAAGGTGAGCGTGTAGGCGTTGACCGTCCACTCCAGCTCCTCCATCTCTCCGCCGAGGCTTTCGCGGATGGACGGCAGGGCGGTGGTGACGACGAGGTTGTCGAGAGCCGCCATGAAGCCGGCGACGCTGGTGATGACGAGGGCCCAGGCCGCTCCCGCGCGGCCCTTCGATTGCTGGTTCACTGCTCCCCCTGAGGGTTAGTTATTGATGACTAACTTTTCCGGGCAGAAAACCGGGCGGAACCCGGGGTCGAACACGTTCAGGAGACCGGCTGGGCGGAGGCGTAGAAACCGGACCAGATCCGGTGTCCGGCCGGGAAGCCGAGCGAGGTCAGCGTGTTGGCGAGCATGCCGTACGCGAGGAACTGGGTGGCCTCGTTGACCTCGGCGCCGAGCGCGAGGTTGACGGAGTCGAAGAGCTCCAGCCAGCCGGCCCGCACCGACTCGCCGAACTCGTGGTCCCCGGCGGCTTCGGCGGCGGCGACGGCCGCGTACATCTGCATCTGCATGAGCAGCTTCTCGGGGTCGTCGGCGATCAGCTGCTGGTAGGCGCGGGCCATGGCGTGCAGCGCCTCTTCGCCGGCCAGCCCGTCGGCCGCCTCGGCGAAGACCCGCCGGGTCTCTTCGAGGCAGCGCTCGGCCGCCGCGAGGAACATCGCTTCCTTGTTGGGGAAGAGACGGAAGAGGTACGGCTGCGAGACGCCCACCCGCTGGGCGATCACCGCGGTGGAGGTCGCGCTGTACCCGCCGCGGGCGAACTCGGTGATCGCCGCGCGGATGACGCTCTCGCGTCGCTCATCTGCACTCATCCTTGCCATGCCCATAAGTTAGTACTCAATCACTAACTTCGTCAAGCGGGATGTCAGGTGGAGTTGCGAACGGGGGTACGCGTAAGGGGCACGGCCCCTTGGACCGTGCCCCTTACGTGGCGTCGCGCCGCCCCTCGCCGTCAGGCGAGCTGCACCACGGCCCGGGACATGCCCAGGACCTTCTTGCCGTCGCTCATGACCGTCAGGTCGACGCGCACCCGCCGGTCGTCCAGCAGGGCGCCCACCTTGCCGCTGACCTCGATCTGCGCACCCTTGTCGTCGTCGGGGACCACGACGGGCTTGGTGAAGCGCACCCCGTACTCCACCACCGCGCCCGGGTCGCCGGTCCAGTCCGTGACCACGCGGATCGCCTCGGCCATCGTGAACATGCCGTGCGCGATCACATCGGGCAGCCCGACCTCGCGCGCGAAGCGCTCGTTCCAGTGGATCGGGTTGAAGTCGCCCGAGGCACCCGCGTACTGCACGAGCGTCGCCCGGGTGACCGGGAACGACCGCGCCGGCAGCTCCGTACCGACCTCGACGGACTCGTAACTCACCTTCGCCGTCATCACGCCTCCTCGGCGGCGCGCGCCACCAGCTTCGTCCAGGCGGTCACGACCAGCTCACCGGACTCGTCGTGGACGTCCCCGCGGACGTCCAGGATGTCGTTGCCCGCCATCGACTTCACGGCCTCGATGGTCGAGACGACCGACAGCCGGTCACCGGCGCGCACGGGGCGGACGTAGACGAACTTCTGGTCGCCGTGCACGACCCGGCTGTAGTCCAGGCCGAGCTGGGGGTCCTCGATGACCTGGCCGGCGGCCTTGAAGGTGATCGAGAACACGAAGGTCGGCGGCGCGATCACATCGGCGTGGCCGAGGGCCTTGGCGGCCTCGGGGTCGGTGTACGCGGGGTGGGCGTCGCCCACGGCCTCGGCGAACTCGCGGATCTTCTCCCGTCCGACCTCGTACGGCGCGGTGGGCGGATAGGTCCGTCCCACGAAGGACTGGTCGAGCGCCATGAACTCGCAACCTCCTGATGAAAGAACGACTGGGCCGGCCTGTGACGGCGTCCGGCCCCATTCAACGCCAAACCCGCCGCACAACGACACGAGGCCGCCCCCCGAAGGGGACGGCCTCGTGTACGAGCCTGATTCAGCGCGTTTCGCGGTGCGCGGTGTGCGAGTTGCAGCGCGGGCAGTGCTTCTTCATCTCAAGACGGTCCGGGTTGTTACGCCGGTTCTTCTTGGTGATGTAGTTCCGCTCCTTGCACTCCACGCAGGCCAGCGTGATCTTCGGGCGGACGTCGGTGGCAGCCACGTGAGTGCTCCTTGGACGGACGATGGACGGATGAACGCAAAAAAGAGTAGCCGATCGAAGGACCGACCCCACAATCGGCTACTTTTAGTAGCGGTGACCGGACTTGAACCGGTGACACAGCGATTATGAGCCGCTTGCTCTACCGACTGAGCTACACCGCTTTGATGACTGGGCCCCCCGCCGAAGCGGGGTTTCCGATCACCAGAGCCCCAATGCGGAATCGAACCGCAGACCTTCTCCTTACCATGGAGACGCTCTACCGACTGAGCTATTGGGGCGAGCGATGAAGACATTACACGCTCGGTCGCCGATCGCCCAAATCCGTTTCCCGGTGCCCGCCCGACCTGGTCGCGTACCCCGCTCGGGGCGCCCTCACACCGCTGATCAGCAAGGCCGCACCGGTACGACTATTGCGCTCCTCCTCCGACCGGGCCGCGCCCACCTCTAGGCTCTACTCACTCTGCGTGATCTTGACCCCTTCCCTGGAGCACGATGTCCGACAGCCAGCCGCGGCGGCCCGACGACCACGCGGCCGACACCACCGGCGGCCCGGAGACCTCCGCCCTGACGCTCTGCGGCGCCCGCCTCGCCGACGGCCGCGTCGTGGACGTACGCGTCTGCGGCGGCCGCATCGAGGCCGTCGGGACCGCGGGCAGCCTCACCGCCGCCCCCGGCGCCCGCCTCGACCTGCGCGGCCACCTCCTGCTCCCCGCGCCCGCCGAGCCGCACGCCCACAGCGACACCGCCCTCACCGCGGACGGCTCCGGGCCCGCGTCCGAGCGGCCCGAGGACGTCCGGCGCCGCGCCACGGAGGCCGCGCTGCTCCAGCTCGGCCACGGCGCGACGGCCCTGCGCTCGCACGTGCGGATCGGCGGCCCCCAGGGCCTGGCGGCGCTCGAAGCGGTCCTCCAGGCCCGGCGCTCGCTGCGCGGCCTGGCCGACCTGACCCCGGTCGCCGTCCCCCGGCTGCTCACCGGCGTGGCCGGGGCGGGCAACCTGGCGATGCTCCGCGACGCGGTGAAGATGGGCGCCGGGGCGGTCGGCGGCCGGCCGGACCTCGACCCGGACCCGGCGGGATACGTGGAGGCCGTCCTGGAGGTCGCCGCCGAGCACGGCTGCCCCGTGGACCTGCACCTGGACGGCGACGACCCCGCCCGGCTCGCCCGGTTCGCCGCGCTGGCGGGCGGCCTGCGCCAGGAGGTCACCATCGGCCCCTGCGCCGGTCTCGCCCGCCTCCCCGCCGACGTCGCCGCCCGGGCGGCCGGGCAGCTCGCGGCCGCCGGGGTGAGCGTCACCTGCCTCCCCCAGGGCGGCTGCTGCGGTACGGAACACCGGGGCGCCGCCCCCGTACGGCTGCTCCGGGAGGCCGGGGTGCGGGTCGCCGCGGGCAGCGGGGCCCTGCGCGATCCGGCCAACCCGGTGGGGCGCGGCGACCCGCTGGAGGCGGCGTTCCTGCTGGCCTCGCAGGGCGGCCTGCGCCCCGAGCACGCCTACGCGGCGGTGTCCGCCGAGGCCCGGCACGTCATGGGGCTCCCCGAGGTCCGCGTCGAGGCGGGCTTCCCGGCCGAGCTGCTCGCCGTACGCGGGGAAGGGCTGGCCGGGGCGCTGTCGCTGGCGTACAGCCGGATCGTGGTGCACCGGGGGCGGGTCGTGGCCCGGACCAGCGCGGTGCGCGAGTACTGCGACTCGGAGGCGGGCGGCGGGCCCGGTCTTCCCCGCCAGGGACGGCCGGAATCCACCGGCGGGCCGTGAGCGTCACGGCGCGCTCCGGCGTACCGTCGGTCGTATGCGCATTGTCATCGCAGGTGGACATGGTCAGATCGCGCTGCGGCTGGAGCGGTTGCTCGCCGCGCGCGGGGATGAGGCGGCCGGCATCATCCGCAACCCCGGACAGAGCGACGACCTCAGAGCGGTGGGCGCCGAGCCCGTGGTGCTGGATCTGGAATCGGCCACGGTCGACGAGGTCGCCGAGGCACTGCGGGGCGCCGACGCGGCGGTCTTCGCGGCCGGTGCGGGCCCCAACAGCGGCACGGCCCGCAAGGACACCGTGGACCGGGGCGCGGCCGTGCTCTTCGCGGACGCGGCGGAGCGGGCGGGGGTGCGGCGTTACGTCGTGGTCTCGTCCATGGGCGCGGACCCGGACCACGCCGGGGACGAGGTGTTCGACGTGTATCTGCGGGCCAAGGGCGAGGCGGACGCGGACGTACGCTCCCGCTCCGGCCTGGACTGGACGATCCTGCGCCCCGGGATGCTCACCAACGACGCCGGCACCGGCCAGGTCCTCCTGGCCGCCTCAACGGGCCGCGGCCCGGTCCCCCGCGACGACGTGGCGGCGGCCCTGGTCGAACTCCTCGACACCCCGGCCACGGCGGGCCTGACCCTGGAACTGATCTCGGGCAACGTGCCGTTGACGGTCGCGGTGAAGGACATCGCGGGCAACTGACCCACGCCACGAAGAAGGCCCCCGTTCGAAGAACGGGGGCCTTGCTTGTGGCGGCGCCAGGGTTCGAACCTGGGTAGGCTGAGCCGGCAGATTTACAGCGGGCTCGGTTCACCGCCTACGACCTGCGGTGTTTCGTGCGCCACCCTCCGCTGGGGGCCACCTGGGGGACGAGGGCCAGGTCAAGGGATCTGCCCATCAATCCTTCGCTTATCAGGAAGGTCGGGCGCTGGAACGGGAGAGGCCAACAGCTCCTCCCCGCGAGGGCGCGCCCAGAACTGGCCATCCAATGAAAACTTCGGCCGCTCATCGTCAGATGAAACAGGAACGAGGCGGGTGGAGATCCACTCCCCCTTGGTCGGTGCCAGCAGCCCAAGCGCGCGGGCGACGTGTGGGTGTGATCCTTGGTGCCCCAGCACGACGATGCCCTTGGGGCGCAGAGCTATACGGGCGTCACGGGCCCGTTTCGGCGCGTCGTCCTGCTGTCCGACGGTCAACACTGCCTGTCGGCCAATGAGACGTTCCTGCACCTCGCAGAACAGCCTATTCACCCGCTGCTGGCCCGACGAGGCTCGGCCCGGCAGTGATGCAGAGAGAATCTGCTCTCGTACTTCGCGTTCGAGGTGGAGCAGCAGGTTCGTCGGCAGGTCTGTCTGGAGCCCACCCCAAAGCCAGTACACGTCCGACTTGGCTCCGTCGGAGAGCTTGCGCTTGTTGTCTCGGTTGTACGCACGGACGAGGTCGCCGTTTGCACCCGGCGCTCTCTTCCAACGCAGGCGCTCATCGGTGATCCGCACTATGCCAGCGGCCCACCGGCTCGTGTCGTCGTCGATCCAGGTGACGACTGCAGCATGGTCGGCACGGCCACTCCGCTCACCGTGGTCGGCGCACAGATACATCTCCATCGGGATCTCCCAGCCGCCGAGATCCTTGGAGAACTTGCAGTCGATATCGAGGCCGGCGATGGACCAGTCGAGGTCTGCGCCGTTGTCGATGGCGAACTCCTTGGTGAGGTTCACCTCGACGGCCGTGCCGAGATATGTCTTCTCGGTCTTCGTCAGGTGCTGGTACGCCCAGCGCCCCGTCCGCTGGCCATCGAGCAACTCGTCGAGGGAGTCGCGGAGCGCCCATCGGAAGCGCTCCCGCGCCTCCGGTTGGCTGTAGAACCACTCCACGAACGGGGCAAGGTCCTCGGGGACCGATTGCGTAAGGCCGGACTGGATCCGCCACTCACGCGGCACCCTGCTCATGGGCTGAGTCGGGAACTCCCAAGTCCGGTACGAATTACGGCGCGAGTGCTTCGCAGCCAACGCACGCGAATCCTGCATGCCAGCCTGAGCAGGCTCCTCCGGCAACCACAGACCCTCTTGTATCGTCACGCGCTGAAGTGTGGCAGCAGGCACCCAGCCGAGTTCGACGAACCCTCCTCCGCGGGCTTCGAGGAGGGCGCAAAAGCGTCAGACCCGGACCAGCACCCCGTCATCAGCCGCCGTCGCGGCCTGCTCCGGCAGTCGGTGCCACCAATCAAGCTTCGCCAGCATGTCCTCACTCGGAGGAGACCAGCCGAAGGCGGCACTCAGTACATGCATCGCCAGGCGCGGCGGGACGGCATTCCCGATCTGCTGCCCGATGTCGCGACCGGACCACGGGTAGTCGGCGGGAAAGGTCTGCAGACGTCCGGCTTCGGAGTGATTGAACCGATCCAGCTCAGCCCCGTCGAGGGAGACGACACGGTTTCGGCGGATCTTGCCTGTCACGGTGGCAGAGGGCTGAGATGAGGTCCTGCGCCCCCGCAGTTTGGGGTCGCCGCCGGTTCCGTAGTTCGAGATGACCTCGAAGGGTGTTCCTCGCTGGATCACGTCGCTCATGGTGCGCCAGGGCTCCTTCGACGGGTCGCCAGCGCCACGTGGAACCCCCTTGCGGTAGGTCCGATGCGTGGGGGCGGGCAATTTCACGTCGTGTTCCCCCCTACGCGCGATCAATACCGCTCTCTTCCGTGTCTGCGGAACGCCGTAAGCCTCCGTGAGCAGGAGGCCGTAGTCCACGGAGTAGCCCTCATTCCGGAGGGCGTGGGCGTACGCCTGCCAAACAGGAAGCACCGCAGGGACCTGCTCCAGGATGATCGCCTCGAAGGGCTTCCTCTGCACGTCGATGGCTTCCAAGATCCATCGCAGAGGTTCCAGCACCAGGCCGGTCCGTTCGTCATCCAGTTTCGCGAGATCACTGATGATCTCGGCGCGGTCGACCCGAGCGATCATGCGGTCAACGAACTTGAGAACGTCATCAAGGGCCCTACGGCCCGCGCCACTGCCTGCGACCGTAAAGGTTTGGCAGGGCGGGCCGCCGGCCAGTACGTCTGCGTCCGGGAAGCCGGCCGGACCGTACTGCCTCACGTCGCCCTGAATCGTGCCCAAGCCAGCAGCCCGCCGAGTCTCGCAAGCGTCGGCATCCCATTCGATGCCGACCGTGGGTACTCCCAATCTCTCAGCAGCCACGTCCACGCCACCAGGTCCGGCGAACAAGTCGACGATCTTGGTTGGCTGCACGTGATCTCCAGAGCATCAGGGTGGCGGTCTCCGCAGCTGCACTTTGCAGTACAGCCGCTGTGCGAGCGTACCTGTGACCGCTGACAGCCCTGTGCTACGCGAGTCTCTCGCGACTCGGCCGGAATCGTGTGGAGTGCTAGAAGTCCTGCAGGTCTGCCCCGTACTCCGGGTCGAACGACTCACCCTTGGGAACGCCGCCCATGAGGGCGTGGCGCCCTCCTCGGCACTGATTGCAGAGCGTGATCAGATTCCCTTCGTCGTCCTTACCACCCGCGTGGACTGGCAGAACGTGATGAATCTGTAGCGAGGCACCCACCGCTGCAGTCCCCCCCCGCCCGCAGTCCGGCAGCTGCACGCTTGTCCCTGTCGAGGATCTTGGAGAGCAACCCTGTGTCCGAGTCACCTGGCAGGATCAGTGATCCGGAGTCGGATGCAGTGCAGGGGGAAGCTCGGTGGGGAACCAATTGCGCGTCGGCGAGGTCCTGCGATCTGCTCGGAAGAGAGACCCCGAGCCCGTTCTCATCGATGGGTACCCGAACATCCATCACGTCACTGCCTCGCAAAGTCTCCCGCGGATGCAGTTGAGCAAGGGCATCAATCCCATCGCCAAGATCATGGCAGTAGACGGGCGCCGTCGTCCGGCCATCCTGATCCGGTCCAGCCCTTGGAAGGCCGGTACGTCTGAGACCCCGTGGCACGACGTGTTCGACCTGGACAACGGACGTGTGCGCTACTACGGCGACCACAGGGTGGACCACACAGTCCCGGTGGGTCGCACGGACGGCAATGCTGTCCTTCTTGAGACGATGACGCACCATCAGGGCGCCACACCGGAACAACGCGCCCTGGCCGCACCGCTGCTGGTTTTTGCTGCGGTGCCGCGGAACAAGACCCCGAAGGGTTACGTCCAGTTCTGCGGCGTGGCAGTCATCGAGAGGGCTGAGCAGATCGATCAGGAGACGCAGGGCCGCCCCTTCCGGAACTACCGTTACGAACTGGCTGTCCTGGACCTGAAGGAAGATGGCGGTGGGGTCGACTGGTCGTGGATCGAGGCGCGGGGGGATCGATCTCATTCGACCGCGGCAGCGCTTGCACGCGCACCACGGTCATGGCGTCGCTGGGTTGAGCATGGGCATGCCGTGCTCCCCGAAGTGCGCCATCGTCCAGTTGAATCCGAAAGAGACGAGAGGAACGAACCAGAGGCAAGCGTCGATAGTCATGAGTCGTTGGGGCTGTTCCCGGTGCCTCGTCAGTCCCGTGCTTCGATCTCTAGTTCACCGAACCGCATCGAGGCTTCGAAGGAGCTGACCCCGAGCGCTCTGATGCACGGACTGCGGACCCTGAAGGTCCACCAGGTCAACGGTCGACGGAGCCGGCACAAGCCGTTGTCCTTGCTGTGGGGCATCGCGCGAGTCGCCACAGGAAAGTCCCGCCTGGCTCGCTGGGGAGAGTTCCGTGACGAGGTGAGCGGGCTCATGGCCGAGTTCGGACACCCCGATTCGTCCGTGTCTCCTGAGTATCCGTTCTGGCACCTCCACACGAGTCGACTGTGGGAGGTGCGCGGGATCGCCGCCGAGCAGGCGGCCAAGACCCAAGCCGCAACCTTCGACCGATTGGCCCCCGAAGCCGGGATGACCGAACAGGCCGCAGGGCTGCTGGATGACCCCTTTGTACGGTCTCAGGCAGTCGCCGTCCTCCGGGAGACCTACCTTGCTGACGTCGATCAGCATGCGCTGATGGAGCGCCTCGGGTTGGCCGGCTTCGAGAGCGCGAGCGGCATCGGCGCGCCAGACGGAGGCGAGCAAGGGGACGAGGCCACCAATGCCACTGAGCGACGCGACTTCACCGGTTCACGCATCGTCCGCGACACCCGACTCGTCCGAAAGGTAAAGAGCTTGCACGCCGATCGTTGCCAGGCATGCGGCCTGCAACTGGCGACACGCTTCGGCACCTATAGCCAGGGGGCTCACATTCGAGGGCTCGGTCGCCCGCACGACGGCCCCGACGAATTGCCGAACCTGCTCGTGCTCTGTCCCAACCATCACGTCCAGTTCGACGCACTAGCGATCTACATCGACGCCCACGGCATCGTTCGTCTGACTGCCGACGACAGCAGCATCGGCGCGCTGCGCCGGCACCCTGCTCACCACATCAGCGAAGCCCACCTCCGCTACCACCGTGCGCTGTGCGGTAGGGACCTTGTCGGCTCGGAGATTCAGGACGTCGCTCCCCTAACGTGACGCGCCTGCGGCCCGCCGCGCGGGCCGCAGTCAGCAGCGTGCGCGTGGCCAGACCCCAACGCACCAGAGTGAGCTGCACCGAGTCGGCGCCGTGACGGCTTTTACTACCGTGCCACCCCACCCGCCTACACACGGCGCTGACCTGCTCCTATAACCTGCACAAGCCTCAATGCGCTAGGCCCAAGCCCGCGCATGGCCCACGGTCAGCCCGGAAGGGCGGCGTCCGTCTCCTTTTCGGGCTGCCCTCTCCGCCCCGACGCGACTTGGGTAAGGGCCATGTCTTAAGTGGACAGCCCTCTCACCTCTACTGGCAGTCCGCAGGCGTCCCCGGTTGCTCGTACGTGTCGTGGGCGTGTTGTTACGCACTTAGACCCACCGGGCGGCTCCCCCGACGCCCAGACTGAGCGCTGAACCGCGCCGCTGCGGGTGCGCTTCCTAGCCCTAGCCGGGAAGTGGGCGCTCACTGCAGCCACACGCAGACCAAAGCGCGGGAACCAGCCGAACTTACGAACTGATTTGATGCAACCCCTCTGCAAGGGCCCAAGCGTGCGAGATCATCAGTCTGTAAGTGAATCAGCCACACTGGGGGAAGATATGTACAAAGCGGTCAAAATCGATGGTAGCGACTCTGTGTTCCTGATTGAAGTCACTCCCCTTGCTATGGAAAGCATCGATCAGACAAAAATTCTGCGGGGGCGCGGGACGCCCGAGCAGGCACTGACCAATCTGCGCCAGGTGGGTGATGCCATCGTCCAGACCTGCGAAGACGTCTCAGCAGCAGTGCGGGAGCGCTTCGCTGACGCCGCCCCGAACGAGTTGGAGGTCAAGTTCGGGGTTTCTCTCAGTGGCGAGGGAGGCGTTCCCCTGGTGGGCAAAGTCAAGGCTGACTCAACATTCGAGGTGAGAGCGTGCTGGACGCGCTGATCAGCACTTCGTGTGGTTCACCTACGCACTACGGGTGAACATCATGTACCAGTTGACGGATGTGGCCTGGTCAGGGGACCAAACCAGTTGGTAACCTGCCCAGCATGAGTAAGCCGGAGGATGGCAGCTGGTCAGGTCTGAGTAACACCGAGCACGCACTGCTTGAGCTGATGTCGGCTGCCCTGAAGGCGGACGAACGAGCTGCGCAAGAACTGTGCCGACGGTGGATGCGCAGGCCGCCCACAGCGTCCGGTCATGCAGTTGCTCTCCGGGCAGAGCTGAGAGCTTTGCTCACGGCTTCGCCCGAGCGCTCTCCCCTTCGAGGAGGCGCGGCACCTACCGATGACTGGGAGCCGCCGGCCGTCGCCGACTTGCCGAGAGACCCAGATACCAACCAAACGTTGCTCCGCTTGGGTGGGCCACCTGCCGTCTCTGGGCCTGTGCTCGACGAGTTCTGCAGGGCACAAGTCGACAGGATCGTTGCTGAGCGCCCGCTGCGTGAGCGGCTTATGGAGGTAGGACTGCAGCCGTCTCGCAGCGTCCTCTTGAGCGGTCCTCCCGGCGTAGGCAAATCCATGACTGCTGCGTACATCGCCGAGCAAATGAAACAACCGCTTCTCGTCGTGGACTTGGCGTCAGTGATGTCGAGCTACTTGGGGCGGACTGGGCGCAACCTGAGGGCAGCACTTGATTACGCATCAAAAACAGAATGCGTCCTGTTCATTGATGAATTTGACGCATTGGCGAAAAGGCGAGACGACAGCACTGACATTGGGGAGCTGAAGCGCCTGGTAAACGTTCTACTTTTGGAACTCGACCGGTGGCCCGCTGGAAGCTTCTTGGTCGCCGCTACTAATCACCTAGATCTGGTTGATACAGCTATCGCGAGGCGCTTCGATGTCAAAATCGAAATGCGCATGCCAGAGCGCGAGCTTCGACAGAATCTGCTAACCCAAATTCCGGTCATTGCGGCCGGAGACGTTGGCACAGAATTTGTTTCATTGTTGGCTCTCGCAACTGAAGGAGCATCGCATTCCGATATCGTCAAGCTTGTGAACGGTCTAGCGAGAGCAGCAATCATCGAGGACGGAAACCTGAAAGCTTTCCCGAAACGTATTGCAGAGCATGCCATGGCCGCACTTCGCGAGCAATCGGTTACTGATACAGAGACGCGGTCTCAGATTATTCGCCTTGCGCATCAGTCACTTGGTTATTCACAACGAAAAATCGCAGGAATTCTCGGCGTAAGCCATCCAACAGTAAGTCGAGCTTTGGCTTCACGAGAAAAATAGGGGACTTAGTTGCAATTCCCTGGGGGGGAATAAATGAGCCGTAAAACTGGCGGGCGAATCCTCGTCGGGGGCGAGCAAATGTCCGAAATGGTTGATCGAGTTTCAGGAGGAGGAAGCAAGTTCTATCCGTTCTCCATGGAGGAGACCAGGGACTTCCTTGGGCCCCAGGTGCGATCATTGCGGGACTCTGCGGTCCGCATTGATTCGGCCCTGCGAGCCGAACATGTAGTCTTCGAGGCTACTCTGCTGCCGAACTTCCTGGCTAATAGTTACTTCCCGGATCGCCTCGTTAAGCTGTTGGGGCTAACTCCGCTCGGATCTCGCCCAGCTACTGCCGATTTGACGCTTCGCAGCGGCACCACACCGGATGTGCCAACCAAGTCCCTGATCGTCGCTGGGGACGATGCGAGCTTGAATCGCTTAGCCAACATGCTTGAGGGTCGCGAGCTTAACCGGGCCGAAAAGGCGGCCGCGGAAGAACTGCGCCAGTTCTCATCAATTAGCCTGCCGCGTCGTGAGGAAGTGCTGCGGGATTCTACGATAGATACTATCGACCCAGGCCGGGGCTGTATAGCCTATGAGGCCGTCCTTCACCCCGACCCAGATAATCCTGGGTCGGGACGGCAGCCCATGAATAACCGCCTTTTCCATAAATTCGAAGAATACATTGCGAGCCTAGGAGGGGAAGTAGCGGGCACACGCCGCGACATAATTGGCGGACTAACGTTCGTGCCTGTGTTTCTTCCTGTGGACCGGGCAGAGCAGGCTGCTGCCTTTAACCCGCTTCGTTCGATACGGCGTATGCCGCGCATTCGACCCGTTCCTACGGCCCCACTCCGGTCAGCTCCACGAATAGGGCGGCCAGCGCCTCCTGCTGCTGACGCTACTGCGCCCGAGGTGCTTATCTTCGATGCCGGAATAGATGAGGACGGTGACTACTTCGCCGGCTCTGCTCAGCAACACCATCTGACGGACGAAAGTCCCGAATACGGCTGTCTGGAGCACGGAAGCGCTGTGACGGGAGCTGTCCTATATGGGAATGTGCAACCAGGACAACAACTGTCGAAGCCCCCGGTCAGGGCCACCCATTACAGGTGTATTCCCGGGCCAGCTGAGGATGGAACGGAACTTTACTGGCTCCTGGACCAGATTCAGAAGAAGGTCACGGAAGACGACGCTATGATCGTCAACCTCAGTCTCGGGCCGGAAGTTTCTGTGGACGACGGCGAGCCGCACCGCTGGACGGCTGTTCTCGATAGCTTGGCATACGAGAGGGATATACTTTTCGTCACTGCCGTTGGGAATAATGGCGAAACCAGCGACAATCGAATAATGGTCCCGGCCGATATGGTCAATGGACTCAGTGTCGGAGCATGCGATCGCCCCTATCCTGAGGCATTGTGGAGCAGGGCCCCGTACAGTTGTGTCGGTCCGGGGCGCCCTGGGGCTCTGGTGCAGCCGTCGGTCATGGCGTTCGGTGGCGACGAACAATTGCCATTCGCTAGGCTAAGAGCCGACGGAAGAATATCGTACGATTGCGGGACAAGTTACGCGGCACCTCTGGTTTCGCACGAGCTAGCGGTTTTGTCTGGCGAGCTTGGAGACCGAGCTAGCGCTTCGGCATTGAAGGCGTTCGCTGTCCATTTTGCCGAATCGCATGCTGACCCGAACGTAAGCACTGGGTACGGACGGCTTATAAACGATCACGCTTCCGCCCTCTGGTGCGACAGTAACGAGGTCACTGTCATGTACCAAGCTTCTGTTGAGCGTGATCAGATACTGGGGTTTCTCCTTCCCGTGCCTGAGTCTGTTGATCGAGGAAGGGTGAAGGTTAGGTGGACTCTCGCCTATGCGTCACCCACGGATCCGACTGAAGCAGTCGAGTACACGGAATCCGGTCTGGAATTTACACTTCGTCCACATGCCGCCAATTACTCATTTCGAGATCCAGAGAACTCCTCGCACACCGTGAAGGTTAATATCCGTGATGAACCGGAACGGGTAGCCGAGCTGGAAGAGGAAGGCTGGATTCGCAGCAAGAATCCGGTTTCTCGTTCTCAAAAAATAGGACCGAAGGCGTCAGAGGCCAGCAGGCGTCGTGGAGGGAAGTGGGAGACGGTCATGCAGGGGCAAGACCGTCTTCAGGCGAAGAGCCTCTGGCTTCCTCGACTAGATATCGAGTACCTGACACGGGCTGGCGGCGTCCTTACTCGTAGTGCGGCGCCGGTGGACTTCACCCTCCTAGTGACCGTGACATCGCTTTCTGGTATTCCGGTGTACCAAATGGCACAGTCGGAATTCCCGGTTCTTTCTGCGCTTCCTGTGCCAATTGCAACTGAGGTACGAACTCAAACCTGAACTCCATCACGAGCGCGGGAGCCGCTTTGGTTAGAAGCTGCCTTGACGCGAGTGATCATGGCTCCGTAAGCATCCGGCGCGTCGGGCAGTCTGTGCATGACCGGTAAAGCGCGACATGGAGTCATGGCCTGCGAGACTCGTGCCAAGGCGGCCGTCTTAAGCCATGGAGTCTGCCGCCTGGCCACGGCGTAACCCCTTACGGGACGCATGCGGTGCGCGCGACAGGGGTGCCGGGCTGACTGGGAAGGACGGGCCGAGGCAGGTCGCGCGGTGATGGCCGCCTCGATGAGGAAGAATGCAGGCGGAGTCGTCCTGAAGAACTGCGGGCCGTGTGCGCCCTCTTGTCAGGGGGATCAGCGGTCAGGACGATGCAAGGCCACGAGGACGACGGTCGGGTCACCCCCGTATAGCAAGTGCGACTCCTGTGGTGTAGGCGGCACGAATCTAGTGCGGTAACGCTGGAGGTCGCTTTCCGCGAAGTAGATTGCGTTCGGGTCGTTCGCGTGGAACTCGTTGCGCTTGCTGACCCTCGCCCACAATTCTTCATGGCTGGCAGCGAGGTAGACGAGCAGGGGGACCGCGCCTGCTTCAGTGGCGATGCCTTGCCATTTAGCTCGGTCCTCCGGAGTCCAGAGGCCATGGTCAACTACGACGTCCTGCCCGGCTTTGAGCTGTGCGCGGAGGTCGGCCGCCACGTCTTCGAGCACGGGCCGTTCCAGGGTAGGGAAGACGCCCCGAGGGAAGTCGACTCCGTAGACGCCGTGTCGGCGGAACATTTCCTCGTCCGGGCACAGGCGGACGAATCCCCGATCCGTCAAGGCACGGGACAGTGTGGTCTTGCCGGAGCCGGGGAGTCCGGCCATGAGCACGCAGAACGGGGGACGTGTGGGCTTCGGTTGCGTCAAGGCTCGTGAGATGACTGCTGCCTCGGTTTCGGTTCCTCGCGCAGGGGTGCCACCGGGCCTGGCCGTGAGCGGGGTGCCCCCTCGCCCTTCTGGCTCGTTCGCGGGCGTGCTGTTCGCGCCTTTCACAGGGTGACCTCGGTTTCGGTGCGCCATGTACGTCCTGGGGCACCGAGGTCTACGCCGTACTCCACGGCGGTGTCCTCGCTGTCGAGGAACTTCGCTGTCATCACGACCACGGGGTCGGCCGGCGGGTTCTCCGGGTCCAGTTCCAGGAGCCGCGCGTGCTCCGGCGTGAGGCGGCTGGACGATGCTGTGTCGATGCGACGAGTGATCGGGTGGCCGGTTGCCTGCGCGATGAGCTGAAGCGACGTGCCTCCCGTCAGTCGCGCGCTCTCTGCCAGCTGCGGCACCAGCTTCCCGTACCGGGCGGGAATCCACGACGTGCTGTGAGCAACGATGCCGTGCCGGTCCCGGTACACGCGGCTACGCCGTACGACCTTCGAGCCGGGCTTGATGTCCAGGGCCTGCGCCACGTCGGCGGGTGCTGGTACGACGGCTGCCTGGTGCGAGTCGGATCGTTCGCCCGTCCCCCAGCTGGAGCCGGTGCGGCGCCCCCGGTCCTGACGCTGGGCGCCCGAGGACATCGGGGCCGGCTGGTCCAGGACCTCGGTGCCAATTCCGTGGATGCCTCGTACTAGGCCCTCGCTTCGCAGCTTCCGCAGGGCCTTCTCCGCCGTGGCGGCGCTGACCTTCCACTCTTCGGCGAGGTTCTTGATGCTCGGCAGGAGCTCCCCCGGCCGCAACTCGCCGGAAGAGATCAGCTTTGAGTAGTGAGCGGCAATCTTTGCGTAAGGGGCCCGATTGTCGGCCTGGCCTGCCATTTCGCTTGCTCCTTCGCGTGAACATCCCTGAGGTTCCCTACCTTACTGCTTGACACCGCAGGGAACCCTAGGGAACCTTAGGGATGCACCCGCCGGTCGGTCCGATCGAGCGGAGGGCGCCCCGACACACCTGTGTCTGTCGCCCGGAGGGCTCCGTGAAACGGGCTCCAAGGAAGCGCCGGTTCTTTGACAACTGAATGGGGATCACGCCGCCTCTCCTAGGCCAAGTAGGCGGCCACACGGGCTCTCCGTGTGAGTACAGCGCAATCTGCTCTCTCCGCAGCGTTCGAGCTGCGGCCGGTTGCCTCCGCCGCACGTCTCGTACGTGCGGCGCTGAGGGGAGCCGGTTTTCCGACTTCGACGGCGTGCGGCCCCGGTGCTCGAACACCGGGGCCGCTGTTCGGGCCGTCTCACCTGCCAGGGAGACAACGACCCATGAAGACCATCGCTGCACTTCAGGACCTTGTTACGACGGCGTCGCTCGACTTCGAGCCGCCGGCCGCCGAGCTGGACGCGATCGAGCAGGAGATGCCGCTCATCCAGGCGGAGGTCGCGCTGCTTGACGCCAAGATCATGACCCTCGACCGCCCGGCCAGCGAGCTGGACGCACGGCGTATCCGCCGGGCCCGGAACCGGGTCATGGCCGCCCGTCGCGACCTGAGCAACCGCACGGTCACGGCAGAGCCGGGCGGTGCGGCGTGAGCGCACCCGACACCTTCCCCGCGGTGATGACCACGCAGCAGGACACCGGCAGGTGGCGTCTGTACGTGGCGATCTACGGCGTGCCGGCCTCCCAGTGGCCCGAGTACGTCTTCGACGGCGCCACGGTGCCGAGCGTTCGGGACCGTTCACGGGCCCTGGACGCGCTCGGTTACACGTTCACCGCAAGCCCCGAGTGGGGCTGGATCGAGGATTACGTGCCGGGCGACGATCCCGCCCAGCCCGTGTCCCTCTTCGCGTCGGCTCAGGTGCGGAAGGTGGCGTCGTGAACGATGTTCATATCCGTTCAGCGGAGAAGGCGCTGTCGTTGGGGACCTGGCTGATCGTGGGCGGCGCGATGCTGTTCTCGATCCTCACGGTCACCCCGCTGATGGAGCGCCACACCCCTGAGGGCTGGACCTGGACGGCCCCGATCCTTCCCCTCGTCGTGGACGCGGCGGTCGTCATCGTCGTGCGGCTCGATTCCGTGCTGGCCCGGCTGGGCGGGCACGGTGGGCGGTGGCCCATCGCGCTGCGGTGGATGACGGGAGCGATGACCCTCGCCCTGAACGTCGCGGACTCCGCGCTAAAGAAAGAGCTGGTCGGCGTGGCCGTGCACGCGGTCGCGCCCCTCTTGCTCATCGTCACGGCAGAGACCGGTCTTGCCTACCGGCAAGCCATTACCGCCGCCCAGCGGGCCCGTGAAGCCCAGCTCAAGGCCGAACGCAAAGAGCGTGAGCAAGCCGCCGCCGAACGCCGCGAGGAGCAGGAGCGGCGGGCCCGCGAGGAGCGCGAACACGCCGCCCAGTTGGCGCGCGAGCAGCGCGAGCACGAAGCCCTCCTGGCTCGCGAACAGACCGCCCGCGAGGAGGCCATGCGGCGTGAGGAGCGCGAGCGGACAGAGGCCCGGGAGCGGGCCGAGCGTGAGGCCCGTGAACGTCGTGAACGCGAGAGTGAACAGCAGCAGGCTGAGCGTGAACGCCTCGAACGCGAGGCCGCCCATCGCCGCGAGCGCGAGCGTCTGGAGCGCGAGCAGGCCGAGCGTCGGCAGCAGCGGGAGCGGGCGGAGCGTGAGGCCCGTGAACGGGAAGCGCTGCTGTCCGGTGGGCCGGTGAACACCAAGCTGCCCGAGGACCGAGCCCGCCAGATCGTCACCGCCGCCCACGCCTCAGGCATGCCCGTGCGCACGGCTGCGGAGTTGTGCGGGTGGTCGGTCGGCTGGGTCTCCACCCGCTACCAGGAACTGCGCGACACCACCGCCCCCGCTCTCGAAAGCGCCTCGTCATGAGTGGCCTGCCCGTGTACCGGTGGCGCCTGGCCCCGGACGGCCTGGCCACCCGCCGACAACTCCGCGCCATGGGCCTGCGGCCCGGGGGCCAAGGCGTCGTCGCAGAGGTGCACCGGCCCCGGCGCCGGCGTGAACCGCTGGTCGCCTACCTCTACCGCGTCGACCTCGCCCGCCCCGTTCGACCGATGACTCCGAGCCGTACCGCAGCGTTGGAGAAGGCCATGCGGGCCCGGCGCATCTGCCCTGCCTGCTGCCGGGATGCCGGGTACTGCATCCCGCGCTCGCTGGGCATGTGCGTCCCCTGCCACGACGACCCCGCCCGCGACCGCGTCGTACCGGAGGCGTGCCGTGTTCGCTGACCTCGCGTTCCTGCTCTACCTCGGCCACCTGATCTCCGACTACCCGCTCCAGACCGACCACCAGGCCGGGCACAAGGCCGCACCCGGCCTGACCGGTTGGCGGGCGAACATCGCCCACGCCGGAACGCACGTTGTCGTCTGCGGCCTGCTGCTCGCCCTGGGTGCGGCCGTGCTCGGGTGGCGGCTCCCGCTGTTGTCCGCGACGGCCGCTCTGGTGTGGATCGGTGGCACGCACGCGGTCATCGACCGGCGGTGGCCGGTCCAGTGGTGGATGACCCACACCGGCCAGTCCGCATATGCCGCCGCCGGTGGCGCCGCGCACGTCGATCAGACCGCCCACATCGCCGCGCTCGTTGCCGCGGCGCTCTTCCTCTCCGCTTGAGACAAGGGGTTCACCATGGCAAGCAACAGCACCCGGACCACCCCGCCCCGCCCCCGGACCAGGGGTGGGCAGGCGCCCGAGGGCAAGGGCGCCAAGTTCGCGAACCACGCCGGGGCGGCGTTCGGCGGGTTCGTCGGCTCGGTGGCCGGCGGATTCGTCCCCCCGATCAACGTCACCGTCAACAACAACAAGTCAGCCTCCGTCCCCGGAGCCCGCCGCCACGCGGAGAGCCTGCTGCCTCCGCCGGAGTTCGCGACACCCGCGCAGATCCGGAACTACTGCAACAGCCTGCGGGCCGCGGCTGTGATGCTCTCCTTCGAGGTCGCGATGGGCGCCGAGATCCTCAAGGCCGTCCTCGCGACGGTCCCGGACCCCAACGGCCGCATGGGCGGGGCGAAGATCCGGGCGTTCAAGGTGTCCCGCAAGATGCAGCGGGCCGCCGAGGAACTGCGCAACGCCGCGAAGATGGCCGCGGCCTGCTACGCGCAGTTCCAGCAGGAGTACGAGGGCGAGCTCAACGCCCACCGCCACCGCGCCCAGCGCCCGCAGCAGCCCCGCATGAACTGGGGTGCTCAGTGAGCCGCCGGTGGGTCGATCAGGACGGACGCGACATGGAACGGGAGCTGGACAGGATGGGAAGGCGGATGAGGAACCCCGGCGAGCACGGCACGTCGGGCGGCGGGAGCGTCGGGGCCTACCTGCTCCACCGGGCGAAGCCGCACCTGCCGCCGTGGCTCGGCGTCGCCGGGATCGGCGTCGCCGGGTCGGGTGCGCACCTGATGTGGGCGGACTCGGTCGGCGCCGGCGTCGGCCTCACCCTGTCCGCGGTCGCCCTGACCGGGGCGACCTGGTGGGCCGGGCGCGAGACCAGCCCCCAGCGGCGCCTGCACTCCGCGATCACCGTCGCTGCCGGGTCCGCATGGATGACCGGAGCCGCCCTCGCCGGTCCCCTGGCCGGCAGCCTCCCGGACGTCTACCTGATGGGCGGGGCGGTCCTTGCCCTGTCCTGGAACATCCGCATGGCTCTGCGTACCTCGGACAGCGAGGTGGCCGGGGCGGCGGACAAGGGACTGCTGGAGAAGGTCGGTCTCGCGAAGGCGAAGATCGGGCGTACGCAGGTCGAGCCGAACCGGGTCACCGCCGCGCTCGCGCTGGAGCCCGGGGAGCAGACCACCGACGACGTCGCGAAGGCCCTGGCGCGGATCGCGTCGGCGCTGGACCTGCCGCAGTCGGCGGTACGGTTCCAGCCCGACCCGGACTCCGCCCGCCGCGGGGACCTGGTCATCGTGCCCAAGGACATGCTCACCGAGGCAGAGCCGTGGGAGGGACCGTCCCAGCCGGGCGGGTCGATCATGGACCCGCTCGTCATCGGGCGGTACGACGACGGATCGCCGCTGGTGGTGTGGCTGCCGGGCGACCCGGAAGCCGGGCGCAACGCCCAGCACTTCCTGATCGCCGGGGGCACCGGCTCCGGCAAGGGCGACGCGGCGCTGAACCTGCAAACGGAGATCCTGTCCCGCCGCGACGTCATCATGTGGCTGTCCGACCCCAAGGCGTTCCAGGACTTCCGCCCCCTGCTGCCCGCCTACGACTGGGCCGTGGAAGGCGGGGCAGGCACCGAAGCCATGGTGGAGGCACTTCAGCAGGTCATCCCGGCCCGGACCGGGTGGCTGGGCAAGCACTCCTACCGGCAGTGGACCACGCAGGCAGCCGAGCGGCAGACCGACCCGGCGCACTCCTGCCGCCCGGACAACACCGCATGTGGGTGTGAGGGCATGCCGTACATGGTCGCCTGGATGGAAGAGGCTGCCAACACCCTGCGGGCCCTCGGCGACGACGCGTTCACCGGCATCGCGCAGGAAGCCCGCTCCGCCGGGTGCTCGCTGATCGTGTCGCTCCAACGGCCCTCGTACGACCAGATGTCCACCAGCACCCGGGCCTCCCTGCCCTCGGTCATCGCTCTGGGCTGCGACCCCCGCGATGAGGGGTTCTCCCTCCCGGACTCGGTCATCGACGCCGGGGCCCACCCCGGAGCGTGGGGCAACCGCAAGCCGGGCTACTGCTACGTCGTCGCCGGCGGCATCGACCCCGACCGCTACGCCGCCCCGGCCCGCACACGGCAGTTCACCGCGGATGCCGCATCGGTCATGGAAATGCTCGCCCAGTGGGCGCTCCGTAACGGTGCCACCGCCGACGCCGTCACCACCGGGGCCGCGAAGGCGGTCGTCGGCAACGCCTACACCGGCCGGCAGACCCCGAGCGACGAGACGGAGCCGACCGTGCCCGACCACGACGACGACAGCAGCCAGACCGGCACCCTCCTGGACCCCGAGGACGCCGCCATGGACCCCGAGGCCGACCTCCCCGACCCGCAGCAGGGCGACGACGCCCCGTTGTTCGGACAGGAGGCTGGTCGCAAGCCGAGCCCGGAGGAAGCCCGGCAGTTGTTCGCCCGCGCGCTCGATGAGTTCGAGGCGAACGGGCAGATGGTCGTCGGGCCGAAGGACTTCATGGACTGGTGCGACGCCAACGGCTACAGCCGCCCCTGGGTCTCCGCTCGTCTCCGCGACGCGGCCATGGAAGGCCGCCTCCAGCCGACCGCCCAGACCGGCCGCTGGCGCATCGTTCCCGCCCTCGCCGCCGCGGCCTGACACCCGGCGTGACGCCTGACACCATCACGGGCCCGTGACACCCAAACCCCTAGGCGGGAGCAGGTGTCACGCGCCCTGACACCCCGGCCTGACACGCCCTGACACCCACACGTGACACCCACCGGGGTCCCCGCTCAACCGAGCGCGGCACCCCGGCCCGTTCCGGGAGGAACATCCCCATGAACCGACCCGAACAGCCCCCCGTCGACCGGCCGCTCACCCCCGCCGAAGCCGACCTCCGCGCCCGCCAACTCATCGACCAGGCATACATGCCGACCTCGTACCGCGACGAGACCACCCCACCCGCGTACGGGCCGACACCGCCCATCGCGCAGCCGGGGCGCCCACCGATGAGCCAGAAGGCCGCGGACGCCAGCGCCCTCATGCTCACCGGCAGCATCGCCACCCTGTCCCTCGGCGGCGCGACCTCCCTCGTCCTCTACACCCTCGGCCACGTCGACCCCGTAACCCTCGCCGTCGGCGCGGGCGGACCCGTCGCCCTGATCCTCGCCGTCGGCTCCTTGCTCCGCTCCGCCGGCCGCGCCAAGGCCGACGCCCACACCGAGCACCACCACCACTACAAGGGCCCCGTCCACCAGGACCAGCGCACCACCCGCACGACCAACCGGGGCGTCTGGACCAGAACCGTCAACCGTCACTGAGCGACAGAAACCTGTCCAAGCACGACTGAGGGCGGCCCCCGTCTCGCCAAAGCCTGGGGCCGCCCTCATCCAGCAACCCATTCACGAGAACTGGAGACATCCAGCATGACCCAACCCACCACCATCCGGCGAGCCCGCGGTCACCGGCCCAAGATCCTGGACCTCTTCTCCTGCGCCGGGGGCGCGGCCATGGGATACAACCGCGCCGGATTCGACGTGACCGGCGTCGACATCATCGACCGACCCAGCTATCCCTTCAGCTTCGTCCGGGCTGACGCCCTGGACCACCTCGCCGCCCTGATCACGTCCGGGGAGATCACCCGGTTCGCGGCGGTGCACGCCTCCCCGCCGTGCCAGGCCGGATGCACGCTCACGGTCGGTACCAACCAGTCGCGCGGCTGGGGCCGTACCCACGTCCAGCTCATCCCCGAACTCCGGGTCCTGCTCGACACCACCGACCTCCCCTACGTCATCGAGCAGCCCAACGGAAAGGCCCCCGTCCGCGCCGATCTTCGGTTGTGCGGGGAGATGTTCGGGCTCGGGGTCCTGCGCCACCGCGTCTTCGAACTGGGCGGCGGCTGGACCGTGCCCCAGCCCGCGCATCCGAAGCATCGGGGGTACGTGCGCGGCTACCGCCACGGCGTCTACCGCGACGGACCATACGTCGCCGCGTACGGGGCCGGCGGCGGCAAGGCCAGTGTCCCCGAGATGCAGGCCGCCATGGACATCACCTGGACCGACGTCCGCGAGGAACTGACCGAGGCCATCCCCCCGGCCTTCACGGAGCTGATCGGCAGTGCCCGAATCGCGTCGATGCAGGCGGTGGCCGCATGAACACCCACCTGCAAACCGCCCTCGGTCTGGCCGCACGCGGCGTGCCGGTGCTGCCGCTGCGGGCAGGAAAGGTCCCGTTCGGGAACTGCCGAGCCTGCCGGAACAACGCCTGCGGCGGCCGGCCGAGCATGAAGACCCCCGGCCCCTGCGAGTGCTCGCGCCCCTGCCACGCCTGGGCCGCCGCCACCACCGACCCCGCCACCTTGACCGGGCCCGGATGGGCGTCGGCGTGGCGACAGGCCGGTGCTGTGGCCTACCACCCCGGCGGCACCAAGCTGACCGTGGTCGACCTGGACGACGCCCACGCCATCGCCTGGGCCCGTGCCACGCTCCCCGCCACTCGCACCGTGCCGACGACGCGGGGCGAACACTGGATCTACAAGGGCAACATGCAGTCCGCGAACGCCGTGCGCCTCGGCGTCGACATCAAGTCCACGATGTCTTACGCCCGCTGGCTGGGCCCCGGCACCGGCACTATGGCCCCCCTGCCCCACACCGTCCGCGCGCTGGTCGCCTCGAAGCCGTCTCCGGTCCGGCCCGTCACCGCGCCCCTGCCGACCGCGGACGAGGAGTGCCGGCACCGCACACCCGTCTTCCTGGAACGCGGGATCGCAATGGCCGAGCAGCAGATCACCGCAGCCACCACCGCCGTGCACGCCACCGTCTACCGCACCTTCCTCGCCGTGCTCTCCACCCACGGCGGGTGCGGCTGCCTGACCGACACCCACATGCAGCGCCTGTTCGCCGCCGCCCAGACCAAAGGCGAGAGCGCCCGGCACTGCACCGACGCCTGGACCAACGCCCTCGCTCGACTGGGGATGTAACCGTGTCCGACGACGAGAAGAACCCCGCCCGCGAAGTCATCACCGACTACGCCCAGTCCCACTTCCGGTACTTCCGCACCGCCGACGGCACCGTCTACGCCCAGCGCAACGGCCACCCCGTCGCCCGCCCCATCCGCTCCCAGGGCACCACCGGCAGCCACCGCCAAGAACTCATGGTCGGCCTCTACAAGGACGGCCACGGCATGTTCAACGGCACCGCCCTCAAGGAAGCGCTCGACTTGATCGAAGCACTCGCCCTGACCGAGGACACCCAGGCCGTGCACATCCGCGTCGCCCCCGGCTTCGACGGCGCGACGTGGCTAGACCTGGGCCGATCCGACGGGCAGTCCGTGCGCATCCACCCCACCGGCTGGGACATCACCGTCCCCGACCCGCGCGAGGTGTGCTGGCGGCGCACCCAGCTCACCGGCGAGCTTCCGTTGCCGGCCAAGGACACCGAGGGCAAGGGCATCGACCTCCTGCTGCGGCTGTGCAACTTCGCCACCGCGGAAACCGAGTGCCTGGCCATCGCCTGGCTCATCGGCTGCCTGGGACCCTCCGTTCCCGTCCCCGCCCCGTTCCTCACCGGCCCCCAGGGGGCGGGGAAGTCCACGGGCGGACGAATGCTCGTACGCATCGTGGAGGGCATGAGCGGCGACCTACGCCGGGCCCCGAAGGACGAGGAGAACCTGATCGCCGCCGTCGCCGCGGGGTGGGTAACCGCGCTGGACAACCTGTCCCACATGACGCCGGACCTGTCCGACGCCATGTGCTGCATCGTCACCGGAGCCGAGAACGTCAAGCGCGCCCTGTTCACCGACGGCGACGTCTTCCGCGCCCGCTACCGCCGCCCCCTGCTCCTGACCGGCATCGACGTCGGCGTCATCCGCCCCGACCTCGCAGAACGCCTCCTGCCCTTGCGGCTGGAGCGCCCCCGCGTCCGACGCACCGAAGCCGAACTCTGGATGGAGTACGAGGACGTCCTGCCCGTCGCCCTCGGGTCGCTCCTTGACCTGACGGTGAAGGTGCGGGCCGCCGAGGCAGAGACGCCGACGGATCTGCGGATGGCGGACTTCGCGCACCTGTGCGCGCAGCTCGACGTCGCCACCGGCCTCGGTGCACTCGCGGCGTACCGGGCGAGCCTGGACGACCTGAACGACGACGTGATCGAGGGGGACCTCCTCGCTCAGACCGTCCTCGCGCACGCCGACACCATCGCCCCGAGTAGCGAGCAGCGCATGACGTCCACCGAGTGGCTGCACTGCCTCAGCCGCGTCTACAGCGGTGACGAACTCCGTCCGCTCCCCAAGGGGTGGCCGACCACCGGCAAGGTGCTCTCCGACCGGCTCAAGCGGCTGCAACCCACCCTCGCCGCCCGCGGGGTCCTCATCGACAGCGGACGCACCAAAGCGGGCCGCTACCTCGAAATGACCCGCCAAAGCGCACCGCCACCGCCCGAACAGGCGACCGCATTCTGACCCGAGCCCGGCTCACCCGCCCAAGCAAGAAGAGCACCGCCCGCCCGGGTGCTCCTCTTGCTTGTCGGCGGAACGCCGCGCCAAAGGCGTGCCCGAAGGGCTCCTTCTCACGCCTGAACGAGCACCACCACTACTACAGACCGCCCCTCTCTTTTCCTAAGTAGGGAAGGTCTGCGTCACCTGCGTCACCCACGGCGAAAACTGGCCCTTGACCTGCGACAACAACGGTGACGCAGACGGCCGCCCCTGCGTCATCCTGCGTCACCTGCGTCACCAGGCGACGCAGACGATGACGTACCGATGACGCCCGCCCGCTCACCTACGTCACCCAAAGCCCCTGGTCAGAGGCTCAGGTGACGCGGGTGACGCGGTGACGCAGAAATCCCCACTTAGGACAGATGCACCCTCACGCCCAGATCCCAGAGGAGTAGCACCCATGGCCCACCCCCAGATGCTCAAACTCCCCGAAGTCCTCGCCGAACTCGGCATGAGCCGCGCCGCCTTCTACCGCATGCGCGCCCGCCGTCAGGGCCCCCGCCTCATCAAGCTCCCGAACGGCCAGATCCGCGTTCGCCGCTCCGACCTGGACGCGTGGTGGGCGCAGTACGAGGAGACCGCCGCCTGACCTTCCCCTGACGCACCGACCACCGAGGGCCCGCCACTCAGGCGGGCCCTCTCCTCATGGAGAACCATGTCTCTCACGTACGACGTAAGCCTCTACTCACTTGAAGTCCGCCGCGAACGCCCGAAGCCCTACCGGGTGCGCTGGCGGGTCGGGCAGCGCAAGCACTCCAAGAGCTACCAGCTCAAGGCGCAGGCCGACGGCCGCCGGTCCGAGCTGATGACCGCCGTCCGGCGCGGCGAGCAGTTCGATGAGGAGCTGGGGCTCCCCGTGTCCGAGATTCGCGCGATGCAGGGCTCCATCACCTGGTACGAGCACACCCGCGCGTACATCGACCGGAAGTGGGCCGCCGCGCCGGCGAAGTCGCGGAAGAACTACGCGGACGCCCTCGCGACCATCACGCCGGCGCTCATGAAGACAAGGGTCGGGCGCCCGGACACGGCGACGCTCCGCAAGGCCCTGTACGGGTGGGCGTACAACCGGAACCGGTGGGATGACGAACCCCCGGCGGACGTGGCGCACGCCCTGCGCTGGGTGGCCAAGAACTCGTATCCGATCTCCGCGCTCGAACAGTCCGCCACCGTACGGCTCGCCCTGGACGCGCTCGCCCTCAAGCTGGACGGCAAGCCCGCCGCCCCTCGCACCGCGCGCCGCAAGCGGGCCTGCCTGAGCGACGTGCTCGGTCTCGCAGTCGAGCAGGGCTACTTCTCCACGCCGGTCAACCCGCTCACCACCGTGAAGTGGGCGGCTCCCAAGACCGCCGAGGAAGTCGACCCAGACAGCGTGGCCAACCCCCGCCAGGTGCGAGCGCTGCTCAGGGGCGTACGCGAGCAGGGCCCCCGCGGTGAACACCTCGAAGCGTTCTTCGGCTGCCTGTACTACGCGGCCATGCGGCCGGCAGAGGCAACGGCCCTGCGGCTCCCCCAGTGCCACCTGCCGGAATCCGGCTGGGGCACCCTGACCCTCCGGCAGGGCTTCGTACGGGTCGGGAAGGGCTGGACCGACGACGGCCAGGCGCACGAGGCCCGGCACCTCAAGGCGCGCGCGGTGAAGGACTCACGGCCCGTGCCGATCCCTCCGCACTTCGTGCGGATGCTCCGGGAGCACGTCGCCGCGCACGGCACCGCCCCGGACGGGCGGCTGTTCCGGACCAACCGCGGCGGGCTGCTCCAGGAGACCGGGTACGGCGAGGTGTGGGCGCAGGCCCGGGCGGACGTGCTCACGGAGGAGGAATCGGCGTCGCAGCTCGCCCGGCGACCGTATGACTTGCGTCACGCCGGGGTGTCCTTCTGGCTCAGCTCCGGGGTGGATCCGATGGAGTGCGCGCGGCGGGCCGGCCACACGATCGCGGTGCTGTTCCGCGTCTATGCGAAGGTGCTCGCCCGTACGCAGGACCGGGCGAACCGGCGGATCGATGAAGCCATGCGGGAGTGGAACGAACCCGAGTAGGCACCCTCCCCCGGGGGACGTCTGGGGGACACGCCCTGGTCGGAGCTGGGATTCCAGCGAGATCAGGTGAGACAAGGTGGCGTTTCGGGCGCCTGGAGCTCCCCCGCCCGCACAACGAAAAAACCCCTTCCGACCTGCCAAAACAGCAGGTCGGAAGGGGTTTCACTTCCAGTGGCGGCGCCAGGGTTCGAACCTGGGTAGGCTGAGCCGGCAGATTTACAGTCTGCTCCCTTTGGCCACTCGGGCACACCGCCAAGGGATGCCGCCTTCGAGTCCCGGGTTTCCCGCGGTGCTCTCTGGCAACGACGTAAACAATACCTGATGACCCAGGGTGCTACGCCACCGGATTGTTCGGAGGCCCGGACGGTCTCGGGTGGCTAGGCTTTACGCGGCCGCTGCGCCAGGTACGTACTTCCAGCACCCCCGATCCAAGGAGCCACACGTCATGGCCGACTCCAGTTTCGACATCGTCTCGAAGGTCGAGCGGCAGGAGGTCGACAACGCCCTCAACCAGGCCGCCAAGGAGATCTCCACCCGTTACGACTTCAAGGGCACGGACGCGTCGATCGCGTGGTCCGGCGAGAAGATCCTGATGCAGGCGAACGGCGAGGAGCGGGTCAAGGCCATCCTCGACATCTTCCAGTCCAAGCTGATCAAGCGCGGGATCTCGCTGAAGTCGCTGGACGCCGGTGAGCCGCAGCTGTCCGGCAAGGAGTACAAGCTGTTCGCCTCGATCGAGGAGGGCATCTCCCAGGAGAACGCCAAGAAGGTCGCGAAGATCATCCGCGACGAGGGCCCCAAGGGTGTCAAGGCCCAGGTCCAGGGCGAGGAGCTGCGGGTCACGTCGAAGAGCCGGGACGATCTGCAGGCCGTGCAGGCGCTGCTGAAGGCCCAGGACTTCGACTTCGACGTGCAGTTCGCGAACTACCGCTAGAGCGGGGCGGTCCGGGTGCGGAGGCTTTCGTTCCGTGCCCGGACTGCATGTCCGAATACCGCCGGTTCCGGCGGTTCGGGCGCAGCAGACTGGTCCGTGGCGGCCGGCGTTCCGGCCGGTCGTACGGACGAGGAGAGGGACCGGTCATGACCATGCACGCGACGGTCGACAGCCCGCTGGGTGAACTGCTGCTGACCGGGGAAGAGGCCCCGGGCGGGGCGGGCGTCGCGCTCGTCTCGCTCTCCGTGCCGGGCCAGAAGGGCGGCACCGTTGTCCAGGACGGCTGGGTGTACGCGCCGGAGGCGTTCGCGGGGGTCGCCGCCCAGTTGCGGGAGTACTTCGAGGGGCGCAGGACGCGCTTCGAGCTGGTGTACGCGCAGGGGCGGGGCACCGAGTTCCAGCGGCGGGTCTGGGCCGCGCTGGACGCCGTTCCGTACGGCGAGACGGTCTCGTACGGGCAGATCGCCGCGCGCGTCGGCGCGTGCGGCGCCGGGGTGCGGGCCGTGGGCACGGCGATCGGGCGCAATCCGCTGCTCGTCGTGCGGCCGTGCCACCGGGTGATCGGCGCGGACGGCGCCCTGCGCGGGTACGCGGGCGGGCTTGAGCGCAAGGAACGGCTGCTGGGGCTCGAAGGGGCCCTGACGGGGCGTTGACGGGCCACCGCTGATGGACGGGCTCTTCCCCAGGTCGCGGGCCGTCGTCGCGCCCGGGGCCGTGCATGTGCCCGACTGGCTGTCGCCGGAGCGGCAGCGGGAGTTGGTGGCGGCGTGCCGGGAGTGGGCGCGGGGGCCCGTGCCGCTGCGGCACACCGCGTTGCCGGGTGGCGGGGTCATGTCGGTGCGGACGGTGTGCCTCGGGTGGCACTGGCAGCCGTACCGCTACTCGCGTACCGCCGACGATGTGAACGGCGCTCCGGTCGTCCCGTTCCCGGACTGGCTCGCGGAGTTGGGGCGGGCGGCGGTGGCGGAGGCGTACGGGCCGGGAGACGGCTCGGAGGCGTACGCGCCGGATGCCGCGCTGGTCAACTTCTACGACGGCACGGCCCGGATGGGCATGCACCGGGACAACGAGGAGCGGTCCGGGGCGCCCGTGGTGTCGCTCAGCATCGGGGACACGTGTGTCTTCCGGTTCGGCAACACGGAGGGCCGGGGCAGGCCGTGGACGGACGTGGAGCTGGCGTCCGGGGACCTGTTCGTGTTCGGCGGTCCGGCACGCCGGGCGTTCCACGGGGTGCCGGTGGTCCGGCCCGGCACCGCCCCTCCTGGTACGGGGATGAGCGGTGGCCGGCTCAATGTGACGTTGCGTGAAACAGGGTTGGGGCCTGGCTGACTCAGCGGCGTTCGCGGGAGTTGCCGAAGAGCAGCCGGTAGGCGATCAGCAGGATCAGTGAGCCGCCGATGGCCGCGACCCAGGTCGCCGGGTCGAAGAAGTCCTTGGTGATCTCGCGGTCCAGGAAGCGCGACGATATCCAGCCGCCGAGGAACGCGCCGACGATCCCTATGAGCGTGGTGCCGATCAGGCCGCCGGGGTCGCGCCCCGGCAGCAGGATCTTGGCGATGACGCCCGCGATGAGCCCGAGAATGATCCAGCCGATAATGGTCATGCGTGCGAACCTACCCGTCCCTCTGTCCTGGAATCCAAGACGCCGGGGACGGGCGGGTGGTTGCGTGCGCCGCGCCGCGGTCCGGGGGCCTACCAGCCGGCGAACTGCTCGTCGGTGCGCACGATCTCCTTGCCGAAGGGCATCAGGGACACCGGGATCAGCTTGAAGTTGGCGATGCCCAGGGGGATTCCGATGATCGTGAGGCACAGGGCGATGCCCGTGGTGATGTGACCGAGCGCCAGCCACCAGCCGGCGAGGATCAGCCAGAGCACGTTGCCCACGCAGGACGGGCCGCCCGCGTCCCGGCGGTCGACCACCCGGTGCCCGAAGGGCCACAGGGCGTAGACGCCGATCCGGAAGGCGGCCAGGCCGAACGGGATGCCGATGATCGTGATGCAGAGCAGGAGTCCCGCGAGCAGGTAGCCGAGGAACATCCAGAATCCGCAGAGGACCAGCCAAATGACGTTCAGAATGGTTTTCACGGGCGAGGACCTGCCATCTGCTCGAGTCGGGCGATGCGCTCCGCCATCGGCGGGTGGGTCGAGAACATCTTGGACATCCCCTGCCCCGCGCGGAACGGGTTGGCGATCATCATGTGGCTCGCGGTCTCGATCCTGGGCTCCGGGGGCAGCGGAAGCTGCTGTGTCCCCGCCTCCAGCTTCCGCAGGGCACCGGCGAGGGCCAGCGGGTCGCCGGTGAGCCGGGCGCCCGAGGCGTCCGCCTCGTACTCCCGGGAACGGCTGACGGCCAGCTGGATGACGGACGCGGCGAGCGGGCCCAGGATCATGATCAGCAGCATGCCGAGGAGGCCGGGGCCCTCGTCGTCGTTGGAGCGGCCGACCGGGATCAGCCAGGCGAAGTTGACCAGGAACATCACGACGGAGGCCAGTGCTCCGGCGACGGACGAGATGAGGATGTCCCGGTTGTAGACGTGGCTCAGCTCGTGGCCGAGGACGCCGCGCAGCTCGCGCTCGTCCAGGAGGCTCAGGATGCCCTCGGTGCAGCAGACCGCCGCGTTGCGCGGATTGCGGCCGGTCGCGAAGGCGTTGGGGGCCTGGGTCGGGGAGATGTAGAGCCGGGGCATGGGCTGGCGCGCCGAGGTGGAGAGCTCGCGGACCATGCGGTAGAGCTGGGGCGCCTCGAATTCGCTCACGGGGCGGGCGCGCATGGCCCGCAGCGCCAGCTTGTCGCTGTTCCAGTACGCGTACGCGTTGGTGCCGACCGCCACCACGAGGGCGACGATCAGGCCCGTACGGCCGAAGAAGCTGCCGATGACGATGATGAGTGCGGACAGGCCCCCGAGGAGTACGGCGGTTCTCAGCCCGTTGTGCCGGCGGTGCACGGTACGCCCTCCAAATCGTGCAGCAGGGGAGCCCTTGGCGGGTGGGGCCCCACCGCTCAGTGGAGCCTCCCGTACTGGTCAACGCCAGGCGGCGGGAGCGAGTTCCCTGGTCCGGACGGCCCGACGGCCCAGGCCGGCCCCGCTGTACGCGTGGGTCCGGGCTCTGGGCCGTCCGGGTGGAGGTGTCCGGCGCTCTCAGCGCTGGGCGGGGAGCTTCGCGAGTTCCACGGCCTCGGGGTCGGGCTCGACCTCGCTGGTGCAGTGGGCGCAGCGGGAGGCGATGGCCGGGATCTCCGTGTAGCAGCGGGGGCAGTCGCGCAGGGCGGCCTTGATGTCGACCGGCTCGTCGGCCTTCTTGGCGTTGAAGCGGTCCTGGACCTTGGCCATCGGCATGACGACGCCGAAGTAGAGGACGGCGGCGGTGATGAGGAAGGCGATGGCCGCGGCGATGAACAGGCCGTACGGGAACTTCACGCCGTCGACCGTGAAGTGCGCGTTGCTGAAGTCGCCGGTGCCGCGCGTGATGATGCCGATCAGCGGCACGATGAAGCCGTTGCTGAACCCGGTGACGACCGCGGTGAACGCGGCTCCGACGGCGAGACCGACCGCCATGGAGATGACGTTCCCGCGCAGGATGAAGTCCTTGAACCCGCTCAGCACTGCTCTGGCTCCTTGTGGTGATGAGAACGTCGTACGCGTTCCAAGGCACCGACCTTGCCCTGCGCGGGCGGCCCGGAGCAAGCCGATCTTGTCACCTTTCGAACAGGCGATCGGAATCAGAAGAGATTGACGGTGGCGAATCTCAGCACGGTCTGCGGAGCGCCCGACAGGACGACTCCGGCGGCCGCGGTGAGGACGATCGCCGCGGTCAGGGACGCCGGGACACGGTGCCGTACGGCGGGCGCGGCCTCTTCCCCGTCGGCGGGCGCGCGGAACAGGGCGGCCGTCCACTGGAGGTAGTAGTACAGGGCGACGACGACGTTGACGGCCATCACGACGGCGAGCCAGCCCAGGCCCGCGTCGACGGCGGCGGAGAACACCGTGACCTTGGCGAAGAGCCCGATGATCCCCGGCGGCAGCCCGGCCAGGCAGAGCAGGAAGAACGCCAGCGCGAGGGCGGCCAGGGGCCGGGTGGCGTACAGGCCGCGGTAGTCGTCCAGACGGTTGCCGGGGCGGGTACGGGCGACCAGGGCGGCCACCGCGAACGCGCCGAGGTTCACGACGGCGTACATCAGGGCGTACGCCACGGTGGAGCCGATCCTGCGCTCCCCGGCGTACGCGGCGGAGGCGATCGGGACCAGCAGGTACCCGGCCTGGGCGACGGAGGACCAGGCGAGCAGGCGTACGGCGCTGCGCGCGCGGGAAGCG
Organism: Streptomyces sp. NBC_00523; assembly: GCF_036346615.1. Lineage (NCBI taxonomy): Bacteria > Bacillati > Actinomycetota > Actinomycetes > Kitasatosporales > Streptomycetaceae > Streptomyces > Streptomyces sp. NBC_00523. Next base: position 4,343,053 of record NZ_CP107836.1, on the reverse strand, counting down.
CTCTGGCGCAGCGCGGCGACGTTGCCGACGGTCATCGTGAGCGCGGCGAGGACCGCGAGGGCGGGGCCCCACACGTCCGCGTACGCCGGGAAGGCGATCACGGTGACGAGGATGAGGCCGGTGAAGCCGACCGCCTTGCCGACGACCGAGAGGTAGGCGGCGATGGGCAGCGGGGCGCCGACGTAGGTGTCGGGCACCCAGAAGTGGAAGGGCGCGGCGGCCGTCTTGAAGGCGAAGCCGACCAGGGTCAGCGCGACGCCCGCCCCGGCGAGGGTGGAGAGCTGGGGGTCGACGCGGCCGAGGCGCCCGGCCAGGTCCGTGAGGTGGAGCGTGCCGGTGGCCGCGTACACGAAGCTGACGCCGAGGAGCATCACGGCGGTGGCGGTCACGGAGGACAGGAAGAACTTCAGCGCGGCCTCGGAGGAGCGCCGGTCGCCGCGCTTGATGCCGACGAGGGCGAACGCGGGCAGCGAGGCGACTTCGAGGGCGATGACCAGCGTGGCGAGGTCCCGCGAAGCGGGCAGCAGCGCGGCGCCGGCGGCCGACGAGAGCAGCAGGAACCAGAACTCGCCCGCCGGGAGCTTACGGGTGTCGCCGAGGGAGAGCAGCGCGGTGAGCAGCGCGCCGCCGAGCACGAGGGCCTGGATGACCAGGGTGAAGTGGTCGGCGGTGTAGCTGCAGGCGTGGCTGCCGCTGGTGAGGCAGAAGGTCGAGCGGTCGCCTTCGTGGAGCGGGATGATCAGGGCGAGCGAGACGACGAGCCCGGCGACGGCCCCGTAGCCGAGGAGCGGTTTGCGGGCCTCGGTGACGAAGAGGTCGGCGACCAGGACGACGAGGGCGACGGCCGCGGCGGTGAGCGGGGGCGCGATGGCGAGCCAGTCGACGGACTGGACGAGGCTGGTGGCGCTCTCGGCCGCTGTGGTCACGACTTGCCTCCTGCGAGGAGCTTCTGCACGGCCGGGTCGGTGAGGCCGAGGAGGACGGCGGGCCACAGGCCGGCGAGGACGGTGAGGGCCGCGAGGGGGGTCCAGGCGGCGAATTCGTAGCTCTGGACGTCGGCGATCGGCCGCGGTTCGTCGCGCTGGGCGCCCATGCAGACGCGGCGGACCACGATCAGCAGGTACGCGGCGGTGAGCAGGGTGCCGAAGGCGGCGATCGACATGAACGTCAGGAAGGCGGGCCGGCTCAGCCCCTCGGCCGGGTCGAACGCGCCGAACAGGGCCAGCATCTCGCCCCAGAACCCGGCGAGTCCCGGCAGCCCGAGGGAGGCGACCGCGGCGAACGCGAGGAGGCCGCCGAGGCGGGGCGCGCGGCCGTAGAGCGCGGCGCCGGTGGCTCCGGCGAGGGTGTCCAGGTCGGCGGTGCCGTACCGGTCCTTGACGGCGCCGACCAGGAAGAACAGCAGGCCGGTGATGAGCCCGTGGGCGATGTTGGCGAAGAGCGCGCCGTTGACGCCGGTGGGGGTCATGCTCGCGATGCCGAGGAGCACGAAGCCCATGTGGCCGACGGAGGAGTACGCGATGAGCCGCTTCAGGTCGCCCTTGGCGCCGGGCCGGGCGAGGGCCAGGCAGGCGAGCGATCCGTAGACGATCCCGGCGACGGCGAAGGCCGCGAGGTACGGGGCGAAGGTGTGCATCCCGTCGGGGGCGACCGGGAGCAGGATGCGGACGAAGCCGTACGTGCCCATCTTCAGCAGGACGCCCGCGAGGAGCACGGAGCCGACGGTCGGGGCGGCGGTGTGGGCGTCGGGCAGCCAGCTGTGGAGCGGCCACATCGGGGTCTTCACGGCGAGCCCGATCCCGATCGCCAGAACGGCGGTGACCTGCACGGACGAGGTGAGCCCGCGACCGTTGTCAGTGGCGAGTGCCACCGTGTCGAAGGTGCCGCTCTTCAGTCCGATGAGGAGCAGGCCCAGCAGCATGACGACCGAGCCGAGCAGTGTGTAGAGGATGAACTTCCAGGCGGCCGCCTGCCTCCCCGCACCGCCCCATCGGGCGATCAGGAAGTACATCGGGATGAGCACCATCTCGAACGCCAGGAAGAACAGGATCAGGTCGAGGACGGCGAAGGTGGCGAGGGTGCCGGACTCCAGGAGGAGGACCAGCGCGACGAACGCCTTCGGGGAGGGGCCTTCGGGCAGCTTGAAGTAGCTGTAGAGCGCGCAGAGGAAGGTCAGCAGCGCGGTCAGGACGAGCAGGGGGAGCGAGATGCCGTCGATGCCGAGGTGGATGCGCACGTCGAGCGCCGGGATCCAGCTGATGTCGGTGGTGGCCTGCATCTTCGACGGGTGGTCGTGGTCGAAGCCGGCGGCCAGCACCAGGGTCGCCAGGAGGATGACGCCGGTGACGGTCACGCCGTGGCGGAGCACGGCCTGGTCGGGGCTGCGGCCCTTCAGCCCGGGCGGGGCGGGGAGCAGGGCGGCGACGGCGCCGATGAGCGGGCCGACGACGACGAACGCCAGAAGGAACTGCATCACGGATGCGCTGATATCGATCACGGCTCAGGACCCCGCGTTGACGTTGGCGAAGACGACGGCGGCGACCGCCAGGACCAGGGAACCGGCCAGCAGTGCGCTGAGGTAGGTCTGCACGTTGCCGGTCTGGGCGCGGCGGACGGCCGTGCCGAGCCAGCGTGCGCCGGTGGCGGAGCCGCGTACGTAGGTCTCCACGACCTCGCGGTCCAGGAAGCGGACGAGGCGGGCGGCGGCCTGGACGGGGCGGACGAACAGCGCCACGTACAGGGCGTCGAGGTGGAAGCCGGTGGCCGCGTGGCGGTGGAGCGGGCCGAGCAGCAGGCGTCCGGGGTCGGCGGGGTCGGGGGCGTCCCCGGCCGGGCCGTAGGCGGCGGTGCGGGCCTCGATCGCCTCGATCTCCACGAGGGCCGGTTCCGCGTCCGGGTGGGCGACGACCGAGCCCATGGGGACGCGGGCGGCGAGCGCGGTGGTGTGGCGCCAGGCCGCGTAGGTGACCAGGCCGCCGACGAGGCCGACGCCGGTGGACAGGACCGCGGTGGTCAGCGAGGGGACGAGGCGGTGGCCGTCGAACCAGTCGCCGATGACGCCGACGCTCAGCCCGAGGGCGATGGTCGGGACGGCCAGGACCCACAGGACGGCGGTCATGGCGGCGGGCTGCCTGCCGTGGTCGGGGGCCTCGGCGCCCCGGCCCCGGAAGGCGAGGAGCCAGAGCCGGGTGGCGTAGGCGGCGGTGAGCACGGCGGCCAGCAGCCCGGCGACGAGGACCGTCCAGCCGGCGGCGGCCGGGGCGACGTGCCGGTCGCCGAGCGCGGTGTGCTCGGCGGCGACGAGGACGGCTTCCTTGGAGAAGAAGCCGGCGAACGGGGGGATGGCGGCGAGCGCGAGCAGCGCGACGGTCATCGTCCAGTAGGCGTCCGGGATGCGGCGGGCGAGGCCGCTCATCCGGGACATGGCGGCCAGTGAGTTGGTGCCGGCGGCGTGGATGACGACGCCGGCCGCGAGGAAGAGGACCGCCTTGAAGGCACCGTGCGAGACGAGGTGGAAGACGGCGGCCCCCCGGTCGCCGACGGCCAGGGCGCCCGACATGTAGCCGAGCTGCCCGATGGTCGAGTAGGCGAGGACGCGCTTGATGTCGTCCTGGGCGAGCGCGGCGAGCCCGGACCCGATCATCGTGACGGCCGCCATCACGGCGAGGACGACCAGGGCCGCGCCGGAGGCCGCGAAGACGGGGAGGAGCCGGGCGACGAAGTAGATGCCGGCGGCGACCATCGTCGCCGCGTGGATCAGCGCCGAGACGGGGGTGGGGCCGGCCATGGCGTCGGGGAGCCAGGTGTGCAGGGGGAACTGCGCGGACTTGCCCGCGACCCCGGCCAGGAGGAGGAGCGCGATGAGGGTGGGGTGATCGAGGCCGCCGTGGGCGACGGCGCCCAGGACGCGGGTGATGCGGAAGGAGCCGGTGTCGGCGGCGAGCGCGAACAGGCCGATGAGGAAGGGGACGTCGCCCAGCTTGGTGACCAGGAACGCCTTCAGGGAGGCGGCGCGTGCCTCGGGCGTCTCCCAGTAGTGGCCGACCAGGAAGTACGAGCAGATGCCCATGACCTCCCAGCCGACCAGCAGCACCATCAGGTCGCCGGAGTAGACGACGAGCAGCATCGCGGAGGTGAAGAGGGAGACCAGCGCCGCGTACGAGGGGTAGCGGGGGTCGTCGCGGAGGTACGCGGTCGAGTAGATCTGCACGCAGCTCGCGACCAGGGCGACCAGCACGGCGACGAGGACGGCGAAGCCGTCGAGGTGCAGCGCGAGGTCGATGGGGACGGAGCCGGTGGGGGTGAGCTGGGTCGCCGCGTCGATGGCCCGGCCACCGCCCTGGCGCGCGGCCACGGTGGCCGCGAGGACGAGCGAAACGAGGGAGGGCAGGACGGCGAGCGGGCGCACGTACTCGGGTGCGGTGCGGCCGAGGAGCAGCCCGGCGGCCGCGCCCAGGAACGGGAGGAGGGGGACGAGGACGGCGAGGGTCGTGGTGGTCACGGGGTGGCCTCTGCCTTCTTTGCCTTCCCTGCCGCAGCAGTGGCCTGGTCTTCGGGGTCGGGGGCGTCGTCCTCGTCGTCGCCGGCCGGGACGGTCTCGGCCTCGTCGGTCTCGGCGGTGTCGCGGAGGCGGTCGACGTCGGAGCTGCCCCGGTTGCGGTGGACGGCGAGGACGATCGCCAGGCCGATGCCGATCTCCGCCGCCGCGATGGCGATGGTGAACAGGGTGAGGGCCTGGCCGGAGTGCAGGCGGTCGCGGAGCCATACGTCGAACGCGACCAGGTTGAGGTTGACGGCGTTGAGCATCAGCTCGACGGACATCAGGACGAGGATCGCGTTGCGGCGGGCGAGAACTCCGTACAGCCCGGTGCAGAAGAGGAGGGCGGCGAGCACCGCGGGATAGGCGAGGTGCATCAGCGCTTGTCCTCTCGGGGCGGGGTGGCGTCGGCCCGGCCGCCCTTGCGGGAGAGGACGATCGCGCCGACCAGGGCGGCGAGCAGAAGGACGGAGAGCGCTTCGAAGGGGAGCACCCAGTTGCGGAAGAGGAAGGCGCCGGTGACCTCGGTGGAGCCCTGGGCGGGCCCGTCCAGCTCGATCCACGTCGTACGGAAGGCGTCCACGACGACCCAGACGAGGGCGCCGGCGGAGGCGACGGCGACCGCGAGGGCGGGCAGGCGGTTCTCCGAGTCGGCGTCCGGGGAGCGGCCGATCGGGGCCCTGGTGAGCATCAGCCCGAACAGGAGGAGGACGACGACGGAGCCCACGTAGATCAGTACCTGCACCCAGGCGATGAACTCCGCCGTGAGCAGGAGGTACTCGACGGCGAGACCGCCGAGCGCCACGATCAGCCAGAGGGCGGCGTGCACCAGCTGCCTGGTCGTGACGGTCACGAGGGCCGCGCCGAGGGTGGCGATGCCGACGAGGACGAAGGCGATCTCGACGCCTGCCGGGGAGAGGAAGCCGGGGGCCGCCTCGGCGGCCGCGAGGGCGGTGATCATGCGTTGCCCTCCTGCGCCGTGTCCTGCTCCTGCTCCTGCTGGGCGCGGAGCTTGTCGGCCGTCTTGCGGGCCGCGGCGAGTTCCTTCGGTTCCTCGGCGAGCGGGTCGAGCGCGGGCGGTTCCGGGACCGTCCACATCCAGTCGCGCAGCTTGTCGCGCTCATGGGTGAGGTCCAGGATGTCCGTCTCCGCGTACTCGAACTCCGGCGACCAGAACAGCGCGTCGAACGGGCAGACCTCGATGCAGATGCCGCAGTACATGCAGAGCGAGAAGTCGATCGCGAAGCGGTCGAGGACGTTGCGGCTGCGTTCGCGGCCGCCCGGGGCCGCGGCGGGCACCGTCTCCTTGTGGGAGTCGATGTAGATGCACCAGTCGGGGCACTCGCGGGCGCACAGCATGCAGACCGTGCAGTTCTCCTCGAACAGCGCGATGACGCCGCGCGAGCGGGGCGGCAGTTCGGGCTGCACGTCCGGGTACTGGGCGGTGACGGTCTTCTTCGTCATCGTCCGCAGGGTGACGGCGAGGCCCTTGGCCAGACCTGAGCCGGGGATCGGGGGCACTAGTTGATCGCCACCTTCACGATGCCGGTGAGCGCGATCTGCGCGAGAGCGAGCGGGATGAGGGTCGTCCAGGCGAGCTTCTGCAGCTGGTCCTCGCGCAGGCGCGGGTAGGTCACGCGCAGCCAGATCACGATGAACGCGAGGATGCCGGTCTTCAGCAGGGTCCAGACCCAGCCGAGTCCGTCGGCGCCCATCGGGCCGTGCCAGCCGCCGAGGAACAGCACGGTGGTCAGCCCGCACAGCACGACGATGCCGGCGTACTCGGCGAGCAGGAACAGCGCGAAGCGGAGGCCGGTGTACTCGGTGTACGCGCCGAAGATGATCTCCGAGTCGGCGACCGGCATGTCGAACGGGGGGCGCTGGAGTTCGGCGAGTCCGGCCACGAAGAAGACCAGGGCTCCGGTGATCTGCCAGGGCAGCCACCACCACGCGAACGCGTCCAGGATGCCGGGCAGCGAGACCGTGCCCGCCGCCATCGCCACCGAGGCGGCGGCGAGCAGCATCGGGAGCTCGTACGCGAGGAGTTGCGCGGCGGTGCGGAGGCCGCCGAGCAGGGAGAACTTGTTGGCCGACGCCCAGCCGGCCATCAGCGAGCCGAGTACGCCCACGCCCATCACGGCGAGTACGAAGAAGATGCCCGCGTCGACGACCTGGCCGACCGCGCCCTCGCCCGGGCCGATCGGGATCGCGACCAGCACGAGCAGATACGGGAGGAGGGCCACGGCCGGCGCCAGGCGGAAGACCTTGCGGTCGGCGCCGGCGGGGACGATGTCCTCCTTCTGCGCGAACTTCACGCCGTCGGCGACGAGCTGGGCCCAGCCGTGGAAGCCGCCCGCGTACATGGGGCCGAGGCGGCCCTGCATGTGGGCCATGACCTTGTGCTCGGTCTGGCCGACGACGAGCGGAAGGACCATGAAGACGGCGAAGACGATGACAATGCGGAGGGCGACGTCCAGGGCGTCGTTCACTCTTGATCGCCTCCGTTGTCGGGGGTGGGGTCGTTGTCGGGTCGAACCGGGGGCTTGGTCTCCTGCGGGTTGCGCCACGGCGCGTCCGTCGCCGGAGGCGACCCCGCCCCCTGCTGGCTCGCCGAGCCCTGGGACGCGCTGCGGCTGCGGCGCGGGCGGGTAGCCGGCGCCTCCGGCGGAGCCGCCGCTTCGGGCGTGCTCGGCGTGGCCTCGCCCGCCGTGCGGGCACGTCGCGCCGGGCGGTCCCCCGCGGCCCGCGCGCCCCGCGCCGGGCGCGCCGGAGCCGGCGGCAGCTGGCCCTTCAGCGGGCCCCACTCGTTCGGGTCCGGGACGCCCGGGGGGAGCATCGTGCGGCGCTTCGGGCCGCCGTGGTCCGACTCGCCCGGTTCCTTCGCGCCCGGCCATGCCTTCGCCACGCGGGCGGCCAGCACGAAGTCCTTGCGGAGGGGGTGGCCCTCGAAGTTCTCGGGGAGGAGGAGCGGGACGAGATTCGGGTGGTCCTCGAAGACGACGCCGAACATCTCGTGCGTCTCGCGTTCGTGCCAGGCGGCCCCCGCGTACACACCGATCGCCGTCGGCAGCGACGGGGCCTCGTGCGGCACCGTCGTACGGACGAGCAGGCGGCGGACCCCGGAGCCGGGCAGGGCCGCCACGTGCGCGCACACCCGGAAGCCCGTGCCCGGTTCGTCCACCGCGCTCAGCCAGTCGAAGTACGTGCAGCCGAGGGTGTCCCGGGCGGTTTCGAGGGCGGGGAGCCAGGAGGCGGGCGGGACGTCGACCGTAAGGAGGTCGTACGCCTGCTCGGCCGTCGCGTCCTCGCCGAAGATTTCCGTCACCGCGTCCGGGAGCCGGTCGAAGAGGGTCACTTCCCGTCCTCCTCGGCCGGAGGCGGAGTCACCAGGCCGCTGCGCAGCGCCGCCGTCGACGGGCGGGCGCCCGCGGCCTCCGCGTAACGCTCCCCCAGCGACTCGCGCGCGATCTTCTCCTGGAGCTTCAGGATGCCCTGGAGCAGCGCCTCGGGGCGGGGCGGGCAGCCGGGGACGTAGACGTCGACGGGGATGATCTGGTCGACGCCCTTCGTGACGGAGTACGAGTCCCAGTACGGGCCGCCGCAGTTGGAGCAGGCGCCGAAGGAGATGACGTACTTGGGCTCGGGCATCTGCTCATACAGGCGCTTGACCGCCGGGGCCATCTTGTCCGTCACCGTGCCGGAGACGATCATCAGGTCGGCCTGGCGCGGGCCCGGCGCGAAGGGGATGACGCCGAGCCGGATGAAGTCGTGGCGCGCCATGGAGGCGGCGATGAATTCGATGGCGCAGCAGGCGAGTCCGAAGTTGAAGACCCAGAGGCTGTAGCGGCGGCCCCAGTTGAGGACCACCTTCATCGGTTCCGGCGCGAGTCTGGACAGGACGCCCAGGCGCTTCGGTTCCGGGAGGAACGTGGGTACGGCGGCGGGTTCGTCCCCCGCCCCGGCCGACGACGGGCTCGTCACGTCCATTCGAGGACGCCCTTCTTCCATGCGTAGAGCAGTCCCACGGCCAGGAAACCGAGGAAGATGAACATTTCCACCAGCGTGGTCGCGCCGTAGCCCGGCGCCGCGAAGACCGTCGCCCAGGGGAACAGGAAGATCGAGTCGACGGCGAAGATCACGTACAGGAAGGCGTACACGTAGTAGCGGACCTGGGTGTGCGCCCAGCCCTCCCCCACCGGGTCCACGCCGCACTCGTACGTGAGCAGCTTCTCCGGCGTCGGGACCACCGGCCGCAGCAGCCGGCCCGCGCCGAAGGCGACGGCGACGAACAGGACGCCCACCAGGGCGAGGAGTCCGACCACCGAGTAGCTGTGGAAGTAGTCCGACGACGCGAGCACCGTCCGCGCCGGTGTCGATGCCGCACCGGGAAGACCCGTCACGTCCGCCCCTCGCTCCCTAGCCCCGTCCACGATCTGTACGCACGGGAGTCTAGGCCCTGTAAAGGACGGGTAAGCAGTTGCGTCGGGCAACGAACGGGGAACGGGAGCGGGACGGGTGGGGCACGAGGGGGGCGCGGGTGGGGATATCCCTACTTCACCTCACCCACGAGCCCCATGGCATCCGCCTCGCGCGCCCGGCAGGCTGGTCGTATGACCATGAGCCCCCAGGTGCCCGCCCACGACGGGCCGCCTCCCGTCCGCTTCGCCTTCGGCCGGTGGACGTGGAAGGAGGTCGCGCACCTTCTTTCCAACCTGCCGACGGCGATCGCCGGTTTCGTCTACACGGTGGTGATGATCGCGATCGGCGTGGGCCTCGCGGTCACCGTCGTCGGTCTGCCGCTGCTGGCCGCCGGACTCCAGGGGTCCCGGCTGATCGGCCGCGCCGAGCGCGCCCGCGCCCGCAAGTTGCTGGGAGTCGTGGTCGAGGAGCCGAGCCCGCCGGCCCGGGGCCGCGAGGACGACGGGTTCTTCGTGTGGCTGTGGACCAGCCTGCGCGACCCGGTCGCCTGGCGGGCGGCCCTGTACTCGTTCGTACGGCTGCCGTGGGGCATCCTCACCTTCGTCGTGACCCTCGTCTGCCTCATCGTGTGGCCGGCGCTCCCCTATGCGGCACGGCTGATGGGCAACGCGGACCGGGCCATGGTGCGCGGGCTGCTCTCGCCCTCCGACGACCTGGAACGCCGCATCGCGGAGCTGGAGTCGGACCGGGGCGTGGTGGTCGACACGGCCGCCGCGGACCTGCGCCGCATCGAGCGCGACCTCCACGACGGGGCGCAGGCCCGCCTCGTCGCCCTCGCGATGGGGCTCGGCCTGGCCAAGGAAAAGCTGACGGACGATCCGGAGGCGGCCGCGCGCATGGTGGACGAGGCGCACGGCGAGGTGAAGGTCGCCCTCCAGGAGCTCCGCGACCTCGCCCGGGGCATCCACCCCGCCGTCCTCACCGACCGCGGCCTCGACGCCGCCCTCTCCGCGATCGCCTCGCGCTGCACCGTGCCCGTCTCCGTACGGGTGGATCTTCCGGGGCGCCCGGCGCAGGCCATCGAGGGCATCGCGTACTTCACCGTCTCCGAGCTCCTCCAGAACGTCAGCAAGCACAGCGGGGCCCGTACGGCGTCCGTCGACGTGTGGCGCTCGGGCGACCGGCTGCTGATCCAGGTCGGCGACGACGGGCGGGGCGGGGCCTCGATGGACGGCGGTACGGGCATGGCGGGGCTCGCGGAGCGGCTGGACGCCGTGGACGGGGTCTTCGTACTCGAATCGCCCGCCGGCGGCCCGACGACCGTCACGGCGGAGCTGCCGTGGCGCGACCGTGGAGCCGAGAAGAGCGCCCAGCGCGTGAAGGGGTAGGGAAAACCCCCGCTCCGAGACGGATACCGCCCTCATGGTGCGGCGGCGCCCCGCCCAGCACTCTTGAAGTACAGAACGCACGCACCTCCACAGACGCACGCACCTTCACGGACGCAGAAGAAACGGACGGAACCCCATGGCCACGGCATACGGACCGGACACACGGGACCCTCAGCGGTCGGGAAGCGGCCTCGGGAACCGTCCCTCGCGGCGGCACGTCCTGCCGGCCGCGCTGCGTGCGCCGCTGGAGGGCAGGACCTGGCGCGAGTTCCTCTACCTCCTGCTGAGCCTGCCGATCAGCATCGTGCTCTTCACCTTCGCGATCACCATGGTCTCGCTGGGCGCCGGGCTCCTCGTCACCTTCCTCGGCATTCCGGTGCTGGCGGGCGGCCTGGCGATGTGCCGGGGCTTCGGGATGCTGGAGCGGACCCGGGCGCGGACCCTGCTGCGGCTGGACGTGGCCGATCCGGCGCCGGTGCGCGGCCGCAAGGGCGGGCTGCTGTCCTGGACCGGCGCGGTCCTGAAGAGCGGGGTGTCCTGGCGGCACCTGCTGTACGCGCTGCTGCACTTCCCGTGGGCGGTCTTCGCGTTCTGCGTCGCGCTGACGCTCCAGGCGTGGGGCTGGGCGGCGCTCACCTACCCGCTGTGGCACTGGTTCGTGCCCTCGCACACCGGCGTTTCGGGCATCCAGCTGTACGGGGACACCCAGCACGAGGTCTACCTCGACTCGGGCGTCGATCTCGCGCTGACCGCCGGGCTCGGCCTCGGCATCGTCCTCGTCACCCCCTGGGTGATCCGGGGCCTGGCGACCGTCGACCGGCTGATGGTCGCGGGCCTGCTGAGCCCGTCCCGGCTGGCGGAGCGCGTCACGGAGCTGGAGTCGGACCGGGGTGTCGTCGTGGACACCGCGGCCGCCGACCTGCGCCGCATCGAGCGCGACCTCCACGACGGCGCCCAGGCCCGCCTCGTCGCCCTCGCCATGGACCTGGGCCTCGCCAAGGAGAAGCTGACGGATGACCCGGAGGCGGCCGCGCGCATGGTGGACGAGGCGCACGGCGAGGTGAAGGTCGCCCTCCAGGAACTGCGCGACCTCGCCCGCGGCATCCACCCCGCCGTCCTCACCGACCGCGGCCTCGACGCCGCCCTCTCCGCCGTCGCCTCGCGCTGCACCGTGCCGGTCACCGTGGAGGTGGACCTCCCGTCCCGGCCCGCGCAGGCCATCGAGGGCATCGCGTACTTCACCGTCTCCGAGCTCCTCCAGAACATCAGCAAGCACTCCGGGGCCACCCGCGCCTCGGTCGACGTGTGGCGCACCGAGGACCGCCTCCTGCTCCAGGTGACCGACGACGGGCGCGGCGGCGCCGACCTGGCGTCGGGCAGCGGGCTCGCCGGGCTCACCGAGCGGCTGGACGCCGTGGACGGCGTCCTCGTGGTCGACTCGCCGGCGGGCGGCCCGACGAAGGTCACCGCGGAGCTGCCCTGGCGCGGCTGACCGCGCATCCACAGCACGGCACCACTGGGGTCAACCCCGCGAACGCTCGCGACGTCAATGCCGTTACTGGGATGCTGGACGGCGTACGGGCCGTACCGGCGAGCGAGCAGTGGGGGAAACAGCGTCGTGGTGGAGGACAGGGTGCGCGTGGTCATCGCCGAGGATTCGGTACTGCTCCGGGAGGGACTGACCCGGTTGCTGACCGATCTCGGACACGACGTCGTCGCGGGCGTCGGGGACGCGGAGGCGCTGATCAAGACGATCGGCGACCTCGCCGGGCAGGACGCGCTGCCGGACGTGGTGGTCGCGGATGTGCGGATGCCCCCGACCCACACCGACGAGGGCGTCCGGGCGGCGGTGCGGCTGCGCCGGGACTACCCGGGGATCGGGGTGCTGGTCCTCTCGCAGTACGTGGAGGAGCAGTACGCCACCGAGCTGCTGGCCGGGTCCAGCCGGGGCGTCGGGTATCTGCTGAAGGACCGGGTCGCCGAGGTCCGGGAGTTCGTGGACGCGGTGGTCCGGGTGGCGCAGGGCGGGACCGCGCTGGACCCGGAGGTGGTGGCGCAGCTGCTGGGCCGCAGCCGGAAGCAGGACGTGCTGGCCGGGCTGACGCCGCGTGAGCGCGAGGTGCTGGGCCTGATGGCGGAGGGGCGTACGAACTCCGCGGTGGCCAAGCAGCTGGTGGTGAGCGACGGGGCGGTCGAGAAGCACGTCAGCAACATCTTCCAGAAGCTGGGCCTGGCCCCGAGCGAGGGCGACCACCGCCGGGTGCTCGCGGTGCTGACGTATCTGAACTCCTGACGGGGCTCCGGCCCCCTGGTCCGGCTCCCCCCGGCGCGCCCGGCCAGGAGAGCCGGGCGGCTGATGGATCATGACCGGGCGGTGCCGGAAAAGGGCTCCGCAGGCCATACGCCAACGTGCCGAATCGCGTCTCAAATTGCCGTCCATCATGTGATCTGCCAGAGGTAGGCGACCCCTACGGACGTAGGGTGGGCGGGGGACCTCCGGCGGGCCGGACGGTTCCGAGCCGCCGTGCCGAGGGAGGTCCAGTAAGTGACCAGCCAGGTCAGTAGCCCAGCCGAGCAGGCCGACGATGCCAGCGAGGCGACCGTAGGGGGACAGCGTGCCCCCCAGTCCGCAGCCGCAGGAAGCGGCGAGAAGGAAGTCCGCCGTCTGGACCGGGTCATCATCCGCTTCGCGGGTGACTCGGGTGACGGTATGCAGCTCACGGGTGACCGGTTCACCTCGGAGACGGCGTCCTTCGGGAATGATCTGTCCACGCTGCCGAACTTTCCGGCCGAGATCCGTGCCCCCGCAGGGACCCTGCCGGGGGTTTCGTCGTTCCAGCTGCATTTCGCCGATCACGACATCCTGACTCCGGGCGACGCGCCGAACGTGCTGGTCGCGATGAACCCGGCCGCGCTGAAGGCGAACATCGCCGATGTGCCGCGCGGGGCCGAAATCATCGTGAACACCGACGAGTTCACCAAGCGGCCGATGGCGAAGGTCGGCTACGAGACCAACCCGCTGGAGGACGGCTCGCTGGAGGCCTACAACGTCCATCCGGTGCCGCTGACCACCCTGACGATCGAGGCGCTGAAGGAGTTCGGGCTCTCCCGCAAGGAGGCCGAGCGCTCGAAGAACATGTTCGCGCTCGGGCTGCTGTCGTGGATGTATCACCGCCCGACCGAGGGCACCGAGACATTCCTGCGGGCGAAGTTCGCGAAGAAGCCACAGATCGCCGAGGCGAACGTGGCCGCCTACCGGGCCGGCTGGAACTTCGGCGAGACGACGGAGGACTTCGCCGTCAGCTACGAAGTCGCCCCCGCCTCACAAGCCTTCCCGACCGGCACGTACCGCAACATCTCCGGGAACCTGGCCCTGTCCTACGGGCTGATCGCCGCCGGCCGCCAGGCCGACCTGCCGGTCTACCTCGGCTCCTACCCGATCACCCCGGCCTCGGACATCCTGCATGAACTGAGCCGGCACAAGAACTTCGGCGTGCGCACCTTCCAGGCCGAGGACGAGATCGCGGGCATCGGCGCCGCACTCGGCGCAGCCTTCGGCGGTTCCCTCGCCGTGACGACGACGTCCGGGCCCGGGGTGGCGTTGAAGTCGGAGACCATCGGGCTCGCGGTGTCGCTGGAACTGCCGTTGCTGATCGTGGACATCCAGCGCGGCGGCCCCTCGACCGGGCTGCCGACCAAGACCGAGCAGGCCGACCTGCTCCAGGCGATGTACGGGCGCAACGGTGAGGCACCGGTCCCGATCGTGGCCCCGCGCACCCCGGCCGACTGCTTCGACGCCGCCATGGACGCAGCCCGCATCGCCCTGACCTACCGCACCCCGGTCTTCCTGCTCTCCGACGGCTACCTCGCCAACGGCTCCGAACCCTGGCGCATCCCCGAACTCGACCAACTCCCCGACCTACGCGTCCAGTTCGCACACGGCCCCAACCACGAACTCGCCGACGGCACCGAAGTCTTCTGGCCCTACAAACGCGACCCGCAGACCCTGGCCCGCCCGTGGGCGGTCCCGGGCACGCCGGGGTTGGAGCACCGGATCGGGGGGATCGAGAAGCAGGACGGCACCGGCAACATCTCCTACGACCCCGCCAACCACGACTTCATGGTCCGCACCCGCCAAGCCAAGGTGGACGGCATCCAGGTCCCCGACCTGGACGTCGACGACCCCGCCGAGGCGCGGACGCTGGTCCTCGGCTGGGGCTCCACCTACGGCCCGATCACGGCGGCCGTGCGACGCCTGCGGGCCTCCGGACGGAGTATCGCGCAGGCGCATCTGCGTCACCTCAACCCGTTCCCCAGGAATCTGGGCGAGGTGCTGGCGCGTTACGACAAGGTGGTCGTCCCCGAGATGAACCTCGGCCAGCTGGCCACCCTCATCCGCGCCAAGTACCTGGTCGACGCCCACAGCTACAACCAGGTCAACGGCATGCCGTTCAAGGCCGAGCAGCTCGCCACCGCTCTTGAGGAGGCCATCGATGCCTGAGACCAACGAACTGCTCCAACTGGTACCCAAGGCCGAGGCCAAGCAGTCCATGAAGGACTTCAAGTCCGACCAGGAAGTGCGCTGGTGCCCCGGCTGCGGCGACTACGCCGTCCTCGCCGCCGTCCAAGGCTTCATGCCCGACCTCGGCCTCGCCAAAGAAAACATCGTCTTCATCTCCGGCATCGGCTGCTCCTCCCGCTTCCCGTACTACATGAACACCTACGGGATGCACTCCATCCACGGCCGCGCCCCCTCCATCGCGACCGGCCTGGCCACCTCCCGGCGCGACCTCTCCGTCTGGGTCGTCACGGGTGACGGCGACGCACTGTCCATCGGCGGCAACCACCTCATCCACGCCCTGCGCCGCAACGTCAACCTCAAGATCCTCCTCTTCAACAACCGGATCTACGGACTCACCAAGGGCCAGTACTCACCCACCTCCGAACTCGGCAAGATCACCAAATCCACGCCGATGGGCTCACTCGACGCCCCGTTCAACCCGGTCTCGTTGGCGATCGGCGCGGAGGCGTCCTTCGTCGCGAGAACCGTCGACTCCGACCGCAAACACCTCACCAGCGTGCTCCGCGCCGCCGCCGACCACCCCGGCACCGCACTCGTGGAGATCTACCAGAACTGCAACATCTTCAACGACGGCGCCTTCGAAGTCTTCAAGGACAAAGACCAAGCCCAGGAAGCCGTCATCCGCCTCGAACACGGGCAGCCGATCGTCTTCGGCACGGACGGCTCCAAGGGCGTCGTACGCGACTCCCTCACCGGAGACCTCAAGGTCGTCCCGGTCACCGAGGACAACAAGTCACAAATCCTCGTCCACGACGCCCACGCCCCCAGCCCCACCACCGCCTTCGCACTCTCCCGACTCGCCGACGCCGACACCCTCCACCACACCCCCATCGGCGTCCTGCGCAGCGTCGAACGCCCCGTCTACGACACGACCATGGCCGACCAGCTCGACACCGCCGTCGAACGCCACGGCAAGGGAGACCTCGCCGCACTCCTCGCCGGCAACGACAACTGGACCGTCGTCGGCTGACGCCTAGCTCCGGAGCGCGCCGGACCTGCCCGCGAGGGGCGGGTCCGGCGCGCTTTTGCATGCCCTGACCAGTGCACTTTCTTTTAGTTAGCGCATTCCGTAAGGTGGTGCGCGAGAACGAAGCGAACAAACGAGGAGGAACCCCCCATGAGCATCGTCGTCACCGGAGCCACCGGAGCACTCGGCCGTCTCGTCGTCGAGCACCTGCTGACCGCCGTCCCCGCCTCCGAGGTCGCCGCCGTGGTCCGCGACAAGGAGAAGGCCGCCGGCCTCGCCGCCCGGGGCGTCGAGCTGCGCATCGCCGACTACGACCGCCCCGAGACCCTGAAGGACGCCTTCCACGCCGGTGACCGGGTCCTCCTCATCTCCGGCAACCAGGTCGGCAGCCGCGTCGCCCAGCACACCGCGGTCATCGACGCAGCCAAGGCGGCGGGCGTCGCCCAGCTCGCGTACACCGGGATCCTCGGCGGACCCGAGGCGGACTTCACGCTGGCCGACGAGCACCGCGCGACCGAGCAGCTGATCCTGGACTCCGGCCTGCCGTACACCTTCCTGCGCAACGGCTGGTACACGGAGAACCAGACCGAGAACCTGGCCCCGGTCCTGGCGCACGGCGCGGTCGTCGGCAGCGCGGGCGAGGGCCGTATCGCGTACGCCTCCCGCGACGACTACGCGGCCGCCGCTGCCGCCGTCCTGACCGGCGAGGGCCACCTCAACCGCGCGTACGAGCTGAGCGGCGACACCGCCCTGTCCTACGCCGACTACGCGGCCGTGGTCGCGAAGGTCACCGGCAAGGAGATCGTCCACAACGACGTCCCGGCCGCCGTCCACCAGGAGATCCTGACCGGCGCCGGGCTGCCCGAGGGCTTCGCGGCAATCCTGGTCGATGTGGACCAGGCCGTCCGGCGCGGGCGCCTGGCGGGCACCAGTGGCGACCTGGCCCGTCTGATCGGCCGCCCGACGACCCCGGTGTCCGACACGGTCGCCGCCGCGGTCGCCGCGCTCTGACCCGTACGCCACCCGGTGTCATGACCGTCTGGCGATACGGGCATGACACCGGGCCCCCGGCGGCGCTACCTTCATCTGGTTGACGGTCGTACGACCACACCCACCAGGAGGGGCCCGTGCAGGGGACGAATGAGCAACGGGCCGGACTCCTCTCCGGCTTCGCCGCGTACGGGATGTGGGGCCTCGTCCCGCTGTACTGGCCGCTGCTGAAACCGGCCGGGGCGGTCGAGATCCTGGCCCACCGCATGGTGTGGTCGCTCGGTGTGGTGGCGGTCCTGCTGCTGGTGCTGCGCCGGTGGTCCTGGATCGGCCCGCTGCTGCGGCAGCCGCACAAGCTGGGGATGCTCGCCATCGCGGCCTCCACGATCACCGTCAACTGGGGCCTGTACATCTGGGCCGTGAACAGCGGCCATGTGGTCGAGGCATCCCTCGGCTACTTCATCAACCCGCTGGTCACCATCGCCATGGGCGTCCTGCTCCTGGGCGAGCGGCTGCGCCCCGCGCAGTGGGCGGCGGTCGCCACCGGCGTCGTGGCGGTGCTCGTGCTGGCCGTCGGTTACGGGAAGCCGCCGTGGATCTCGCTGATCCTGGCGTTCTCCTTCGCGACGTACGGCCTGGTCAAGAAGAAGGTCGCCATGGGCGGCCTGGAATCGCTCACCGTCGAGACCGCCGTGCTCTTCCTGCCCGCGCTCGGCTATCTGATCTGGCTGGGCGCGCAGGGCACCTCGACCCTGACCTCCGAGGGCGCCGGGCACACCGCGCTCCTCGCTTCGACCGGTGTGGTCACGGCGGTGCCGCTGATCCTGTTCGGGGCCGCCGCGATCCGCATCCCGCTCTCGACCATCGGGCTGCTCCAGTACATGACCCCGATCGCCCAGTTCCTGCTGGGCGTCGCCTACTTCCACGAGGAGATGCCGCCGGAGCGGTGGGCCGGGTTCGCCCTGGTGTGGGTGGCGCTGATCGTCCTCACCTGGGACGCGCTGCGGACCGCCCGCCGCAACCGGGCCCAGGCGCAGGCGGCACGGCTGGCCGCGACGGCGACGGCCGCTCCGGCGAGCGCCGAGCGGATCGAGGCCGCACCCGGCACAACCCCGGGCGCCGGGACAGAATGCCGGTCATGACCTTTGAGTGGAAAGTCGTCATCGACGCCGTCGACCCGCACGCGCAGGCCGGCTTCTGGGCTCAGGCCCTCGGCTACGAGATCGAGGACAACAGTCCCCTGATCGAAAAGCTCCTGGGCGTCGGGGCCGTACCCGAAGCGCTCACCACCACCGCGCACGGCCGCCGCGCCTGGCTCGACCTGGCGGCGGTACGGCACCCCGACGACCCGTACGACGAGGAGAGCGGCGCCGGGCACGGCCGCCGCCTGCTCTTTCAGCGCGTCCCCGAGCCGAAGACCGTCAAGAACCGCCTCCACCTCGACCTGCACGCGGGCCCGGAGCGCCGCGAGGCCGAGGTGGCGCGGGTGGTCGGCCTGGGCGCGAAGGTCGAGCGCGAGGTCGAGGAGCCGGGGGGCCGGTGGACGGTGCTCACGGACCCCGAGGGCAACGAATTCTGCGTGCAGTAGACGTGGAAGGGGTGCCGGGCCCCGTGCCCCGGCACCCCGTCGCTCTCAGCCGACGAAGGTCACGTCCCAGTGGCTGCCCTCGTCCGCGTAGATGTTGCCGGACGGGGCGGTGTAGAGCGCGGCGCCGTCGCTGCGGGTGCCGGTGTGCGTGAAGGTGCCGGTGATGTGGCTGGTCAGGCACGCCACCCGCTGGAAGTCCAGCTTGTAGCCGTTGCCGTGGCTGTACGTGCCCGAGGCGTGCCCGGTCTCGGTGCCGCCGGTGATGGTGAGCGTGCAGCCGCCCACCGCCTGCTTCAGCGCGACCGCCCCGTTGGCCGTGGTGGCACGCAGCCCGTCGAACGAGGTGCAGGTGCTCTTGGTGCGGTCCGAGCAGTTGCCGGAGGAGACCCAGCCGATACCGGCCGCGTTGAACTGGGCGGCGGCCTGGGCGTGCGTCAGGGTGCCGCTGCCGCCGCCGGACCCGGACCCGGAGCCGGAGAGCAGCGCCTCCCAGGTGGCCGGGCCGGCGATGCCGTCGACCGGGCTCAGGCCCTTGGACTGCTGGAACGCGCGCACCTTCGCCTCGGTCCCGGCGCCGAAGGCCCCGTCCACCGTGAGCCCGCCGCCGTACTTGTTGAGCTGGACCTGAAGGGCCTTGACGGCCGAGCCGTTGCTGCCGTTGCTGACGGTCACGATGAGCTTCGGCCAGGAGGCGGGGCCGACCGCGCCGTCGGCGGACAGGCCGTTGGCGCTCTGGAAGCCGCGGACGCTGCTCACGGTGGAGGGGCCGAAGTCCCCGTCGGCGGTGGTGCTGTAGCCGCGCGCGGTCAGCAGGTGCTGGACGGTCGTGACGTCGGCGCCCTTGTCGCCGCTCTGCACGACGGGCCAGCCGGCGGCCTGGGCGGCCGGGACGATGAGCAGGGTGGCGAGGAGTGCGGCGAACACCGCGGTGAGGACGGACGCTGCGCGTCTCATGAACGTTTCTCCTGTGGGATGAGGTGCGGGAAGGGCGGGATTACGCGACGAGCCGGCTCCACGTGCGGGCGTCCACGACGCCGTCGGCGGGCAGCGACCGGGTCGTCTGGAACCGCGCCACGCTCGCCGCGGTCCCGGGTCCGAAGGCGCCGTCGACGTCCGTCGCGATGCCGTGCGCCGCGAGCTGGCGCTGGGCGGCCTCCACCGCCGTGCCGGAGTCGCCCTGCCGGGCGGGCGAGGCCAGTTGGTTCCAGGTCTGGAGGCCCGCCACGCCGTCCGGGGTCGCGGTCTCCTTCTTCTGGAAGGCGAGCACCGCGGCCTGGGTCGCGGGGCCGTAGTCGCCATCAGCCGTGAGCGCGGCGCCGCGCCCGTTCAGCAGGAGCTGGAGCGTACGGACGCGCTCGCCGGTGTTCCCGGTCGAGAGCACGGGCCACACCGCCGGGGCCGGGTCGCCGCCGACGCGGGCCGCGACGTCCTGGCGCAGCTGCGGCAGGAGTGCGTAGAGGCGGTCGCCGGGGCAGTCGGTGCTGTTGAAGTCGCGGTGGCCGTAGATCTGGTACGCGGGAATCCCGTACTGGCGGCAGATGTGCGCGCACAGCTCCACGAGGCGGGCGTACTGCTCGCCGCGTGGGTCGACCGTCATGTACGTGCCCTCGTTCTCGATGCCGACGGCCACGGTGTTCTGCCCGGTGCAGTGCGCCGACTCCACCTGCCGCGTCCCGCCCTGGAGCGCGGCGAGGCTGCCGTGCCGGCCCTCCGTCACGTACGCGCCCCGGCTGATCGTGAAGTGCTGCCCGGTGTCGATCCACCCCCGCTCGTCCATCTGGTCGTTCTGCATGATCCGGGCCAGCGAGAACGCCTGGTTCTGCGAGTAGTCCGTGCTGTTGGGGGTCGCGGTGTGGTGGACGATGATCTTCTGCGGCGGTGTGGCCAGGGTCTTCACCGGGCTGCTGGGCTGCCGGGCGCCCCAGGCCGCGCAGTCGGAGATCACGGGCCCGGTCGCGGCCCGCGCCCGCCCCGGCGCGGCGAGCGGCAGCAGCGCGGCGGCGCCGAGCGCGAGTGTTCCGGTGAGTACGGCCCGGCGGCGCGGGTGCGGGTGGGGTCGGTCGAGCGCGGTCATACGAGGTCCTTCGGCGTCAGTGGGTGGTGGGCAGGGCGGCGGAGCAGACGCTCTTCATGCCGGGTGCGTTGTCGGCGATGTAACGGAGCATCACGTCGCCCGTGTAGGGCCCGACGACACCGTCCGCGGTGAGGAAGACCGGGTCCCCGTGGACCGGGTCCACGCCCCAGATGTTGATCAGCTGGAACGTCTTCACGGCGGTCTCCGTGCGAGCCCCCCAGATGCCGTCGACCGTGATGTCGCCCTGCACGTTCGACACGTTGACGGCGGTCTGGACGCACCTGACGGCGGTTCCGGTGTCGCCGTACGCGACGTAACCGGCGCTCGTGGACGCCTGGGCCGGTCCGGCGAGGGCGACGGCGGCCAGCGCGGCTCCGGTGACGGCGGCGGCGCGGACGGCCTGGGGCAGCGTGGGCATGGGGCTCTCCTGAGGGGTGCGACGCCCCGGACGGGGCCGACACCGACGAACCTAGGAAGCCGTGCCCCCGTCCCTCCACGCTTTCCCGTCCCGGGAGCCCGGAGGGGCGGTCCGGGATGCGCGTGGGACGCGGCCGCACATGCGCTGACCTGCGGTGACAGGGGCGTACGGGGTCGACGCGCGGGCCCCCCGCCCGGGACGGCGGGACGGGGCCGCTGCGGGCCGCCGGGCGCTCAGGCCGCCGAGGGTGCCCGGTCCTCGATCGCGCGCAGGCGCAGCCCCCGGGCGCCGAGGACGGTGAGCAGGAGCACGACGACGGCTACGGCCGGGATGAGGATCGGGAAGGTGACCGGCTTGTGGCCGCCGAACGCGGCGACCAGGTCCTCGGGGTCGCGCAGGACCTCGAAGCGGTCGCCGGGGCGGGTGGCCGGGCCGCATTTCCTGAGCCCCTTGACCCAGAAGGTGTCCCCCCGCGCTTCGAGCTTGCAGGCGTCGTTGTCGCTGCCGGTGTACGCGGGGTGCCCGTGCTTCACCTCTACGACCGTGGCCATCACCCGCTCGCCCCGCAGGTCCAGGACCGCGCTGCGGAAGCCGTACGGGACTCCGATGACCAGGACCATCGCCAGCAGGAACAACGACACGACGCGCGCCACGGAGGGGATCGCGAGCGCGACCAGGACGGCCAGGGAACCGAAGAGGACCACCAGGTAGCCGGGCGCGTAGTAGAGCGGCCCGTTGTGCAGCAGGTCGTACCCGACCCCGGCCCCCGTCAGCGCGACCCCCGCACCGAACCCGCACACCGCCCCGAGGGCCCGAGGCCACCGGGGCGCCCGGAACTCCCCCCGCACCCGGTCAACCACCCGCGCAACCGCACCCATCCCGGCCCCCGTCGCAGACTTCACCCAACTCGCCTACCCAGGCTGGGAGTTCACATACACGGCATCACATGCCGAGGCTCCGCACGTACTCGTCGAACGGCACGGAACCGGCCAGCGCCACGCGTTGGTGCTCGACGAACAACGCCGGGTCCCCGTCGTGGACTTCACGGCTGATCTGCCGGCCGTCGGGGTCGTAGTTCATGAGGACCACCTCGGACCGGTCGAAGATCCAGAAGTCCTGCACGCCTTCCAGAGGGTTCGCCCGGTCGGTCACGTCCAGGATCCTGATCTCCTCCCCCGCCAGCGCGTGGGGCACGTAGTACTGGGAGAACTCGAAGCGCAGATGCGCCGAGAGCGGCCGGGTCACGATGTGCACACGCCCCTGCGAGCGCCCCTCGGCGACCAAGTTTCCGCGCCCGGCCGCGTCACCCCACGTCCGGCAAGTCCATCCGCGCCAGTCGCGCCGGGTCCGCCACCGCCGTGATGTCCGTGATGCGGTCGCCCGTGACCGTGAAGGTGAGGAGGGACTGCGGGGTGCCTTCCGGGGTGCGGGCGAGGATCGCGGGGAGGCCGTTGTACGTGGTCGGGTGGCCGTGGGCCGCGGCAGCCGCCACGCGGGCCCTCGTGGCCACCTCCGTCGCGCCGAGCACCACGTGCGTGCCGTCCGGGGTGTGCGCGGTCAGCTTCACCTCGGGGTGCAGGACCTCCAGCAATCGCTCGAACCGGCCCTCGCGCGCCGCCGCCAGGAACGCCTGGACCACCTCGCGCTGCCGCCGGTCCGGCCTCGCCGGCTGCTGGGCCCCCTGGACCTTCCGCCGCGCCCGGCTCGCCAGCATCTTCGTCGCGTCCGCCGACTTGCCCAGGATCGGGCCCACCTCCGCGAACGGCACCGCGAACACATCGTGCAGCACGAACGCCAGCCGTTCGTCCGGCCGCAGCGTGTCCAGCACCGTGAGCAGCGCGACCCCCACGGAGTCCCCGATCGCCGCCAGCTCCTCCGGCGCGGCGGTGCCGTCCGGCGTCACCACGTACTCCGGCCCGTCGTCGTACGACACCTCCGGGCGCCGCCGCCCCGACCGCAGCACGTCCAGGCTGATCCGGCCCACCACCGTCGTCAGCCAGCCGCCCAGGTTGTCGATCTCCCCCACGTCCTGCCGCGACAGCCGCAGCCACGCCTCCTGCACCGCGTCCTCCGCGTCCGCGTGCGACCCGAGCATCCGGTACGCGACCGCCCTCAGCCGGTCGCGGTGGGCCTCGAACGCCTCGGCCAACGTCATGGTTGTTACCTCCCTGGAAGCGGCTCCGTCATAGGGATGACGCGCACCGGCGCGGCAACGTAACCCTCCGAAGGAGCCATCCCCGTGGAAAACCGCCTCAAGGACAAGAACGCCGCCGACCCCGATGTCTGGACCGCCGTCCGCCACCTCCACCAGGCGATTGCCTCCGGCGGCGTCGGCCCCAGGATCCTCGCCCTCGTCCACCTGCGCGTCAGCCAGATCAACGGCTGCTCGGCCTGCGTCTTCGCCGCCGTCGCCGCAGGCAAGAAGGCCGGTGACACCGACGAGCGACTTCACACCGTCGCGGCCTGGCGCGAAGCGCCCTTCTATACGGACGCCGAGCGCGCCGCGCTGGCCCTCGCCGAGGGAGCCACCCGCCTCCAGGACGGCGCCCCAGGCGTCACCGACGAAATCTGGGACGAGGTCTGCGCCCAGTTCACGGAGCAGCAGATCGGTGCCCTCAACCTCGAAATCGCCCTGACCAACTTCTTCAACCGCATCAACCGCACGATCAAGGAACCCGCCGGAAAGACGTGGGGCTGAGGCCCGCGTGCTCCGCCTCCACGTGGCGCCTGCGCAGCACCCGGGCGTCCGTCTCCCGGCTCCCGTCCCGCTCGCTCCGGGCGACGGCCTCTTCGAGGTCGAACTCCTGGCACGTGCGGCACGGTTCGGGTTCCTCCGGGGCCGGGGCGCTCACGCGACCTCGCCCCGGCTGCGGGCGTTCTCCCTGGCGGTGCGTGCGGCGAGCCGTTCGGCGGGGGTCGCGTCCCGGGTGTGCTCGGGCCGCACCTCCCACTCCGTGCCGCCCTTCGGCGACCGGAGCGTCCAGTAGGGGCCGGCGACCCCTCGGAACTCCCCCACCAGCGGCTGATCCCAGCGCCCGACGTCCACGATGATCGTCCCGATGGCCGGAACCTGTTCCTCTGCGGACACAGCAGTGCCTCTCCGTAGTCGTTCCACTACCAAGCGGACTCAGCGTGACCTAGAGTGCGGATGTCCTCAACTTGCACGATTCGCACGGAGAGTTGGGCGGTGGGTCATGAACCGCAAGCAGCTGAATCCCGAGGATTCACCGGTCGCCGCCTTCGGCGAGCGTCTTCGCAGGTTACGAGACGAGCGCGGGTGGACCCAGGATGAACTGGGGGAGATCATGGGGTACTCGGGGACCCATATTTCCGCCGCCGAAACTGGTCGCCGATCCCCAACTCCCCGCTTCGCGAACAGAGCTGACAGGGCCTTCGGGACCGGAGACATGTTCGAGCGCCACGCGCGCACGGCACGGGACACAGCCCTTCTGGAGGGCTTCCCGGAGTACATGGGGCACGAGGCCCGGGCCGCCGAGATCCGGCTCTACGAGGTGGGCGTCATGCCCGGCCTGCTTCAGACCCCGGAGTATGCGACGGCCCTGGCGGAGAGCGCCGTAAAGCGAGGCACGATCACACCCGACCAGGCGCTTCAGCGAGTGGAGCTCGTGGCGCAGAGGCAGGCATCCTTGCTGCGCCCAAATCCGCCACTGGTGCTGGTGGTTCTCGACGAGAGCTGCCTCCGACGCCCCGTCGGCGGACCAGACACCATGAACGCCCAGCTGGACCGCCTTCTGGAGTTCGCGGAGCTGCCGAACACCGTCTTCCAGATCGCCCCGTTCACCATGGGGGTCCGCCGCCCGTTCGACCTGCCGCTCTACATACTGACGATGCCTGATCGGTCACTGGTGTCCTACGCCGAGTCGGCGCAGCAGGGCCACCTTGAGCGGGAAAGCACGTTAGTGCTACCGCTGCTGACGGCCTACCATCAACTTCAGGCCGAGTCGGACTCTCAGTCAGCGTCCGTGGCCATGATCGAGCAGTTGCGAAAGGGCACTCCGTGACGACCGAATCACCCCGCTGGCACACCTCCTCGCACAGCAACAACGGCGGCGCCTGCGTCCAGGTCGCCACCAACCTGGTTCCGGCCACCGGCACCGTCCCGGTCCGGGACTCCAAGAACCCGACCGGCCCCGCCCTCGGCCTCAGCGCCGACGCATACGCGGCCTTCGTTACGGGCATCAAGGACGGCGGGTTCAACACCCTCTGATCCGCCCTACGAAGGGAAGCCCCGTGGCCGCCGAAACCCCCCGCTGGTACACCTCCTCGTACAGCGACAACGGCGGCGCGTGCGTCGCGGTCGCCACCAACCTCGTCGCCTCCACCGGCACCGTCCCCGTCCGGGACTCCAAACTCCCGGACGGGCCCGCCCTCGGGCCCCGGGCCGACGTCTTCGCCGCCTTCGTCGCGGGCGTCAAGCGCGACGCGTTCGGCACGGCCTAGTCGAGCCCGGCCCCGCTGATCCGGCGCAGCATGTCCAGGAACCGGACCCGCTCGTCGGGGCCCAGGCGGGCCAGCAGTTCCGCGTTGGCGCGGTCGCCCGCCGCCGTGCACTCCTCCAGGCGGCGGCGCCCCGCCGCCGTCACGCTCACCGCGTTCTTGCGGCGGTCGTTCGGGTCCGGGGCGCGGACGATCAGGGACTCTTCCTGAAGGTCGTTCAGGATGCCGACCAGGTCCTTCGGGTCGAGCGCGACCGCGCGGCCCAGGTCGGCCTGGGCGACCGGTTCCAGGTCCTCGGCCGCCGCGAGCACCACGTGGTGCCACATCTTCATGCCGTGCGCGGCCAGCGCATCCGCCACCAGGGACCGGCCCCGCGCCGCCGCCCGGCCCAGGAGCCAGCTCGGGAGCGGGCGGATGCGGCTCGGGGCCGTCGTCGCTGCTGCCTTGTCTGCCATGCCTCGCATCGTAGCGAGTAATCGTTGGACTTCCCTACGACTTTCCTCCTATCGTTGGTGCTCCCAATGAAAGCCCTCTCGGTCGGAGGTCCTCGCCATGCGGCGCATTCGGTACGAACACAGCGGCGGGCCCGAGGTGTTGTTCGAGGAGGACGTGCCCGTTCCCACGCCCGGCCCCGGCGAACTCCTCGTCAAGGTGGAGGCGGTCGGCGTCACCCTCCCGGTGGTGCGGAAGGTGCGCGAGAACCGGGAGCCCGTCCCACTCGGCGGCGAGGTCGCCGGGGAGGTGGTCGCGCTCGGGGACGGGGTGGACGCGCACGCCGTCGGCGACCGGGTCACCGGTCTCTGCTTCGGGCACGGGTACGCCGAATACGCCGTGCTCCACCAGGCCATGGCGTCGGCCGTCCCCGCCGGGGCCACCGCCCAGGACGCCGTCGCGCTCGTCCGCAGCGGGGTCGTCGCGCTGGGGGCGCTGGAGTCCGCGCGGCCGGAGAAGGGCGAGTCGGTCCTCGTCACAGCAGCCGCGAGCGGCGTCGGGCACCTGGCCCTCCAGCTCGCCCGGATCCGGGGCGCGC
The DNA here is from genome assembly GCF_036346615.1 of Streptomyces sp. NBC_00523. NCBI lineage: Bacteria > Bacillati > Actinomycetota > Actinomycetes > Kitasatosporales > Streptomycetaceae > Streptomyces > Streptomyces sp. NBC_00523. The sequence continues at coordinate 4,316,602 of NZ_CP107836.1, read as the reverse complement.
CCCGGGTCGTCGCGGCCGTGGGCGATCCGGCGAAGGCGGACTTCGTGCGGTCGCTCGGGGCCGACGAGGTGGTGACGTACAAGGACGAGAGCTGGGGCGAGCCCTGCGACATCGTGCTGGACGCGGTCGGCGGCGACCTCCTCCCCCGCGCCGTCCTCGCACTCACCCCCGGCGGCCGCCTCGTCGCGTACAGCTCGGGCGGCGGCACGATCGACGCGTACGACCTCCTCGTCGGCGGCAAGTCGGTCATCGGCTTCCAGGTGGCCCACATCGCCCGGACCCGGCCCGCGCGCTACGCCGCCTGGATCGCCGAGCTGTGGGCGCTGCACGCGGAGGGCACCCTGCGCCCCGCCGTTCACGCGGCCCACCCGCTGGCGGACGCGGCCCTCGCCCACGCGACGATCGAGAACCGCCTCAACCGCGGCAAGGTCGTCCTGACGGTCCCGTAGCCGCTCTACCCCACGCCCCCGCCCCGCCACAACTCCGCCGGGGCTCCGGAAGCGGGCGCCTACGCTTGCTGCCATGCCCATCCCACCCGCATATGCCCTCGTCGCGACCGACCTGGACGGCACCCTGCTGCGCGGCGACGACACCGTCAGCCCTCGCACCCGCGCCTCGCTCGCCCTGGCCCGCGCTGCGGGCGCCCGCCACCTCGTCGTCACCGGGCGGCCCGTGCCCGGCGTGCGGGAGCTGCTGGACGGACTCGGGTACGAGGGGCTGGCCGTCTGCGGTCAGGGGACGCAGGTGTACGACGCCGGGGCGCGGCGCACCGTGCGGGCCGTCACGCTCGACCGGGAGGCGGCCGGGGCCGCGCTCGGGAAGATCGAGGCCCAGGTGGGACAGGTCTTCGCCGCCGTCGACCAGGACGGGGCCGCGGGGCGCACGCTCATCGAGCCCGGCTACCGGCTGCCGCACGCCACGCTCCCCGCACAGCGCACCCGGCACCGGGACGAGCTGTGGGCCGAGCCCGTCATCAAGGTGCTCATCCGGCACCCCGAGCTGAGCGACGAGGCGCTGACCGCCGAGGCCCGCGCGGTCGTCGGAGACCTCGCCACGGTGACGCACTCGGGCCCCGGAACCGTCGAGCTCCAGCCGTACGGCATCGACAAGGGCGCCGGAATCGCGCTCGCCGCCGAGGAGCTGGGCGTCGACCCGCGCACCGCCATCGCCTTCGGCGACATGCCCAACGACCTGCCGATGTTCCGCAGCTGCGGCTACGGCGTCGCCATGGGCAACGCCCACCCGGAGCTCCGCGCGGCGGCCGACGAGGTGACGCTCTCCAACGAGGAGGACGGGATAGCGGTCGTCCTGGAACGCCTCTTCGGCTGAAGCGCCGGCCGGCCCCGGCGGCGACCCCGTCGCCTTCGTGGTGACCAACGTCCCCTTTGTCCTCCCATATGGCATCTTGCAATTGATATCCAACGGAATGTCAAATGCAATGCCAAATACCCATTCCTGCGCAGTGGCCGAAAGGAAAGGCCTGGCAAAGTGTGTACGGGTTGGGATACTCTCCACACGCCAAGGTCACTTGGTGCTTACACCTAGGGGGGGGAATGAAGATTTCCATAGGACTTGTCGGCGTCAGCGCCGCCCTTCTCGTCGCAACCGTGGCTGCGCCCACGGCATCGGCGAGCGAAGGAACCGCTTCGGCAGGCAGTGCGCCGGTCGCGACCGTGAACATTCAGGGGGTCACGGTCGACAAGCAGGCGAACGACGCGACAAAGGAAATCATTGCGGCCGACGCAAAGGTTGCCGCGGCTTCCGCCAATGTGTGCGGAGCGGGCTACACCATCTCCGTCAGCGCGGCCCGCTACGGAACGTACGGCACGACGTACACGTGGACGAACGGGAAGACCACGGGGAGCAGCTACTACGACAAGCCGATCTGTGCCGTGTTCTTCAACGACACCGGGGTCGCGCACTCGATGCGGCTCAAGCTGTCGGACAACTACACCGCCACTCCGGACGTCGAGGACTCGGGAACCTTCAGCAGCTACGCCGGTCCCCTCTATCAGGACCGTGGATACTGCGGGCAGACGTACTCCTACATGAAGGTCGGCACCAAGGTAGTGGTTGACAACTACCTCGGCATCGGCGCGTGCAACTGACGCCATTGCGCCGGGATCTGCTGCGCCCCGCAGTCTGGGGCGCAGCAGCGCTCGTTGCCGCGCTGACCACGGGGTGCTCGAATTCCAGTCCCCCCTCTGCCCCGCCGCCCTCCATGAGCCCGCCGGTTTCCGCCGGGCCGAGCGACGCGCAGAGCGCCCCAGTCGCGGAGGCGGGTCCGGAGGACGATCCGGAGCAGGACCCGCGGGAAAGCCCGGAGCCGTCGCCGGTTATCAGTCATGCGGGGAGGACGAAGGTCGTCACCGTTGGCGACGTGGAGGTCCGGGCCACTCGCAGCGAACTCGGATTCAACGTCGCCTGCAACATCACCAATCATCGAAGTTCGACACTCAATCTCAAGGTCACCGTCAGCATAGGCGATGGCAAGGAGTGGGTGAGGACCACGAATTTCGACTTCCCGAACCTGGCCCCCGGCCGGACGGGAAGAGAAACCACGACCGTCATGGGCGATTTCCCTGACGGCGAATCTCCGGACGACCCAAAGATTTACATCGATTCGGTCATAGGGTACTGACCCTGCCCACGCGGAGTCGGCCGGATTTCTATGCGGAGCAGATACGCGTTGCCCAGTGCACGCGCCGCTCCTTTTCGCGATGGAGATATGAGAATCCCTGGTCGGATAACCGGCCGGGTCGGTGCGGGGACCCCATTCGGGGCCCCGCGAGCGCGACGGCCCGGCGGTGTCACTGAGGTCGTCGCGCAGAATCAGTGATGAGGAATCCTTGACGGTGCGCATGAAACGCCGAAAAAGCGTGGTGGTGATAGCGGCGGCGACGGCGATGTTCGGCTCGTTGCTGTCCGCCTCCGCGCAGGCCCAGGGGCCCAAGGTCCCCGCCGACGCCGTACAGGGGGGTGAGAGCCTGCCGAAGGCCGGTCATCAGCCCCGCGAGGTGAGCGGGAAGGACCGTGCCGCGGTCCTGGGCGACGCCTACGCCTCCTCCAAGGACGTGGCCCTGTCCACCTCCGGTGACGGCACCGGCTTCCATCTCCTGGCCGGAAAGGAGAAGGACGGCTACGCGTTCACCACGGTGGCCACGCTGCGTGAGACCGGATTCGATTCGGACACCTGGATAGGCAACACGTGTGTCACCGGGTCCGGTGCGTACGCGGCCGTCGCCTACGCGCCCCGGACGTTCACGAACAACCCGGAACTGATGGTGCGCGGCGCGTTCACCGCCGTCGTCGACCTGGGCAGCGGCAAGGTCACCAAGCTGCCGTTCACGGCGTCGCTCGCCTACTTCTCCCCGGGCTGCGGTACGGGGGACGACGTGGTGTTCACCCAGCTGAGCCACGACGGGGACACCGCGCAGCGGACCCGCCTGATCACCGTGGACGCGGCGACCGGCAAGCAGTCCGCGCCGGTGGCCTTCCCGGGGCAGGTCACCTCCGCCGTCCCGACCCGGCACGGCATCGTGGCGGGTCACGGAAACAAGCTCGTCCGGATCAACGGGCGGAAGGAAACCGTCCTCGCCACGACGAAGCACGTGCCGTTCCAGATCGCGGCCGACAGCGGCGACGGCGTGACCTTCATCGACCGGGAAGCCGACGCCGGGAAGAAGGCGACGGCGAAGTCCTGGGCCAAGCACCTGGACTCCGGACAGGTCAAGGGCGGCCGGACCAGCCCCAGGACGGTGGCCGAAGGAAAGCTGGCCGACTGGGACCTGTCGGCCACCCCCGGCGGCACGGTCTTCCTCACCGGGAAGGCCAAGAGCAAGGGGAAGCTCCCCCGCTCGGTGCGGAACCCGGGGCAACTCGCCAAGGGCGCCCGCATGTCGAGCCTCGGCCACGCGGGCGTCTCCACGTCCTGGGCCGACGGCAGAACCAGCATGATCACGCCCGACGAGGCCCAGCAGGCCCGCGACGCGCGCATCACCCTGGACGTCGTCGCCACCGGCAAGCACACCGAACTGGACGCCACCCCCCGGCTATCGGCGGAGAAGGCAGCGGCCGGCGCCGAGCCCTCCCCGGCCCTCGGCGTCCCCTCCGGGAAGAAGCCGTCGGCCGGTCCCGGCAACGACGGCATGTCCGCCCAGAGCTTCCGTACGCAAGCACTGGCCGCGTCGCCGACCGGGCCCAGCGAGGGCACCGATGAGCGCTACTGCGCGGTGGCCCGCAACGACGTACGCAAGCAGGCGTTCCAGCCGACCCCGCGCCAGGTGGAATGGGCCGTGGACCAGGCCGTCGTCGGTGAGCTGCACGTGAACCGGCCGGCGAACTGGAAGAACACCGGCATGGACAGCTACACCCCGCAGGGGCTGTTCCCGCCGATCACCCTGGCCGGCGACCCCAACGGCACCCTCGACAACGAGGACCCGGACGTCACCGACCGGTGGCACATACCCTCGCAGGTGATGCTCGGCGTCACCGCGCAGGAATCCAACATGTGGCAGGCGACCCGCTTCGCCGTCCCCGGCGTCACCTCCAACAGCCTCATCGGCAACTACTACGGCACCCAGTACACCGCCGACGGCGACCAGGCCGACCCCTGGCGCATCAACTTCTCCGAGGCGGACTGCGGTTACGGCATCACCCAGGCCACCGACGGCATGCGGCTCGCGGGCAAGACCAAGGAGGGCGAGACCGCCCTGCCGCCGGCCACGCAGGAAGCGGTCGCTCTGGACTACGCCGCGAACATCGCCTACGGCGTGACCATCCTCTCCCGCAAGTGGAACGATCTCCACGGCCAGGAGATGGCGGTCAACGACGGCCACCCGCAGTGGATCGAGAACTGGTTCTTCGCGCTGTGGGCGTACAACTCCGGCTTCTACCCGGCCGCCGACTCCGGCGGCCACAAGGGCCTCGGCTGGACCAACAACCCCGCCAACCCGCTGTGGAAGGCCAACCGGGTCCCCTTCCTCCAGCACGCGGTGGACCCGCACCTGGACGACTACTCCCACGCCGCGCACCCGCAGGACTGGCCGTACGAGGAGAAGGTGCTCGGCTGGGCCGCGCGTCCGATCTCCGCGATGTTCGGACCCGGTGACTTCAAGCCCGGCTATCTGGCCGCCTGGTGGAACAGCGACCTCCAGCGCGCGGCCGTGAAGCCGCCGCTGGACACCTTCTGCGACGCGTCCAACTCCTGCGATCCGTCGAAGATCTCCGACGGCGACTCCAACGACCCCGGCATGGGCGCCTGCTCTCTGGACGCCGGTGACAGCGACACCAACCCGCACTGGCTGCACTGCTGGTGGGCCAAGTCCGCCGAGTGGAAGGACTGCGACAAGCAGGCCGAGTGCGGCCACCAGGTGCACCGGTTCAACACCAGCTACCCGGAGCAGCCCGACGCCGCCTCGTACCCGCCGAAGTGCAGTAGCGGCCTGCCGTCGAACGCACTGGTGGTGGACGACATCCCGAACGGCACCACGCCGGCGGGCTCGGCCTCACGCGGCTGCGGAGCCGCGCAATCGGACGGCACCTTCACGCTCACGTACCAGGGCTCCGACATCATCGACTCGGAGACCGGGCAGACCGTCACCACCTACCCCGGCAAGATCGACACCCACCAGATCGGCGCGGGCTACGGCAACCACTTCTGGTTCACCCACACCCGGTCCCCCGAGTCGTACCCGCCGCCGGGCGACCGGATGAAGGTGACCGGGACCTGGAAACTGGGCAAGAAGATCACCGCCTACAGCGGCCAGGCCAAGGTCTATGCCTTCATCCCCGACCACGGGGCGCAGACCTCCAAGGCCGAGTACCGCATCAAGCACTCCGCCGGCGAGACCGTGAAGGCGATCGACCAGAGCTCCAACCAGTCCAACAAGTGGGTGGATCTCGGCGCGTACTTCTTCAACGACATGACCCCCGAGGTCAGCCTGCACAACTTCAACGGGGGTGACGGTTCCGCGGACATCGCCTTCGACGCCCTCGCGTTCGTGCCCGGCGACTACTCCGGCATCCCCGAGGACCTGACCTTCGGCGACCCGGACATCACGGCCCCGGACCCGGCCCCGGTCGAGCCGCCCCAGAGCATCTCGGGCGACTACTTCAGTGTGCTTCCCACCGTCTCCGGTCTCCCCGGCGCGGCGCGCTCCGTGACCGGCTCGGAGGGGCTGCACCTGTCGTCCACGCCGGCGACGGACCTCAAGTCCGCCAAGACGTCGAGCGGTTCGGCGTCCACCCTGTCCGCTCTGAGCTGCTCCATCGGTACGAGGTCCCTGGACTACACCCGCACCGACGCGTGCCTCGGGGACGACCTGCAGTTCAGGGGGACCACGACCGGCACGCCGAAGGCGAGCTTCGACCTCCGGCACGAGTTCACGCTCGACCCGGACAGCGACACCTTCACCCAGACCGTGTCGGTCAAGCTGACGTCGATGTCCATTCCCACGCTGACCCTGGACATCGACTTCGGCTGCCGCGGCTACTGCGAGAAGCAGTCTCCGGTGTGGAGCGGTTCGCCCACCTTCGTCGCGGGCGACCTCCACACGGCCACGGTCACCCAGAAGATCAAGTGGAACAACACCACCGATGACCAGGGCCGGATCAGCCCGTACCTGACGGTCAAGGGAACCGCGGCCGGTGACACCAGCAACCCGATGACGGCTGAGAAGTCGGAGCTGGACGTCCGGTGCGACCGTGACGTGAAGGCCACTCCGGGCTGCGTCTTCAGCGCGTACAAGCCGACGTACGTCATGAACGAGAAGAAGTTCCCGGCGGCGGCCGCGCACGCCTGGCTGATCCAGAACAAGCTGCCCGGCCACTACGGGCTGCGGGGCAACAACCCGTTGACCTTCCTGACCGACGACGTCCTCGTGCCCGATCCGCCGACGAGCAAGAAGAGCATCGTCAGCCACAACCGCGACGTGATCTGCCCGACGGCATGGGAGCGCAACAAACTGGCGACGCTGTCACCCGAACTCGGCGCGAACGACAAGCCCAGTTGCGACGAGTTCCCCTTCGCGGCGAGCTGGCAGAGCGCCGCGACACCGAAGAACTGGGGCGGGAAGAACCTGAAGCAGGTCACCTCGGGCGAGGAGTGCCTGAACACGATCGCCATCCGCGGTACGGACGGACGGTGGAGGCTCCAGCCCGACCCGCGGTCCCACGTGCCGACCTGGACCGAGCCCTGTGGACGTTCCAGCATGTCGAACAACCAGAACACCCAGTCCATGAGCTACATGCCGGGCTGGCGCAAGCAGAACCGAGTCCTCGAAGGAGACAACTACTGGCTGGAGGCCAAGCGCCCCTCGTGACCGCTTGACCCGGACCGAAGCAGGGGCCCGGCCGCCATGGCCGGGCCCCTGTGGCGTACGAACGCCAGGCTAGGGTGCCAGCCATGGACGATGGAATCGCGTGGCTGGACGACGAACTGGGCCGGGACGGCTACTCCCTCACCCTGGTGAAGGGTGTCACCCCCGAAACTCTCGCGGGGTACCTGGGCGCACGGCCGGGCACGCTCCTCGATCCGGACTCCACCCCGGGGGTCCTGGAGTTCTTCCACGGAGCCGGGTCCTCGAAGCTGCCGGACTGGGCGATGGTGGGCGAGGCGGCGGGCGCCTGGTCGTTCGCCCTGGAGACACCCGAGGCGGGGCACCGCGACGACCGGCTGGCCCCCGGCCGGGACCTCAGGGCCCGCCACACGGTCGTGGACATCCTGGACACCACCATGGACCCCCCGGCCGTCACGGTGACCGTGAACGGCGAGACCGAGTGGATGATGCGGGAGTACGGCACGGACGACATCGATCATCCGGTGAGCCGGCGCCTGGTCGCGGAGGCCGGTTTCCTCGCCCACCCGCACGGCGTCTTCCGGGACGACGCGTCCGAGGACACCGGAATGCCGGACGTCTACCGCATCCTGGGCGACCACTACGGCCTGTCCCTGCCCCGGGCCGCCGTGACGCGGAACCGCCTGCCTCACGTCTTCACGGAGCCCAGGACCCTCCTCCACACGGACGCCCGCTGCCCGGCCTGCGGCGAGACCCGGATGCTCCCCTACGGCGACGGTACGGAGGAGCCCCGGCTGGTCTGCGTCTACTACAAGGTCCGCGACGTCCCCGGCCACCCGCCGCAGGGGTGCCCGGGCGAGGTCACGGGCGCGGTGCGCGGGGAGCCCAACCCGAAGTACGAGAACCTTCGCCTGCCCGGAGCCTCCTGAGGAACCGCCGCCCGCCTCAGTCCGCCGTCGCCCCCAGCGCCCGCAGCACGTGGTCCACCAGCTTCCCCACGTCCTCCGCGTCCTGCATCGGCTTGCGGAGCACATGGCGGTAGTACAGCGGGCCGTAGAGCATCTCGACCGCGAGATCCAGGTCCGCGTCCGGGGGGATCTGGCCCCGTTCCTGGGCGCTCCGCAGCCGGCCGACCGCCTCCTGGAAGCGGGGGTCGATGAGCTGCGTGCGAACCGTTTCGGCCAGCTGGTCGTCGTGGTGGAGCTCCGAGAGGATGCCCGCGTAGGCCGGGCCGAAGGGGGGTACGGCGAGGACGTTCACCGCGCCCGTGAGGTGGGTGCGCAGGTCCTTCGCGATGTCGCCGGTGTCCACGAACGGGGTCGCCGAGACCAGCATCTCCGTAAAGGCTTCCAACAGGACCGCGCTCTTCGACGGCCACCAGCGGTAGATCGTCTTCTTGCTCACGCCCGCCCGCGCCGCGATCGCCTCGACCGTGACCCGCCCGTAGCCCCTCTCCGTACAGAGGTCGAGGGCGGCTTGCAGGGTCGCCCTGCGTGAGCTCTCGCTCCTGCGCAGTGAACTCGGCGATGTGTTCATTCGGTGAGCATAGGACTGTTTGAGCCAAACCTTATTGACAGTGCGTCGCTACAAGTCGAACAATGCTCTGGCGGAAACGGAACGTACCGTGTCGGCTCGTTCCCTCTGTTTTCCGCGCCGTTCGTGCCGTTCGTGCCGCGACGAGCCGATCGGGGGACGGCTCGCCGGCCGACGGTACGGGCGCCGGTCCCCGTCACGCCGTGATGTCCTTCGTGGTGAACCGGGCCCAGGCCGCAGAGCCGAACACCGCCACGTACAGGCCCTGGAGTTCGAGGTTCTTCAGCAGCTCGTCCCAGTAGACGGGCTCCCGCAGCAGGTCCGCGAAGGACAGCCAGTAGTGCGGGAAGAGGTAGGGGTGCACCCCGCTCAGCTGGGGGATGGTGTCCACGATCTGGACGGTGATCAGCACGCCGACCGTCGCCGCCATCGCCGCGATGCCACTGTTCGTGAGCGTCGAGACGAACAGTCCGAGCGCCGCGAAGCCGGTCAGGGACGCCGCCACGAAAACCGCGACGACCCCCGCCCGCACCAGGCCCTCACCGAAGCCGATCGTCGTCCCCGAGATCGTCGTGACGTCGCCCACCGGGAACAGCAGCGCGCCCACCGCCAGCGCCGACGCGGCCACCACGAGGGTCGCGACCAGGCAGAAGCCGAGTGTCGCGGCGTACTTCGCGAGCAGCAGCCGTGTCCGGCCGGCCGGGGCGACCAGCAGATAGCGCAGGGTCCCCGCGTTGGCCTCGCCCGCGATCGCGTCGCCCGCGATGACGCCGACCGCCATCGGCAGGAAGACGGGGAGCGTCGCGGCGAGCGCGGCGAAGACCAGGAAGAGCCCGTTGTTGGTCACCTGGGACAGGAAAGCCGGTCCGCCGCCGCCTCCCCCGGCCCCCGCCGATGAGCCGTCCGCCGTCTCGATGCGCACGGCGATCCCGATCAGGACGGGAACGGCCGCCAGCACACCGACCAGCGCGAGGGTGCGCCAGCGGCGCAGGGTGGTGACCAGCTCGGAGCGGAGGATGCCGAGGGTCCGGAGGGGGTTTCGGGCGGCGTCCGCGCGGACGGGGCTCTCGGCCTCCGCGTCCGGCTCCTCGGCAGCCCCGGCCGCCCCCTCAGCTTGCGACATCGAATCCCTCTCCCGTCAGGGCCACGAACGCGTCCTCCAGCGAAGCCCGCTCCACGCCGAACGCGCGCACCCGGACGCCCGCCCGCACCAGCGCCGCGTTGAGATCGGCCGGATCGACCGTGCCCGGCGGGGCGTCGGCGCGGATCCGGTCGCCGTCCACCGTGATGCCCGTGACGCCCTGCTCCTTCAGCACCCGCGCCGCGTCCGCCGGGTCCGGCGTGGTGACCGCCAGGCGGCCGCCCGTGGCCAGGCCCGCGACCGGCCCCTGCGTGAGGAGGCGGCCCCGGGCCATCACCGCCGCGTGCGTGCAGACCTGCTCGATCTCGTCCAGGAGATGGGAGGACAGGAAGACCGTGGTGCCGTCCGCCGCCAGCTCCCGGACCAGGGCGCGGATCTCGCGCATGCCCTGCGGGTCCAGGCCGTTGGTCGGCTCGTCCAGCACGAGGAGCCGGCGCGGCCGGAGCAGGGCGGCGGCGAGGCCGAGGCGCTGCTTCATGCCCAGCGAGTACGCGCGCGCCTTCTTGCCGGCCGCCGGGGCGAGCCCGACCCGGTCCAGCGCGTCCCCGACCCGGGCGGCGCGGGTGCGCGGGTCGGCGGTGGGGTCGGCCCGGTCGAACCGCAGGAGGTTGTCCCGGCCGCTCAGGAACCCGTACAGCGCCGGGCCCTCGATCAGCGCGCCGACCTCGGGGAGCACGGTGCGCGCGGCGGCCGGCATGGGGCGGCCGAGGACGCTCGCGGTGCCGGAGGTCGGGGCGATCAGGCCCATGAGTATCCGGATGGTGGTGGTCTTGCCGGAGCCGTTGGGCCCGAGGAAGCCGAAGACGCTGCCGCCGGGCACGGTGAGGTCCAGCCCGTCCACGGCGAGCTGGCCGCCCCGGTAGCGCTTGGTCAGGCCGCGCGTCTCGATGACGGGTGCGGTGCCGGGCGCCCCGGGCTGCCCGAGGGGCTCGGCGTCGGACCCTGCCATGCGTGCTCCCCACTGGTCGTACGGTCGCGCCCGCCCCGCCGCGCGGCACGCACGGCGGGGCGGGCGCAGGAGCGTCAGCCCGCGTTGGCGGCGGCGACCAGCGCGTCCTTGGTGACCGCGCCCACGTAGACGCGGCCGTCGTCCGTCATCAGCGCGTTGATCAGGCGGGTCTTGAAGACCGTGCCCGAGCCGAACTTCCCGCTGACCTTGTCGCCGAACGCGTCCAGGAACTGCTGGGCCTCGGCCGGGACGCCCTTCGACGCCTTGGACGGCAGCGCCGCGCCGCCGGGCGTCTTGAACTCGGCGATGCTGTTCCAGCCCTTGCCGATGATCTTCGGGGCGCCCTCGCCCTCGAACTTGCCCAGGTCGCCCTGGGCCTTCTCGGCGGCCTTGCGGGCCTCCTTCTGGTGGCCCTCGGCCTTGGCGTCGTCGGCCTCGGTGACCTTCGCGCCCTTGGGCGGGGTGAAGGCGAACGAGGACGCGGCGGGCTTCCCGAAGTCGACGGAGGTGAACCCGGCGTCCACGACCGCCTTGCCGCCGCTGCTGGGCTGCAGCGTGAACTTCAGCGGCACGCCGTTCTCCGCATCCACTGCGACGGTGATGGAGCCGACCGTGGAGCCCTTCTGCTCGGGCTTGAGGACCAGGCGGTACGCGTCGCGCCCGGCGACCCGCGCGGTGCCGTCGACCGAGACGGACGTGGTGCCGTCGGCGGCCTTCAGCGCCTCCTCGGCGAGCGCCTTCGGGGTGGTCGGGACGCCCTCGGGGGCGGCCTGCTCCTTGCCGTGCGGCGCCTTGCCCTTGCCCTTGCCGTCCGCGTGGTAGACCTCGTTGGAGCCGCTGTCGTAGGCCCAGACGTCGTCGCCGTTGTGGATGAGGCTGTACTCGGACGCCTGGTCCAGGACGGACAGGCGCTGCTTGTCGGGGCCGTCGGCGGCCACCCGGAGGGTGTGCGTACCGGAGGCCAGCTCGGTGAGCTTGGACTGCGGGTCGGCGCTCGATCCGCCCTTGCCGCCGTCGCCGCCCTCGGCCGCGCCGGACAGGAAGGAGCCGGCCAGGCCGCCCATGGAGGGGATGCCCAGGTCCGTGCTGATCTTCACCGTGCCGGAGAACCGCTCGGTGTCCGAGGCGGCGATCTTCTCGATGAGTTCCTGAGCGGTGATCTTCGGCAGATCGGGGTCGCCCGAGCTGGCGAGCGCCGGGACCAGGCCGATCGTCGCGGCCGCCACCCCCGCCACCGCTACGGGGACGATGTAACGCGCGGCCTTGCGGCGGCCGGCGGGCCTCCGGGCGGCCGTGCCGTTGGTCTCCGCGCTGTCGTTCGGTGCCATGTGTGCCCTACCTCCGTGGTCGGCGGCTTCCGTCGGGATGCACTCGTCCACTCCGTGCCGCCATTCTCACCCGTTTTGGTCAGGAGTGGTTGTTCTCCATCTGACCAAATCGGGCGGCCCGAAGCGTCAGCCCCCGGGAGCAACCTCGCGTACCTCTTCGGTATGACGGTGGAGGGCCATTTCTCCGCCGTCCAGTAGGGGTTGGGCGGTCACCGGCTCCGGGTCCGTCAGCCGGCGCGGTGGACCACCGCGTCGCACATCTCTTCCAGGGCGAGCTTCGCGTAGCACTCGGGCAGCGGCTTCAGCGCGGCCCGCGCCTCCTGGGCGTACCGGACGGTGTCCTGCCGGGCCCGGGCCAGCGCCGGGTGGGCGCGCAGCAGGCGCAGCGCCTCCGCGAGCCGGTCCGGGTCGCCGAGGTCGCCGTCGAGCAGCTCCACGAGGGCCAGGTCGTCGGGCTTGCCGTCCGCCGCGGCCTGCGCCCGGAGGTGGAGGACGGGGAGGGTCGGAATGCCCTCCAGGAGGTCCGTGCCGGGGGTCTTGCCGGACTCGTGGGAGTCCGACGCGATGTCCAGGACGTCGTCGGCGAGCTGGAAGGCCACGCCGAGCCGTTCACCGTACTGGGTGAGGATGTCCACCGCGGAGTCGTCGGCGCCGGACATCAGCGCGCCGAAGCGGCAGGCGACGGCGATCAGGGAGCCGGTCTTGCCGCGCATCACTTCGAGGTAGTGGTCGACCGGGTCGCGGCCGTCGCGCGGGCCCGCGGTCTCCAGGATCTGGCCGGTGACCAGGCGCTCGAACGCCTCCGCCTGGATGCGGACGGCCTCCGGGCCGAGGTCGGCCAGGATGTGCGAGGCGCGGGCGAAGAGGAAGTCGCCGGTCAGCACGGCGACCGAGTTGCCCCAGCGGGAATTGGCGCTGTCGACCCCGCGCCGTACATCTGCCTCGTCCATGACGTCGTCGTGGTACAGCGTCGCGAGGTGGGTCAGCTCGACCACGACGGCCGCGGGCACCACGCCCGGCGCCTCGGCGTCGCCGAACTGGGCGGCGAGCATCGCGAGGAGCGGCCGGAACCGCTTGCCGCCCGCGCGCACCAGGTGCTGGGCGGCTTCGGTGATGAAGGGCACGTCGCTCTTGGTGGCATCGAGCAGGCCCGACTCGACAGCAGCCAAACCGGCCTGGACACCGGCTTCAAGAGCCTGGTCCCGCACGCTCAGTCCGAACGGCCCGACGACGGTCACGAGGGGATCTCCTGTCTGCTGACGATCACACGGAATGTCGATGTGTCGTTGTCACCACTCAAGTCAGCGTATCCGGTCCCCTTTGGATCACCGTGGGCGCCTTCCCGCCACCGCCGGTATGTTCGGGATCAGCTCATACGATCAGGAGTTGCCGCTTTGTCCCACACAGCAGCAGACACCGAACCGGCGCAGCCGCCCCCGGCCGACGACCACGCCTTCTTCGGCCAGCCACGGGGTCTGATGACCCTGTCCGGCCTGGAGGTATGGGAGCGGTTCTCGTTCCTCGGCATGCAGGCGATCCTGGTCCTCTACTTCGCGGACACGGTCGCCAACGGCGGCATGGGCATGGAGGCCGGTACCGCCGCCTCCGTCTCGGCCGCGTACGGCACGCTCGTCTATCTGGTCTCGGTGGCGGGCGGCTGGCTGGCCGACCGCATCCTCGGCTCGTACCGGGCGGTGCTGTACGGCGGCATCCTGATCGCCTGCGGGCACTACGCCATGGCGGTGCCCACCGACGCGATGACCTGGGTCGGCCTCGGCCTGATCAGCGCCGGTACGGGGCTGCTGAAGCCCAATGTGGCGACGATGGTCGGCAAGCTCTACCGCACGGACGACGAGCGCCGGGACGCGGGCTTCGCCCTCTATTACATGGGCATCAACATCGGCGCGCTCCTCGGTCCGCTGATCACCGGCTGGCTCGGTGACCACGCCAGCTGGCACTGGGGCTTCTCGGCCGCCGCCTTCGGCATGACGCTGGGCCTCATCCAGTACGTGGCGGGCCGCCGTCACCTGGCCGGGCGAAAGCACGCCGCCGAATACGCGCTGGCCCCCGGACCCATGCGCCGGGCGGTCCTGCTCATCGCCGTCGGGGCGGTCGTGGTGGCGGCCGTGGCGACCGCGCTGGCCCTGGCGGGCTGGCTGACCATGGACCGCTTCGTGGACCTGCTCACCCTGATCTCCGTGATCGCACCCGTCGTCTACTTCGTGGTGATGTTCCGCAGCCCCCGGGTCACCGCCGAGGAGCGCGGCAGGCTGCGCCCGTACGTGGTGCTGTTCCTGGCGTCCGTGGTGTTCAACTTCATCCTCTTCCAGGCGTACTCGACGATGATGCTGCTCGCGTCGACCAACGCCCGTACGGAGATCTTCGGCTTCCACTTCCCGGCGAGCTGGTACGCCTCCGCGCTCGGCGCCTTCGAGGTGCTGCTCGCCCCGGTGGTCGCGGCCGTCTGGGCGAGGATGGGGCCGCGCCAGCCGCACGCGTCCAACAAGATCGCGATCGGGGTCATCCTCGGCGGTCTCTCCTTTCTGCTGATGGTCCTGCCCACCTCCGGGCACTCCGGCGACACCTACAAGATGGCCGCCTGGTGGATCGTCGGCTCCTATCTGCTGCTCGGGCTCGGCGACATCCTGCTGGAGACCTCCGGCATGTCGGCGACCACCAAGCTCGCCCCGAAGGCGTTCGCCAGCCAGACCATGGCCCTCTGGTTCCTCTCGCTGGCCCTCGCCAACGGCATCCAGGCCCAGATCGTGAAGCTGTACGGCGAGGTGTCCAACCCCGCCTACTTCGGTGTCAACGGCGCCGTCGCGGTGGTGGCCGGCGTGGCCGTCATCGCCGCCGCACCCTGGCTCAGGCGCACGATGCACCCCGTCCACTGAGGTACGCCCATGCACATCCAGACCGCGTTCCCGTACGAGACGACCCACGAGGACCTCTACATCCCGCTGCCGGACGGCACCCAGCTGTACGCCCGGATCTGGCGGCCGGTCACGGACGAACCCGTGCCCGCGCTGCTGGAGTACCTGCCGTACCGGCTGAGCGACTGGACCGCGCCGCGCGACTGGCAGCGCCACCCCTGGTACGCCGGACACGGCTACGCCTCCGTCCGGGTGGACGTGCGCGGGCACGGCAACAGCGAGGGCATGCCGGGCGACGAGTACGACGCGACGGAGCTGGCCGACGGGGTCGCGGTCGTCCACTGGCTGGCCCGGCAGGAGTGGTGCTCGGGCCGGGTCGGCATGTTCGGGATCTCCTGGGGCGGCTTCAACTCGCTCCAGATCGCCGCGCTGGCCCCGGAACCGCTGAAGGCGATCGTCACGGTGTGCTCGGCGGACGACCGCTACGACAACGACGTCCACTACATGGGCGGCTCGGTCCTCGCCGTGGACATGCACGCCTGGGCAGCCACCATGCTGGCCTTCGTCTGCCGCCCGCCCGACCCGGCGGACGTCGGCGACGACTGGCGGCAGATGTGGCTGGACCGGCTCGAAGCGGTGGACCCCTTCATCCACACCTGGCTCTCGCACCAGACCCGGGACGCCTACTGGAAGCACGGCAGCGTCTGCGAGGACTACTCCGCGATCAAGGCGAACGTCCTCGCGGTCGGCGGCTGGCACGACCCGTACCGCGACACCGTCCTGCGGCTGGTCGAGCACCTGGACCCGGCGAAGGTGCGCGGGATCATCGGCCCCTGGTCGCACCAGTACCCCGACCGGGGGCTGCCGCCCGGACCGGGTATCGGCTTCCTCCAGGAGACCCTGCGCTGGTGGGACCAGCACCTGAAGGACGAGGACACCGGGGTGATGGAGGAGCCGCTGCTGCGGTCCTGGATCAGCGAGTCGCACCCGCCCGCCACGGTGTACGAGACGCTGCCCGGCCGCTGGGTCGGCGAGACCAGCTGGCCCTCGGAGAACGTCACCCCGGTGGCGTACGCCCTCCAGGGCGGGCCGCAGATCGTCCACTCGCCGCAGCAGACCGGGCTGGACGCCGGGCGGTTCTTCCCCTTCGGCAACGACGCCGACCTGCCGCCGGACCAGCGCGACGAGGACGCCAAGTCGGTCTGCTTCGAATTCCCGGTGGCCGAGGCGCCGATCGAGATCCTGGGCCGCCCCCGGGTGAGCCTCCGCATCACAATGGACGCGCCGCGCGGCCAGGCCGTCGCCCGGCTCTGCGACGTCGCCCCCGACGGCTCCTCCACCCTCGTCACCCGCGGCGCGCTCAACCTCGCCGCCCGGAAGGGCCGGGACCGCACCGAGGACTGGACGCCCGGCGCCACCGAGGACGTCACCTTCGAGCTGAACGGCATCGGGCACACCTTCCCACCCGGCCACCGCATCCGGCTCGCCGTCTCGTCCTCGTACTGGCCCTGGATCTGGCCGCAGGCGGGCTCGGCGGGCTTCACCCTGGAGGCGGACGGCAGCCTGGTCGAGCTCCCGGTGCGGCGGCACACCGAGGACCCCGCCATCCGCTTCGAGGAGCCCGAGCAGTCCGAGCCGCTGGGCGTGGTCTACCCGGAGACACTGGACGAGCCGCGCCCCGAACGGCTCGTCGTCCGCGATGTCGCCAAGGGCGAGTGGCGGATGGAGGTGGACCCCCGCTACGGCGGCACGCGGGTCTACCCGGACGGGCTGGAGTTCACCGAGAACGCGGTGGAGAAGTACACCATCCAGGAGGGCGACCCGCTCTCCGCACGGACCCGGTCCGACTGGACGATCCGGCTGCACCGGCCCGAAATGGCCTGGGACGTGCAGATCGACACCCGCTCCGAGATCACCGCCGACGCGGACGACTTCCACACCGTCAACGAGGTCGTCTGCACCGAGGGCGGCGAGGTCGTCTTCCACCGGACCTGGGAGAAGAGCATCCCGCGCACGTCCGGGTGACGTCGCATGTGAGGCGTACTTTCCGGGGCATTGGGGATGGTTGGGGAGCTGCCGTACGGCAGTCGTCCCGACGTAACGACCTCACCCGCGATTGTCAGCGGGAGAAGGAGCGGCGCCTGGGGCCTTCGAATCCAAGGCGGAGGAGGGAGTGATGGCGGAGCCATCGCGACCGACGACAACGCCGGAGGCGGAGGTCCCAGGCGCCGCGACGCCGCTGACAATCGCGGGTGAGGTCGTAACGTTGTTCCTAAGCGACCCGGAAAGCGAGGCAGCGAACGATGCCCGAGCAGAGCAGTCCGCTCGATGTGCCCGAGGGCGACCCCTTCGGCCCGCACAACCTGCCGTACGGCGTGTTCTCCACCCCCGACCGCCCGGGCGAGCGGCGCGTCGGCGTCCGCATCGGCGACCACGTCCTGGACGCCGGGGCCGCCGCGCTCGCCCTCGGTTCGCCGTACGCCCAACTCCTGGCCCAGCCGGACCTGATGGCCCTGCTCGCGGCCGGGCGCACCGCCTGGCGCGATGTGCGCCGGGCGCTGACCGCGTGGGTCACGGTCCCGGCGCACCGCGCCGACATGGAGCCGCTGCTGCACCCGCTGGACGCGGTGACGCTGCATCTGCCGTACCAGGTCGCGGACTACGTGGACTTCTACGCGAGCGAGCACCACGCCACCAACGTGGGCCAGATCTTCCGGCCCGACGCGGACGCGCCGCTCACGCCCAACTGGAAGCACCTGCCGATCGGTTACCACGGCCGCGCCGGGACCGTCGTGGTCTCCGGCACCGATGTGGTCCGCCCGGCGGGCCAGCGCAAGGCACCGGCCGACCCGGCGCCCGTCTTCGGCCCCTCCGTGAAGCTCGACATCGAGGCGGAGGTCGGCTTCGTCGTCGGCACCCCGTCCGAGCAGGGGAAGCCCGTGGCCCTCACGGACTTCCGCGAGCACGTCTTCGGGCTCTCGCTGCTCAACGACTGGTCGGCGCGCGACATCCAGGCCTGGGAGTACGTCCCGCTCGGCCCGTTCCTCGGCAAGTCCTTCGCGACCTCCGTCTCCGCCTGGGTCACCCCGCTGGAGGCGCTGGACGCCGCCCGCACCGCACCGCCCGCCCGCGACCTCCCGCTGCTCCCCTATCTGGAGGACGCGGAGGAGGACGAGCCCGGCGGCTACGACCTGCGGATCTCCGTCGCGGTCAACGGGCACGTCGTCGCGGAGCCGCCGTTCTCCACGATGTACTGGACGGCCGCCCAGCAGCTCGCCCAGATGACGGTCAACGGCGCCTCGCTGCGCACCGGCGACCTCTTCGGCTCCGGCACCGTCAGCGGCCCCGAGCCGTCCCAGCGCGGCTGCCTCCTGGAGCTGACCTGGAACGGCCGCGACCCGCTGGAACTGCCCGACGGCAAGCGCACGTTCCTGGAGGACGGCGACACGGTGACCCTCACCGCCTGGGCCCCGGGGCCGGACGGCACCCGGGTGGGCCTGGGCGAGGTCTCGGGGCGGGTCGTGCCCGCGGAGTGAGCGCGGCGGACCGGGCGGGGACGGTCCGGATGCCGGACCGGCGGGTGGCGGATCTCGCCCCGGCCGGTCCCGTCACCGCAGGTCAGAAGCGTACCGCCGGGGTCCGTTGATGGCGCAACACTGCGGCAACACCAACTCCCGCACCCCGCCGCTATGGTCCACCGCATGCCAGCCGAACGCACCCGCGAGCACACCGTGCCCGTCGCCGCCGCCCGCCGGCGCCGGCTGCGTGCGGACGGCGCCCGGCTCCTCGCCGACCTGCTGCGCCACCAGGTGCGCACGGGTGCGTTCCCCGGCGGCGTCCTGCCGTACGAGGACACCATCGGGCGCGACTACCGCGTCTCCCGCAACACCGTCCGCCAGGCCCTCGACCTGCTGCGCGGCGAGGGGGTGGTCGAGCGGCAGCCGGGCGTCGGCACGGTCGTCGTCGCCGAGAAGTACCCGCACGCGCTCGACCGGCTCCAGGGCCTGGCGGAGACCCTGCGCGAGCACGGCCGGGTCACCAACGAGGTCCGTACCGTCGGACCCGTCCCCGCCCCGGCCCCGGTCGCCCGGCGGCTCGGGCTCGCCGAGCACACCGACGTGCTCTACATCGAGCGCCGCCGCCTGCTGAACGGGCTGCCGCTCTCCCTCGACCTCACCTACGTCCCGATGGACCTCGGCACCGGGCTGCTCGGCGCCGACCTGGAGAACACCGACGTCTTCCGGCTGCTGGAGTCCCTGACCGGGCAGCGGCTCGGCGACGCCGACATCACTCTGGAGGCCGTCAACGCCGACGCGCACTCCGCCGCCGTCCTGGAGGTCCCGCACGGATCCGCGGTCCTGATGCTGGAACGGCTGACCCGGCTCGCCGACGGCCGGCCCGTGGACCTGGAGTTCATCCGCTTCCGCGGCGACCGCATCAGCATGAACGGCGTGCTGCACCGCGCCTGTTGAGCCCCATACCCCTTCTTTCGACACCCTCCCTGGAGCCCCGCCATGCCTCTGGCGCCCCAGCGGGCCGACGTGCCCGTGACCATCGACGAGTCGAAGTGCATCGACGGATGCACCCTGTGCGTCGACATGTGCCCGCTCGACTCCCTGGCCATCCACCAGGACAGCGGCAAGGCCTACATGCACGTGGACGAGTGCTGGTACTGCGGCCCCTGCGCCGCCCGCTGCCCCACCGGGGCGGTCACCGTCAACATGCCCTATCTCCTGCGCTGAAAGGCCCCGACTCCCATGCGACGCACAGCACCCGGCGCCCTGGCCGGCGCCGCGCTGCTCCTCACGCTCACCACGGGCTGCGGCGGCGGGGCGAGCGCGGACGACAGCGGTACGGTCACGGTGACCGTCGGCTACCAGTCCCGGACCATCAACACCGTCACCGCCGGCACCCTGCTGCGGTCCCTCGGCTACTTCGAGGACGAGCTGCGCAAGCGCGGCGAGCGGGACGGTGTCACGTACAAGGTGGAGTGGCAGGACTACGCCACCGGGGCCCCGATCACCGCCCAGATGACCGCCGGGAAGATCGACATCGGCTCGATGGGCGACTTCCCGCTGCTGATCAACGCGGCCCGGGGCGTCCAGCTGAAGCGCCCCACCCGGCTCGTCTCGGTCACCGGCTACAACTTGTCCGGCGGCCTCAACACCGTCGTCACCGGGCCGGATTCGCCACTCCGCACGCTCACCGACCTGCGCGGCAAGAAGGTGTCCACGAGCGTCGGCTCCGCCGCCGACGGCACCCTCGTACGCGCTCTGCAACAGGCCGGGCTCGACCCGGAGAAGGACATCCGCAAGCTCAACCAGCAGCCTGCCGTGGGGGCTTCGGCGCTTCAGGCGGGCAGCGCGGACGCGTTGTCGCAGTTCGTGGCCTGGCCGGGGCTGCTCGCCTTCCAGGGCCGGGCCAAGGCGCTGTACGACGGCGCCGAGCTGAACCTGCCGACTTTCCACGGCGTCACGGTCAATGAGGAGTTCGCGGAGAAGCGGTCCGCCGTGGTGGAGGACTTCTTGCGCGCCCAGGGCCGGGCAACCGCCTATCTCCACGAACACCCCGTCACCGCCTCGGAGTCCGTCGCGAAGGCCACCGGCCTCCCGGCGGAGGTCGTCCACCTCTACAACGGCGCCCAGGGCATCGCCACCTTCGACCCCACGCTGAAGCCCGCGCTCATCGCCGCCCTGAAGAAGGACGTCCCGGTGCTGGCCTCGGCGAAGCTCGTCGGCGACGTCGACGTGGACGCCTTCGTGGACGACCGCTACATCAAGCGGGTGTACGGCTCCGGCTATGCGAAGGCCCTCGCCGCCGGACCGCCCGCCCGGCGCGGCGGAGAGGTGTGGCTGAAGGGCAAGGACGCCACCACGGCCTTCGCCACCTCCGCCGAAGTGCTGCGGTACGTGGCCGCGCGCCGGGACGCCGTCCGGGCGGCGTACGTCCCCGACGCGAAGACCGGGACGCTGTGGTTCGCGGACCGCGCGGTGTGGGTCGCGGACGGCCCGGAACTGCGGCCGTACGTCACCGGGTCGGCCGCCCGCGCCGATGTGGCGGCGCACCCCGGCGCCCGGACCGTCTCCTACGCCGACGCGCTGAAACGCGCCGGGTCCGCGTCATGAGCGGGCGGTGGTCGCCCGTGCGGCGGGTGCTCTCGCTGGCGGCGGTGCTCGGACTGTGGCAGGCGCTGACCACGTACGACGTCAATCTGTGGCTGCGCTTCGAGCAGTTCCCGACGGTCGGCGAGATCGCGCGCGCGTTCGCGGACCGGGTCGCGGGCGACACGTACTGGCAGGACCTGACCGACAGCCTGACCCGGATCGTCACCGGCTTCGCGCTGGCCGCCGTCCTCGGGGTCACCGTCGGCACCGCCGTCGCCCGCTCCCGGATCGCCGCCGATCTGCTGGGCCCGGTCCTCGAAGTGCTGCGGCCCGTCCCGGCGATCGCGCTGGTCCCCGTCGCGATCCTGCTCTTCCCGAGCAACGAGCAGGGCATCGTCTTCATCACGTGCACGGCCGCGTTCTTCCCGGTCATGGTCTCCACCCGGCACGCGGTGCGCGCGCTGACCCCGGTCTGGGAGGAGGCCGTCCTGACCATGGGCGGCGGGCGGCGGCGCGTGCTGTGGTCCGTGGTGCTGCCCGGCGCGCTCCCCGGCATCCTCGGCGGCCTGTCCGTCGGGATCGGCGTCTCGTGGATCTGCGTGATCTCCGCCGAGATGATCTCCGGCGAGTACGGGGTCGGCTACCGGACGTGGCAGGACTACACGGTGGTCGACTACCCCGGGGTCTTCGTCGGCATGGCCACCATCGGCCTGCTCGGCTGGCTCACCTCCACGGCGGTGGAGCTCCTTGGCCGCCGGCTGACGCGCTGGCTGCCGCGCACGGAGAGCCGCCCGGCCTCCCCCGCGCGCCGCCGCCCCGCCCCGGCGGCCCCCGCCGCCCCCTCGGTCCGTACGGCACAGGAACGGGTGCGCTCATGACGGCTGACACGACTTACGGGCTGCGCCTCACGCTGCGCGGCGCCACGCTCGGCCGGACCGGCGCGCCCGTCCTGGACGGCATCGACCTCGACGTCGTGCCCGGCGAGATCCTGGCCGTCGTCGGCCCCTCCGGCTGCGGCAAGTCCACGCTGCTGCGGACCCTGGCCGGGCTGCTGCCCCCGCTCGGCGGCGAGGTCACGGAGGACGGCGCGCCCGTCACCGGGCCCCGCGCCGAACGCGCCCTCGTCTTCCAGGACGACGCGCTGCTGCCCTGGCGCACCGTCCGGGCCAACGTCGAACTGCCCCTGGCCATCCGGGGCGTGGGGCGCGCCGAGCGGCGGGCCCGCGCCGGGGAGTGGCTGTCCCGGGTCGGGCTCGCCGAACACGCGGGAAAGCTGCCGCACCGGATCTCCGGCGGGCAGCGCCAGCGCGTCCAGCTGGCCCGGGCGCTCGCGGCGGGGCCCCGGGCGGTCCTGATGGACGAGCCGTTCGGGGCGCTGGACGCCCAGACCAGGGCCGGTATGCAGCAGCTCCTGGTCGAAGTGCTCCGGGGCAGCGGCGCCACGGTGGTGTTCGTGACGCACGACGTGGACGAGGCGCTGTTCCTCGGCGACCGGGTGGCGCTGCTGCCGGGCGGCCGGGTGCTGCCGGTGCCGCGTCCGCGCGAACGGGCCGCGCACACCGATCCGGCGACGGTCGCGCTGCGCCGCGAGGTCCTGGAATCCCTCACCACCCTCTGAACTCTCCTCGAACTTCCCTTCCCGAAAGGCTTTCCCGTGCAGATCCCCGCCCTCGCGGACGCCGAGGAACTCTCCTGCGACGTGCTGGTGGTCGGCGGCGGTACGGCCGGCACGATGGCGGCCCTCACCGCCGCCGAGCACGGCGCCTCCGTCCTCCTCCTGGAGAAGGCGCACGTCCGCCACTCCGGCGCGCTCGCCATGGGCATGGACGGCGTGAACAACGCGGTGATCCCGGGCCGCGCCGAACCCGACGACTACGTCGCGGAGATCACCCGCGCCAACGACGGCATCGTGGACCAGTCGACCGTCCGGCAGACCGCGACGCGCGGCTTCGGCATGGTGCGGCGCCTGGAGTCGTACGGGGTGAAGTTCGAGAAGGACGAGCACGGCGAGTACGCGGTCCGGCAGGTCCACCGCTCCGGCTCGTACGTCCTGCCGATGCCCGAGGGCAAGGACGTGAAGAAGGTCCTCTACCGGCAGCTGCGGCGGCGCGAGATGCGGGAGCGCATCCGCATCGAGAACCGGGTCATGCCCGTGCGCGTGCTCACCGGTGACGACGGCCGGGCGATCGGCGCGGCCGGCTTCAACACCCGCACCGGGCAGTTCGTCACGGTCCGCGCGGGCGCCGTCATCCTCGCCACGGGCGCCTGCGGCCGCCTCGGCCTGCCGGCCTCCGGCTATCTCTACGGTACGTACGAGAACCCGACCAACGCGGGCGACGGCTACGCCATGGCGTACCACGCGGGCGCCGATCTGACCGGCATCGAGTGCTTCCAGATCAACCCGCTGATCAAGGACTACAACGGCCCGGCCTGCGCGTACGTCGCCAATCCGTTCGGCGGCTACCAGGTCAACCGGCACGGCGAGCGGTTCGTCGACTCCGACTACTGGTCGGGGCAGATGATGGCGGAGTTCGCGGCGGAGGTGGCCTCCGACCGGGGCCCCGTCTACCTCAAGCTGAGCCATCTGCCGGAGGAGTCCGTCAGCGCGCTGGAGACGATCCTGCACTCCACGGAGCGCCCGACGCGCGGCACGTTCCACGCGGGGCGCGGTCACGACTACCGCACCCATGACATCGAGATGCACATCTCCGAGATCGGCCTCTGCGGCGGCCACTCGGCGTCCGGCGTCCGCGTGGACGACCACGCCCGCACCACGGTGGACCGCCTCTACGCGGCCGGTGACCTGGCCTGCGTCCCGCACAACTACATGATCGGCGCGTTCGTCTTCGGCGACCTGGCGGGCGCGGACGCGGCCCGTTTCACGGCGTACGAGGGCGAGTTGCCGGCCGACCAGCTGCGGGCGGCGCACGAGCTGGTCTACCGGCCGCTGCGCAACCCGGACGGGCCGCCGCAGCCCCAGGTCGAGTACAAGCTGCGCCGCTTCGTGAACGACTACGTGGCTCCGCCGAAGTCCGGGGCGCGGCTGTCGATCGCCCTGGAATCCTTCGAGCGGATGCGGACGGACCTCGCGGAGATGGGCGCGAAGACCCCGCACGAGCTGATGCGGTGCGCGGAGGTGTCGTTCATCCGCGACTGCGCGGAGATGGCCGCGCGATCCTCGCTCGCCCGCACGGAATCCCGCTGGGGGCTCTACCACGAGCGCACGGACCATCCGGAGCGGGACGACGCGGACTGGTTCCACCACCTGGACCTGTACAAGTCGGCGTCCGGGGCGATGGAGTTCACCGCGCGTCCGGTGGCGCCGTACCTGGTCCCGGTGGAGGGGTTCGCCCCGGCCGGGGGGCCGGTGCGGCGGATCGGCGCGGTGGAGCCGGTGGGGGTGGGGACGGCGGGGGCGCGGGAGGCGGCTCCGGTGTCGGTGCGTCCTCCCGTGGAGACGGCCTCCGAACCGGCCGTCTCCACCTCGCCGCGCATCCTGGAGCTGCTGGCACTGAGCGAGGGCGCACCGGACCTGGCGTCGCTGACCCCGTACCTGGACGACCCGGACCCCGCCGTCCGCCGGGCCGCCGTCGCCGCGCTCACGGAGTCCACCCCGCCGGGCGCGGGCCCGGCGCTGGCCACGGCCCTGGGCGACCCGTCGGCCGCCGTGCGCGCGGCCGTCGCGGCGTCCCTGCGCGAACTGGTCGAGGTCCTGCCCCCGTCCCTGGAGCTCCGCACCCCGCTGGTCGCCGCGCTCTCCTCGGCCGACGCGGTGGTCCGCGCCGCCGCCCTGGACACCCTGCGGGCGCTGCGGCTGGGCGACGCGGAGCTGTACGCGGGCACGCTGGGCGATCCGGACCTCGGCGTCCGGGTGGAGACCGTGCGGGCGCTTGTCTCGGTGGACGCGGTGGAGGGCCTGTCCCGCGCGGCGGACGACCCGGCCCGCGAGGTCCGCGTCGCGGTGGCGAAGGGCCTGGCCGCCGTCCACTCCCCCGCCCCGGCCCCGCTCGCCCCGCTCCTGGACGACCCGGACGCGCTGGTCCGCGCGGCGGCCCTGGGCGCGCTGGCGGACACGGGCTGCCCGGGCGCGTACGCCGCCCGCGCGACCGCCGCCCTGACAGACCCGGCCTGGCAGGTCCGCGCGGGCGCGGCGAGGGGGCTGACCTCGGCGGATCCGGGGCGCGCGGTGGGCCCGCTGGCCGGGGCGCTGGACGACCCGAACGCAGACGTCCGCAAGGCGGCGGTCCTGGCGCTGCTCCGTCACCGGGACGCCCCGGGGGCCGGGGAGGCGCTGGCGGGAGCGGTTTCGGACCCGGACGCGGACGTGCGGGCGTATGCGGGGCGGGGGGTGGCGGTCAAGGGCGCGTGAGTCGTCCACACGTTCAGGGGAGCCGCTTCCGGTTCCCGGCGGATACGCTGAAAGCTCCCGCGAGACTCCGTCCATGGGAGCACTGATGAGCGTCGAACCCGAGGTCCCGGAACCGCGGTGGGCGGTCCCGCCCGAGGGCGGCTGGACCGCCGATGACCTGGACACGCTTCCGAATCTGCCTCCGCATACGGAGCTGATCGACGGGAGCCTTGTCTTCGTGAGTCCGCGGAGCCTGTTCCATTCTCGGGCGGTTGACTTCTTCAACTGGCAGTTGCAGTCGCTGGCGCCGCCCGACCTGGAGGTCGTGCGTGAGTTCACGATCGACATCGACCGCTACAACCGGCCCGAGCCCGACGTGATCGTGGTGGACGGCGAGATCGTCCAGGACCCGAGTCAGACCCGCTTCCCCGCCGAAGCCGTCCAGCTGGCCATCGAGGTCGTGTCGCCGGAGTCAAGGTCGCGGGACCGGGAGACCAAGCCGGTGAAGTACGCCCGGGTGAAGATCCCGCACTTCTGGCGGGTGGAGAACCACGACGGCCGTGCCGTGGTCCATGTCTTCGAGCTGGAGCCCGCCACCGGCGCCTACACCTCGACGGGGATCTTCCACGACCGGATGAAGGTGTCCGTCCCCTTCCCGGTCGACCTCGACCTCGGCGCCATCACGCCGCGCCGCCGGGCGGCGGACCCGCAGTAGGCCCGCCGCACCCGACCCCGCTCACTCAAACTCCGGGGGCTCCTCGTCCCAGCCGAATTCGGCGTCGTCGTGGGGGGCGGCGGGCGCGGGCATTGCCCGGGCGGCCGGGGCGGGCCTTTGGGCGGGGGTCGGAGCCGGGGCGGACGGGGATTCCGCAGCCGGCGGGGTCGGGGCGGTGGTTTCGAGGCCGGCCAGGACCTCCAGGACCCCCTCGCCGTACGTCGCGAGCTTCTTCTCGCCCAGGCCGCTGATGCCGCCCAGCTCACCCAGGGTCGTCGGGTGGATCGTGGCGATCTCGCGGAGGGTGGCGTCGTGGAAGATCACGTAGGCGGGGAGGCCCAGTTCCTTGGCCTGGGCGGCCCGCCAGGCGCGCAGGGCCTCGAAGACGGGGACGGCCGTCTCGGGGAGATCGGCGGCGGCCGCCTTCGGCTTGCGCTCGCCGCGGGCGGACGAGGACGACCGGGAGGCCGTCGGCTTCTTCGGCTCCTTGCGGAGCTGGACCTCGCGCTCCCGGTTGAGGACCGCGCCGCTCGCCTCCGTGAGGACCAGCGTGCCGTACTCGCCCTCGACGGCGATCAGGCCCTGGGCCAGGAGCTGGCGGACCACGCCGCGCCACTCCGCCTCGGACAGGTCCTCGCCGATGCCGAAGACCGACAGCTGGTCGTGGTCGAACTGGATGACCTTGGCCGTGCGGCGGCCGAGCAGGATGTCGATGATCTGGCCCGCGCCGAACTTCTGGCCGCGCTCCCGCTTCAGCCGTACCACCGTGGACAGCAGCTTCTGGGCGGAGACCGTGCCGTCCCAGGTCTCCGGCGGGGTGAGGCAGGTGTCGCAGTTGCCGCAGGACGTGGCCGCCGGCTCCTGGCCGAAGTACGTGAGGAGCTGGGCGCGGCGGCACTGGGCCGTCTCGCACAGGGCGAGCATCGAGCCCAGGTGCGCGGCGGCCCGGCGGCGGAACGCCTCGTCGCCCTCGCCGCCCTGGATGAGCTTGCGCTGCTGGACGACGTCCTGGAGGCCGTACGCCATCCATGCCGTGGACGGGGCGCCGTCGCGGCCCGCCCGGCCGGTCTCCTGGTAGTAGCCCTCGACGGACTTCGGGAGGTCCAGGTGGGCGACGAAGCGGACGTCCGGCTTGTCGATGCCCATGCCGAAGGCGATCGTCGCGACGACGACCAGGCCCTCCTCGCGCAGGAAGCGGGACTGGTGGGCCGCGCGCGTCCCGGCGTCGAGCCCCGCGTGGTACGGGACGGCCTCGATGCCGTTGCGGCAGAGGAATTCGGCGGTCTTCTCCGTGGACGCGCGGGAGAGGCAGTAGATGATGCCCGCGTCCCCGGCATGCTCCTCCTTGAGGAAGGCGAGCAGTTGCTTCTTCGGGTCGGCCTTGCCCACGATCCGGTACTGGATGTTGGGCCGGTCGAAGCTGGCGACGAAGTGCTTGGCGTCGGGCATGCCGAGCCGCTGGGTGATCTCCCGGTGCGTGGCGTCCGTCGCGGTGGCCGTCAGGGCGATGCGCGGCACGTCCGGCCAGCGCTCGCCGAGCACCGACAGGGCCAGGTAGTCGGGACGGAAGTCGTGGCCCCACTGGGCGACGCAGTGCGCCTCGTCGATGGCGAAGACGGAGACCTCGCCCCGGGCCAGCAGCGCCAGCGTGGAGTCCAGCCGCAGCCGCTCCGGGGCCAGGTAGAGGAGGTCCAGCTCGCCCGCGACGAACTGGGCCTCCATCGAGCGGCGCTCGTCGAAGTCCTGCGTGGAGTTGATGAACCCGGCCCGCACGCCGAGCGCCCGCAGCGCGTCGACCTGGTCCTGCATGAGGGCGATCAGCGGGGAGATCACGACGCCGGTGCCCCGGCGGACCAGGGCCGGGATCTGGTAGCAGAGGGACTTGCCGCCACCGGTGGGCATGAGCACGACGGCGTCCCCGCCGGCCACCACGTGGTCGACGATCGCCTCCTGCTCGCCGCGGAACGCCTCGTAACCGAAGACGCGGTGCAGGGTGCGCCGCGCCTCGCTCTCGGCCGTGGCGGCGGCCCCGCCCGTGCTCACATCCGTGGTCATGCCCGTCACGCCCGTCCCGCTCATCGCTCTGTCCCCCGATACCGGTCCCGCTGCGTCCCAGCGCTCTCCCCTGCCACGATAGGCGCCCCCTCCGACAACGCCGGACGGGCTTGACTTCCCGAGGGAAGGCCAAGCCCGTCCGGCGTTGCCGTACAGCCGTTTCCGGCTACCTCACGAACGTCCCCGCCTGGCCCGCCAGGTCCAGGAAGTACTGCGGGGCCACACCCAGGACCACGGTCACGGCCACGCCGATCGCGATGGTGGTCATCGTCAGCGGGGACGGGACGGCGACCGTGGGGCCGTCCGCCTTCGGCTCGCTGAAGAACATCAGCACGATGACCCGGATGTAGAAGAACGCGGCGATCGCCGAGGAGATCACACCGACCACCACCAGGCCGCCCGCGCCGCCGTCCGCCGCCGCCTTGAACACCGCGAACTTCCCGGAGAAGCCCGAGGTCAGCGGGATACCGGCGAAGGCCAGCAGGAACACCGCGAAGACCGCGGCGACCAGCGGTGAGCGGCGGCCGAGCCCGGCCCACTTCGACAGGTGCGTCGCCTCGCCGCCCGCGTCCCGCACCAGCGTGACGACGGCGAAGGCGCCGACCGTCACGAAGGAGTACGTGCCGAGGTAGAAGAGGACGGACGAGATGCCCTCGGGGGTGGCCGCGATCACACCGGCCAGGATGAACCCGGCGTGCGCGATCGAGGAGTAGGCCAGCAGCCGCTTGATGTCGGTCTGCGTGATCGCGACGACCGCGCCGCCCACCATCGTGACGATCGCGACGCCCCACATGACCGGCCGCAGGTCCCAGGTGAGCCCGGGCAGCACCACGTACAGCAGGCGGAGCAGCGCGCCGAACGCGGCGACCTTCGTGGCGGCGGCCATGAAGCCGGTGACCGGCGTCGGGGCGCCCTGGTAGACGTCCGGGGTCCACATGTGGAACGGGACGGCGCCGACCTTGAAGAGCAGACCGGTCAGGATCATCGCGCCGCCGATGAGCAGCAGCGCGTCGTTGCCCATGGTGTCGGCGAGCGCCGGGTCGATCTTCTGGATCGACCCGTCGACCACGGTCGCGATCTGGGCGTACGAGACGGAGCCCGCGTACCCGTAGAGGAGGGCGATCCCGAACAGCAGGAACGCCGAGGAGAACGCGCCGAGCAGGAAGTACTTCACGGCCGACTCCTGCGACATCAGCCGCTTGCGGCGGGCGACGGCGCACAGGAGGTACAGCGGGAGGGAGAAGACCTCCAGGGCCACGAACAGCGTCAGCAGGTCGTTGGCCGCCGGGAAGACCAGCATGCCCGCCACCGAGAAGAGGACGAGCGGGAAGACCTCGGTGGTGGTGAACCCGGCCCTGACCGCGGCCTTCTCGCTGTCGCTGCCGGGCACCGACGCGGCCTGCGCCGCGAAGGAGTCCACGCGGTTGCCGTGCGACTCGGGGTCGAGCCGCCGTTCGGCGAACGTGAAGACCGCGACCAGGGACGTCAGCAGGATGACGCCCTGGAGGAACAGGGCCGGTCCGTCGACCGCGATGGCGCCCATCGCGGCGATGTGCGCCTTGGTCGTCCCGTAACCGCCGGCCGCGAGGCCGACCACCGCGGCGAACGCGGCGACCAGCGCGACGACGGTCAGGAAGACCTGGGTGTGATACCGGGCCCGGCGCGGCACGAATGCCTCGACCAGGACGCCGATGACGGCGACGCCGATCACGATCAGGACCGGGGTCAGCTGGGTGTACTCGATGACCGGGGCCGTGAACTTCTCGTCCGGTGCGGCGGATGTCACCCCGCCCGCCGTCGTCCACAGGCTGTGGACAGCTGTTGCGCTCACTTGGCGGCCTCCACCTCGGGCTGGGGGTCCTTCTTCTGTACGTCCGACATGGTGTGCTGCACCGCCGGGTTGACGATGTCCGTCAGCGGCTTCGGGTAGACACCGAGGAAGAGCAGCAGCGCGATCAGCGGGACGACCACCACGAGCTCACGGGCCTTGAGGTCCGCCATGCCCTGCACCTCGGCCTTGACCGGGCCGGTCATGGTGCGCTGGTAGAGGACCAGGACGTAGATCGCGGCGAGCACGATGCCGGTGGTGGCGATGATGCCGACCGCCGGATACGCGGCGAACGCGCCGACCAGGACCAGGAACTCGCTGACGAACGGGGCGAGCCCCGGCAGCGACAGCGTGGCCAGGCCGCCGATCAGGAAGGTGCCGGCCAGGACCGGGGCCACCTTCTGCACCCCGCCGTAGTCGGCGATGAGGCGCGAGCCGCGCCGGCTGATCAGGAAGCCCGCGACCAGCATCAGCGCGGCCGTCGAGATGCCGTGGTTGACCATGTACAGCGTCGCGCCCGACTGGCCCTGGCTGGTCATCGCGAAGATGCCCAGGATGATGAAGCCGAAGTGCGAGATGGACGCGTAGGCGATCAGCCGCTTGATGTCGCGCTGGCCGACCGCGAGCAGCGCTCCGTACACGATGCTGATCAGCGCCAGGACCAGGATCACCGGCGTCGCCCACTTGCTGGCCTCCGGGAAGAGCTGGAGGCAGAAGCGGAGCATCGCGAAGGTGCCGACCTTGTCGACCACGGCGGTGATCAGCACGGCGACCGGGGCGGTCGCCTCACCCATGGCGTTGGGCAGCCAGGTGTGCAGCGGCCACAGCGGGGCCTTCACCGCGAAGGCGAAGAAGAACCCGAGGAACAGCCACCGCTCGGTGCCGGTCGCCATGGAGAACGTGCCGTTGGCCCGGGCCTCGGCGATCTCGGAGAGCGAGAACGAGCCCGCCACCACGTACAGGCCGATCACCGCGGCCAGCATGATGAGGCCGCCGACCAGGTTGTAGAGGAGGAACTTCACCGCCGCGTAAGAGCGCTGCGCCGCCGCGTTCTCGTCGCTGCCGGTGTGCGCCCGGTCCCCGAAGCCGCCGATGAGGAAGTACATCGGGATGAGCATGGCTTCGAACAGGATGTAGAAGAGGAAGACGTCGGTGGCCTCGAAGGAGAGGATCACCATCGCTTCGACCATCAGGATCAGGGCGAAGAAGCCCTGAGTGGGGCGCCAGCGCGAGGAGTTCGTCTCCAGGGGGTCGGCGTCGTGCCAGCCGGCCAGGATGACGAACGGGATCAGCAGGGCGGTGAGCGCCATGAGCGCCACGCCGATGCCGTCGACGCCCAGCTCGTAGCGGACACCGAAGTCCTTGATCCAGGCGTGCGATTCGGTGAGCTGGAAGCGGTCGCCGCCGGGCTCGAAGCGGGCGAGCGCGATGCCCGCCAGGACGAGCGTGGCCAGCGAGAAGAGCAGCGCCAGCCATTTGGCGGCGGTGCGCCGGGCGGCCGGGACGGCGGCGGTCGCCACCGCGCCGATCGCCGGAAGCGCCGCCGTCGCTGTCAGGAGGGGAAAGGACATGTGATCAGACCGCCCTCATCAGCAGGGTCGCGGCGATGAGAACCGCCGTACCGCCGAACATCGAGACCGCGTAGGAGCGGGCGTAGCCGTTCTGCAGCTTGCGCAGCCGGCCGGAGAGCCCGCCCATGGACGCGGCCGTGCCGTTGACGACGCCGTCGACCAGGGTGTGGTCCACGTAGACCAGGGAGCGGGTCAGGTGCTCGCCGCCCCGGACCAGGACCACGTGGTTGAAGTCGTCCTGGAGGAGATCGCGGCGCGCGGCGCGGGTGAGCAGCGAGCCGCGCGGGGCGGCCACCGGAACCGGCTTGCGGCCGTACATCGCCCAGGCGATGGCGACCCCGATGACGAGCGCCACCATGGTGGCCGCGGTGACGGTGGACGCGCCGATCGGGGCGTCGCCGTGGTCGTGGCCGGTCACCGGCTCCAGCCAGTGCAGGAAGCGGTCGCCGATCGAGAAGAAGCCACCGGCGAAGACCGAGCCGAAGGCCAGCACGATCATCGGGATCGTCATGGACTTCGGGGACTCGTGCGGGTGCGGCTCGTGGCCTTCGGCGTCCGGCTGCCAGCGCTTCTCGCCGAAGAAGGTCATGATCATCACGCGCGTCATGTAGAACGCGGTGATCGCGGCGCCGAGCAGGGCCACGGAGCCGAGGATCCAGCCCTCGGTGCCGCCCTTGGCGAACGCCGCCTCGATGATCTTGTCCTTGGAGAAGAAGCCGGAGAGGCCGGGGAAGCCGATGATCGCGAGGTAGCCGAGGCCGAAGGTGATGAAGGTGACCGGCATGTACTTCCGCAGGCCGCCGAACTTCCGCATGTCCACCTCGTCGTTCATGCCGTGCATGACCGAACCGGCGCCGAGGAAGAGCCCGGCCTTGAAGAAGCCGTGCGTCACCAGGTGCATGATCGCGAAGACGTAGCCGATGGGGCCGAGCCCGGCGGCCAGGATCATGTAGCCGATCTGCGACATCGTGGAGCCGGCGAGGGCCTTCTTGATGTCGTCCTTCGCGCAACCGACGATCGCACCGAACAGCAGCGTGACCGCGCCGACCACCACGACGACCATCTGGGCGTCCGGGGCGGCGTTGAAGATCGCGCCGGAGCGGACGATGAGATAGACACCGGCGGTGACCATGGTCGCGGCGTGGATGAGGGCGGAGACCGGGGTCGGGCCCTCCATCGCGTCACCGAGCCAGGACTGCAGCGGCACCTGGGCGGACTTGCCGCAGGCGGCGAGCAGCAGCATCAGGCCGATCGCCGTCAGCTTGCCCTCGCTGGTCTCGCCGGTCGCCTCCAGGACGGGTCCGTACGCGAACGTGCCGAAGGTGGTGAACATCAGCATGATCGCGATCGACAGACCCATGTCGCCGACGCGGTTGACCAGGAACGCCTTCTTCGCGGCGGTCGCCGCGCTGGGCTTGTGCTGCCAGAAGCCGATGAGCAGGTACGAGGCGAGGCCGACGCCCTCCCAGCCGACGTACAGCAGCAGGTAGTTGTCGGCGATGACCAGGATCAGCATCGCCGCCAGGAACAGGTTCAGATAGCCGAAGAAGCGGCGCCGGCGCTCGTCGTGCTCCATGTAGCCGATCGAGTAGATGTGGATCAGCGTGCCCACACCGGTGATCAGCAGGACGAAGGTCATCGACAGCTGGTCGAGCTGGAAGGCCACATCGGCCTGGAAGCCCTCGACCGGAATCCAGCTGAACAGCTTCTGGTGCAGTGCCCGGTCCTCGGCGCCCTTCCCGAGCATGTCGGTGAAGAGCACGACGGCCACGACGAACGAGGCGGCGGCGAGCAGGGTGCCGAGCCAGTGCCCGGCGCGATCGAGGCGACGGCCGCCGCACAGCAGCACCGCCGCTCCGAGCAGGGGCGCCGCGACGAGCAGCGCAATCAGGTTCTCCACAGTGCAAACGCCCCTTACAGCTTCATCAGGCTGGCGTCATCGACCGAGGCCGAGTGGCGGGAACGGAACAGCGACACGATGATCGCGAGCCCGACCACGACCTCCGCGGCGGCGACGACCATCGTGAAGAAGGCGATGATCTGGCCGTCGAGATTGCCGTGCATCCGGGAGAAGGTCACGAACGCGAGGTTGCAGGCGTTGAGCATCAGCTCCACGCACATGAACACCACGATCGCGTTCCGCCGGATCAGGACCCCGGCCGCGCCGATGGTGAACAGCAGGGCTGCGAGATAGAGGTAGTTGACCGGATTCACTTGGCGACCTCCTCTTCTTCGGTGTCCCGGCCCAGCCGCTCACCGGAGCGCTGCTCCAGTGCCTTGAGGCCGGCCAGTGATTCCTGGGACACGTCGCGCATCTGGCCGCGCTTGCGCAGCGTGTTCATGACGGTCAGCTCGGACGGGGTGCCGTCGGGGAGCAGGCCCGCGATGTCCACCGCGTTGTGCCGGGCGTAGACGCCGGGGGCGGGCAGCGGCGGGAGGTGGTTGCTCCGCACGCGCTCCTCGGACATCTCCCGCTGGGTCTTGGCCCGTTCGGTGCGCTCGCGGTGCGTGAGCACCATCGCGCCGACGGTCGCGGTGATCAGCAGGGCGCCGGTGATCTCGAAGGCGAAGACGTACTTGGTGAAGATGAGGCTGGCGAGCCCCTCCACGTTTCCGCCGTGCACGGTGTTCGCGGTGCCCAGGCCGTTGAAGCTCTTCAGCGAGGCGTTGCCGATACCGGCGATCAGCAGGACGCCGAAGCCGATGCCGCAGCCGGCGGCCAGCAAGCGCTGGCCCTTGATGGTCTCCTTCAGCGAGTCCGCCGCCGTGACGCCGACGAGCATGACCACGAAGAGGAACAGCATCATGATCGCGCCGGTGTAGACGACGATCTGGACGATGCCGAGGAAGTACGCGCCGTTGGCGAGGTAGAACACCGCGAGGATGATCATCGTCCCGGCGAGGCTCAGCGCGCTGTGCACGGCCTTCTTCATGAGCACGGTGGACAGGGCGCCGATCACGGCGACCGTGCCCAGCACCCAGAACTGGACGGCCTCACCGGTCGAGGTCTGCGAGGCCGCAGCGGCCAGGCCGGTCATGCGTCCACCTCCTGTGAGGCGCCGTTGCTCTGCGCCTCGTCGTCCGGCTTCTCGCCCTTGGAGACGGCGAGCTGACGCTCCGTACCGGGGGCGGCCTCGGTGACCAGGCCCCGGTAGTAGTCCTGCTCGTCCGTGCCCGGGAAGATCGCGTGCGGGCTGTCGACCATGCCTTCCTCCAGGCCCGCGAGCAGCTCGTCCTTGGTGTAGATGAGGCTCTCGCGGGTGGTGTTGGCGAGCTCGAACTCGTTGGTCATCGTGAGCGCCCGGGTCGGGCACGCCTCGATGCACAGTCCGCAGAGGATGCAGCGCGCGTAGTTGATCTGGTAGACGCGGCCGTAGCGCTCACCCGGGGAGTAGCGCTCCTCGTCGGTGTTGTCCGCGCCCTCCACGTAGATCGCGTCGGCCGGACAGGCCCAGGCGCACAGCTCGCAGCCGACGCACTTCTCCAGCCCGTCCGGATGGCGGTTGAGCTGGTGGCGGCCGTGGAAGCGGGGCGCCGTCACCTTCGGCGTCTCCGGATACTGCTCGGTGAGCCGCTTCTTGAACATGGCCTTGAAGGTCACGCCGAAGCCGGCCACCGGGTTGAGGAACTTGTCCTCCGAGGACTGGGAGGACTGCGACGCCGTCGACCCCGTCGCGCCGGTCGATGTCGCCGGCCTCCTGGACCCCGGCGCATCAGGCAGTTCAGACACCGTCGGCCTCCTTTCCGTCACTCGGATTTCCGTCACTCTGAGTATCCACCCCGCCACTGACAACGAGCTCCCGCTCGCGTCGCGGCCTGCGCCGGGGCACCGGCGGCAGGGTCTGTCCGGGCAGCGGCGGCACCGGGAATCCGCCCGCCATCGGGTCGAACGCCGGCTCGGGCCCGGCCTGTTCGGCGGCGGCCTTGTCCTTCTTGTCGCGGAAGATGTCGGCGACGAAGGAGATCAGCAGCACCGCGATCACGGCGCCCGCCACGTAGAGCAGGATCTTCGAGAAGTCGTAGCCCTCGTTGCGCAGCGCCCGTACGGTCGCGACCAGCATCAGCCAGACGACGGAGACCGGGATCAGGACCTTCCAGCCGAGCTTCATCAGCTGGTCGTAGCGGACACGGGGCAGCGTGCCGCGCAGCCAGATGAAGAAGAACAGCAGCAGCTGGACCTTGACGACGAACCAGAGCATCGGCCACCAGCCGTGGTTCGCGCCCTCCCAGAAGGTGCTGATCGGCCACGGGGCCCGCCAGCCGCCCAGGAACAGGGTCGTGGAGACGGCGGAGACGGTCACCATGTTGACGTACTCGGCGAGCATGAACATCGCGAACTTGATCGACGAGTACTCGGTGTTGAAGCCGCCGACGAGGTCGCCCTCGGACTCCGGCATGTCGAACGGGGCGCGGTTGGTCTCGCCGACCATCGTGACGATGTAGATGATGAACGAGACCGGCAGCAGGATGATGAACCAGCGGTCCTGCTGCGCCTCCACGATCTTCGATGTCGACATCGACCCGGAGTAGAGGAACACCGAGGCGAACGCGGCACCCATCGCGATCTCGTACGAGATCATCTGCGCGCAGGACCGGAGCCCGCCGAGCAGCGGGTACGTCGACCCGGACGACCAGCCGGCCAGCACGATGCCGTAGATCCCGACCGAGGCGACCGCGAGGATGTACAGCATCGCGATCGGCAGGTCGGTGAGCTGCATCGCCGTACGGTGACCGAAGATCGAGACCTCGTTGTCCGAGGGCCCGAAGGGGATCACCGCGATGGCCATGAACGCGGGGATGGCGGCGACGATCGGCGCGAGGACGTAGACGACCTTGTCCGCCCGCTTGACGATGACGTCTTCCTTCAGCATCAGCTTGATGCCGTCGGCGAGCGACTGGAGCATGCCCCAGGGACCGTGCCGGTTGGGGCCGATACGCAGCTGCATCCAGGCGACGACCTTGCGCTCCCACACGATGGAGAAGAGCACGGTCACCATCAGGAACGCGAAGCAGAAGACGGCCTTGATGACGACGAGCCACCAGGGGTCGTTGCCGAACATCGACAGGTCCTCGGCGGCGAGCACCGAACCGTGCGGTGCCGCGGCCAGTTGAGCGAAGGCGGTCACGCCCGCACCTCCGGTGTGACGTCGGGAGTACCGGCAGCGGCGGGGCCGATCCGGACCAGGCCGCCGGGGAGGGCCCCGGTCGTGGCCGGCACGCCCCGCCCGGCCGAGTTCAGCGGCACCCAGACCACGCGGTCCGGCATGTCGGTGACCCGGAGCGGGAGTTCGACGCTGCCCGCCGGGCCGGACACCGCGAGCAGGTCGCCGTCCTTGACCCCGGTCTCCGCGGCCGTGGCGGCCGACAGCCGGGCCACCGCCTCGTGCCGGGTCCCGGCGAGCGCGGTGTCGCCCTCCTGGAGGCGGCCCAGGTCGAGCAGCATCCGGTGGCCGGCCAGGATCGCCTCGCCGTCGCCGGGCCGGGGCAGCGGCTGCGCGGAGACGCGCGGCTCGTCCGCGTACCCGCCCTGCCAGCCGCCGAGGCGGTCCAGCTCGCGGCGGGCGGACTTCAGGTCCGGCAGCGCGAAGTGGACGTCCATGGCGTCGGCCAGCATGTGCAGGACGCGGGCGTCGCCCGGGGCGAGGTTCCGCGTCATCTGGTCGGGCTTCAGCGCGGCCTCGAACATCCGCGCCCGGCCCTCCCAGTTGAGGAAGGTCCCGGACTTCTCGGCGACCGCGGCCACCGGGAACACCACGTCGGCGCGGTCGGTGACCTCGCTCGGGCGGAGCTCGAAGGAGACCAGGAAGCCGGCCCGGTCCAGGGCCTCCAGGGCCCGCGCCGGTTCCGGCAGGTCCTCGGTCCCGACCCCGGCGACGACCAGCGCGCCCAGCTCACCGGTGGCCGCGGCCTCGATGATCTGGCCGGTGTCGCGGCCGAAGCGGGACGGGAGTTCGGCGACGCCCCACACGGAGGCGACCTCGTCCCGGGCACGCGGGTCGGTGGCCGGGCGGCCGCCGGGCAGCAGCGACGGGAGCGCGCCCGCCTCCACCGCGCCGCGTTCGCCCGCCCGGCGCGGGATCCACACCAGCCGGGCCCCGGTCGCGGTCGCGGCCCGGACCGCGGCGGTCAGCCCGCCGGGCACCCCGGCCAGCCGCTCGCCGACCACGATCAGCGCGCCCTCACCGCGCAGCGCCTCGGCCGCGGCGGCGCCTTCGCCCTCCAGGCCGACCCCGCCCGCGATGGCGTCCAGCCACTCGGTCTCGGTGCCGGGCGCGGCGGGGAGCAGCGCGCCCCCGGCCTTGGCCAGGCCCCGGGTGGCGTGCGAGGCGACGGAGAAGGTGCGCTGCCCGTGCTTGCGGTGGGCCTTGCGCAGCCGCAGGAAGACCCCGGGGGCCTCCTCCTCCGACTCGAACCCGACCAGCAGCACGGCCGGCGCCTTCTCCAGCGAGGTGTACGTGACACCGGAGCCGTCCAGGTCCTTGCCGCGCCCCGCGACGCGCGAGGCCAGGAAGTCGGCCTCCTCGTCGCTGTGCACCCGGGCCCGGAAGTCGATGTCGTTGGTGTCCAGGGCGACCCGGGCGAACTTGCTGTACGCGTACGCGTCCTCGACGGTCAGCCGGCCGCCGGTGAGGACGCCGGTCCGGCCGCGCGCGGCGGACAGCCCCTCGGCCGCGGCGGCCAGGGCCTCGGGCCAGCTCGCCGGCTCCAGCTCGCCGGACTCACCGCGCACCAGCGGGGTGGTGAGCCGGTCGCGCTGCTGGGCGTAGCGGAAGCCGAAGCGGCCCTTGTCGCAGAGCCACTCCTCGTTGACCTCGGGCTCGTTGGCCGCGAGGCGGCGCATGACCTTGCCGCGCCGGTGGTCGGTGCGGGTGGCGCAGCCCCCGGCGCAGTGCTCGCACACGGAGGGCGTCGACACCAGGTCGAAGGGGCGCGAGCGGAATCGGTACGCCGCCGAGGTGAGCGCCCCGACCGGGCAGATCTGGATGGTGTTCCCGGAGAAGTACGACTGGAACGGGTCGCCCTCGCCGGTGCCGACCTGCTGGAGCGCGCCGCGCTCGATCAGCTCGATCATCGGGTCGCCGGCCACCTGGTTGGAGAACCGGGTGCAGCGCGCGCAGAGCACGCAGCGCTCGCGGTCCAGCAGCACCTGGGTGGAGATCGGCACGGGCTTCTCGTACGTCCGCTTCTTGCCGTCGAAGCGGGAGTCCGCGTCGCCGTGCGACATCGCCTGGTTCTGCAGGGGGCACTCGCCGCCCTTGTCGCAGACCGGGCAGTCCAGCGGGTGGTTGATGAGCAGCAGCTCCATCACACCGCGCTGCGCCTTGTCGGCGACGGGCGAGGTGATCTGCGACTTGACGACCATGCCGTCGGTGCAGGTGATGGTGCAGGACGCCATCGGCTTGCGCTGGCCCTCGACCTCGACGATGCACTGGCGGCAGGCGCCGGCCGGGTCGAGGAGGGGGTGGTCGCAGAACCGGGGGATCTCGATGCCGAGGAGTTCGGCGGCGCGGATGACCAGGGTGCCCTTGGGCACGCTGATCTCGATGCCGTCGATGGTCAGCGTGACCAGGTCCTCGGGCGGGATCGCCGCTTCGCCGCCCCCGGAGGGCGCACTCGTGGTGACTGTCATGCGTTCACCCCCTGGTGAGCGTTCTTGTCGTCGGCCCAGAGGGTCGATTTGGCGGGATCGAAGGGGCAGCCCTTGCCGGTGATGTGCTGCTCGTACTCCTCGCGGAAGTACTTCAGCGAGGAGAAGATCGGCGAGGCGGCGCCGTCGCCGAGGGCGCAGAACGACTTGCCGTTGATGTTGTCGGCGATGTCGTTGAGCTTGTCCAGGTCGGACATCTGGCCCTTGCCCGCCTCGATGTCGCGCAGCAGCTGGACGAGCCAGTACGTGCCCTCACGGCAGGGAGTGCACTTGCCGCAGGACTCGTGGGCGTAGAACTCGGTCCAGCGGGTGACGGCCCGCACCACGCAGGTCGTCTCGTCGAAGCACTGGAGCGCCTTGGTGCCGAGCATGGACCCGGCCGCGCCGACGCCCTCGTAGTCGAGGGGCACGTCGAGGTGTTCGTCGGTGAACATCGGCGTGGAGGAGCCGCCGGGGGTCCAGAACTTGAGGCGGTGGCCGGGGCGCATCCCGCCGCTCATGTCGAGGAGCTGGCGCAGCGTGATGCCGAGCGGGGCCTCGTACTGGCCGGGGCCGGCGACATGGCCGCTGAGCGAGTAGAGCGTGAAGCCCGGGGACTTCTCGCTGCCCATCGACTTGAACCAGTCCTTGCCCTTGTTCAGGATCGCGGGAACCGAGGCGATGGACTCGACGTTGTTCACCACGGTGGGGCAGGCGTACAGACCGGCGACCGCGGGGAAGGGCGGACGCAGCCGGGGCTGGCCGCGCCGTCCTTCGAGCGAGTCGAGCAGCGCGGTCTCCTCACCGCAGATGTACGCACCGGCGCCCGCGTGCACGGTGAGTTCGAGGTCGAGCCCGGAGCCCAGGATGTTGGTGCCGAGGTAGCCCGCCTCGTACGCCTCGCGCACGGCCTCGTGCAGCCTGCGCAGGACGGGGACGACCTCGCCGCGCAGGTAGATGAAGGCGTGCGACGACCGGATCGCGTAACAAGCGATCACGATGCCCTCGATGAGGCTGTGCGGGTTGGCGAAGAGGAGCGGGATGTCCTTGCAGGTCCCCGGCTCCGACTCGTCGGCGTTGACGACGAGGTAGTGCGGCTTGCCGTCGCCCTGCGGGATGAACTGCCACTTCATGCCGGTGGGGAAGCCGGCGCCGCCGCGTCCGCGCAGACCGGAGTCCTTGACGTACGCGATGAGGTCGTCCGGGGACATGGTGAGGGCCTTGCGCAGTCCCTCGTACCCCTCGTGACGGCGGTAGGTGTCCAGGGTCCAGGACTCCGGCTGGTCCCAGAAGGCGGACAGGACGGGCGCGAGCAGCTTCTCGGGGCTGGTCCCGTTGTGATCGAGCTCGGTGGCCAACGTCATCACTCCCCCTCCTCGGCCGCGGGTCCGGCCGGGTGGTCCGGGTCGGATGCCGAGGTCTCCTGCGGCGCGTCGTGGGAGCTGAGGTGCTCGGCGCCCTTCTGCGGCTGGTCGCTGGGCGCCTCGCCGCGCGGGCTCACCACGCGGGCCTTCGGCGCGGCCTCGCCCTTGGCCAGCTTGAGGCCGATGAGCGAGGCGTGGCCGGCGCCGCCGGTGGCCTCGACGGCGCCGGGGCGCTCGTCGGGGAATCCGGCGAGGATGCGCGCGGTCTCCTTGTACGTGCACAGGGGCGCGCCGCGGGTGGGTTCGACGGTGCGGCCGGCGATGAGGTCGTCCACCAGCCGGGTGGCGCTCTCCGGGGTCTGGTTGTCGAAGAACTCCCAGTTGACCATCACGACGGGCGCGAAGTCGCAGGCGGCGTTGCACTCGATGTGTTCGAGGGTGACCTTGCCGTCCTCGGTCGTCTCGTCGTTGCCGACGCCGAGATGCTCCTTCAGCCGGTCGAAGATCGCGTCGCCGCCCATCACCGCGCAGAGCGTGTTGGTGCAGACGCCGACCTGGTAGTCGCCGCTCGGCTTGCGCCGGTACATCGTGTAGAAGGTGGCGACCGCGGTGACCTCGGCGGTGGTGAGGTCGAGCATCTCGGCGCAGAAGGCCATGCCCGTACGCGAGACGTACCCCTCCTCGGACTGCACGAGGTGCAGCAGCGGCAGCAGCGCGGAGCGGCTGTCGGGGTAGCGGGCGATCACCTCCTTCGCATCCGCTTCGAGCCTGGCGCGCGCCTCGGCCGGGTAGGCGGGGGCGGGGAGCTGCGGCATCCCCAGACTGACTTCCTGACGTGCTTCGGTCACCGGTCGACGCCTCCCATCACGGGGTCGATGGATGCGACGGCGACGATGACGTCGGCGACCTGGCCGCCCTCGCACATCGCCGCCATGGCCTGGAGGTTGGTGAAGGACGGGTCGCGGAAGTGGACCCGGTAGGGGCGGGTTCCGCCGTCCGAGACGACGTGCACGCCGAGTTCGCCCTTGGGGGACTCGACGGCGGTGTACGCCTGCCCGACGGGGACCCGGAAGCCCTCGGTCACCAGCTTGAAGTGGTGGATCAGGGCCTCCATGGAGGTGCCCATGATCTTCTTGATGTGGTCCAGCGAGTTGCCCAGGCCGTCCGGGCCGAGCGCGAGCTGCGCGGGCCAGGCGATCTTCTTGTCGGCGACCATGACCGGTCCGGGTTCGAGCCGGTCGATGCACTGCTCGATGATCCGCAGCGACTGGCGCATCTCCTCCAGGCGGATGAGGAAGCGGCCGTAGGCGTCGCAGCTGTCGGCGGTGGGAACCTCGAAGTCGTAGGTCTCGTAGCCGCAGTACGGGTCGGTCTTGCGCAGGTCGTGCGGGAGGCCCGCCGAGCGCAGGATCGGTCCGGTGGCGCCGAGGGCCATGCAGCCGGTGAGGTCGAGGTAGCCGACGTCCTGCATGCGGGCCTTGAAGATGGGGTTGCCGGTGGCGAGCGCGTCGTACTCCGGCAGGTTCTTCTTCATGGTCTTCACGAACTCGCGCAGCTGGTCGACCGCGCCCGGGGGCAGGTCCTGGGCGAGGCCGCCGGGGCGGATGAACGCGTGGTTCATACGGAGCCCGGTGATCAGCTCGAAGAGGTCGAGCACCAGCTCCCGGTCACGGAAGCCGTAGATCATGATCGTGGTGGCGCCGAGCTCCATGCCGCCGGTGGCGATGCACACCAGGTGCGAGGAGAGCCGGTTGAGCTCCATCAGGAGCACGCGCAGGACGGTGGCCCGGTCGGGGATCTGGTCCTCGATGCCGAGCAGCTTCTCGACGCCCAGGCAGTAGGCCGTCTCGTTGAAGAACGGCGTCAGGTAGTCCATGCGCGTGACGAAGGTGGTGCCCTGCGTCCAGCTGCGGAATTCGAGGTTCTTCTCGATGCCGGTGTGGAGGTAGCCGATGCCGCAGCGGGCCTCGGTGACGGTCTCGCCGTCGATCTCCAGGATGAGCCGGAGCACGCCGTGCGTGGACGGGTGCTGCGGGCCCATGTTGACGATGATGCGCTCGTCGTCGGAGGCGGCGGCGTTCTCGACGATCTCGTCCCAGTCGCCGCCGGTGACTGTATATACAGTCCCCTCGGTGGTGGCGCGGGGCGTTGCATGGGGAGTGGTCATCAGGAGTACGACCTCCGCTGGTCCGGAGCCGGGATCTGGGCGCCCTTGTACTCGACGGGGATGCCGCCGAGCGGGTAGTCCTTGCGCTGCGGGAAGCCCTGCCAGTCGTCCGGCATCATGATCCGGGTGAGGGCGGGGTGCCCGTCGAAGACGAGCCCGAAGAAGTCGTACGCCTCGCGCTCGTGCCAGTCGTTGGTCGGGTAGACCGGGACCAGCGAGGGCAGGTGCCGGTCGTCGTCCGGGGTGGAGACCTCGACGCGGATCAGCCGGCCGTGGGTGATCGAGCGCAGGTGGTAGACCGCGTGCAGCTCGCGGCCCTTGTCGCCGGGGAAGTGGACGCCGCTGACGCCGGTGCACAGCTCGAAGCGGAGCGCCGGGTCGTCGCGCAGGGTCCTGGCGACGGTGACCAGGTGCTCGCGGGCGATGTGGAAGGTGAGCTCGTCCCGGTCGACCACCGTCTTCTCGATGACGTTCTCCGGGAGGAGGTCCTGCTCCTCCAGGGCGCCTTCGAGCTCGTCGGCGACCTCGTCGAACCAGCCGCCGTAGGGGCGGGAGGAGGCGCCGGGGAGGGCGACGGTGCGGACGAGGCCGCCGTAGCCGGAGGTGTCGCCGCCGTTGTTGGCGCCGAACATGCCCTTCCGTACGCCGATGACCTCGCCGTGCTCGTCGCGCGGGGCGGGGACCGCGGAGCCGTTGTGCTCGTCGCTCATCGCATGAGCCCCTTCATCTCGATGAGGGGCAGGGCGTTGAGCGCCGCTTCCTCCGCCTCGCGGGCGGCTTCCTCGGCGTTGACCCCGAGCTTGGAGCCCTGGATCTTCTGGTGCAGCTTGAGGATCGCGTCCATCAGCATCTCGGGCCGCGGCGGGCAGCCCGGCAAATAAATATCAACCGGGACAATGTGATCAACACCCTGAACAATGGCGTAATTGTTGAACATTCCGCCCGATGATGCGCAAACCCCCATGGAGATGACCCACTTGGGGTTCGGCATCTGGTCGTAGACCTGCCGCAGGACGGGCGCCATCTTCTGGCTCACCCGCCCGGCCACGATCATCAGGTCCGCCTGCCGCGGCGAGCCGCGGAAGACCTCCATGCCGAACCGGGCCAGGTCGTAACGGCCTGCCCCGGTGGTCATCATCTCGATGGCGCAACAGGCGAGGCCGAAGGTCGCCGGGAAGACGGAGGACTTCCGCACCCAGCCGGCCGCCTGCTCGACGGTGGTCAGAACGAAGCCGCTCGGCAGCTTCTCTTCGAGTCCCATGGTGTGCCCCTCAGCCCCTCAGTCCCATTCCAGACCGCCGCGCCGCCACACATACGCGTAGGCGACGAAGACGGTGAGCACGAAGAGCAGCATCTCCACGAGCCCGAAGATCCCCAGGGCGTCGAAGCTGACCGCCCAGGGATAGAGGAAGACGATCTCGATGTCGAAGACGATGAAGAGCATCGCCGTCAGGTAGTACTTGATGGGAAAGCGGCCGCCTCCGGCCGGCGTGGGTGTGGGTTCGATACCGCACTCGTACGCTTCGAGCTTTGCCCGGTTGTACCGCTTGGGGCCGATAAGCGTGGCCATGACCACGGAGAAGATCGCAAACCCTGCCCCGAGGGCGCCGAGCACGAGGATGGGCGCGTAGGCATTCACGCTCCTCGCTCCTTCCAGTCGTCCTTGACCGTTGGACCGCATCGGGCGAACCGGCTCCCCGCCTCACCAAGATCGTGCACATGTGAGGCAGTTCACAAGCCCGACTGCCCCGCATCCTACGCCCGCCGTCCTGTGATCTGCG
This sequence comes from Streptomyces sp. NBC_00523, assembly GCF_036346615.1. Taxonomy (NCBI): domain Bacteria; kingdom Bacillati; phylum Actinomycetota; class Actinomycetes; order Kitasatosporales; family Streptomycetaceae; genus Streptomyces; species Streptomyces sp. NBC_00523. The sequence continues at coordinate 4,271,920 of NZ_CP107836.1, read as the reverse complement.
ACACGGGGGTCACCAACGTCTTTGTGATCTCCACCACCTGACGAACGATCATGAAGTCGGATGAGCGGTGATCTTCGTACACGAAGCGGCCGAGTGATCACGAGAGGTGACATCTCCCACCGTTGTCGCTGGTCAAAGCGGTGTCGCACTATCAAGCCACGGCAGTGCGCGCAAAATTGGCGATGGACACGATGGGGTGATAAAGGGATCTGCCCCACTCTGGGGCCGTGCGGGCCGGGATGGGGTGACCGGAGGCGGGGGCGCCTGACAGGGGTCACTCGCGCGAGGGTTCACACGGAACGAAGTGGACGCGGACGGCCGCTTTCCGCGCCGGGTCCTCGTATGCCCGTCACGGCAGAACCATACTGTGAGCTGCGTCACTCCACATCAGCCGTTACAGAAGCGGGCTTGGCCAACAGTGTGAACGGGTGGTAAGTGACGGGCAATTCGGGCGTATTGCAGAAAACCCGTGATCACAGCCATGATCGCGACTGCCCGATTTGCCCGTTACGGCGTCAATAAAGGCCGCCAGAAAGCGGATTCACAGATTCCGGACGTAACTGTGTCGCAACACACGTTTCTTGATGGGACCCCGCGCGCCCTGATAGCGCTAGTACCCATGTCCCACACCGCTCACATACCCAGCCACCGGAAGCCCCGCCGAAACGCCTCGACGTCGGCGCTGCGGGCCGGAGTTGCCGGTGGCGTCCTCAGCACCATCGCGGTCGCGGGTGCCGCCGGCCCGGCCCAGGCCGAACCGGTGACCCAGACGATCGAGATGCCCACCATCACGGCGGGACTCTCCACCACCGTCGCCGCCTCCGCCGAGGCGACGCAGCAGGTCGCCCTGGACCTGGAGACGCAGGCCCAGGAGGACGCCGCGGCCACCAGCGCCGCCAAGGACGCCAAGAAGGCCAAGGCCGAGGCCGTCCGCAAGGCCGAGGCCAAGAAGAAGGCCGAGGCGGCCGCCAAGGCCAAGGCGGAGGCCGCCGAGCGCGCCTCCCGCGACGCCGCGCGCACCACGCTGCAGAAGACCACCGGCTCCTCGTCGTCCGGCTCCACCAACGCCGCCACGACCTCGTACTCCTCCAACGCCTCCGGCTCCGCGGCCTCCGTCGTCGCGTTCGCCCAGGCGCAGGTCGGCGACGCGTACGTGTCCGGCGGCACCGGCCCCAACTCGTGGGACTGCTCGGGCTTGGTCCAGGCCGCCTTCCGCACGGTGGGCGTCGACCTGCCGCGCGTCTCGCAGAGCCAGTCCACCGCCGGCACCCAGGTCTCGCTGAGCAACCTCCAGCCGGGCGACATCCTGTACTGGGGCAGCGCGGGCAGCGCGTACCACGTCGGGATCTACGTGGGCGGCGGCCAGTTCGTCGGTGCGCAGAACTCCTCCACCGGTGTGGTGCAGCGCCCGCTGGACTACGACATGCCGACCGGCGCGGTCCGCGTCCTCTGAGACATCCCCGTGTTCACGGATTCACAAGCCTGATCCGCACGTGAGGCACACGAAGGAGCCGTCACTCCCCCGCTCGGGAGTGACGGCTCCTTCGTTTGTGAACGGGCGCTACGAGCGCGGCGCGACCTTCGCCAGGCCGTTGATGATGCGGTCCATCGCGTCGCCGCCGGTCGGGTCGGTGAGGTTGGCGAGCATCTTCAGCGTGAACTTCATCAGCAGCGGGTGCGTCAGGCCGCGCTGGGTCGCGACCTTCATGACCTTCGGGTTGCCGATCAGCTTCACGAAGGCGCGGCCCATCGTGTAGTAGCCGCCGTAGGTCTCCTTGAGCACCTTCGGGTAGTTGTTCAGCGCCAGCTCCCGCTGGGCGGGGGTCGCGCGGGCGTGCGCCTGGACGATGACGTCGGCCGCGATCTGGCCGGACTCCATGGCGTACGCGATGCCCTCGCCGTTGAACGGGTTGACCATGCCGCCCGCGTCACCGACGAGCAGCAGGCCCTTGGTGTAGTGCGGCTGGCGGTTGAAGGCCATCGGGAGGGCGGCGCCCCGGATGGGCATCGTCATGTTCTCCGGGGTGTAGCCCCAGTCCTCCGGCATGGAGGCGCACCACGCCTTCAGGACCTCGCGCCAGTCCAGCTCCTTGAAGGCGGACGAGGAGTTGAGGATGCCGAGGCCGACGTTGGACGTGCCGTCGCCCATGCCGAAGATCCAGCCGTAGCCGGGCAGCAGCTTCTCCTGGGGGCCGCGCCGGTCCCACAGCTCCAGCCAGGACTCCAGATAGTCGTCGTCGTGCCGGGGCGAGGTGAAGTACGTCCGCACGGCGACGCCCATCGGGCGGTCGTCGCGGCGGTGCAGGCCCATCGCGAGGGAGAGCCGGGTGGAGTTGCCGTCGGCCGCGACGACGAGCGGGGCGTGGAAGGTGACCGGGGTCTTCTCCTCGCCGAGCTTCGCGTGCACCCCGGTGATCCGGCCGGTGCGCTCGTCGGTGATCGGGGCGCCCACGTTGCACCGCTCGTACAGCCGGGCGCCCGCCTTCTGCGCGTTCCGGGCCAGCTGCTCGTCGAAGTCGTCGCGCTTGCGGACGAGTCCGTAGTCCGGGTAGGAGGCCAGATCCGGCCAGTCCAGCTGGAGCCGGACGCCGCCGCCGATGATGCGCAGGCCCTTGTTGCGGAGCCAGCCCGCCTCTTCGGAGATGTCGATGCCCATGGACACGAGCTGCTTGGTGGCGCGCGGGGTGAGGCCGTCGCCGCAGACCTTCTCGCGCGGGAACGCGGTCTTCTCCAGGAGGAGGACGTCGAGTCCGGCCTTGGCCAGGTAGTACGCGGTCGTGGAGCCGGCGGGGCCCGCCCCGACGACGATGACGTCCGCGCTGTGTTCGGACAGGGGTTCGGTCACGGTCGGTTCTCCCGAAGACTCGAATTCGCGTGCCGCGCGGCACAGGTCCAAGGCAGTCTATGGGGGCCTGCCGACCAACCCTCCGAAGGGCTGCCTCATGTCAATCGCGCCTGCCGCTCCGCCCGTCGTACAGCTGCGTGTCCCGACCGACGAGGACGCCGTCGCCTGGCACCGGGCCTTCGCGGACCCGGAGGTGATGCGGTTCTTCGGCGGGCGGGCCGAGGAGCTGTCGATGTACGAGGAGTGGACCGCGCGGCAGCGCAGACACGACGCCGAACTCGGGTACTGCCTGTGGACCGTGCTCGACGGCAAGGGGCAGGTCGTCGGCTTCACGGGGGCGCAGCCGTGGGGGCCGACCGCGTACGGCCCGGTGGGCGAGACCGAGATCGGCTGGCGGCTGGCCCGCTCGGCCTGGGGGCTCGGTTACGCGACGACCGCCGCCCGCCTCACGCTGGAGCGGCTGCGCGCGGCGGGCGTGGAACGGGTGGTGGCGGCGGTCGACGTGCTCAACGAACGCTCGGCCGCGGTGGCCCTGCGCCTCGGCATGGAACCGGCCGAGACCTTCACGACCGGGCGGCCCGGCCAGGAGGTGCGGGCCTTCCGACTGGAGCTGTGACGGCCGGGTTCAGTCGACGTCGTTGAGCATCCAGGTGGACAGGGCGGTGTCGAAGACCTCGCGGGCGGCGACCCAGTCCACGTCCCGCTCGGTGACGTAGACGGCGTACTCGGTGCCGTCCTCGGCGATGTAGCTCTGGTCGATCGCGTGGACCGTCTGTCCGCTCTTGTCCTCGTAGGTGTACTCCCACCGGGCGCCCGGGCGGCCCTGGAAGGTGTTGGCCGACAGCTGGACCTGCTGGTAGTTCCGCTGGTTGGCGGAGGCGGTCTTCTCCAGGGCCTGGAAGTTCTCGTACGAGGTGTAGGGGGCGTCCGCGATGACGCCGACCTTCAGCAGGGCGGTGTCGCCCGGGGCCGCGGCGTAGGTGACCTGGTGGTTCTTCTCGCCCTGGCGCTCCCAGTTGTCCGGCAGCGCGAACGAGAAGCCCGCGGTGTCGGCGACGACGCTGTAGCCCTCCGGGAAGACGAGCTCGGCCGGGTCGGTGGTGGCGCTCGCCTCCGTGGAGGGAGCTTCCTCGGAGGGGGCCTCGCTCGTCCGGTCCTCGGCGGGCGTCGCCCGGTCGCTCTTCTTGCCCTTGTCGTTCTCCGAGGTGCCCGGGTCGTCGTCGTGGCGGTCCATCAGGGCGAGGGTGCCCGCGGTGGCCCCGCCGCCGAAGATCAGCGCCGCGACGAGCGTGGCCCCCCAGACGAGGACGGCCCGCCGACGCCGGGGCGCGGGGGGCTGCGCGGGGTCCGGGGCGGGGACGTACGGGGCGTGCAGGGTGCTGGTGGGCGGCTCGGCGCCGGGCACGGCGGCCTCGGGTGCGGCGGCTTCGGCGGCCGTGGTCTGGGCAGGCGGGGTGTGCGGCGCCTGGCCGGGGCCGGGGGTCTGACCCGTCTGACCCGGAGCCGGGGTCTGACCCGTCTGACCCGGAGCCGGGGTCTGACCCGGAGCCGGGGGCTGGCCGGGCGCGGGGGCGTACGGCCCGGGGGCCGGGGTGTACGGACCCGGAATGTGCGGGCCCGGGTTCGGCGGGCCGTACGGGCTCGGCGGGGCCGGGTACGCCGGGGAGCCGCCGCCCGGGCCGCCGCCGCCCGTCATCCGCGCGAGGTACGGCGCGACGAGGATCGCGCCGCCCACCCACAGCAGCCCGAACAGCAGCGCGTCGGCGACGCTGGGCGAGACGTCCAGGGTGCCCGAGCCACCGATGTCCGCGACGTTGCCGGAGAACTCGGCGGACAGGCCGCTCATCGCGGTCAGCGCGAGGAACCCGAGCAGGAACAGCCCGCCCGCGGTGACCTGTTCGCGCCGGTCGGCGGAGCGGCGCCCGGCGAGCAGCGCGACGACGAGCGCGCAGACGAGGCCCGCGGCGAGCGCGCCGACGAGGGCCCAGTCGTTGGCGGCGTCGCTCAGCTCACCGAGCCCGAACGAGCCGTGTTCCGTACCGGCGCCGATGATGTCCGCCTGTCCCCGCGCGTCGTACTCGACGGAGCCGCCCCAGCTGACCGAGAGCACCATCAGCGCGATGTTGGGCAGCAGCGGCAGGGCCATCAGCAGGGCCGTGCCGTTGACGTCGTCCAGGGTGGCGTACGTGATGTAGCCGATCAGGCCGCACAGCAGGAGGACGGCGCCGAGCGCGCGGACGGCGGTTCCGGCGGCGCGTACGAAGCTCTGCGCGCCCGGCCGCTGGGCCAGCCAGGCGGCCGCGACGTCGCGTTGCAGCACGGCGCAGGTGGTGACGAGCGCGAGGGCGAGGGCGCCGAGGGCCGCGAGGACCGGCGAGGAGTGGAGCGAGTAGCCCTGGACCTCCGGCTGGGCGTAGAGCCCGAGGACCAGGACCGCGGCGGTGGCCACGACGCTGATCCGGACCGCCGCGTCGAGCCCGCCGCCCTGCCGGCGGACGCCCCGGGCGCCGAGGATGAGGGCGCCGATCCACAGCACGGTGACGGTGAGCGGGATCAGCGCGAGCGTCGTCTGGCTCTGCCCGCCCGGATCGAAGTCGCCGTACGTGTCCCCGTACGGCGAAGCGCCCCCGTATCCGCCGCCGCCACCGGGCACGACGGCCCGGACCTCGAACCCCCCGCCGAACGCCTGGAGCAGCATCGCGAGCGCGATCCGGAGCCGGTCGCTCCACCCGACGACGACGTCGTCCCCCTGCCCGTAGTCCGGGATGGCGAGCGCCACGGCGAGCCCGATGATCAGCCCGGTCGGCCAGACGGCCGCCTTCAGCGAGCCGGCCCAGTCCCCGCGCATCACCCGCCCGAAGAAGATCCCGACGGGCGAGGGCCCGGCCGGTACGGGCGCGTACCCGGGCGGCGGCGCGGCGGGCCGAGTCATGTAGGCGGGCATCGCGGGCGGTTCGACGGCCGGCGCCCCGCTCGGCGGCGGCGGAGCGGCGGGCTGAGGAGGCGCGGCGGGCGCGGCGGGCCTCTCCCGCCCGCACTTCATGCAGAAGCGCGCCTCGTCGGGCGCCTGGGTTCCACAGAACGGGCAGTACGAGGGCATGAGAGCTCCGCAGCGGGCCGGGGACGGGCGAGACGGTGACACACGGAAACAGGGACGACGCGTGCCGTATCAACGGACACATCTTCCCCGCCCACCGGTTCCCGTCAACTCGGAATCCCACCCGCCGCTTTCGCGCGTTCACCGGTCCGTCCCGTGCCCCGGCCATTCGTGGGGTGGTGCGATGATTTGTCGTGACCATCAAGAAGATCATCACGGTGCGCGGCTCCCTGATAGCCGCCGCCCTCGCCCTGTTGTGCTCCACCTTCTTCGTACTCCCGGCGAGCGCCCAGGCGTTCGACGACTGCCCGGCCGGACAGCTCTGCCTGTACAGCGCTTCGGGCGGCGGCGGCACGCAGCGGACGTTCGCCGTGCGGGACGACGGGACGCGTTACGACGCCTCCTGGGACGACGCGACGCTCTCCGCCAAGAACAACACCCCCTACTGGGCCTGCGTGTACGTGGACACCGACTTCGGCGGGCTGCTCCAGACGATCAAGCCCGGCAATTCCGACGAATACGGCAGCGACCCCCGGTTCGCCGGGAAGATCAGCTCCCACAAGCTGGTCCCGTCCCGGGCCCACTGCTTCACCGGGTACGAGCGCTGCCCCGACAACCGCGTCTGCACCTTCAGCGAGGCGGCGGGGCGCGGCCGGATGACGGTGCACATGCCCGTGACCGATCCGGCCACGAAGAACTACGGCAACGCGTACGGCGCCGAGGTGGCGCCCGTCTCCGTGTGGAACCGCACCGCACGCCATGTCTGCTTCTACCCGACCGAGAAGTTCACCGGCACCTGGACCGACCCGGCCGCTCCGGCCACCAAGTACGGCGCCTACGTCGTGCTGAAGGGCGACAGCACCACCGTCCCGGCACCCTTCGCCGGGACCTTCCGCTCGCACGAGCTCGTCAACGGAACCTCGGAGTGCCAGTAATCATGAGCAGATCCCTCACCCGCACCTGGGCGACCGTGGCGGCGGCGCTGAGCGCCCTCGTCCTCACCGCCCCCGCGGCCCCGGCCGCCGACGCACCGGCGAGCCCGCTGGCCGCCAACTGGGATCAGCAGACGCCGTCGAAGCCGGCGACCGGAGTCACCCTGACCCGGTACACCGAGCGCGTGCCCGAGAACCGGACCCGGGGCCGTGTCCTGAACGTGGTCGACATCGACCCGACCGCCTCCGCGCTCACCCTGGAAAGTGTCGTCGGCAAGGCCGACGGACTGACCGAGACGGTCGCCGACCAGCTCGCCGGAGTCTCGACGGTCGCCGCCCGCCACCCCTACGCGGGCGTCAACGGCGGCCTGTTCAAGTCCGAGCCCAAGCACCCCGACCACGTCCTCCCGGCCGGCGCCGACGGCACCACGGTCATGCACATGGGCGTCTCGGTCACCGACGGCGTCCTGCACAGCTCCAGCTGCTGGATGAACGGGGCCGGCAGCAACGGGGTGGTCCTGCAGTACGGCATCCCGTACATCACCAAGCTCCGTACGGACATGAAGCTGACCACCGCTTCGGGCGCGACCGTACGCATAGACGACGTCAACCGCGATCCCGGCCGCAGCCGGGGCTGCGCCCGGGACGCCGAGGACACGGCGGTGAAGGGCCAGACGGCGCTGTACACCGACCCGGACGAGATCGTCCTGTTCACCGACGACTACGGCTTCCCCGTGCCGAAGCCGGGGATCGACCCGACGGTCACGACGGACGACGACCCCGGCTTCGAGGTCGTCCTCGACGCGCACGGCGTCGTCACCGACGCCCGGGAACGCCGGGGCGGGCAGACGGCGGCCGAGCAGGTCCACGTCCCCGCCGGTGGCCGGATCCTCCAGGGTGTGGGCACCGGGGCGGACTGGCTGCGCACCCACCTGACCCGCGACGACCACCCGGCCGTCGACCTGAGACTCCATGACGTGACGCTCGACCGGGACATCCCGCTGGACGACTCGGTGGACGTCGTGAGCTCCTTCCACCGGCTCCTGAGCGCGAGCGGCGTACCCGCGGAGCTGCCCGACTCGTGCAACGGCCACGTCACGGGCGCCGACGGGACCAACCTGATCTGCACCGATTCCCGCACGGCCGTCGGCACCAATGTCAAGGGCCACCCGGTGTTCATCACGCTCACCGGGCAGACGCAGGCCACCGCGTCGACCACGCACGAGGACGGGGACTCGCTCCGGGCGTTCGCGAACCTGCTGGACTCGCCGGAACTGGCGCTGGTCGACGTGCTCAACCTCGACGGCGGCGGGTCCACGACGCTCCTCACGGGCACGGACGTGCGGACGCCGCCGACCGATGCGGGCAAGGACCCCGCCGGGCCGAAGTACGTCCACCGGCGGGTCGCCGACTCGGTGTACACCGGGGTCGGCGGCTACGGCATGTACGCCAAGTAGCGTCAGGCGGCCCTGACACCCCGGTGCAGGGCCACCACGCCGCCCGTCAGGTTGCGCCAGGCGACCTGGGACCAGCCGGCCTGCTGGAGCTTCTTCGCCAGGCCGGGCTGGTCGGGCCAGGCGCGGATGGATTCGGCGAGGTAGACGTAGGCGTCGGGGTTGGAGGAGACCGCGCGGGCGACCGGGGGGAGGGCGCGCATCAGGTACTCGATGTAGACCGTGCGGAACGGGGTCCAGACGGGCTGGGAGAACTCGCAGATGACGACCCGGCCGCCCGGCTTGGTGACCCGGTACAGCTCGCGCAGGGCCGCGTCCGTGTCCTGGACGTTGCGCAGGCCGAAGGAGATGGTCACCGCGTCGAAGCTCTCGTCGCGGAACGGGAGTTTCGTGGCGTCGCCGGCGGTGAAGGGCAGCCAGGCGTGACGCTTCTTGCCCTCGCGGAGCATGCCGGTGGAGAAGTCGCACGGCACGACGTACGCGCCGGTCGCGGCGAACGGCAGCGAGGACGTCGCCGTGCCGGCCGCCAGGTCGAGGACCTTCTCGGCGGGCCGCGCGTCCACCGCCTTGGCGACCGCCTTGCGCCACACCCGGTCCTGGCCGAGGGAGAGCACGTCGTTGGTCAGGTCGTAGTTCGCCGCCACGCCGTCGAACATCGAGGCGACTTCGTGCGGCTGCTTGTCCAGGGATGCTCGGGTCACGCTCCCCATTCAAGCAGTCCGGTCCGTGCGGCCTCGCGGCGGACGCCCCGGGCGAAATCCCGCTTCAACCTTTTCCGCCCCGCGGCACTCAGTAGTCACGAAGAGACCTTCGCCGAGAACAGGAAAGGGGGCAGATGTTCACGGGAGCCAGCCGGGGTGCCGACGGCTTCGAGGAGTTCGCCCGCGCCGGTCAGCACCGGCTCTACCGCACCGCGTACCTGCTCTGCGGCGACGCCGACGCCGCGCGCGATCTGACCCAGACGACGCTGGCCAAGCTGTTCCAGCACTGGCGCCGGGCGGGCGCCGCCGACCATCCGGACGCCTATGCCCGGACCGTGCTCACCCGCACCTACATCGCCGAGCGCCGCCGTCGGCTCCGCGACCTCCTCGCCCACACGCCGATCGCCGCGCCCGCCCCCGCGGTGGGCCCCGAGCTCACGGTCACGCTGCTCGCCGCCCTCGCCGAACTGCCGCCCCGCGCCCGGGCGATGGTCGTCCTGCGCTACTGGGAAGACCTGAGCGTGGAGACCGTCGCCGGGCTGCTGCGGTGCAGCCCGTCCACCGTCAGGAGCCAGTGCTCGCGCTCGCTGGCCACGCTGCGCGCCCGCCTGGGCGACGCGTACCTCTACACCGCCCGAAGCTGAGGAGTGAAGCCGTGTACGTGTTGATGGACCCCGCTCCGGGCGACGAGCCCGGCCGGGACGACGACGAACTGCTGGTGCGGACCGCCATGGAGCGGGCCACCGACGGGGCGCCCCCGCTGCCCGATCTGCTCCCCGGCGCCCTGGTCGAGGGCCGCCGCCGCCGGGCCCGGGCCCGCGCCGCGATCGGGGCGACGGCCACCGCGATCGTCGGCCTCGGCATCTTCGGCGCCGCGCTGCCGGTGTGGGGCGGGGACGGGGAGCCGGTACGCCAGTGGTCGGCGGCCTCGTCGACGACCGCCGCGCCCACGCCCCTGGACACCTCCGACCCATGGCTCCGGCTCCCCGTACACGTCGAGCCGAGCCCCGGCGAGAGCTCCATGGCGGACCTGCCGGAGGACGAGCTCTCCCGGCAGCAGGTCTTCCAGAACCAGGCGGCGGACGTGCTCGAATCGCTGCTGCCCAAGGCGCTCGCCCCGGTCCGTCCGGTCGACATCGCCGTCAACCGGTACCAGGGCGGGGTGGACAGCCCGGTCTTCCCCATCACCTTCTCCGTCCGCCCGCCGGCCACGGGCAAGGCCGCCCGGGCGAACACGCCCTGCCTCGACGTCGCGGTGAAGGGTCTCCAGTGCGATGAGGTGACGCTGCCGGGGGGCATCATGGCCCAGGCGATCACGGCGGCCGGGAACGCCAAGGGGGGCAAGACGATCACCGGCGTCACCGTGCGTTTCAGGTACGGGCACAGCCGCGTCACGCTCACCGTGGGGGGTGACTACGACGCCATGGTGTCGGCACCGGTCACCGCCGACCAACTGTCGGCCGTCGCCGGGGACCCGAAGTTCATCGAAATGGTTGCTTATGCGGACGCACGTCCGATGGAAGCGAAGGAGGGCTCTGTCCGTGGGGGCTGAGAGCACGCGGGGGCGGCACGGCGGAGCGGGTCGCGGACGAAGACGCGCGAGACGGGCGCGGCGCCGCAGCCGCATACGCATACTCACCGCCGTCGCCGTACCGGCGGCGCTGATCGGCCTCGTGGTCGTCCTCGCGCCCCGCTGGGCGGGCGGTGACGAGGCCCCGGCGGCCGCCGCACCGAAGCCGGTCGCCGCGCCCCACGCTCCCTCCCCCACACCCACACCCAGCCGCAGCCCGAAGCCCTCCCCGTCGCCCTCCGTGAAGCCGAGCCCCACCCGTATCCCCGCCTCCGGCCCCGGCACCTTCACGACCGCCCGCGCCGACACCTCGTCCTCCGGGCAGTACGCGTACCGCGTCGAGGTCGAGGACGGCTCCGGCGTCGATCCGGAGGAGGCCGCGGACCGGATCGCCGAGATCCTCGCCGCGCCGCGCGGCTGGGGGCAGGGCGGGAAGCGCACGTTCCACCGGGTGGCCTCCGGCCCGGCCGGGCTGGTCGTCCGCATCGCGACGGCGGGCACCACGGACCGGATCTGCGGACAGGGCGGGATGAACACGCACGGCGAGGTCAACTGCCGGATCAGCGAGAAGGTGATGGTCAACCTCAAGCGCTGGCAGACCGGTTCGCCCGAGTTCGACGGACCGCTGAACGACTACCGCGCGCTGATCATCAACCACGAGGTCGGCCACTGGCTCGGCCACGGCCACGAGACCTGCCCCGGCAAGGGCCGCCCCGCCCCCGCGATGATGCAGCAGATCTACGGACTCAAGGGCTGCGTCGCCAACGCCTGGCCGTACGACGAAAACGGGGCATACCTGGGCGGCCCCACGATGCCATAACGATTCTTCAGGCGCTCTCCCCGCGACCGCACCACGACCTCACATGGTTGTGGACTGAACCAATTTCCCCGATCACCGGTCCTACAGCGGGGGACGGAACGTCGATCGCTGGGGAGGGTTACGGATGCCCGGATGGAAAGGGCGCCGGGGGGAGAGCGGCCGGAGCAGGCTGCTCGCATGGGCTGTCGTCCCCGTCGTACTCGCGGCTGCCACCGTGGCTGGTCTGCGCTGGAACGACGCACGCGGGCCCGCACCCGCCGCCTTCACCGTGGCCCGCGCCACCGCGACCGACAGCGGCACGGGCAACGCCTACCGGGTGGAGGTGGAGGACGGCTCCGGGCTCGACGCGGACAAGGCGGCCTCCGTCGTCGCGCGCATCCTGGCCGCGCCCCGGGGCTGGACGCACCACGGGGAGCGCCGGTTCCGCCAGGTCGCGAAGGGTCCGGCGGGGCTGGTCATCCGGATCGCGACCCCGGAGACCACCGACCGCATCTGCGGGGCGAGCGGGCTCGACACACACGGCGAGGTCAACTGCCGCGTCGGTACGGTCGTGATGGTCAACCTGAAGCGCTGGCAGACGGGTTCGCCCGAGTTCAGCGGCCCGCTGGGCGAGTACCGGGCCCTGATCATCAACCACGAGGTCGGCCACTGGCTCGGCCACGGCCACGAGACCTGCCCCGGCAAGGGCCGCCCGGCGCCCGCGATGATGCAGCAGATCGACGGCCTGAAGGGCTGCGTCGCCAACGCCTGGCCGTACGACCCCGAGGGGCACTACCTGGGCGGGCCCTCGGTGCCGTAGGCCTCAACGCCCCCGGTACACCAGCCGCCCGCCCGCGATCGTCGCCACGCAGCTGACCGCGCCCGCCGCGAGGAGCGCCGCCTCGTCGGGGGCGTCGAAGGCGGCGAGGTCCGCGCGGCCCCCGGTGGCGAGCGGTGCCGCCGTCGCCTCCGCCACCGCGCCCGCCCCGGCCAGCGGGTCGAGCCGGGGGCCGTCGGCGGGGGAAGGGGACGCGCCGAGGACCGTCAGCCCGGACCGCCGGACCGCCGTGAGCAGCGCGGCCGGTGCCCCGGGGCCCGCGGTCACCGCCGTCGTGCCGTGCCGGAGCATCCGGTGCAGCCCGCGCCGCACGCTGCCCGCGCGCCAGGTCTCCTCGGGGCCCAGCGCGTCGAGCGCGGCGCCGGTCAGGGGCTCGGTGCCCCGCGCGTCCGCCTCGCGGGGGTCGGGGAAGTACCACTCCTCCAGGAGCCGGACCGCGTCCCGCTGCACCAGCCCCGGGGTGAGGACGCCCGGCCAGCGGCGGACCCGGGCGCCGGGGTGGGCGGCGGCCAGTTCCCCGTACGGCCCGAAGCCGGCGACCACCGCGTCCCGCACGGCCACCGCACCACCGGGCACGGGTGCGCGGCCGCCGCCCGGCAGAAGCAGGGCGGCGGCGTGAATCGTCAGCATGGAGAGATCAGTTGGCGCTCAGGAGCTTGAGCTCCGGGTGTGCCGTACCGCCCTCGATCGCGACGGACGAGATGTGCGAGACGACGCGCTCGTCGACCGGGTCGTTCGCCGGGTCGTCGTGCACGACCAGGTGCTCGTACGTGGTGGCGCGCTGGGCCGGGACCCGGTCCGCCTTGCGGATCAGGTCGATGATCTCCAGCCGGTTGGAGCGGTGCTTGGCACCGGCCGAGGAGACGACGTTCTCCTCCAGCATGATCGAGCCGAGGTCGTCCGCGCCGTAGTGCAGCGACAGCTGGCCGACCTCCTTGCCGGTGGTGAGCCAGGAGCCCTGGATGTGGGCGACGTTGTCCAGGAAGAGCCGGGCGATGGCGATCATCCGCAGGTACTCGAAGAGCGTGGCCTGCGTCTGCCCCTTCAGCTTGTTGTTCTCCGGCTGGTACGTGTACGGGATGAACGCCCGGAAGCCGCCGGTGCGGTCCTGCACGTCACGGATCATGCGCAGGTGCTCGATGCGCTCGGCGTTCGTCTCGCCCGTGCCCATCAGCATGGTCGAGGTGGACTCGACGCCCAGGCCGTGCGCGATCTCCATGATCTCCAGCCAGCGCTCGCCGGACTCCTTCAGCGGCGCGATGGCGGTGCGCGGCCGGGCCGGAAGCAGCTCGGCGCCCGCGCCCGCGAAGGAGTCGAGACCGGCGGCGTGGATCCGGCTGATGGCCTCCTCGGCGGAGACCTTCGAGATCCGGGCCATGTGCTCGATCTCGGAGGCGCCGAGCGAGTGGATCACCAGCTGCGGGAACGCCTTCTTGATGGCCGAGAAGTGCTCCTCGTAGTACTCCACGCCGTAGTCCGGGTGGTGCCCGCCCTGGAACATGATCTGCGTGCCGCCCAGCTCGACGGTCTCCGCGCAGCGGCGCAGAATGTCGTCCAGGTCCCGGGACCAGCCCTTGGCGGTGTCCTTCGGCGCGGCGTAGAACGCGCAGAACTTGCAGGCCGTGACGCACACGTTGGTGTAGTTGATGTTGCGCTCGATGATGTACGTCGCGATGTGCTCCGTACCGGCGTAACGGCGGCGGCGCACGGCGTCGGCCGCCGCGCCCAGCGCGTGCAGCGGCGCCGACCGGTAGAGGTCGAGCGCCTCCTCCGGGGTGATCCGGCCGCCTTCGGCGGCTCGGTCGAGGATGGGCTGAAGGTCGGCCTTCTCGGTCACCGGGCTGTCACCTTTCGGCGGTTTTTCAACGGATCTACGGACCGGTTCAGCGTACGCCAGGGGGGTTGGGCTTCAGCCGTCGGACCGGGTGAGCGTGCCGTACGGGAGTCCCGCGCCCCTCTCGTCGGAGCGGAAGCGGAGCGTGCCGTCGGAGGCGCGGGTGAAGTGGAGGTCGGCCGGGGTGGTGGTGCAGAGCCCCGCGGTGCTCGGGCGGTCCGGGTCGGCGCGCTCGCGCAGCTTCAACTCGTCGTCGGAGGCGGTGGTGAGGGTGGCGACGCTGTGGCAGGTGATCTCGAAGCCCATGGAGAGGGAGGTGGTCAGGCGGACCACGTCCGTGCCCTTGCGGCCCTTGGTGAAGACCGCGGTGAGCGTGCCGTGCGGTTCGCCCGTGGTCTTCTCGGTGAGCGGGCCCGTCCAGGTGCCGACGAACGCGTCGGGCAGTTCGGCGGCCCCGCCCGGGGGCGCCGGGCTCTTCGTCGGGCTGGCCGTCGGGCCCTTCGTCGCCGAGCCCGTGTCCGAGTCCTTCGGCGGCGAGGGCTCTCCGGAGGTGGCGGGCGGTGCCTGCCCGACGTTGCCGGTGTCGCCGCCCGTGCCCGGCATCAGGTCCAGCCAGAAGGCGCCGCCCATCGTCACCGCGGCCAGCGCCCCGGCCACCGCGAGCGCGAGCGTGCAGCTGACGCGCCGCCGTCCCGCCCCGTCGCCGCCCGCCGTCGCGCCCAGGGTCAGGCTCCGGCCCCCGGTCCGCTGCCCCGGCAGCCCGTCGGCCCCGGCGGTCGGGGGGTGCGGCGGGTCGACCGGCGGGCCGAAGACGCCGAGCGCTGCGGCGGGCGAGCCGTACGGGCCCCCGGAGGGTTCGCCCGCCCCGGACGCGGGCTCGCCGATCCCCGCCCCCAGCGACGGGTCGCTGAACGGCACCGGCCCCGACTGCACCGGGGCCTCCTGCGGTTCCAGGTCCAGCAGCGCCACCGCCGAGCTGCTGACCTCGCGGACCAGCGGACCGGGCAGCCAGCCCGCCGCGACCGCCGCCGCCGCGCCGCCGGGCAGCAGCCGGCGGGCCAGCTCGTCCGGGGTGGGCCGCCGCTCCGGGTCCTTGGCCAGGCAGGCGGCGATGGTCTCGCGCAGACCGCCCTCCAGATCGCCCAGCTCCGGTTCCTCGTGGACGACCTTGTAGAGGAGGACGGCCGAGGAGTCGCCGAGGAACGGTGCGGAGCCGGTCGCCGCGTAGGCCAGGACCGCGCCCAGCGAGAAGATGTCGGCCGCGCCGGAGAGGTCGGTGCCCCGGATCTGCTCCGGCGCCATGTAGCCCGGCGAGCCGACGGAGACCCCGGTGGAGGTGAGGGAGGCGGTCGCGTCGATGGCCCGGGCGATGCCGAAGTCGATCAGGCGGGGGCCGTCCAGGGCGAGCAGGACGTTGGACGGCTTCACGTCCCGGTGGATCAGGCCCCGCTCGTGCACCGCGGCCAGCGCCTCGCCGAGACCGGCGCCCAGCACCCGGACCGCGTGCTCGGGCAGCGGGCCGTGCTCGGTGACGGCCGCGGAGAGCGGCGGGCCCGCCACGTAACCGGTGGCGATCCAGGGGACGGGGGCGTCCGGGTCGGCGTCCAGGACGGGCGCGGTCCACTGGGCGCCGATCCGCCGGGCCGCCTCCACCTCGCGCCGGAAGCGGGCGCGGAACTGCTCGTCGAGCGCGAAGTGCGGGTGGACGACCTTGACGGCGACCGTACGGCCGCCCGCGCTGCGCCCGAGGTAGACCCGGCCCATGCCGCCGGCGCCGAGTCTGCCCAGCAGCCGGTAGGAGCCGATGCTGAGCGGTTCCCCGGCTTCCAGCGGCTGCATATCAAGAACTCCCCCTGTGAACCGGCCGGACCTCCGACCGAAGCCTAGTTCGTGTCCGCGAAGTCTCGTCCGGTCACGGGAGAAACCATCCGCCGATTTCGCCCCCAAGGGAACGAACGACGTCATTCACCGCGATAAAAGGCGTGAATGCGCCGGTCCCGCCGATGACCGATTGCGCAATCCACCATTCATCGCATGTTCAACAAATCGAAAATGCCATTCCCCGGCGGCGGGATGTTCTCATCCGCCGAGGAGCTCCACCTTCACGTCGGCCGGGAAGCCCGCCGCCTCGCCGGTGCGGCGGGCGAACTCCTGGACGCCCGCCAGCTGGTCCGGGCCGAAGCGGAAGTCGAGCGTCGTGAAGTAGCGCTCCAGGACCTCCGCGTCGAACGCCTCCCAGCGCGCCGCCTGCTCGGCGACCTTGGTGACCTCCTCCAGGGACAGGTCACGGGAGGCGAGGAACGCCTCGTGGACCTGCTTCACCGCGGTGGGCTCGGCCGCCAGGTAGTCCTTGCGCGCGGCCCAGACGGCGAAGACGAACGGCAGGCCCGTCCACTCCTTCCACATCGCGCCCAGGTCGTGGACCTGGAGCCCGAGGCGGGGGGCGTCGTGCAGGTTGGCGCGGAGGGCCGCGTCACCGATGAGGACGGCGGCGTCCGCCTCCTGCATCATCAGGCCCAGGTCGGGCGGGCAGGTGTAGTAGTCGGGGGTGACTCCGTACCGCTCGGCGAGCAGCAGCCGCGCCAGCCGTACGGAGGTGCGGGAGGTCGAGCCGAGGGCGACCCGGGCCCGGTCCAGGTCCTCCAGGGGGCGCTGCGAGACGATCACGCACGACATGACGGGGCCGTCGCAGCCGACCGCGATGTCGGGGAACGCGACCAGGTCGTCCGCGTTGCGCAGGAACTCGACGAGGGTGACGGGGGCGATGTCGAGCTCGCCCCTGACCAGTTGCTCGCTGAGCTTCTCGGGGGTGTCCTTCGACAGCTCCAGGTCGAGCAGGGTTCCGGTGCGTGCCAGCCCCCAGTAGAGGGGAAGGCAGTTGAGGAACTGGATGTGGCCGACGCGCGGCCGGGGGCGACGGTCGTCGCCCGCGACGTTTGAAACGGTTGAATTGTCCACATCGCGAGGCTAGACCCGTACCTTCGCGGCCGCCCCACCGGGGGCCGCGGCGCACGGGAAGGCCCTCTCGGATGGCTCATCCGGGCGGCCGTCAAACATCCGGGTGAAGTGATCTTTCCCTCTACCCCTACGCACACGCTGCGTGCTAGGCTCGACGGCAAGTTGCAGTTTGGTTTCCCTTGCAGTACAGAGCCTGCGGAGCATGTAACCCCGCAGGCTTTTGTAGTTTTCAGACTTCATTGCAGGTTCTGGAGCAGGGCAACCCTTTGGCCCAAGGAGGGCTTATGGCTACCGGAACCGTCAAGTGGTTCAACGCTGAAAAGGGCTTCGGCTTCATCGCCCAGGACGGCGGCGGCCCGGATGTCTTCGTCCACTACTCCGCGATCAACGCGTCCGGGTTCCGCTCCCTCGAGGAGAACCAGGTCGTGAACTTCGACGTCACTCAGGGCCCCAAGGGTCCGCAGGCTGAGAACGTCACCCCGGCCTAGTTGCCCGGGTCGGCCGATCGCGGCCGGTAAGAGCAGTACCCAAGGAGCCCCGCTCCTCCGCACCGGCGGAGGAGCGGGGCTCCTGCCCGTGCGCGGGCCGTTCCGAATCGTTGTCGAGGGCTTGTGCAGAGAGTCATCCGTTGCTGACGGGCCGACCCTTCACAAGGCAGACTGTTGACGGCGATATCAACGGTATGGAGCAATCCGGACGGCCTATGACCGATCCGGACACAGTGACCGTGCCGGGCCGTGCGCAGGCAGGACAGGAGGCAGCAATGGGCCGTGTCGACGGGCCACGGGTACGCGTTCCGCAGCAGCGGACCCCCGAGCGGGGCCCGGAGGACGAGGCCGTGCTGCACTTCTCCGTACTCGGCCCGGTCCGGGTCCACCGGGGCGGCGAGGCACTGGCGTCCGGTTCGCCGCAGCAGCGCGCGCTGCTGACCGCGCTGCTGCTGCGCGGCGGGCACACGGCGACGGCCGCCGAGCTCATCGACGGCATCTGGGGCGACGAGCCGCCCTCGCAGGCGCTGGCCGCCGTACGCACCTACGCCTCCCGGCTGCGCAAGGTCCTCGGCCCCGAGACGCTGGTCAGCGACTCCGGCGGCTACGCGATGCGCACCGGCGCCGACGCGCTGGACCTGACCGTGGCTCAGGAGCTGGCGTCCGGCGCGGAGAAGGCGCGGGCGGGCGGCGACCGGGACGCGGCGCGGGCCCTCCTCAACAAGGCGCTCGGGCTGTGGGACGGCGAGGCGCTGGCCTCCGTGCCCGGCCCGTACGCCGAGTACCAGCGCACCCGCCTGGAGGAGTGGCGGCTCCAGCTCACCGAGACCCGCCTCGATCTGGACCTGGAGGCCGGCTGCCACGCGGAGGCGGTCTCCGAACTGACCGCGCTCACCGCCGCGCACCCCCTGCGGGAGCGGCTGCGCGAGCTCCTGATGGTGGCCCTGTACCGCAGCGGCCGGCAGGCGGAGGCGCTGGCCGTCTACGCGGACACCCGGCGGCTGCTCGCCGAGGAGCTGGGGGTCGATCCGCGCGCGGAGCTGGCGCAGCTCCAGCAGCGCATCCTGCGCGCCGACGAGGAGCTGGCCCGTCCGGCCGACGAACCGGCCCCGGCCGCGGCGCCGGTCCGCCCGGCCCAGCTGCCCGCGACCGTCCCGGACTTCACCGGCCGGGACGCGTTCGTACGCGAGCTGGGCGACCGGCTCGCCACGGTGGAGGGGTCCGTGATGGCCGTCTCCGCGCTGGCCGGGATCGGGGGTGTCGGCAAGACCACGCTCGCCGTCCACGTCGCCCACCGGGCCCGCCGTCACTTCCCGGACGGGCAGCTGTACGTCGACCTCCAGGGCGCCGGGGCCCGGGCCGCCGAGCCGGAGACGGTGCTCGGCGCGTTCCTGCGGGCGCTCGGGACCGCGGACTCGGCCATTCCGGAGACGCTGGACGAGCGCGCCGCGCTCTACCGGTCCACGCTGGACGGGCGCCGGGTGCTGGTCCTCCTGGACAACGCCCACGACGCCGCCCAGATCCGCCCGTTGCTCCCCGGCACGGAGGGCTGCGCGGCGCTCGTGACGAGCCGGGTCCGGATGGTCGACCTGGCGGGGGCGCATCTGGTCGACCTGGACGTGATGTCGCCGGAGGAGGCGCTTCAGCTCTTCACCCGGATCGTCGGCGAGGAGCGGATCAGCTCGGAGCGGGAGGCCGCGCTCGACGTGGTCGCCGCCTGCGGCTTCCTCCCCCTCGCGATCCGGATCGCCGCGTCCCGGCTGGCCTCCCGCCGCACCTGGACCGTGTCGGTCCTCGCCGCCAAGCTGGCCGACGAGCGCCGCCGCCTGGACGAGCTCCAGGCGGGCGACCTCGCGGTGAAGGCCACCTTCGAACTCGGCTACGGCCAGCTGGAACCGGCCCAGGCCCGCGCCTTCCGCCTCCTCGGCCTCGCGGACGGCCCGGACATCTCGCTCGCCGCCGCGGCCGCTCTCCTCGACCGGGACCCGCACACGGCGGAGGACCTCCTGGAGGCCCTGGTCGACACGTCCCTGGTCGAGTCCGCCGCCCCCGGCCGCTACCGCTACCACGACCTGGTCCGCCTCTACGCGCGCTCCTGCGCGGAACGGGACGAACAGCGGCCCGGCGAACGCGAGGAGGCGCTGTCGCGCCTGCTGGACTTCTACCTGGCCACGGCGGCGGGGGTGTACGCGCTGGAGCGGCCGGGGGACCGCACCGTGGACCACCTGGAGCCCACGGCCCGCCCCGGGCTGTCGTTCTCCGATCACGGACGGGCCCTCGACTGGCTGTACGCGGAGGCGAGCCCGCTCCTCGCGTGCGTCCAGCAGAGCGGCGCCGCCGGAACCGTCCGGCGGGCGGTGGACCTCCTGCTCGCCGCCAAGGATCTCGCCGAATCCGGCGCCAACTCACGCCAGTTCGAATCGGCCGCCACGACCGTACGGGATGCCGCGACCGTGGCCGGTGACGCCCGCTCCGAGGCACGGGCGCGGACGACGCTCGCCCAGGTACACAGCACCGCGGGCCGCTTCGACAGGGCGGAGGACGAAGCCCGGCGGGCCATGGCCCTCGGAACCTCGGTCGATGACGTCTGGACCCACTGCAACGCACCGAACGAGCTCGGGATCATCGCCGCGTACCGCAATCAGCACGACGAGGCGGAAGTCCTCCTCCAGCAGACCATCGCCGCGTTCCGGGCCGACGGAAACCAGGCCGGCGAGGCCAGCGCCCTGTGCAATCTGTCCCGCGTCCATCTGGCCATCGGGCGGACGGCCAGCGCCGTCGAGCTGGCCGGCCGGGGCATCGACCTCTACGCCCGTCTCGGACTCACCCTGCGCCTGGCGAACGGCCGTTACGCACTGGGCCTCGCCCTCACCCGGGCGGGCCGGCAGAGCGAGGCCGAGGGGCGTCTCACCGAGGCCCTGTCCGTCTTCCGGGAGAGCCGCCAGCGGCTCTGGGAGGGGATGACCCTCTTCCGGCTGGCCGAGGTGCATCTGGCGGCCGAGCGTCCGGCCCGGGCCGCCGAGTACTCCGAGCAGGCGCTGACGGTGCTGCTCCACGTGGGAGGCGACTGGCGCCGGGCCAATGTGCTGACCGTGCTGGGGCAGGCACTGGACGGCATAGGACAGGCGGATCGTGCCAAGGTCTGCTGGCAGGAGGCGCTGGGGATCTTCGACCAGGCGAAGGCGCCCGAGAGCGACATGGTGCGCGGCCTGCTCGCCCGTACCTCGTCCCAGGCCCGCTGACTCCGCGTTCATCGTTCGTTTATCGCCGCCCGGCAGTCTCGTACCCGTCGAAACGTCGCGTCGGGGGGCAGGCGATTCGACAGGGGAACCGCGCACTAAGGTGAACGGCTCTGAACAGCCCGTCCGGCAGTCCACGGGGGAACAGCCGGACGGGCTTTGCCGACCAACCATGCACCCAGCAACGGAGTTCACAACATGAGCGACGACAAGAAGACCAAGCTGACCGCACCGAAGCCCGGCACCATCGGCGATGTCGAGCCGACGGACAGCCACATGACCGGCGAGCCCAAGGTCAAGCCGCTGGACAGCCACATGACCGGCGAGCCCGAGATCAAGCCGCTCGACAGCCACATGACGGGCCCGGATCCGCGTTGAGCCATCTGGCGGGACCACGGGGGTAGGGGGAACGGCCGCGGCGGCGCGGAGGGGATGCCGTCGCGGCCGTTACGTGTGTGCGCGGCGCGCTCAGTAGCCCGGCGTCGCCGTGACCGTGCACTTCGCGACCTGGGCGACCTTGTCCGGGTGGTCCATCGGCACGGACACGGTCTTCGTCTCGCCGCCGGACGCCTTCGCCGTCGCGCGGCCCGTGTCGATCGCGATGCCGGACGCGTCGAGGAAGGTCACGTCGACGTTGTACGTGCGGCTGCCGCTCGCGGTCGCGGTGAGGCGGACCGTGGAGGTGGTGACCGCCTTGGCCGCGCCCTTCGCGGGGGTGGCGCAGCGGAAGACGTACGCCTTCGGGGCGGCGGTGGCCGTGGGGGTCGGGGACGTACGGGTGGTGCCCGAGGTGCCGCCCGACGTGCGGTTGTAGCGGGTGCCGGAGTCGGTGTCGTGGTACGTGCCGTTGCTCTTCTTGTCGTTGGAGCAACCGCCACCGCTGCTGTGGCTGGAGCGGCTCTTGCCGCTCCTGCTCTTGCTGCCGTGGCTGCCGGTGGAGAAGCCGGTCAGCGCGAGTACCACCGCGACCAGGACCACCGTCAGCTTGACGTGCTGCCGTTTCATCGAATCCGCCCCCGATTGTGTGGTGTTCCGCCGTGACCGGCCGGATGGCCGGGCGACACGGAACCGTATCCCACAGCATGGCGCGGATGACCGGCGGGCCGGTCATGGCCCTGTCACGGTCTCGTCCCTGTCTGGTGGCGGGGGCAACCCGTGCGGCGTAGCGTCGGAGCGAGAGCGCGTCCTGGAGGTACGGACATGATCCGCAACGTCCTCGGTGCGGTCCTCGCTCTCGCCGGAGCGGCGGCCGCCGTGCTGAGCCCCTTCCGTGACTGGTACGACGGCCGCCTCGGGCGGCACTACCGGCTGGGCGACCTCTTCACCGGCACCGGTGCGACCGGTACGCAGTCCGGCGGCCTGTTCGGCTCGCTGTGGCTGCCGTTCCTGTGCGCGGCGGTCGTGACGGTGCTGGGGGTCGTGCTGCGCTCCCGTACGCTCGTCGCGCTCGCGGGCGTGGTGGTGCTCGGGTTCACCGTGCTGTGGATGGTCCGCGTCTTCCAGGTGACGGACAGCCTGGCCGTCGCGGGCGACGGCTCGGGCCTGGACGTGGGCGTCGCGCTCGCCGCGGGGGGTGGGGCGCTGATGCTTCTGGGCTCCGCCGCGATGTCGGGCCGCCACCGCCCTCCGCGGTACGCCGCCCCCGACTCGTCCGCCCCCGACACCTGGCCCCCGACCCGGGAGCCGGGCCCCTCGGTCCAGACGAGCCCGTGGCCGGAGCCGGAGGGGGACGACCCTTACGTGGGTCCTGACACCTCACGCCCGCCCACCGGCAGACCCAGCCCGCCTGGCGAACCTCCCAGCCCGTCCGGCGATTGAGGACGGAACCGGTCATCGGGCGGGCCCGAACCCTGGGTGCAACGCCCGCAAGGGCAACGGTTCCGTCCTCAAGCGCCGGACGGGCTGGGAATTACGGCTCGGCCCGGTTCCATCGGGGCGGCAGCCCTACGCTCGCGCCCGGGCGCCCGTCCCCGTGCCCTTCAGCGCGTCCAGCGCGTACACGCAGCGGTCCTTGCTGCACGCGTACACCACGCCGTTCCGGACCACGGGCGAGCCTGTGATCTCTCCGCCGGTGGCGAGCTTCCAGCGGAGCTGGCCGCCCGCCGCGTCGAGGGTGTACAGGACGTGGTCCGCGGAGCCGAAGTGGACGCGGCCGTCCGCGACGACCGGGGCGCCCACCACCTCGCCGCCCGCCGCGAACCGCCACTTCGGGGTGCCGGTGACCGCGTCGAGGGTGTAGAGCGCGCTGCCGCTGCCCACATGGACGTTGCCCGCGACGACGAGCACCGGTTCCGCCGACTGCCGGGCCTCCGTGGCGATGCGCCAGCGGTCCTTGCCGGTCGCGGCGTCCAGGGCGTACACCGTGCCGAGGTAGTCCGCGAGGTAGACCCCGCCGCCGGTGACGGCCGGGCCGGGGGCGAAGGCGGGCGGGGACAGGAAGACCGCCGGGCACTCGAAGTGCCAGCGGACGTGCCCGGCCGCGATGTCCACCGCGAGGACCCGCGTCCCGGCGGCGACGTACACGTAACCGTCCGGCGCGGGCGTCACCCGGACCGGCACGCCGCCGCAGGAGGCCGCGTCGCCGATGGGGTACGACCAGCGCTCGACGCCGGTCCGGGCGTCGAGGGCCTTGAGCCGGGCGTCCTGCCAGACGTACACCGTGCCGTCGTGGATGACCGGCCCGCCCTCCGGCGTCTCGAAGTCCGTCTGCGCGCCGCTCAGGTCCCACAGCTTCTCGCCGGTCGCCGCCTCCCACGCCTGGACGCCGCCGCCCCGGGTGGCCGTGACGACCGTGCCCCGGTCGGCCTTGAGCGCGTACACCCAGGCATCGGCGCCCACCCGCCACCGCTCGGCGCCGCTGGTGGCGTCCAGGGCGTAGAGGGAGGGGCCGTCCGAGGCGTGGATGCGGCCGCCGTCGACGGCCATCGCCCAGGCGACGTCCCGGGTCTTGAACTGGCGCCGCCCGTTGCCGGTGTCCAGCGCGTGGACCTCGAAGGACGTGACGTAGAGCAGGTCGCCGACGACGACCGGCGTGCCCCACACGTCGTTGGACATGCGGAACCGCCAGGGCCGCCACCGGGCGGGCCCGGACTGCGCGGATTCGGGCGCCTGCGCCGGAGGGGGCACGGGGACGGGCGTGGGCGTGCCGTTGACCCCGCCGGGCGGGCGGACCCAGCCGGTCGCGGGGCCCGCGTCGGCACCGGAGGCCGAGGCGCGGACGTCCTGGACCCGGGGCCCGGGCCCGATCGGCACCTGGACCCCGGTCAGCCGCACCGGCCCCCCGGCGTCGGGCACCGGCGGGGCCGTCGGGCGGGCGGGGGCGCCGCTGTGCCAGGGGCCTTCCCAGTCCGTGCCGGGCGGCGGGTGCGGCGCGGTCTCGGCGCGCTGCGGCGGCGCGACGGGCGGTGCGGGCGGGGCGGCCGGCGCCCGGCCACCGCCCCGGCGCCGCTCGATCAGCGCGGTCGCGGCGGCCGGCAGCCACGCGGAAGCCGTACCGCCGTCGTCGTCACCGCCGCCGGAGGCGAAGAGGTGCGGGGCGAGCTGGGCCTGGAGGTCGGCCGGGGAGGGCCGCAGGGCCGGGTCCGTCTGCATGCACGAGTCGATCAGCGGCCGCAGATCGTCCGGCAGGCCCGACAGGTCGGGGCTCTCGCGCAGCAGCATGAACACCGTCTCGACCGGGTTGGCCCCCCGGTACGGGGCGTGCCCGGTCGCGGCGAAGACCAGCGTCGAGCCGAGCGAGAAGATGTCGCTGGCCCCCGTCACGCTCCGCGAGTCCCGGGCCTGCTCCGGCGACATGTACGCGGGCGTGCCGACGGCCACGTTGGTCATGGTGAGCCGGGTGTTGGAGACCCCGGACGCGATGCCGAAGTCGATGACCCGGGGGCCGTCCTCCACGACGAGCACGTTCGACGGCTTCATGTCGCGGTGGACGAGCTGCGCCCCGTGGATGGACTGGAGCGCCTCCGCGATGCCCGCCGCCAGCCAGCGCACGGCCTGGGTGGGCATGGGCCCGCACTCGTTGACGATCTCTTCGAGCGAGGGGGCGGGCACGTACGCGGTGGCGAGCCACGGCACCGCGGCGCGCGGGTCGGCGTCCACGACGGCGGCCGTGTAGAAGCCGCTGACGGCCCGCGCGGCCTCCACCTCGCGCGTGAAGCGCACCCGGAACAGCTGGTCCTCGGCCAGTTCCGTACGGACGGTCTTGATCGCCACCCGGCGGCCCGACGCGGACCGGGCCAGATAGACCAGCCCCATGCCGCCGGCCCCGAGCCGTCCCAGCACCTCGAAGGGGCCGATCCGCCTCGGGTCGTGCTGCGTCAGCTGCTCCACTACTTGCCACCTCCCCGTACGGGCCTCTGTTCCCTGAGGCCCGCGAAAATCCCGCCGTGTGCAGCGTCTCATCCGTGGGCGCGGCCCGGCGGTGCGCACCCCGATTGTTCCTGGCCGGGGCCCCGGTTGCGAACCCGGGGGCGGATCGGGGTGTCCCGTGCCACTCCGCCCGTATCAGGACACAGGCTCCTGAAGTACGGCGAACTCGGCGCCCTGGTCGTCCTGGAGGACCGCCATCCTGCCGTACGGGATGTCCAGCGGGGGTTCGGTGACCCGGCCGCCGAGCCGCTGGACGGTACGGGCGGTGTCGTCGCAGTCCGCGACGTTGAAGTAGCTCAGGAAGTGGCTGGGCAGCTCGGCCGGGAACGCGGCCGTGATGACGCTCCGCCCGCCGACGGCCGTCTCGGGGCCCGGTTCGGTGCCGGGCGGGGACCACGTACGGAAGTCCACGCGGTGCTCGTCGGTGTCGGGGACGTCCAGGGGCGAGTCGTCCACGTCCGCGCAGCGGAAGCCGAAGACCTCCTCGTAGAAGGGGTCGACGCGCTCCTTGGACCGGGTGTGGACCTCGGTCCAGCAGAAGGAGCCGGGCTCGTTCTGCTTCTGGAAGCCCTCGCGGTCGCCGGCCTGCCAGAGGCCGAAGACCGCGCCGCCCGGGTCGGCGGCCTGGGCGAGCACGCCGTGGCGCCCGGCCGGGACGGGTTCGGTGATCACCTGGCCGCCGGCCGCGCGGATCCGGGTGACCGAGGCCTCGATGTCGTCGGTGGCGAAGTAGACGCCCCAGGCGGTCGGCATGCGGCCGTCCTTCTTGGCGGCCAGCGCGGCGACGAGCTTTCCGTCGCTCAGGGCGTCGGCGCGGCGGTCGCCCTCCGGGCGGAAGGTCCAGCCGAACAGCTCGCCGTAGAAGCGCTTGCCCGCTTCCAGGTCGGAAAGCTGCACATCCACCCAGCACGGTGCGGACTGCGCGAACGCGGCCATGGGCCCGGATCCTTCCGTCGTGGGGGTGACGCCCGTCACAGTCACGGTAGCTTTACGGTGCGTGCGGCGCGCCCCGGAGGCCTTGCGGCCGAACACAGGTTCGAAAGTTATCCACCGAAGTTATCCACAGGCTGTTAATAACATTCATCGCACTGTGGGCAACGAGGGGCCCGGGCGGGCCCCGTTCCCCATTTGCTTCGGCCGAATCGCGCTCCGATCACCCGTCGGTAAGCTGACGGCATGACAGGACAAGTACGCACCGTCGACGGCCGCGTGGCCGGTCGACGCGGTCAGGCGACGCGGCAGAAGCTGCTCGACTGCCTCAGCGAGATGCTCAGCTCCTCGCCGTACCGGGACGTCAAAGTCATCGACGTCGCCCGGAAGGCGGGGACTTCACCAGCGACCTTCTACCAGTACTTCCCCGACGTCGAGGGCGCCGTCCTCGAACTCGCCGAGGACGTCGCCAGGGAGGGTGCCGGGCTGACCGAACTGGTCTCCGGACGCTCCTGGGTCGGCAAGGCGGGCTGGCAGACCTCCGAACAACTCGTGGAGGGCTTCCTCGACTTCTGGCGGCGCAACGACGCGATCCTGCGCGTGATCGACCTCGGCGCGGCGGAGGGCGACAAGCGGTTCAACAAGATCCGCATGAAGGTCCTCAACTCCGTGACCGGCTCCCTCACGGAGTCCGTGAAGGAGCTCCAGTCGAAGGGCAAGGTCGACAAGGACATCAGCGCCGCCGCGATGGCGGGCTCCCTGGTCGTCATGCTGGCCGGCGTCGCCTCGCACCAGAAGGGCTTCACGGCCTGGGGCGTCAAGCAGGCCGAACTCAAGCCGAATCTGGCGCAGTTGGTGCACCTCGGCATCACGGGCAAGAAGCCGGCGAAGTAACGAACCCCCGCTGGGGCGACCCCGGCGCCCCCAGGTCCTGTCTCACCGACGGCGGACCACACCTGTGGTCCGCCGTCGGCGTATCCGGACGGGGGTCACACGGGGACGACCGTCAGCACCCCGTCGAGCCCCTTGAAGTCGTCCGCGTTGCGGGTGAACAACGGCAGCTCACCGACCGAGGCGATCGCGGCGATCATCAGGTCCATGCGTCGGGGTCGGGGGTCGCGACCTGCGGCAAGGGTCATGGAGACCAGGCTCCCGTAGCGCGCGGCCGCTTCTCCGTCGAAGGGGAGCGGCTCGAAATCGGCCACAGCGGCACCGAGCTTCTCCATTCGCGCAGCCCGCCCGGCGGCATCCTTGGCCATTGCCACGCCCTGCTGCAGCTCAGCCATGGTCACGGCGGTGAGCATGGGGAAAGCGGGAAGGTCTTCCGCCCGCAACAGGTCGAGGTCGATGTACGTGCAGGTGTCGAGCACGCCCGCCCGGTAGCGCTCAGCCACGTGCCCGCTCCCAGGGGTCGTCCTCCCCGGCACGGTCCTCGTCGCCGAAGAACTCGTCCGCCTCCTGTCGCAGGAGAGCGCTGTCCACATGGGGCAGACGCCTGTGCCTCGCCACCAGCTCTTCGGCGCTCAGCCGCCGCTTCCGCGTGAGCGGCCGGAGCTCCGCAACCTCTATCCCGTTACGGGTGATGTGGAAGACCTCACCCGCCTCCACCGCGTCCATGACATCGGCGGAGCTGTTGCGGAACTCCCGCTGCGTAATCGTCCTCATACATCCACCGTAGCGCGGCGCGCTACGGTGTGCTACGGAGTAGTGCTCAGGCGCCCCGCGCCCCCTCCGTCCTGATCGCCCCCACCGGGCACGCCCGGACCGCCTCCGCCACCATCGGGCCCGGCGCCGCCTCCGGCAGGAGTTCGCTGAGGCCGTCCTCGTCCTGGGTGAACACCTTCGGGGCCGCCAGGGCGCACTGGCCCGCGCCGATGCACACGTCCTTGTCGATGTCGATCCGCATGGGGCTCTCCTCCGTCACCAGGTCACCGGCAGTTCCAGCAGGCCCTGCACCGTGTCGCCCGGTTTGAACGGGATCTCCTCCGGGTCCACCGCGAGCCGGAGACCCGGCAGGCGGCGGAAGAGCGCGGGCAGGGCGATCTCCAGTTCGGCGCGGGCCAGGTTCTGGCCCAGGCACTGGTGGATGCCGAAGCCGAAGGCGACATGGCCCCGCGCCCCGCGCTCCAGGTCCAGCTCGTCCGGCGCAGCGAAGACCGACGCGTCCCGGTTGATCACCGCGGTGGACAGGAGCACGCCGTCCCCCGCCCGCAGCGTCTCCCCGCCGATCTCGATGTCCTCCACCGCGATCCGGGACAGCCCGTCCGCGATGGAGAGGAACCTCAGCAGCTCCTCCACGGCGGCCGGCACCGCCTCCGCCCCGCCGCCGGTCAGCCGGGCCAGCTGGTCCGGGTGCCGGAGCAGCGTGAACGTGCCGAGCGAGATCATGTTCGCGGTCGTCTCGTGCCCGGCCACGAGCAGGATCTGCGCCAGGCGCACCAGCTCGTCCCGCTCCACCTCCCCGGTCTCCAGCCGCTCGGCGATCAGCTCGTCCAGCAGCCCGTCGCCCGGATCGCGCCGCTTCCGGGCGATCAGCTCGCGGAAGTACGCGTCCAGGTCGTCCCGGGCCGCGACCACGTCCTCCGGCCCGGGTCCCCGGAGCAGCTTGCGCGAGCGGTCCTCGAAGAACTCGTGGTCCGCGTACGGCACCCCGAGCAGCGCGCAGATGACCATGGACGGCACCGGCAGCGCGAACGCCTCCACCAGCTCGGCCGGCGGCCCCTGCTCCACCATCGCGTCGAGCAGCCGGTCCACGGTCTCCTGGATGCGCGGCCGCAGCGCCGCCGCCCGCCGGACCGTGAAGCTCGGGATCAGCATCCGGCGCTGCGTGTTGTGCTCCGGGTCGTCCACGCCGATCAGCTCGACGCGGCGCTGCCTGGACGCGGTGAGCCGCGGCGCGAAGAGCGGAAAGTCCGGGTGCGTGCGGTCGGACGACAGCCGGGGGTCGGCCAGCAGCGCCCGTGCCTCGGCGTGCCCGGTCACCAGCCAGACCGTACGGCCGTCGAAGAGGCGGACCCGGGACACCGAGCGCTGCCCGCGGCTCTCGCTCGGGTAGCCGGCGGGCGGGTGGTAGGGACAGGTGCGGTCCTGCGGGAAGGCGGTGGTCTGCGTGGTCTGGGGCTCGGACTGGGTCTCTGTCATGACGGACCTCGCAACGAGGGGGGTGTGGTCGTCCTGCCGATCACCCTCACTAGATGCCTCAGGCATCTACCTGGCCTAGATGATGTTCGGCCATACCCGCCGAACGGAGCAGCGGCGTCCACTTTCGGCCGCCGAGGAGCACCATGGAGGGAGGCGAGGAGTGGAGGTCCACCATGGCCGGAACCCGTAGCCGGTACGCCACCGACCGTGGTCTGACCACGCGCATGGTGACCACCATGTTCCTGATCGGACTGCTGTACGTGGTGCTGGTCGGCGTGCTCCTGGCGGTGCTGCGCGGGGCCTGGCCGATCATCCTCGTCCTCACCGGGGTCATGTTCGTCGCCCAGTTCTGGTTCAGCGACCGGATCGCCGCGTTCAGCATGGGCGCCCGGGAGGTCTCCCCCGCCGAGGCGCCGGAACTGCACGGGGCGATCGACCGGATATGCGCCCTTGCCGATATGCCGAAACCGCGTGTGGCGATCGCGGAGAGCGATGTGCCGAACGCGTTCGCGACCGGGCGCAGCCAGAAGTCGTCGCTCGTCTGCGCGACGACGGGACTGCTGCGGAGACTGGAGCCGGAGGAGCTGGAGGGCGTCCTCGCGCACGAGATGTCGCATGTCGCGCACCGGGACGTGGCCGTGATGACCATCGCCTCGTTCCTGGGCGTCCTGGCCGGGATCATCACCCGGGTCGCTCTGTGGGGCGGCTTCGCCCGCAACAGCCGCGGCAACGACCCGATCGGCATCCTGGTCCTGCTCATCCCGCTGGTCAGCGCGGTCGTCTACGCGCTGAGCTTCCTGCTCACCCGGGTGCTCTCCCGCTACCGGGAACTGTCCGCCGACCGCACGGCCGCCCTGCTCACCGGCCGCCCCTCGGCCCTCGCCTCCGCCCTCACCAAGGTGAGCGGCCAGATGGCCCGGATTCCGACGGAGGACCTGCGGAAGGCGGAGCCGTACAACGCCTTCTACTTCGTCCCGGCCTTCGCCTCGAAGGAGAGCATCGGGCGACTGCTCTCCACGCACCCGACGCTGGAACAGCGCCTCGACCAGCTGGCCCGCATCTCGGCCGACCTGTCCCGCCCGTAAGGAGTCCCCGTGGGCCTGCTCGACACGATCCTGGGCCGCAGCAAGCCGGTCCGCCCCGACCTCGACCAGCTCTTCGCCGTCCCGTCCGCCGCGCTGACCCTCCAGGCCGCCACGGGCTTCACGCCGACGGGCCTCGGCTCGGTGTGCTTCGCGGGCGTGGAGGGCTCCGCCTTCGCCCGCGTCCAGCAGGACGTACGCGAACTGCTCGACGCGGACACGGGGCGCGGCGGCGTCCCGGTGGAGTTCAGCCGCGACCCGTACGGCTACACCTGGCTGCTGGCGCGCCGGCCGCCGGAGGACACCGCCGCGCTGGTCAACGACCTGCACGCGGTCAACACCCTGCTCCAGGACGGCGGCTTCGGCCCCCAGCTGCTGTGCTCGCTGGTCGCCTTCCGGGACGGGGAGGACCGCTCGCTGGCGCTGGTGTACCTGTACAAGCGCGGCACGTTCTATCCGTTCGCCCCGGTCCCGGGCGGCGCCGAGAAACGCGACAACCAGCTGGAACTGCAGGTCCGCGCGGCCCTGGGCGACGACCTCCGGGTGGAACAGGACCTGTCCCGGTGGTTTCCGGTGTGGGGGGCGCCGGGGGTCTGAACTCAAGCCCCATAAAGTTGAGTTGTGCACCGAACCCCCCGAAATGCGCCATGTCGGCGCTATGCTCTGCGGACTTCCGCGGCGCTGCGGAGAATTGGGGGGTCACCTGTGTTCAGCCTCACCATCGGCGCTCACGCGCACGGCACGCGCATCGAATCCCTTTACCGGATGGTCGACACCAGTGGGCTTGTCATCACCGTGCAGGGCCCCGGGGACCCGGCCGGTACGGCGGGGGCGGTCTTCGCGGCCGCTCCGCGCCTTTCGGACGATCACGAAGTCCGGGAGAACGGCATGATCGTGAGCACCCTGGCGCAGTTCCGCGTGCTCTGGGGGGTCGTCGGACATCCCGGGGGCAGCCTGGCGATCCTCACGCCCTTCTCCCTGTACGAGACCCAGGACCGGCGCGACTGGATCAGCCATTTCATTCGTGACGTGCTCGATCCCGTCAAAGCCCTCGACGGCCGCGGCTTCCGCGTGGGCGGGGGCGGCAACGGAACGGTGAGCGATTCCGCATTCGCCCACGCATTCGCACACGCGTACGTGTGATCTGCCCATCCGGGCGGCACGGATAACCGAGGAAACCACGGGGCATTCGAGGGGCGGAGATGTCACGGACCTGGAAGATCACGGTCATTGTCCTGGCGCTGGCCGGAATTGTTTCGACTCCGTTGATCTGGCTGCTCGACAGCCCCGACTCCGGGCAGCTCGTCGGGGCCTCGGTGCAGGGCGCCGCCGGCATCGCGGCCTTGGTCTGGGCGCTGTTCCAGAGCCCCGCGGGGCCGGTGGACGATGTCGCCGCGCACACCGGTGAGGCCGAGGCGGAGAACGGCGGCACCGCCCTCACCGGCGTCAAGCGCCCCAAGGGCAGGGGCAACGGTTCGGCGAAGGCACGGCGCACCGGCAAGGCGAAGGCCACCGGCAAGGGCAGCCGGGCGGTCAGCGGTGTCGACTACGAGTGAGCCGGCCCCGGCCGGTCCGCAGCCCGAGGTCACCGCGGCCGACACCGGCGCGGCGACCGCCGGGGGCGGCGGAAAGGCGGTGACCGGCTACGCGGGTCCCGTGCGGACGCCCGAGGGACCGGCGGCCGGTGCCGTGAGCGTGTCCGGGACCGGTGACGCGACGGCCCCCGCCGGGGGTGTGGCCAACACGGGCTACATCCACGAGCTGAACGTCAACACGCTCACGATGGTCGTGAAGCAGGGGCCCCGCGATCCGGCCCCCTGGCCGCACCAGGTCGGCCTGGTCCCGCCGCGGGCGCTGTCCTTCCAGCCCCGGGCCGAGCTGGACCGGCTGAAGGAGGCGGTCGCGTGCGGGGGCACCGCCGTGCTCACCGGCATGGGCGGCGTGGGCAAGACCCAGCTCGCCGCCGACTACGCCCACACCGCCTGGCTGAACGGGCGGCTGGACGTGGTGGTGTGGATCTCGGCGCGCAGCCGTTCCGCCGTGGTGGCGGGGTACGCGCAGGCGGGCGTCGAGCTGTGCCGGGCGGACGCCGCCGATCCGGAGCAGGCGGCGCGGGCGTTCCTGGCGTGGCTCCACCCCAAGGCGGGTGCCGCCCCGTGCCGGTGGCTCGTCGTCCTGGACGACGTGTCCGACCCGGCGGATCTGCGCGGCCTGTGGCCGCCCGCGAGTCCGTACGGGCAGACCATCGCCACCACCCGGCGCCGCGAGGCGGCCCTCGTGGGGCACGGCCGCCGCCGGATCGAGGTCGGCCTTTTCACGGAGGCGGACGCGCTCGCCCACCTCACCGCGTCCCTGGCGGCCCACGACCGCCACGAGCCCGCCGACGGGCTCGCCGCACTGGCGTCCGACCTGGGGCACCTGCCCCTCGCGCTCTCCCAGGCGACCGCGTATCTGGTCGACGCGGACCTCGACTGCGCCGCCTACCGCCGCCTGCTCGCGGACCGGGCGCGGACGCTGACCCAGGTGATGCCCGGGGCGGGCGCGCTGCCCGACGACCAGGAGGTCGCCCTGTCCGCCGCCTGGTCGCTGTCCGTCGAACGCGCGGACCTGCTCGACCCCGTCGGGCTCGCCCGCCCCATGCTGCAGCTCGCCTCCCTGCTCGACCCCAACGGTGTGCCGGGCGACGTCCTCGCCGGCCCGCACGCCCTCGCCCATCTCGCCGGGCACCGGCCCGAGGGCGCCGACCCCGTGGACGCGGTCCTCGCCCTCCGGGTCCTGCACCGGCTCAGCCTGATCCACCACACCCCGGACACCGAGCGGCAGGCGGTGCGCGTCCACCAGCTGGTCCAGCGGGCCACCCGTGAGGCCGTCCCGCCGGACGAGTACGAGGAGTTGGCCCGTACCGCCGGGGACGCCCTGCTCGACGCCTGGCCCGAGGTGGAGCGCGACAGCGCCCGCGCCCAGATCCTGCGGGCCAACACGGAGGCTCTTCGCGCCCATGCGGAGGGCCCGCTCCGCTCGCCCGGGGTGCACCCGGTGCTCTTCCGCGCCGGGAGAAGCCTGGGCGAGTCCGGACAGCTGGAGGCCGCGCAGGCGTACGGGCGCGATCTCCACGCCACCGCCGCACGCTTCCTGGGCCCCGACCACCCGGACACCCTCACCGCCCGCCACTACCCGGCCTTCTGGCAGGGCGAGGCGGGGGACGCCGCCGGGGCCGCCGCCTCCTTCGCCGCGCTCCTGGAGGACGGGCTGCGCGTCCTCGGCCCCGACCACCCGGACACCCTCAACGCCCGGGCGAACCTGGCCTATCAGCGCGGCGAGGCGGGGGACGCGGCCGGGGCGGCGGATGCCTTCGCCGAACTGCTGGAGGACCGACGGCGGGTCCTCGGCCCCGACCACCCGGACACCCTCATCACGCGGGGGGACGCCGCCGGGTGGCGCGGGATGACGGGCGACGTCGAGGGGGCCATCACCGGTTACGCGGAGCAGCTGGCGGACCGGCTGCGCGTCCTGGGCCCGGATCACCTCCACACCCTCAACACCCGGGGGAACCTGGCCTACTGGCGGGGCGAGGCGGGAGACTCCGCCGGGGCGCTGAGCGCGTACGAGGAGCTGCTGGCGGACCGGCTGCGCGTCCTCGGGCCGGACCACCCGCACACCCTCACGAGCCGGCACAACGTCGCGCGGTGGCGCGGGGAGACGGGGGACGCCGCGAGGGCCGCCGAGGAGTTCGCCGGACTCCTGGAGGACCGGCTGGAGATTCTGGGCCCCGACCACCCCAACACCTTCCTCACCCGGGCGAACCTGGCCCGCTGGCAGGGCGAGGCCGGAGACGCGGAGGGCGCCGTCCACGCGCTCACCGTCCTGCTCGCCGACGTACTGCGCGTCCTGGGGCCGGACCACCCCAGGACGCTCAAGGTCCGCTCCCTGCTCACGGAGTGGCAGGGCCGTCCGGGCGCCGCCCGCTAGGCCCTGTCTGACCATTCCCGTCTGCCGGGCGGACGACGGGAATGGTCAGACAGGGCCTAGCCTGCGCTCCATGGTGATCACGTACGAGTGGCGCGGCGACTTCGAGAACGGCGCCGTCGACGCGCTCCACGCGGAGGCGTTCGGGCACGCCCGGGAGGACACCGACTGGCGGACGCGGCTGCACCGGCACAGCCTGGGCTGGGTCTGCGCCCGGCGGGCCGGCCGGCTCGTGGGCTTCGTCAACGTCGCCTGGGACGGCGCCGTGCACGCGTTCGTCCTCGACACGATGGTCGCCCCGGACCTGCGCAACACCGGCACCGGCACCGAACTCGTGGCGACGGCGGCGCGCGGTGCCCGCGCGGCCGGCTGCGACTGGCTCCACGTCGACTTCGAGAAGCACCTGCGCCCCTTCTACTTCGACGCGTGCGGCTTCCGCCCGACGGACGCAGGGCTCATCGGCCTGCGCCCGGACACGGCGTAGAGGGATGTCCGGTCAAGGGTGCTCGAACCACTGGAGCACCCCCGTCGCGGCGAAGCACAGGGCGCCCGCGAGGGTGCCGATGTTGGAGATCGTCAGGCTCACCGGGACGTGGGCGCCCGGGGTGACCAGGTCCGCCAGGGCCGCGATCATGAAGAGGGCCGAGCCGGCCATGTTGACGGTGACGATCCACCAGCCGAGGTCGTGCGGGCGGACGCCCGTGGGGGCGTGGCACACCTCGGCGAGGGCGAGCTGGCCGGAGATCAGGAAGAGCACGCAGCCGATCACGTCCGGTGCCCACACCAGGCGGGCCGCCTGCTGGGTGCTGAGGCCCTGGAGGAACGAGTCCAGCAGGTTGAGCCCGAAGACCAGCGTGCCGGTGAAGAGCAGGAACGCGCTGAGCCAGTCGATGCGCATCGGCTCGTAGCTCCACCACCGCCATGCCTTCGTCTCCAGCCGGTACGCGCCGGGCGGGCGGCGCGGGGCGTTGACGGACTGGAGGAGGGACGCGTACCCCCCGAGGTTGAAGAAGAGGCCGCCGCCGAAGTACGTGGCCGATACGGCTGTCGCCGCCGCGCCGGTGAGCGCGAGCGCCGCCCCGGCCGCGAAGAGGAGGCCGCCGAGCGTGAACGTCACCGCGGCGACGGCGTTGAGCGTGCGCATCCGGGCGAGCGCCCGGGCGTCGGCGCGGTGGACGACCGGCGCGGTGCCGTCCGCCCGGCGCACCGTCAGCGACCCGCGTCTGCGGGCCCTGCGGGACTCCCACACGGCCTCGGCCCCGCCGCTCCCCCGCAGGGTCAGCCGGGTGGTGAACGGGCCCACGCCCTCGGCCAGTCTCCCGCCGTCCGGACGGTCCGGTTCCTCGTCTCGACGCACCCGCGCCAGTGTACTGTCCGAAATGTTCCAGAAGCCCGGAACGGACGGCACCAGGAGGTACGGACATGGCCGGCGTCATCCACAACACCGGGGACGTCCCGGACGCCCGGACGGCGCGGGCGGCCGTCTCGACCGGGCGGCTGCCGACGGCCGAAGCGGTCCGGTCGACGCTGGACCGCGTACGGCGGCGGTTCCAGGACGACCGCGAGGGGCAGGTCCCCGACTACATCCCGGAGCTCGCCGAGGTCGACCCCGAACTCTTCGGCATCGCCGTCGCCCACGTGAGCGGCAACGTGTACTCCGTGGGCGACGCGGAGCACCCGTTCTCGATCCAGTCCGTTTCGAAGCCGTTCCTCTTCGCGCTCGTCAACCACGAGCTCGGGCGCGACACGGTGCGCGAGCGGATCGGCGTCAACAGCACCGGGCTGCCGTTCAATTCGGTCCTGGCGGTCGAGCTGAACCACGGCAGCCCGATGAACCCCATGGTCAACGCGGGGGCCCTGGCCACCAACGCGCTGGTGCCGGGCGCGTCGACCGACGAACGCTGGGAGTTCATCCGGCGCGGCCTCTCCCGCTTCGCGGGCCGCGAACTGCACCTGGACGAGCGGGTGTACGCCTCCGAGTCGGGCACCAACCAGCGCAACGAGTCGATCGCCCGCCTCCTCGACAGCTACGGCGCCCTCGCCCGGGACCCCGTCGAGACCACCGACCTCTACACCCGCCAGTGCTCCCTGACCGTCTCCGCCCGCGACCTCGCGGTCATGGGCGCCACCCTCGCCAACGGCGGCGTCTGCCCCCTCACCGGCGAGCAGGTCGTGGACGCCGGGGTCTGCCGCGACACCCTCTCCGCACTGGCCACGGCGGGCCTGTACGAACGCAGCGGCGACTGGCTGTACGAGGTCGGCATGCCCGGCAAGAGCGGCGTCTCCGGCGGCATCATCACCGTCACCCCCGGCAAGGGCGGGCTCGCCGTGTTCTCCCCCCGCCTGGACGAGGCGGGCAACAGCGTGCGCGGGCAGCGCGTCGCCCACTTCCTGTCCGCGGCGCTGGGCATGGACCTGTTCGCGTCCACGCCTCACGAGGCGGCCGGGTAACGGCCGCCCTCGTGAATTCCCGCTCCCGGTCGGCCCTTGCCGCCGATTAACCTGCCCGTCGGACGACGAGTACGGGGGCGAGGCGTGTCGGGACAACAACTGGTCGCCGCAGTGCGGGCCGGGCGGGCGCATGCGGTGCGGGAGGCTCTGTGGGCGGGCGCGTGCCCGGAGGAGGACGCCGACGGCGTCCCCGTGCTGTGTCTCGCCGTCGCCGCGTTCGACGGGTACGTGGCGGAAGCGCTCCTGGAGGGCGGCGCCGATCCGCTCCGGCCGTTGCCGGACGGGCGGCACCGCCGCTGAGCCGGGTGTCCGTTGCCCCCTACGTCCGCTTGAAGTACTCGATCTCGCCCAGGGCGATCGGGTGGCCGTTGGTCTGGCCCGCGGCCTCGCGGATGGTGAAGCGGACCTTCACGACGTCGCTGATGCCCATGCGCAGGGTCTGTTCGCCCGGCTTGTCGGCCAGGGTCATCGTCTTCTCGTGGGTCTTGCCGTCCTTCGTCGTGATGGTCAGGTCCGCCCGGGTCGGCCGGGCGCCCTTCTGGAAGGTCTCCGCCTTCGTGGAGACGCCCGTGTGGACCGTGACGCCGACCAGCCGGAAGGGGTCCTCGAACTCCGCCGTCAGCGCGTCCCCCTTCTTCGGGGCGCCCCAGTACGTGTTCGTCACCCCGTCCGTCGCCGCCTTCGCCGGGTGGCCCGGGGCGGAGGCGTTCGCGGAGACGTGGAGCGGGCTGACCTCGCCCGTGCCGCCGAGCTTGTCGCGGACGTCCTCCACGACGTAACGGCCCGCCGGGACCAGCAGGAAGCCCGCGACCAGGAGGCCCGCGATCACGAGGGCGATGAGACAGCCCCGCAGCAGCCTCCCCGAACCCGCCCTCACCCGCCGGTTGAACGGCCACCGGGTCCGCCACCAGGGCAGCGGAGCCGCCTGGTCACGGGGCTTAAGGGGCTCGGCGCAGTTCCGGCAGAACGTACGGCCCGGGCGGTTGTTCGTCCCGCACGAGGGGCACGGCTCGCCATCCGGTTCCTCGTCCGCCGATGCGGTCCTGACGGTGGGCCGGGCGACGATCGGGACGCCGGGCAGGACCGCGCCCACGGGCTCCTCGGCCGGTTCCGGTTCCGGCTCCGGTGGTCTCGGCTGCGCCGGCTGTACGGGGGCGGGCGCGGGTTCCGGTTCCGGGGCCGGGTCGGGGGCCGGTTGCGGCACCGGCGCGGGGGCCGGCCGGGGTTCTGGTTCGGGCGCGGCGGGTGCGGGGGGCGCGGCGGGGATCGGGGCGGTGCGCCGCTCCGGGGCCGGCGCGGGGGCCGGGGCCGGTGTGTCCGGTGCCGCAGGCGGCTCCGGGGCCGGCGCCCCGGGCCGGGCCCGGCTCGACCAGCCCAGATACGTACCGCAGCTTCCGCAGAAGTCCTCGTCCTCCGCGTTCGCGGCGCCGCAGGACGGGCAGGGGCGGGTCATGTGGGGCTCCCGGTGATCTCGACCCGGCAGGCCAGGTGGGCCGGGCAGGAGGCGCGGGCCACGGCGAGGACGCGGGGCTCGTCCAGGGGGTGGTCCGTGTGGATGCGGATCAGGAGTTCGCCCGTCGGGGCGGGCGGCAGCGCGGAATCCGGCTCCGACGACCACGTGACGCCGCCGCCGTCCTGGATGTCCGCCTCCACGCCGAAGCACAGGCGCAGGAGGTCCGCCAGGCCCTGGCGGGTGCCCCGGCGGCGGTGGAGTTCGACGGCGCGGGCGACCGCGGCTCGGCGGCGGTCCTCCGGCCAGGCCGGGTCGATGCCCGCGCCGACCCAGGAGGAGAGCCAGGGGAGGAAGTCCGCGGGGGCCAGCGCCGGGTCGAAGTACGCCGGGAGGTTGTCGAGCGTGGACAGGACCGGGGCGAGGACCGTGTCCAGGCCCGCCGTGAAGCGCTGGGCCAGGTCGTCGTCCGCGTACAGGGCGGGCAGCAGCGCGCCGATCGGGTAGCGGCTGGGGAGGCCGGGGACGGCGGCCCTCGTCATGAGCGCTCCTCGGTGGCGGTGGCGGCGGACCTGGTGGCGGCGGACCTCGTCATGCGCGCTCCCCCGCAGCCGACACCGCGATCTGGTGCTGGTGGGAGAAGACGAGCGCGTTCGGCGCCACGTCGATGCGGTCCACCGCGCCGCCGCGCCTCCCGGTCAGGGGATCGGCCGGGAACAGGCGGACCTCCTCGACGAGGCGGACGCCGGGCACGTTCTGGAGGGCGGCGAACACCTCCCCGTACTGCACGGGCCTGCCGAACGGCCACCCCGTGCCGTCCGCGCCGCCCCGCAGCGGATCGAGGAGGCGGAAGAGCGCGTCGAGCGCGGCCGTCCGGACGCGGTCCGTCTCGCCCTCGTCCGCGACCAGGCCCGCGACGACGGTGACGCCCTGGTACGCGGGGGGTTCGACCACCAGGCGGGTGCCGACGAGACGCCGTTCGTCCAGGCGCCCGGCCACCGTGGCGAGCACCGAGTCCGGCGGGATCAGCTGCTCGAAGCGGAGCCGGCCGCCCTCGTCGGGGACCGCGTCCGGCACGACCAGGACGCGGACCGCGCCGCCCTCGCCGGGCGCGGCGGGCAGGCAGCGGACGCGGCGCAGCGAGGGTGCGGCCTCGCGGGCGATGGCCTCGTGGTCCTCGGCGGTGACGGCCCGCTCCTGGACGCGCAGGATCTGCGGCGCGCGCAGCTTCGCGTTCTCGACGGTCTCGCCGTCCACGCCGCCGCGCGCCGCCTCCCGGTTGTCGACCCCGGCGACGTACGGGACGGAGCTGCGCAGGACGCGGATCGCGCCGCGCGCCACGTTCCCGGCGGCGCCGCCGCCCGTGCGGTAGCGGGGAAGGCGGATGTGGGCGCCCTTCTCCGGCACCGCCCCGTACGCCCGTATCGTGCCGTCCTCCTCGCGCACCTCGGGCGGGAAGGCGAACCGGCCCCCGACGGCGTCGATCCGCACGTGCCGGTCGCCCGGACCGGACGCGCCGAAGTGCTCGACCGGGGTCCAGGTCTGCCAGCCGTCGGCCGAGGACACCTCCACGAGCGGCGGTTCCCCGTCGAGCAGGACGGGCGTCCGGGGCGCCGCGAACGTCTGGCCCGCGACCCCCTCGGAGGTGCCGAGCGGCACGTCGTACACGGTCTCCGCGTGCTCGACCCCGGCCGTGCCGCCGACGGTGAAGACCTCCGCCTCGCGGATCGTCGGGGACTCGGAGTAGAAGGGCTGGCCGGGGGCGGCCTCGGTGACCCGGCAGCGCAGCCAGCCCGCGCGGATGCCCGCGGTGACGGACGCGGTGTGCCCGGCGGGCACGAACACCGTGATCTCACCGGGCTTGTTGAGCCCGCCGGTGGAGTCGACGCCGGTCGCGCACGGCACCCAGCGGGCCCCGTCCCACGCCTCCCAGACCAGCGGCGGCTGCCGGGGGTCGACGCCGACGCCCTCGACCCGGCTGTCCAGGCGGACGGCGACGATGCAGCGCGGCACGGCGGTGGGCAGCCCGAACAGGAGGGCGTCGCCGGGCTGGGGCCGGGCCTGGAAGCAGGGGATGTCCCGGCCCTCGGCGAGTGGCGCCGTGCGGTCGGTCTGCTCGCCGGACGCCGGGACCGTGACCAGGCGGACCAGGGAGCTCGGCACGATCGCCAGGTCCTCGTCGGTCGAGAAGACGACCGCCTCCTCCGTCTCGCCGCGCGCGGTCGCCACCTCCGTACCGGCCGGGAGGCGCACCGTGTCCGGCTGCGGCGCGGACAGCCAGAAGTCGACGTCGGCGCGGGCGGCCGTCGGCGGGAAGAGCTGCACGCCGAGCAGGTCCAGGAAGGCGAAGTAGTTGCGGTCGGGCACCCGGTTCAGCCGGTAGAGCAGCTGGTCGACCATGTACGCGAACGTCTCGATCAGCGTGACCCCGGGGTCCGACACGTTGTGGTCGGTCCACTCGGGTGAGCGCTGCTGGACGTACCGCTTGGCCTCGTCCACGAGCTGCTGGAAGCGGCGGTCGTCCAGATTGGGCGGGGTCAGGGACATCAGCGGGCTCCCGCCTCGGGGATCGTATAGAAGGGGAAGACGAGGTTGCGCAGGTCGTTGGTGGACCGGACGGTGTAGTGCACGTCGATGTAGAGCGTGCCTTCCTCGACGGTGTCGTACGCGACGACCACGTCCCGGACCTCGATGCGCGGCTCCCAGCGCTCCAGGGACGTCCGCACCTCGTGGGCGATCCGCCCCGCCGTCGCGCCGTCGCCGGGGGCGAAGACGTACTCGTGGATGCCGCAGCCGAATTCGGGCCGCATGGGGCGTTCGCCGGGTGCGGTGCCGAGGATCAGGCCGATGGCCTCCTCGATCTCCTGCTCCCGCTCGACCATGCCGATGCCGCCCGTGGCGCCGACGCGCAGCGGGAAGCCCCAGCCGCGCCCGATGAACCCGTGCTCGCTCATATCGGGCCCCCGATCAGGACGTTGGGCGCGCCCATGAGGATCTTCGCGCCGCAGGTCGTGGTGTCGCCCATGCGGGCGGCGGGCAGCCCGCCGATCAGGACCGCGCCGCCGACGGCCGCCGGGTTCGGCATGATGACGTTCCCCGGGCCCAGCAGGGCGTGCGGGGGCACGACGCACACGTGGAGGCTTCCGGTGACGGCGGCGGGCTTGCCGCCGATCCACACGGTGGCGACGGCGGCCGCTCCCGGGGGCGGGGTGCCGATGACGCCCCCGTGGACGGTGGGGTCGCCCGTACGGGCTGCCTGGGGCATGGCTGGTGATCTCCTCGGTGGAACGCGTCAGTTGATGCGGACGAGTGCGGCCTTCAGGACGGCGAGCAGGCCGCCGTCGATGGTCACGCCGGTCTTGCCGTTGATGGTCACCGACGCGCCCTTCACCTCGACGTTCCCGGTGCCCGCGTCGAGCGTGATCCCGGTGCGGCCGAGCGACAGGGAGCTGAGGACCCGGCGGGTGCCGCGCGCGTACACCTTGAGCGCGATCTCGCCGCGCCGCTCGTCCAGCACGACCTCCAGCTGCTCGTCGCCGGTGGCCAGCCGGACGCCGGACGTGCCGCGCGGGGTGTCGAGCAGTTCGACGCGGTTGCCCGAACGGGACACCAGCGAGCGGCGGTTGAGCTTGCCGCTGGTCGGGTCCACGAGGGGGACGTCGTGCGGGGACGGTTTGTCGCGACCGTTGTAGAGCCCGCCGAGCACGTACGGGCTGTCGATCAGGCCCTGTTCGAAGCCGACCAGCACCTCGTCGTTGACCTCGGGGCTGAAGACCCCGCCGCCGCCCTGGCCGCCCCACTGCACGGTACGGACCCAGTCCGTGACGTAAAGGTCGTCCAGCCAGGGGAACTTGAGCTTCACCGAGCCGCTTTCCTTGCCCCGGCCCTCGCGGATGTCGGTGACGATGCCGATCGCCAGGCCCGGCATCCGGGCCCCGGGCACGGGCGCGCCCGGCCCGCCGGTGAGGCCGGTCAGCGAGCGGTCCGGGTCGGTGCTGACCAGGACGGTCGTACGGTAGCCGCTCTGCGGGTCCAGGGTGTGGTGGGCGGCGGTCGCGGTGTAGCGCCCGGCGAAGTCGGGGCCGACGTTGCCGAGGGCGACCGGTTCGCCCGCGCGGAGCTTCGGGTTGCCCTCCGCGACCGCCTCGATCTCGCCGAAGCCGGAGGAGACGCGTCCGGCGACGGCACCGGCGACCGCGCGGGCCTCGGCCTGGGTCCGGTACGGGGTGTCGGCGACGGTCATCCGGGCGTTCTTGCCGAACAGGGCGGCGGGCGTGGACGGGTTGGCGCCCGGGCTCACCGTCTCGGAACGGATCGACTGCTCGCGGGCCAGGACCCGGACCTTGTTCTGCACGTCCCAGCCGCGCACCTCCACGCTGTCCGCCCCGTCCGAGGCGGACAGCACGGCCCGCAGCGCCAGCAGGTTGCGGCCGTACTCCAGGACCATCGGGTGCTTGGACGCGGAGGTGGACGGGGACGGCGCCGAGGAGGCGGGCTTCGGCTTCACGAACTGGAGCACGCCCTTCTCGTCCACCCGGACATGCGCCCCGCACTCCCCCGCGAGGTACTGGAGGAAGTCCCAGTCCGAGATGTTCGGCTGGGTCAGCTGCTTGTACATCACCGGGGCCGCCTCGACCTTCCCGCACCGCAGCCCGGCGTCGGCGGCGACCTTGCGGACGATGTCGGCGGCCTTCATGTTCCGGTACGCGACGACCTTGCGGCCGCGCCGCAGCCGGTGCGCCTTGGAGAACGCGCGGACCACGGTGAACGATCCGGTGGTGTCGCTGTCCAGCTCCAGCGCGGTCACCTCGCCCGTGAACAGCCGCTCGCGCGCCCGCTCATGGACGGTGACCACGGAGATCTTCAGCTCGGTGCCGATCGTGATCCCGGTGGCGGTGAGCAGCGTGTGGTACGGGTCGCGGTAGGTCAGGACGGCGCTGTCGGGCAGCCCGATGTTCTCGTCCACCGCGCAGCTCACCAGCTGGGCCGCCCACGCCTGGGGCAGCTCGGCGGGCGCCTCCACGATGGGATCGGCGGCGAAGGAGCGGGCGGGGCCGGTCATCGGGCTGCCTCCGGTACGCCGTCCTCGGCCGCGCCGTCCTCCAGCGCGGGCACCAGGAGTTCGCTGCCCGGGGGCAGGTGCATGGGGTCGTCGATGCCGTTCGCCTCCGCGATCGTGCGCCAGGCCGTGGCATCGCCGTACTCCCGCCAGGCGAGCAGCGGCAGGCTGTCCCCGGCGACGACCGTGTGCGTACGCCGGGCCTCCCGCGAGCCGGACGTGGGGTTCTGCCCGGCCGGGTCGACGCTCGCCTCCTCGATGGACAGCGAGCAGGTGGCGCGCAGCGGCTTCCCGTCCACGTCGAAGAGCGTGTACGAGACGGAGAGGCTGGACAGTACGCCGTCGAACGATGTCGTCCGCGAGGTCCCCCAGTCGAAGCGCACCCACGGGCTCGACGGCTTCTTCCGGCCCAGGCTGCTGGGCGTCGGCACGCAGGCCGTCATCAGCTGCTCGACCGCCTTCTCCACGGAGTTGTCGTGCGTGGCGGTGGCGTCGAGAAACACGTCGAGGGACAGGGAGCGCGGCCCGCTGCCCACGAATTCGGGCAGCGCGGACTCGCCCGCCGTGCGGGACGGCGTGCGGCGCCACTCGGTGGACTTGCGCAGCGAGAGCGTCGCCGGGTTGAACTGGAGCGTCAGCCGGGCGAGGGTCCCGCCCGGCTTCGCGCCGACGTCGGACGGCGGCTCCATGATGGTCAGCTGTGCGCGGGCACGGCTCGTGCGGGCTGCGGCTGGCACGGTTTCCCTCCTTCCGGTGCGTGGTGGTGGCGGCGCATCAGGAGGGCACCAGCCCTTCGTGCGCGATCTCCAGCGTCTCGACGGCCGCCTGTGAGCTGGCCGGGTCGAAGGACGGCCCCTGCCAGCGGACCGGGACGATCCCCTGCACCTGCCAGCTGACGATCCGGCTGAGGTCGGGGCGCAGGGCGACGATCTCGCCGTCCTTGCGTTCGACGCGTTGCGTCGTCTCGTTCAGCCAGCGGGCGATCTTGAGGGTGTCGGCGGTGACGGGGCGGGTCAGCGTGATGTTGGTCCACGTGATCCGTCCCGGCAGCTGCCAGGTGTACCCGTTGTTGCCGCCCTCGGCGTACTGCTCGATCTCCACCTCGGCGCCGAGCCCCGAGCAGGTGTGGAACGCGCCGAGGTCGCTGCCGCCGATGGTGAGCTTGAAGAACACGCTCGTCGCGAAGATGTTGTCCGTCATCTGCTGCTTTCTCTCTCAGCGCCGGCCGTCGTACGGGCGTCCGGAACGTTCGCGGCCCCGCCGCAGGTCCGCCCGGAGGAGCCGGGCGACGGGGTCGATGAGGCGTCGGGCGAGGTCTTCGACGTCCACGTCCGGGGCGGGCTCGGCGGGCCGCTCGGGCGCGGGGGCCTGGGCGGGCTGCCGCTGGACGACGGTGACCGGCACGCCTGCGAGGCCGTGGTGGGCGACGGCCCGCTGAACCGCCTGCGCGTCGGCCTGCGGGGCCTTCGGCCGTACGGCGCGGGGCTGCGGTACGGAGGGCGCGCCCCCCTCCGGCTCGGGCCCCGCGGCGGGCGCACCGGGCTCCGCCGCGACCGGCATCGCGAGGCGCTGTACGGGGGTAGCGGGGCCGCCGGACGGGTGCGGGCGGACGACGGGGCCCCGGGGCGCGGGCCGCGGTTCGAGCCCGGCCGGTACGGGGGGCTCCTGCGGCGCGGCGGACCGGGCCGGGAGCGGCGCGTGCGGGCGGGGCGCGGCGACGGGGTCGGCGGCGACCCGCTGGACGACGGAGGCGGCCGGGGCGCCGGG
This sequence comes from Streptomyces sp. NBC_00523, assembly GCF_036346615.1. Lineage (NCBI taxonomy): Bacteria > Bacillati > Actinomycetota > Actinomycetes > Kitasatosporales > Streptomycetaceae > Streptomyces > Streptomyces sp. NBC_00523. The sequence continues at coordinate 4,226,951 of NZ_CP107836.1, read as the reverse complement.
AGCGGTCTCCGCGCGCGGGGTGTCGCGCCGCCAGGTGGCCGGTACGACGGGCCGGGACGCGGCGGCTTCGCGCGCGGTGAACCCTTCGGCGGCCCCGGTGCTCACGACGAGGGTCCGCGCGGCGAGGAGCGCGCGGGAGCGCTGGACGGGGGCGGGGCGCGGGGCGGGCCGGACGCGGACGGGGCCTTCCGGGGTGCGTTGGATGACGGGCGGCGCGGTGGGCGTCTCCGGGGTGCGTTGCCCCTCCGGGGTGCGTTGGACAACGGGTGGCGCGGCGGGGGCGGTGCGCAGGGGCATCGCGGAGGGCGCGGCGAGACCGGGCTGCGCCGGGCGCGCGGCATCCCTCGCGGTGCCCGCGGTCGGCGGGAGGGCGGACAGGGGCGCGCCGAGTCCGCCCCGGGAGCGGGCGTGGGAGCCGGGGGCGCTGGGCGGGGTGCGCGGGGCCGGGTGCGCGGGGCCCGCCTCGCGGGCGGACGGGGCGAAGGGGGCCGCTCCTGCGGGGAGTTCGCGCAGGGGCTTGCCCAGGGTGGGGCGGACCGGGGCGGCGGAGGCATCCGCCTGGCGCCGGACGGGGGCGGCCGGGGCCGCCACGGGAGGCCGCACGGGACCGTCCGCCGGACCGGCGGGCGCGTCCATGTGCCGCTGCACCACCGGGAGGAGGGGGGCGCTCGAAGCGTCCGCCTGGCGCTGGACCACGGGCAGGCCGGGGCCGCCCGGGGCCACCACGGGCGGCTGCGCGTCCAGCGTCGGACGCACGACGGGGTCGGCCGCCGGACCGCCAGACGCGGGTGCGTCCGCCTGACGCTGCACCACCGGCAGTTCGGGCCCGGCCGGAACTCCGGAGGCGCCCTCCTGACGCTGGACCACCGCCTGCGCGGGACCGCCCGGGGCCGCCACCGGCGGCTGCCCGTCCAGCGTCGGACGCACGACGGGGTCGGCCGCCGGACCGCCAGACGCGGGTGCGTCCGCCTGCCGCTGCACCACCGGCAGTTCGGGCCCGGCCGGAACTCCGGAGGCGTCCGCCTCACGCCGGACCTCCGGCAGGCCGGGGCTCCCCGGGGCCGCTACGGGCGACCGCCCATCCAGAGTCGGACGTACGACAGGACCGGCCGTCGAACCGTGGGACGCGGACGCGTCCACCTGCCGCTGCACCACCGGCGCGGCAGGACCACCCGGGCCCGCCACCGGCGGCTCCCCATCCAGAGTCGGACGTACAACGGGACCGGCCGCCGGACCGGCAGACGCGGGTGCGTCCGCCTGACGCTGCACCACCGGCAGTTCGGGCCCGGCCGGAACTCCGGAGGCGTCCGCCTCACGCCGGACCACCGGCACGGGAGGACCACCCGGCACCGCCACCGGCGGCTGCCCGTCCGGCGTCGGACGCACGGACGGACCGGCGGACGTGTCCGCCTGCCGTTGCACCACCGGCAGCTCAGGCCCGCCCGGCATGGGCTGCTCCGAGGCGCCGGAACGGTCCGCCTGGCGCTGGACCACGGGCACGGCAGGCCCGTGGTCCAGCGCCACCGGCGGCTGCCCGTCCAGGGTCGGGCGTACGGCGGACGCGTCCGCCCGGCGCTCCGGCCCGGCGGCGGGCGGGGCCGAGGGGGCGTCCACGGCGGGCCGGTCGCCCGAGGGCGCGCCCGGCGCAGGACGTGCCACAGGCCCGCCCGGGTCGGCGGCGGACGCGTCCGCCCGGCGCTGGACCACCGGCAGGTCGGGCCCGGAAGGCTGCGAGTCCGCAGCGGCGGGCGGGGCCGAGGGGGCGTCCATGGAGGGCAGTTCGGGCGAGGGCCCGCCCGGAGCAGGCCGTACCCCAGGTCCGGCCGGGGCCCCCGGTGCGTCCGTCCGGCGCTGGACCACCGGCGCGGGCACCCCGGACGACGGGACGGCCGACACCGTGCGCGGGGTGTCCTTCGCCGGGCGGCGCGCGACGATCAGCGGGGGCGCGGTGCGCCGGGCGCGTACCGGGGCGGGGTTCTCCACCGGCGGCACGGCGGGGCCGGAGGCGCGGGACGCCGAGCCGGAGACGGCCCGGACGACACGCCGGGGCGCCGGCGGGGCCTGCGTACCGGGGCCGGGGGGCGTGGGCCCCGGGTCCGTACCCGTATCGGCGCCCTCGGGCGCCGAAGGCGCAGCCGCGCGCAGCACCAACGGCGCCCCCGAGGGCGCGGTACGCGGGGTGCCCGGGGTCCGGGCCACGCCGTGCACGAGCCCCACCGGGGCGGACGGGAGCACCGCGTGGCCCAGGCCGCCGTCGCTGTAGGCCACGTTCTGCCAGGACGCGAGGCGGGAGCGGAAGCGGAGGCCGTCGCTGACGCCGATCGAGGACCGGGCGACGGTCACCGTCGGCGGCGCGACCCGGCGCCACCCGCCGTCCCAGTCAGCACCGGGACCACCGGGACGCGGGGAGGTCTCGGCCGCTCCCGGGTCCGGAGCGGCCGATGCCTCCCCGGACTCCGGCCCGCTCGCGGGCCCACGCCGGAACCAGCCCCTCAACTCCACGCCCTCACCCGCTCTCGTTCACGCGGGTGTTGATCCGCGCTATCTCCCTCACCCATTCCTGCCGCTCACCATGGGTGAGGTCGAGGATCTCCTCGCGCTGCCAGTGGAAGTGGTAGGCGATGTACGCGATCTCCTCCCGCAGCCGGGAAGGCGCGTACGTCACGATTCCCCCAGGCGCTCACCCGACAGGTCCACCTCGAACGAGCCCTGGCACAGCGGGCAGGTGACCGCCGCGTGGGTGTGGCCCTCGCTGTTGATGCGGCGGTAGAAGTCCTGGAGGAACGCCACGTCGGTCGCGTACATCCGCTCGACCACCCCGGCGTGCACGTCGGTGATCGTGCCGAGACGGGTGATGACCTGGCTGAGGAGGACCACGCTCAGGTACGCGGGGTTCTCCTTGACCCGGAGGTCGATCTGCGGACGCAGCTCGTCGCGGGCGGTGGCGAGCCGCATGGTGCCGGTCCGGTGGGTCCGGCCCTCGTCGTCCAGGTACCCGCGCGGCAGCTCGAAGTCGAACTCGTCGGGACGGCGCGCGGCGGCCGGGGCCGGGGTGGGTGCGGGGGCCGGGGCGGCCTCGGCCGGCGCCGGCGCGGCGGCGGCGAGGCTGTCCAGGACCTCTTCGAGGCCGCCGCCGGAAACGGTCCTGCGCCTCATTCGACCACGATCTCCTCGAAGGTGATGGTCACCGTCTCGGTCGCCGCGCTGGACTCGCCGGCCTTCAGCGAGGGGCCCTCCCAGCGGCTGGCCCAGCCCTGCATCAGCTGGATGCGGCGGACGGTGTCACCCTTCGAGTCCTTGATCTCGATGGTGAGGTTCTGCCGCGCGGTGTCGACGGCGCCGTTGTTCAGCGTCTCCTTGATCCACTTGGTGAACTCGCTGCTCTTATCGAGTCCCCGGGTGATCGTCACCTCGCCGGCCTGCCGCGCGCCGGGCTGCTTGCGGATGATCTGCTTGCCGGTGGAGGTCACCTGCCGGACCTCCACCACCTCCTCCTCGACGGTGAGGCCGCTGATCTCCTGGATGGACTCCACGAGATAGCCGCCGAGCTGCACGCCGAAGACGTGGGTGGAAAGAGCGTCGCCCTCTGCCATGACTGTGTGTCACCTGTTCCGTTCGCTGTCGTCGTCTGCTGAGTTGCTGCGGGAGAGGGCTGCGGTCACTCGTCCACGAGGCTCGTGCTGTCCGAGAACTGGGAGAGGCGGAAGACGACGAACTCCGCCGGCTTCACGGGCGCGACACCGATCTCGCAGACGACCTGGCCGAGGTCGATGGACTCCTGCGGGTTGTTGTCCCGGTCGCACTTGACGTAGAACGCCTCCTCCGCCGTACGGCCGAAGAGCGCGCCCCGGCGCCACTCCTCGGAGAGGAACGCGGTGACGTTGCGCCGGATGCTCGACCAGAGGCGGTCGTCGTTGGGCTCGAACACGACCCACTGGGTGCCCAGGAGGATGGACTCCTCCAGGTAGTTGAAGAGCCGGCGGACGTTGAGGTAGCGCCAGGCCGGGTCGGAGGAGAGGGTGCGGGCGCCCCAGATCCGGATGCCCCGGCCGGGGAACGCGCGCA